>NZ_CP108106.1:4623750-5245000 GCF_041435195.1 Streptomyces sp. NBC_00224
CAACCGGAACGAACACCTCATGCTCCATGGGAAACGAGCCTACTCAGGGGCGGCCGTCCCGTCTGCGCAAACGCGGCGAAGCCCTGACCCCTCATCCCGTATAGCGCGGGTGCACCAGCGTCGACGGGGGCAGTTCGTCGCGGGGCCGCTCGTCCGCCAGGGGCTCCAGCTCGGGGGCGAGCGGGGCCCCCGGGGGCCCGGACGGCGAGGCCAGGACGAAGCCCCAGTCGTGCGGGGGCTTCGTGGCGTCCGAGGCGCGGTCGGGGCCCGCCGTGAAACCCGTGAGGCGGCCCGTCGCGCGGTACGGCACGGTCCACAGGCCCGCCGCCCGTACCGTCGACTCCACCGTCCAGTACGTGTGCGCCCGCGTCGCGACCGGGCCCGCGTGCACCACGATCCGCCCGCCCGGCGCCAGCACCCGCGCGGCGAGGCCGAAGAACTCCTCCGAGTAGAGCTTGGTGCTCGGGGTGATGCCCGGGTCCGGCAGATCGGAGACCACCACGTCGAACGGCCCGGCCGAGCGCCCCGGCCCCCGCAGCCAGCCGAACGCGTCCGCGACCACCGGCCGCACCCGCCGGTCGTCGTACGCATGGCCGTTCAGCGCCGACAGGGCCGGGTCGTGGCGCGCCAAGTCGACGACGCCCGCGTCGAGTTCGACCAGTGTCACCGAGCGCACGCCCGGGTGGCGCAGCACCTCGCGCGCGGCGAGGCCGTCCCCGCCGCCCAGGATCAGCACCCGCCCGTACGGGCCCGAGTCCATCGCGGGGCCCACCAGCGCCGAGTGGTAGCGGTGCTCGTCCCGGCCGCTGACGCGCAGCCGGCCGTCGAGGAAGAGGTCGAGCGGGCCGCCGGGGCCGTGCCCGGTGCGGCTGCCGGTGAGGACGATCTCCTGCACCCCGGTCTGCACCGCGACCCGCACCTGCCCCCCGTACACCGCGCGCCGCGCCGCCTGCTCGAAGGCGCCGACCAGTGCGGTGGTCGTCGCCAGGACCGCGAGGACCAGCACGTTCGCCGCGAACAGCCACCAGCGCGCGCGTGGCGTCAGATCGCGCCGGAACAGCCACAGCACCAGTGCGCCGCCCGCCACCGCGTTGACCGCGCCGGTCACCAGCGCCCCCGTCAACTGGCCGAGCAGCGGCAGCAGGAGGAAGGGGAAGGCGAGGCCGCCGACGAGCGCTCCCACGTAGTCGGCGGCGAACAGGTCCGCGACCGTGCCGCCCGGGTCCTGCCGGGAGACCCGCTGGATCAGGGTCATCAGGAGCGGGATCTCCGCGCCGATGAGCACGCCGATCCCGAGCGAGAACGCCACCAGCGCGTACCTCGCGCCGCCGAACCAGGCGAACGTCGCGTACAGCACCATCGCCGAGCAGCCGCCGACCAGGGCGAGGGCCGCCTCGATGAGGCCGAAGCCGACGGCGGCGTGCAGCCGCAGCCGTTTGGCGAGCAGGGAGCCGATGCCCATGGCGAAGACCATCACGGACAGCACGACGGAGGCCTGGGTGACCGAGTCGCCGATCAAGTACGAGGCGAGGGCGACCAGTTCGAGTTCGTACACGAGTCCGCAGGCCGCGCAGATGAACACGGTGCCGAGCACGATGAACCGCGCGGTGCTGCGCCGGTGTGCCGGCGGCGGGATGCCACAGGGCAGGACGGACACAGACGGTTCGATCATGATGGGAACGCTACGTCACGACTCGCTGACATCTTGTCACCCACAAGAGTGCAACTAGCGCACCGCGGAGGGAATTACGGCCCTCCCAGTGGCGGTGCACCCCCTCCTGCCTGCACGCATTCTCAGAGCCCGACGGGTGCCGCCATTCGGACACCGACCCTCGTACGGGTCACCACCAACTGCCCTTCCTGCGGGTACGCGTGCCAGGTCCGCCAGCGCACCTGGCCCTCGCAGCGCTGCGCGAGCATCGCGGTGAACGCGTGCGGCGAGCCGGGAAACGTCCCCGCAAGGCCGTTGGGGTGGTCCGCGACCAGCGCGAGGAGCTCCTGGGCGCGCCCCGCGAACGAGCCCCCGGACAGCGTCTCCACCCGCGCGGCGAACTCGTATTCCCACTCCCCGAGACGTTTCGCCACCCCGAGGGGCAGCGGTGTGCTGCTGCCGGGCATACAGGCGACGGTCTCCGAACAGGAGCCCCGCTCCTCTTCGAGGAGCACCTGGTGCGAGGCGCCGAGGAGCCTCAACTGGAGTTTGGCGCCGGAGAGTTCGAGGTCGAGGGCGGCCAACGCGGGCAGCGGCTCCCGGCCCAGAGCCCAGGCGAGGTCGCTGGCACGCGTGTCGGTGTAGACGGTCTTGAGAGTCGTGAGCATGGGTGGGCTCCGCAAAAACACACATGGGGAGGGTGGACGACCGGGGTCACCCCGGAACCGGTGCGAGGGAAGGGGGGACCGCCTGCTCAGGTCCGCCCGGTGGGGGTCCGTGGACTGCGTTCCTCAACAGCGAGGGAATCATGAAGTGCGCGGCGCTCACAGCGTTTTTACCCAACTTGGCGTGGTTTCCATCCCCTGGGATGCAACACGGTTCAACTGTTCAACCGGAGGGTGCGCATGAAGGCGCCCGGCGGGTGTCTGCCCGCCGGGCGCGCGGAAGGGGCGTGCGGACGGAATCGGCTGCCCCGTGTCAGCCGCGACCGCCGCGAACGGTCAGCCGTACTCCCGCGAACCGGTCGGCCGGAGGGTCCTTCGAACCGGTCGGCCGGAGCTTGTGTGAACCGTCAGCTGGAGCCGCCGCAGCCGCCGCCCCCGCCGCCGCCGCCGCAGGACGAACCGCCCCCGCAGGAGGAGTGGCCACCGCCGCACGAGTGGCCGCCGTGGTGGCCGTGGCCGCCGCCGCCGTCACCGGCCCACCAGGACCCGGCGGACGAGCCGCCCGATCCGGCCGAGCGGCCCGATCCGGACGAATACCATCCGCGCCGCCACTTGGCGCTGCTTCCCCTGGTCAACCTGCCGACGACGTACCAGATCAGTACCAGTACGGCCCCCGCGACGACATATCCCATCTCCCCCACCGTCCTTCGTTCTTCTCTCTGCGTGACTGGGGGATGCCCCCGGCCACCGGAAGCGAAAGCAGACTTGAGCAACTCCAGAGGTTCCGCGCAGGATGGCGGCCATGACCTCCAGCGCGCGCCCTCTCCTCAACCGCCGCCTCGCCGAGTTCGGGACGACGATCTTCGCCGAGATGTCCGCCCTCGCGGCGTCCACCGGAGCCATCAACCTCGGCCAGGGCTTCCCCGACACCGACGGCCCCGAGGAGGTGCGCGAGGCCGCCGTGCGGGCCCTGCGCGACGGGCGGGGCAACCAGTACCCGCCGGGCCCGGGCGTGCCCGAGCTGCGCACCGCGATCGCGGACCACCAGCTGCGGCGCTACGGGCTCGCGCTCGACCCCGACCGCGAGGTGCTGGTGACGGCGGGCGCCACCGAGGCGATCGCGGCCGCGCTGCTCGCCCTGGTGGAGCCGGGGGACGAGGTGATGGCCCTGGAGCCGTACTACGACTCGTACGCGGCCTGCATCGCCATGGCGGGCGGCACCCGCGTCCCGGTGACGCTGCGCCCCGAGACCGGCGAAGGCGGGCAGCGGCGCTTCGTGCTCGACCTCGACGAGCTGCGCGCCGCCGTCACCCCGCGCACCCGCCTCATCCTGCTCAACACCCCGCACAACCCCACCGGAACCGTGCTCACGCGCGCGGAGCTGACGGCGGTGGCGGAGCTGGCGTGCGAGCGGGACCTGCTGGTGGTGACCGACGAGGTGTACGAGCACCTGGTCTTCGACGGCGAGCACGTGCCGCTGGCGACGCTGCCGGGGATGCGCGGGCGCACGCTGACGATCGGCTCGGCGGGCAAGACGTTCTCGTTCACCGGCTGGAAGGTCGGCTGGGCCACCGGCGCGCCCGAGCTGGTCGCGGCCGTCCGCTCGGCCAAGCAGTTCCTTACGTACGTGGCCTCCGGGCCCTTCCAGTACGCGGTCGCCGAGGCGCTGCGGCTGCCGGACTCGTTCACCGACGGGATGCGCGACGAGCTGCGCGGCAAGCGCGACCTGCTGAGCGAGGGCCTGGCGGCGGCGGGCTTCGCGGTGTACCGCCCGGCGGGCACGTACTTCATCACCACCGACATCCGCCCGCTGGGCGAGGAGCTCTCGCACGGCGGCGACGGCTTCGCCTTCTGCCGGGCGCTGCCGGAGCGCTGCGGGGTGGTGGCGATTCCCAACGCCGTCTTCTACGACCACCGGGACGCGGGCGCGCCTTTCGTCCGATTTGCCTTCTGCAAGAGGGAGAGTGTGCTCGAAGAGGCCGTCTCCCGGCTGAAGGCGCTCGCGGGCTGAGCCCGCAGGCCGGCAGGCCCGCGGGACCGACTACGCGCGCGCCCGGAGGTGCACCCTGTCCGCCGAGATCACCGCCCTCGTACGCCGGTCCGGCGCCGCCCTGTCCACACCGCACCGGCTGACCGCGCTGCGCCGGGCGGCGCCCGCGCTCGGGCTGTTCGCCGCCGTCCGGCTCACCGGGATGCTGTGCCTGGCGGGGTGGGCCTGGCATCTGGGGCGCTCGCCGCGCGCGCTGCTCGCGACGACGTGGGACGCCGACTGGTACATCAAGATCGCGGCGAACGGCTACGGGCGGACGCTGTACTGGCCGGGCGGGGCGGTCCAGAGCGACCTGGCGTTCTTCCCCCTCTACCCGAGCCTGCTGCGGGCGGTGACGACGTTCCTGCCGGTGGCGGGCGGCACGGCCGGGCTGCTGGTCTCCTGGACGGCGGCGGCCGCGGCGGCCTGGGGGATCTACGCGGTCGGCGAGCGCCTGGCGGGCCGCCGCACGGCAACGGCCCTCGTCCTGCTGTGGGGCCTGCTGCCGCACTCCATCGTGCTGTCGATGGCGTACACCGAGCCGGTGATGACGGCGCTGGCCGCCTGGTCGCTGTGGGCGCTCCTGGAGCGGCGCTGGCTGTGGGCGGGCGCGCTGGCGGCCCTGGCGGGCCTCTCGCGGCCGAACGCGGTCGCGGTGGCCGCGGCGGTCACGGTGGCGGCCGCGGCGGCGCTGTGGCGCGGCGGGCGGGGCGTACGGCGGGACTGGCGGGTGTGGGCGGCGGGGCTGGCGGCGCCGCTCGGCTGGTGCGGGTACGTCCTGTCGGTCGGCGCCCGAAGAGGTGATCCGCTGCGCGGCTACTTCGCGGTCCAGGCCGGCTGGACGTCGAGGTTCGACTTCGGCCGGGGGTCGCTGCGCTTCGTACGGAAGCTGGCGACGGGGCCGTTCGACCTCGGCTACACGATGGCGTTCCTGATCACGGCGGCGGCGCTGCTCCTGTTCGCCCTGTTCCTGCTGGAGCGCCCGCCCCTGCCCGTGCTCGTCTACACGGCGGTGCTGGTCCTGATCACGGTCGGCGGCGCGGGGTTCTTCGAGTCCAAGCCGAGGTTCCTGCTGCCCGCGTTCCCGCTGCTGCTGCCGCTGGCGGCCGCGCTGGCGAAAGCCCGGCCGAGGGCGGCGGTCACGGTGACCGCGGCCCTGGCCGGGCTTTCGTTCGCGTACGGGGCGTATCTGCTGACGCTGGCCCCGATGGCGCTGTGAGGCGGTGAGCGCCGTGCGTCAGGCGTCGTCGCCGGGGGCGTCGCCCTCGTCGCCCTCGGCCTCCTCGGCGTCCTTCTCCAGGCCGAGCTGCTCCACGAGCCACTTGTCGAACTCGATCGACGCGCGGACCCAGCTGACGGTCGACGACACGAAGTGCTCCAGGGCGACGCCGGTGCCGATCAGCATCTGCGCCTCACCGATGAGGCGGACGGCGCCGTCGTCGTGGGTGTGCGTGTAGACCTTGGGCCACAGGGTGCGGCGGTTCCAGTCGTCGATCGTCTCCAGCAGCGCGAGCTTGTCGTCGATGCTGTGCGGGCGGTCGTAGAAGGTCCGCACCGAGAAGACCTGCTGGTCGTCCTCGCCACGGAACATGAAGTACGTGCGGAACTCCTCCCACGGCGCGGCGAGGTCGCCCTCGTCGTCCACGACGTACTTGAGCTCCATCTGCTCCAGGAGCTGCTTGACCAGATCCTGGTCGGGTACGACGGGCCCGGCCGGTCCACCGGTGGGCTGCGGGCCGGGCTGAGCCCCGAAATTCGGAATCGAGGACGGGTCGATGCTCATCGTGAATCTTCCTTCGTACGGTTCCGGTCATCCTCTCCCATGCCGGGCGGGGGCTGGCAACCCCCGCCACGGGTATCCGCTGACGGCTGACCGAATCCCGGCGCGCGGGCCGGTTCGGGGCGTGTCCTAGAGGGTCTTTCCGGTCGCCGCGCCCACGATCAGCCCTTCCCCGAACCGGTCGACGCGGACCGTGTCGCCGTCCTTGACCTCGCCCGCCAGGATCTCCTTGGCGAGGCGGTCGCCGATGGCGGTCTGGATGAGGCGGCGCAGGGGGCGGGCGCCGTAGGCCGGGTCGTTGCCCTCCTCGGCCAGCCAGGCCAGGGCCTCGGGGGTGACCTCCAGGGTGAGGCGGCGTTCGGCCAGGCGCTTGGCCAGGCGGGCGATCTGGAGCTCCGCGATGTGGGCCAGCTCGTCCTTGGTGAGCGCCGAGAAGACCACCAGGTCGTCCAGGCGGTTCAGGAATTCGGGCTTGAAGGAGGCCCGGACCATCTCCAGAACCTGTCGCTTCTTCTCTTCTTCGCTGGTCAGCGGCTCTACCAGGTACTGGCTGCCCAGGTTCGACGTCAGGACCAGGATCGTGTTGCGGAAGTCGACCGTGCGGCCCTGGCCGTCGGTGAGGCGGCCGTCGTCGAGGACCTGGAGGAGGACGTCGAAGACCTCCGGGTGCGCCTTCTCGACCTCGTCGAGCAGGACCACGCTGTACGGGCGGCGGCGGACCGCCTCGGTGAGCTGGCCGCCCTCCTCGTACCCCACGTACCCGGGCGGGGCGCCGACCAGGCGGGCCACGCTGTGCTTCTCGCCGTACTCCGACATGTCGATGCGGACCATCGCCCGCTCGTCGTCGAAGAGGAAATCGGCCAGCGCTTTGGCCAGTTCCGTCTTGCCCACGCCCGTCGGGCCCAGGAAGAGGAAGGAGCCGGTGGGGCGGTCGGGGTCCGCGATGCCCGCCCGGGTGCGGCGGACCGCGTCCGAGACCGCGCGGACCGCCTCGCCCTGGCCGATCAGCCGGCGGCCCAGCTCGTCCTCCATGCGCAGCAGCTTCTGCGTCTCGCCCTCCAGGAGGCGGCCCGCGGGGATGCCGGTCCAGGCGCCGACCACGTCCGCGATGTCGTCCGGGCCGACCTCGTCCTTGACCATGGTGTCCTTCGAGGCCTCCTGCTCGGCCTCGGACGCCTCCTCCAGCTCGCGCTCCAGGGTCGGGATCTCCCCGTACAGCAGCTTGGAGGCGGTGTCGAAGTCGCCGTCGCGCTGGGCGCGCTCGGCCTGGCCGCGCAGGTCGTCGAGGCGCTCCTTGAGCTCACCGACGCGGTTCAGGCCCTCCTTCTCCTTCTCCCAGCGGGCGGTGAGGCCGCGCAGCTCCTCCTCCTTGTCGGCGAGGTCGCGGCGGATCTTCTCCAGGCGCTCCTTGCTCGCCGCGTCCGTCTCCTTGGAGAGGGCCAGCTCCTCCATGCGCAGCCGGTCGACGGCCCGCTGGAGCTCGTCGATCTCCACGGGGGAGGAGTCGATCTCCATGCGCAGGCGCGAGGCGGCCTCGTCGACCAGGTCGATCGCCTTGTCGGGCAGGAAGCGGGAGGTGATGTAGCGGTCGGACAGGGTCGCGGCCGCCACGAGTGCGCTGTCCGCGATCTGCACCTTGTGGTGCGCCTCGTACCGGCCCTTGAGGCCGCGCAGGATCGCGATGGTGTCCTCGACCGTGGGCTCCGCGACCAGGACCTGCTGGAAGCGGCGCTCCAGGGCGGGGTCCTTCTCGATGCGCTCGCGGTACTCGTCGAGCGTCGTCGCGCCGACCATCCGCAGCTCGCCCCGGGCCAGCATCGGCTTGAGCATGTTGCCCGCGTCCATGGCCGAGTCGCCGCCGGCGCCCGCGCCGACGACCGTGTGCAGCTCGTCGATGAACGTGACGATCTGGCCGTCGCTCGCCTTGATCTCGGAGAGGACGGTCTTGAGTCGCTCCTCGAACTCGCCCCGGTACTTCGCCCCCGCCACCATCGCGCCGAGGTCCAGCGAGACGAGCCGCTTGTTCTTCAGGGACTCGGGGACGTCGCCCTTCACGATCCGCTGGGCCAGGCCCTCCACGACGGCGGTCTTGCCGACGCCGGGCTCACCGATGAGCACCGGGTTGTTCTTGGTGCGCCGGGAGAGCACCTGCACGACCCGGCGGATCTCCTGGTCCCGGCCGATGACCGGGTCGAGCTTGCCCTCGCGGGCCGCGGCCGTGAAGTCCGTGCCGAACTTCTCCAGGGCCTTGTACTGGCCCTCGGGGTCGGGGGTTGTCACCCGCCGTCCTCCTCGTACTGTCTCGAATGCCTCAAGGAGCTTCTTCGCGGTCGCGCCCTGCCGGTCGAGCAGCTCGCCGGTCCGGCCGCCCTTGGCGGCGAGGCCGATGAGCAGGTGCTCGGTGGAGAGGAAGTCGTCGCCCAGTTCCTTGGCGCGCCGCGCGGCGTCGGCGATGACGGCCAGCAGTTCGCGGTCGGGCTGGGGCGGGGCGACCGTGGACCCGGTCACGCTGGGCAGCGCGGCGAGCAGCCGCTCCGCCCCCGACCGTACGGCAGCCTGGTCGGCGTCGACCGCCGCCAGCAGGTCGACGATGTTCTCGTTCTCCTCGCCCATGAGGAGGGCGAGGAGCAGATGCGCGGGCGTCAGGTCCGGGTGTCCGTCGGACACGGCCCGGTTACTGGCCGCGTTGATCGCGTCCCGGCTCTTGTTGGTCAGCTCGGCGTCCACGTGCGGTCTCTCCTCCTCGGCGTAGGTCCCCACTACATGACTCATCCAGCGTACATAAAGTTGAGCCGATTCCGCTCAAGGTGCGGGGACCGGGTTCGGCGTAGGTTTCCGCGCATGACCACGACCACGGAGCCGGCCGCCGCCCCGGCCACCCGCACCCGTACCCCGCTGGACCCCCGGCAGCCCGATCCGGCCTACCTCAGCTTCTGGCGCGAGCGGCACTTGTGCACGCTGACGACCCCGCGCCCGGACGGCAGCCCGCACCTGGTGCCGGTGGGGGTCACCTACGACCCGGAGGCCGGGATCGCGCGGGTTATCGCCAACAAGTCGAGCAAGAAGGTCGCGAACGTGCGGGCCGCCGGGGCGGAGGGGGCGCGGGTGGCGATCTGCCAGGTGGACGGGCGCCGCTGGGCCACTCTTGAGGGCCGGGCGTACGTGGTGACGGAGCCGGGGCCGATCGCCGAGGCGGTGGCGCGGTACGCCGAGCGGTACGGGCGGGTGCCGCGCGAGAACCCGGACCGGGTGCTGATCGAGATCGTCCTGGAGCGGGCGATGGGCAAGGGCTGAGCGCGGATGCCGTCGCGCGCGTGCGCGCGCAGCACAGCGGCGCCACCGTGTTCAGGTCCACGATGGCGCCGCTGTGTGGGGGAAGCGCCTGAGCGATTTACAACGACGGGGGAATCGCTTCAGGCGCTGCGGGGGGTGGCGGTAGATGACTCGGGGTCGAACAGTTCGTGGTCACGCTGATCCAGATTGACGAACACCATGCCGTACCGCACGGCACAGCGAATCGGCTGCGGCGCCCCTCGTGGCCGGCGGAGGCACCGGTAGGCACGGACGTCCTCGTCGTCCTCGCGAGCGACCAGGATCGGCTCGCCGAACAGGGTGACCATCAACGAATCGCCACCGTGCGGAATAGCCGTGACGAGGTCGATGAAGTGCCACCCCGAGCGGTAGGCCGTGGCCATCTCGCGCCGGAAGACCCGGTCGTCCGGAGGGAGGCTCATGCGCCGACACCCCCGGGCGCGACCTCCCAGGTGGGCTCACCCGGAGAAGCCAGGACCCGCGTCACCGGCTTGTGCTCCCAGGTGGGCTCTCCCGGAGCCGCTACGGTTCCGTGGGACGGCTTGCTCTCCCACGTGGGTTCCCCACTCGCGGCGAGAGCGCAAAGAGCAGCCGTGACAACGGCTATAGCGCTGAGTGCTCGAACCATCCTGCTCATGGCCGATCTCCACCTCTTTATGATCATTCCCTCCCCCCGCGCATAAGACGATGGCTCACTCTGAGCGCTTCCACCAGCGAGGCCAGGCATCATGTTCCTGTAATTCAGGAGTATGAGGGGGGTGTAATCCGGTTGTATCAGGGGCACTTCGGACATAGTCATGGCCCTACAGACCTGTGCGAGATGGGCAAGACCCTCTACGGCACCGCGTTGCGTACCGGCGGAATAACTCGCACGGAAGCCCAGGCCGCTCCCTGTCTCATCGATCTCGCGCTGCTGCGGCCCGATGCGGAGGACGCGGAGCAGCTGCGGCCGGTCCCTCCCTCCGTCGTCCTGAACCAGCTCGTGCAGCCGCTCGAACGCGAGATCCAGGAGCGCAGGAAGCTGTCGATGTCGCTGGCCAGCACCTTCGAGCCATTCATGGCCATCACCAGCGAAGACGCGGCAAGCACCCATGCGATCACGGTCCTTGAGGGACTCGAACTCATCAACGCGACGCTGGACCGCGTCATCGACGAGTGCACCAAGGAGCTGCTCACCATCCAGCCCGGCAGCGGGCGCAGACCCGAGACCCTGGAGTCGGGCCTGCGCCGGGTCCAGCCGCTGCTCGACCGGGGCGTCGACATGCGCACCCTCTATCAGCACACCTCCCGCCACCACTCCGCGACGATCGGATATGTGGAGCGCATCGCGCCGTACGGCCTTGAGGTCCGCACGCTGGAAGAGATCATCGACCGGCTGATCATCGTGGACCGCCGGGTCGCCTTCATCCCCGCGCGCAGCGACCGCCGGGTCGCGCTCGAACTGCGGCACGAGGGCCTGGTGCAGTATCTGGTCGGCGTCTTCGACCAGTTCTGGCTGCACGCGGTGCCGTGGGAGGAGGAAGTCCCGTACGCCCAGAAGGCGGAGGGCATCACGGGCGTCCAGCGCTCCATCGCCAAGCTCCTGGTGGAGGGGCACGTGGACGACTCGATCGCACGCCGGCTCGGTATGAACGTACGTACCTGCCGCGCGCACATCGCCAAGCTGAACGCCGCTCTCGGCAGCGGCAGCCGCGCCCAGCTCGGCTATCTCATCGCCCAGTCCGGAATCCTGGAGCAGGACAGTTGAACGCGTTGCCCGACGTCGCACCGGAGGAGCCTGTCGTCGAGTTCGACGCCGACGCGGGCACCGTCACGGTCTCCGGTGAGGGCCTTCCCGCCGTCGCGCTGCGCCGCACCGGCGGGAAGGCGAACGACCACACGCCCGTCGGCACCCGCGACGCCGGTCTGCTCACGCTGGCCGTGGACGGCGAGCCGGCCCGTATCTCGATCGCCAAGGGGCGCCTGACCCGGCGCTCCTACCGGGTGGACGTCCGCTGCGGCACGGCGAAGTACCGGCTGGCGCCCGACTCCATCGCGGGCAGCCGGCTCGTGCGGGACGGGCGGCGGCTCGGCACCCTGATGTGCGACGGGGACGGACGCGTGGAGGCGGACTGGCACGACGGTGCGAAGGTGCTGCCGCTCGATGTGTCGATGGGGTACGCGCTGGCCGCCGGGTTCGGCACGGGGGCGCAGCCGATGTGGATGACGGCGACGGAGATCGTGGCGGACCTGCTGAACTGAGCGGTTCGGTGGGCGGTGACTTTGGCTGCGGCTCGGTGGGGGCTGGTCGCGCAGTTCCCCGCGCCCCTAGGAGGTTGGGCCCGCCGGGGTTGCCACGGGGATCGCCCCGCAGGGGCGCACTTAGGGGCGCGGGGAACTGCGCGACCAGCCACAGACGGTCCGCAGACAAACCCCGGGCCCCCTACACGTGCGGGTGGCTGCCCGGTGGCTCGTCGTCGTCCGCGGCTCGGCCCCGCTGGCGCCCGCGCGGGCGGTGCGGCATCAGGTCCTTGCCGCGCGCCTCGCCGGTGCCGACGATCGGCAGGGGGTGCGCGGGGCGGCCGTCGGGGGACTGGGGGAACTGCAACAGCCGCCCGGGCGCGGGTGTTTGACCGGCCTCGGGATGCCCGGCCGCGTCCCGCCCGCCGTCGCCACCGGGGTACGCGTCCCCCTCCGGTGGGCGCCCCGTCCGCTGCGTACCGTCGCCGCCCCAGTCACCGGCGGGCTCGGCCGCGGCCGCCCGGCGGCTGACGCGGGCGTGCTCCTCCCAGCCCTCCCGGAACCAGCGGAGCTGCTCGTGCTGGAGCTCCTCGTCGGTGAGGACACGTATGCCGTCGAGGCCGGCGCGCCGGACCTTCTCGCCCAGCTCGATCAGCAGGCCGCCCAACAGCTGGGCCAGCCCGTCCTGTTCGGCCCCTGATCCGTCGTCGTCCGCCATCCCCGCCCCCCCTTCACACCCCCGGGCTGCCGGCCCCCTCGCCGCTCTCCGGCAGGAACGCCTTCGTCACGCGTACGAAGAGCTCCCGCAGTTCGGGAGGCACCCCCATGCGGCGGGCGGCCTCCTCGGGGCTGAGCTGAGGGCCATCCACGTCCTGCCCGCCCCGGGTCACGGCAATCGGCAGATCGTCCTCGGAGAGCCGCCCGGACCGGATGAGCATGTCCCGCAGCGGTACGCCGAGCACGGCCGCCAGTCTGCGCATGGTCTCCAGGTCCGGCATGCTCTGGCGCTGCAACAGCCTGCTCACGGCGGCCCGGTGGACCCCGGCGTCGTCCGCGAGCTTCGACTTGCCGCCGCCGCGCGGGCTGTCGATGTCGTAGTGACGCAGCCGCATCAGGCGCTCGATCCAGGTGGCGAACTCTTCGAGCCCGGCCGCGTGGCTCCGGCCGCCGTCGCCGCGGTAGCCCTGCTCGTTGCGGGCGCCGGCCCGTGCGCTCGAACCCATGTGGTCGCTCTCCCTCGTCGCGGGGAACAGCGTACTCCTGGCGCACTCGCGCGACAGTAGGTGCGCGCTCGCACGCAGAGTTCGCTTGCGTACGCGCACGCACCGTGTCACCCTGATCACGCGTTCGCAATTTGCCGAACTCGTGTTCCCATACGTGGGGAGGGGTTTGCACGTGCCCGCACACATGACCGCTCCAAAGACGCCCTTGACCTCGGACTTATCCCGATCGGCGGACGACCTCGACTGGCGCAGGGCCGCCGCCTGCGCAAACCTCCCGCAACGCTCCGTATTCGCCCGCGTTCCCTCCGAAGCCGAACCGGTATTGCGAGCATGCAACCAGTGCCCCATCCGTCGGGAGTGCGAGGTGGTCGTCGACCCCGCGCACACCTTCTTCGACGGGGTGAGCGGCGGACGGCTCTGGCGCAACGGCCGCGAGGTCAAACGGACCACGGCACACGCCTCCCGGCAGGCGGGGCGATGAGGACCGAGGGCACGGGCACGGTGAACCCCACGAGCGCGGACGCCGGTGCGGTGTGGCTGGAGTCGCTGGCCCGCCGGTTCCCCGACCTCCTCGCGGAACTGGCCCCGTCCCCCACGGGCCTGCGCGAACGGCCCGGCGGCGGGGCCGCGCGCTCCACCACCGCCCCGATCCGGCTGCACATCTCCGACGCCGTACGGGACATCACCGACGGCGTGGTCGAACTGGAGGAGGCGGTACGGGAGCGGCTCGGCCTGCGCCCGGCGGCCCCGGCCCCGGTGGTGGCCCGGCTGCGCCGCATCGCCGGACTCCTGGACCGCGTAAGGGAGTTGCCCGACCTCGCCGAGCACCTGACGGAGGAGACCCGGCGCATGGCCCGGCGCTGCGCCCGCGAACTCGGGGACCCGGAGCAGATGATCCGGCTCGACGGGCGCTGCCCCGCGTGCGACTCGGTGTCGCTGCGCATCTTCCCGGAGCGCGGCGCCGTGCTCTGCGTGAACCCCGTCTGCCGCCATGTGGTGGAGACGGCCCCAGGGGATTCGGCCCCGGGGGAGGCTTCGTGAGCACGTGTCTGGTCTCCGGCGACCTCGCCGCCGCCGAAGTCGCCGTCTCGCCCTCGACGATTCGCAAGTGGGTCCAGCTGGGACATCTCAGATCCGCGGGCCGCCAGGGGCGCAGGCTGCTCTACCGGCTTGAGGACGTTTTCGCGGCGGAGCGTTCCGTACATCGCGAAGAGATCGAATAAAGATCCTTTCCATAATCCCCCATGGCCTCACCCGTCCCAGGGTGGGGCCATTTTCCGTGCGGGCGCACCGGCCCCAAATGCCCCCGGAGAAAGTCTGGTTGCACAATCGGCGGCCATGGATCACACTTGATGCAGCGGCAGAGCTGCGCCCGTATACCGGGCGACGGGTCTGCCGCTTCGCGTTGGCGCCTCGTGTTGGCACTTCCTGCCGCGAAGATCACATTCCGCCAATCCAACGGCGGAACGCCGCAGTTGCACGCCCTGGCGCATTAACCACCCGTACACCCCGCACACCGTCGACGCACCTCGCCCGCATGGCTACCTTTTGCGCTCTCATTCGAGCAATTCACGCCAAAGGGAGCCCGAAATGGCGAGGACGGCGAGAAAGACGCGAACGGACAGCGCAGAGGCCCGAATTCACGCATGGCTGGTCGGGCACAGCCTTACCTTCCTGCGCCTCAGCATGGGCGCGGTAATGCTCGGTTTCGGCATTCTCAAATACTTCCCGGATCTGAGTCCGGCCCAAGGGCTCGTCGTCGCCACGCTGCACCGGCTGACGGCGGGCCTGGTGCCGGGCGTGGTGTCCGGGAGAGCGGCGATGGACTGCGTCGCCACGCTGGAGTGCTCCATCGGGCTGCTGCTTCTCACCGGGCGGTGGATGCGCCCGACGGTCGCCCTTCTCCTGGTCCACCTCGTCGGCATCCTCAGCCCGGTGCTCCTGCTGCCCGGGCGGGTGTTCGGCGGGCCGCACCACATGCCCACCCTCGAAGGCCAGTACGTCCTCAAGGACGTGATCCTGCTCGCCGCCGGGCTCGTCATCGCCACCACGGTCCGCGGCAGTGCTCTGACCGTCCGCCAGCAAGCGCTGGACGACAGCCCGGCCGGCGTCACCCACAGCACGCCGGAGGGCATCCCGAAAGGAAACTAACCAGTGGATCAGATCCTGTTCTGGAACGCGGTCGCCCTGGAGGCCGACCGCACGGCCCACACCACGGGCGCCCCCGCCGAGGCCGGCACCCGGGGCCCCTGCGGCGCCTCCCGGGCGCTGGCGATGACCCATCTCGCCATGCACGACGCCTACTTCGGCATCCACCCCGGCCACGACTGCTACCTGGGCGGCTCGCTGCCCCAGGCCCCGGTCGGCGCCTCCTCCGACGCGGCCATCGCCGCCGCCGCGCACGCCACCCTCAGCGTGCTCTACCCGACCCAGAAGGACTACTTCAACGCCCAGCACCGGGCCGCCGGGCTCCCCGCGGGCCAGGGGACCAGCGACGGCCACGCCTTCGGCCTGCGGGTCGCCGGGGTGCTCCAGTCGCTGCGCAGGAACGACCCCGGCCTCGGCGACGACGGCTACGTCTACTCGGTCGACCGGCTGCACCACCGGCCCGACCCGGTCGACCCGGGCCAGGGCGCGTACGCCGCGTTCTACGGCGCCCGCTCCCACCTGTTCGCGGCGACCACCCGCCACCACCTGGACGCCCCGCCGCGGCCGGGCACCCCGAAGTACCGGGCGGGGCTGCGCCAGGTGCGCGCCAAGGGCATCGCGACGCATCTGACGGGTGCGCTGCCGGAGGACCTGCGGGCAAGCCGCCGCACCCAGCAGGAGACCACCGCGGGCATGTTCTGGGCGTACGACGGGGTCGTCGGCCTGGGCACACCGCCCCGCTTCTACAACCAGATCGTCCGGAAGATCGCGGAGGCGCAGCACAACGACACCGGCAAGAACGCCCGGCTGTTCGCCCTGCTCAACACGGCCATGGCGGACGCGGGCATCCTGGCCTGGTTCGACAAGTACCACTACGACCTGTGGCGCCCGGTCGTCGGCATCCGCGAGCAGGACGCCTCCTCGGGCCCGGCCGGCACCGGCACGGCGGCCCTGGGCACGGACGCCGACCCCGAGTGGCTGCCGCTGGGCGCGCCCAACACCAACAACCCCGGCGGCAAGGTCAACCGGACGCCGAACTTCCCGTCGTACCCCTCGGGCCACGCCACCTTCGGGGCGGCCGCCTTCCAGTCGGTGCGGCACTTCTACCACCAGGGGAATTACGGTCCTGACAATCTGGCCGCCGGTCTGGAATTCGTCTCCGACGAACTCAACGGCACCAATGCCGACCCCAATGGCATCGCCCGGACCCGGGTGGTCCGCACCTTCCCCGGCGGCCTCTGGGAAATGATCAGGGAGAACAGCCTCAGCCGGGTATTCCTCGGCGTGCACTGGAACTACGACGGCTGGGTCCCGAACGCCTCCGGCGACATGGATCTGAGTCTGAACATCGGCGGTGTCCGGCTCGGCCTCGACATCGCCAACGACATCGCCACGCACGGCCTGCGGGCCTCGCGCGCGGCCGGTCCGGCGGCCTGACCCGCCCCGGCGATGAACTTGCTGACCCGCGGCCGCAGGCCGCATTCCAGGAAATCCGGCACGGAAAAGGAAATCACTGTGGAAACAACTGTGGAGACAAACGAGACTGTTGATGCGGTGACCGAGCTCGGATCCGGACACCCCGGCGACAACCCGCCCCCGCCCCGGCGCGGCGGCTTCGTCTATGTGATGAGCAACCAGGAGACCGGCAACTCGGTGACGGTGTTCACCCGTGACGTCTACGGCAATCTGACCCGCAAGGGCACCTACCCGACCGGCGGCCTCGGCGTCGGCCGCAGCTACGACCTGGAGGACACCTCCGACCCGCTGGTCTCGCAGGGCTCGCTGATCGCCGGCGAGGACCAGCGGTTCCTGTTCGGCGTCGACTCCGGCAGCAACGAGGTCTCCTCCCTCGCCATCGAGGGCGAGCGGCTGCGGCTGGTCAGCCGGGTCGCCACCGGCGGCGTCCGCCCGGTCAGCCTGACCGTGCACGGCAACCTCCTGTACGCCGTCAACGCCACCGACGGCTCGATCTCCGGCTTCCACATCGGTGACGACGGCTCGCTCACCCCGGTCGACGGCTCCCGCAAACCCCTGATCGGCGGCGCGGCGGCGGGCCCGTCGCAGATCCAGTTCACGCCCGACGGCACCCAGTTGATCGTCACCGAGCGGCAGACGAACATCATCGACGTCTTCCCCGTCGACGCGTACGGCCGCGCGGGCGAGCCGGTGCGCAACCAGTCCAACGGCCTCGCCCCGTTCACCGCCACCTTCCACGGCGACGTGCTGATGGTGGCCGAGATCATCGGCGCCCCCGGCTTCTTCGGCTCCATGTCCACCTACCGGGTCAACCGCGACGGCACCCTCCAGGTGATCAGCGGCTCGGTGACCACCACCGAACTCACCACCTGCTGGACGGCGAACAGCACCCTGGACCCGAGCGTCATCTACGTGGCGAACGCCCAGAGCGGTTCGATCGGCGGCTTCCGCATCGACGAGCAGGGCGCGATCAGCCTCTTCCCTGCGGACGGCCACCTCGCCGTCACCCGCAACTCGCACGCGACCCAGGACATGGCCATCACCAACGACGGCCTGTACCTGTACGTGCTGACCGCCGGGATCGACGAGAAGATCGCGGACCCGCGGCTGCCCACCTACGTCGAGGGGACGCCGTACTGCGACAAGATGTCCATCAGCGCCTACCGGATCGAGGCCAACGCCGGTCTGACCACGCTCAAGGGCTTCGGCGTGGCCGACGACCCGCCGCGGGTCACCAGCCCCGGCGTCCTGGCGCCGAGCGCGGGCGGTCTGGCCCCCGGATCGGAGGGGATCGTCGCCTTCTGACCCGTACCTCCTGCTGAACACTGACTAAAGCCCGCGGTGGTCCACGGCCGTCCCGCGAACGCCGGCCGTGGACCGCCTTTGTCCCTACGGATCCATACCTACGGATCCGTACGAAACCGCTCAGGCCGCCAGCACCGCCAGGTCCAGGCGCCGCAGCCGGTCCGGGTCGGCCCGGAGCGTGATCCCGGTGATCCTGCCGTCCGCCAGCGTGAACCCGATGACCACCTTGAGCTCGCCGCCCGGCGCCCACACGGCGCCCACCGTGCCGTCCACCAGGGCGAGTTGGGCGGTCTGGGCCCGTCCGTTGAACGTGCCGGCCACCGCCAGTGCCCCGCGCACCTCGCCCATCGCGCCGACCTCCACGGTCGCGCGGTCGGCCCGCACCACCACATCGGGGTCGAGCAGTTCGAGCAGCGCGTCGAAGTCGCCCGCGCGCGAGGCGGCGAAGAAGGCGTCGACGACCTCCCGCTGGCGGGCCAGATCCGCGTCCGGCACCGGCGCCGACTCCTGCACCCGGCGCCGCGCACGGCTCGCCAGCTGCCGGGTGGCGACCGTGGAGCGCCCCACCACCGGGGCTATCTCGTCGAACGGCACCATGAACATGTCGTGCAGCACGAAGGCGATCCGCTCGGCGGGCGCCAGCGCGTTCAGGACGACCAGCATCGCCAGGCCCACCGAGTCCACGAGCAGCACCTCGTGCTCGGGGTCGCCCGGCTCCTCGTGCCCGCGCGGGTGGACCGGCACGGGCTCGTCGTACAGCAGCTCGCGCCGTGAGTCGCGCGAGCGCAGCATGTCCAGGCACACCCGTCCCACGACGGTGGTGAGCCAGCCGCCGAGGTTCTTCACACAGCTCGCGTCGGTGCGGCTGAGCCTCAGCCACGCCTCCTGGACGGCGTCGTCCGCCTCGTTGAGGTTGCCGAGTATCCGGTAGGCGACGGCCCGCAAGTGGGTGCGGTTGGCCTCGAACCGCTCGGCCAGCCGTTCGCCCTCGTCCACGTTCGCGGTCACTTCTTCCCTGCCTCACCCGAAGAGGTGACACCGACTGTATCCGCTGTCCCGCCCCACGGGTACGCCGATTCAGCTCTCAACTGCCTTACAGATCAGGACATTTGATGGAGGTCCCATGGCCGTACCACCCGCATCACCCGCACCCGGTGTCACCCGGGTCGACGCGGCCCGCGCCCAGCGCCTGGAAGCGCTCGGCCGCACCTGGGCCTTCGAGCTGGGCGGCGAGGTCTTCGAGCTGCCCCGGGAGTTCACCCGCGAGACCGCCCGACGGCTGCGCGCCCTGGGCGGCGACGACCTCGGCGCCTCGCTCGAACTCCTCCTGGGCGAAGGGCAGTCCGCGCGGCTGCGCCGCCACCGCCCCTCGCCGCACGACGCCGAGGCCGCCCTCGCGTCCTGGGGCCGGGACACCGGGCTCGGCCTGGGGGAAGGCTGCGCCTCGGCGTGTACGTGGACGACAACGCCGAGGCGCTCGAAGCCGCGCTGCTGCGCCACTACGGCGTGGACCTCCTGGACTGGCACCGCGGCCGGCTCTCCTCCCGCCGCCTCGCGGTCCTGATCCGCCATCTACCGAAGGAGCCGTCATGGTGAGCAGCGGCCAAGCCGAAGGGGTCGCGATCGAGCTCGAACGGCTGCGGCGCGCGGTGGACGTCGGATTCGCCACCACCCGGGGCGACCTGGCGCTGCTCCTCCAGCGCGCCGACCAGACCGACAAGACCCTCGGCGAGCACGACGACCGCCTGGACACCCTGGAGCGCGCCCGCTGGCCGCTGCCCGCGATCGCCGCCCTGACCTCCTGCGCCGCCCTCGCGGTGAGCATCTGGCAGGGCGCGGGTCACTGAACGTCCCTTGTCCGAAGGACTGACGGCACACAAAAGGGCCCGCGGCCCCCGTGAGGGGCTGCGGGCCCTTTGTGCGTGTTGCTCCTGCTTACTCCTGCGGCCGCTTGGGCCGCCACACCACCAGGGCGCTGGTCTGCTGCACGTCCTGGTACGGCACGAGATCGCGCCGGTACGACGCGTGGACCTGGGCCTCGCGCTGCCGCATCGCGGCCGCCGCCCCGTCCACCGCCGTGGAGAGCTCGGCGACGCGCTGCTGGAGCGCGGCCACCTGGTTCTCCAGCTCGATGATGCGCTTGATGCCGGCCAGGTTGATGCCCTCGTCCTGCGACAACTGCTGCACCGTACGGAGCAGGTCGATGTCTCGGGCCGAGTAGCGCCGGCCGCGCCCGGCCGTGCGGTCGGGCGAGACCAGGCCGAGGCGGTCGTACTGCCGGAGGGTCTGCGGGTGCAGACCGGAGAGCTGAGCGGCGACCGAGATGACGTACACCGGCGATTCGTCGGTCAGTTCGTACGGATTGCGTCGTCGGCCGTCCATCTCATGCTCCCTTCGCGGCCTGGAACAGTTCTTCCCGCGGATCGTGATCCGCAGTCGCCTCGCGGTACGCCTCCAGCGCGTCGCGCGCCTTGTCGTCGAGATCCTTGGGCACCACGACCTCCACGGTGACCAGGAGGTCGCCGCGCGAGCCGTCCTTGCGGACCGCGCCCTTGCCGCGGGCCCGCATCGTACGGCCGTTGGGCGTTCCCGCGGGGAGCTTCAGGGTGACCGGGGGCCCGCCGAGGGTGGGCACCTTCACCTCGCCGCCGAGCGCCGCCTCCACGAAGGTGACGGGCACGCTGACCGTGAGGTTGTCGTCCTTGCGGCCGAACACCGGGTGGCCGTCGACGTGGACGACCACATAGAGGTCGCCCGCGGGTCCCCCGCGCTCGCCCGCCGCGCCCTTGCCGCGCAGCCGGATCCGCTGGCCGTCGAAGACGCCCGCCGGGATACGGACCTGCATGGTCCTGGACGACTTGGCGCGCCCGCTGCCCTTGCAGACGTCGCAGGGGTCCTGGGCGATCAGACCCCGGCCCTTGCAGTCGACGCACGGGTCGGTGAGCGAGAAGCCGCCGCCGGTGCCGCGCGAGACCTGGCCGGTGCCGACGCACGTCGGGCACACCCGAGGCGTACCGTTTTTGTCGCCGGTGCCCGAACAGGCCTTGCAGGGGGCCTGGCTGGAGAGCCGGATCGGGACCGTGGCCCCGTCGACCGCCTCGGTGAAGCTGAGCGTCACCTCGGACTCCAGGTCCTGGCCGCGGCGCGGCTGGGTCCGGGTGCCGGTGCCCGCGCCGCCCCGGTTGAAGAGGCCGCCGAACACGTCGCCCAGGCCGCCGCCGAAACCGCCGCCACCACCGCCAGCAGCCCCGCCCTGGGCGCCCCCGAAGAGGTCGCCCAGGTCGAAATTGAAGCTGCCGCCGCCGGCGCCGGGACCGGCCCGGAAGCCGCCGTTGCCGAAGAGGGCGCGCGCCTCGTCGTACTCCTTGCGCTTCTTCGGGTCGCCGAGGATGTCGTTGGCCTCGGAGATCTCCTTGAAGCGCTCCTCCGCCTTGACGTCGCCCTTGTTGGCGTCCGGGTGGAACTCCCGGGCGAGCTTTCGGTACGCCTTCTTGATCTCGGCCTCGGTGGCGTCCTTGGGGACGCCGAGGACCTTGTAGTAGTCCTTCTCGACGAAGTCCTTCGTGCTCATCGACGTCCCTCCTTCCGGACGATCACTTCATCCATGACCGCTGCGTCAGCCCTTGTCCGGGCCAACGCTCTCCTCGTCGGCCTTGTCTTCCTTGCCCTCCTTCGCCGCGCCCGGCTGGGGCTCGGCGACGGCGACCCGCGCGGGGCGGATCGTACGCTCGCCGATCCGGTACCCGGGCTGGAGGATCGCGACGCACGTCGTCTCGGTGACGTCCGGCGCGTAGGAGTGCATCAGGGCCTCGTGGACCGTCGGGTCGAAGGGCTCGCCCTCCTTGCCGAACTGCTGCAGGCCCATCTTCGCGGCGACCGTCTCCAGCGACTCGGCCACCGACTTGAAGCCGCCGGTCAGTTCGCCGTGCTCACGGGCCCGGCCGATGTCGTCGAGCACGGGCAGCAGCTCGGTCAGGAGGCCGGCGACGGCGATCTCCTTGACCGTGACGCGGTCCCGCTCCACGCGGCGGCGGTAGTTCTGGTACTCGGCCTGAAGGCGCTGGAGGTCCGCCGTGCGCTCACCGAGCGCCGTCTGGGCCTGGTCCAGCTGTGCCGTCAGAGCGATCTCCTTGGCTGCGTCCCCGGCCGGGGCCGCCTTCCCCTCCTCGGAGGAGTCGGCGGCCTTCGGCTCGGCGTCTTCCTGTGTGCCGGAGGGGACGTCGGGCTTCTCCTCGAAACCCGGGGTCTCCTCAGACATCAGGCCGCGCCGCCCTTCGCGTCTCCCGGCTTCTCGTCGTCGACGATCTCGGCGTCGACGACGTCGTCCTCGGCCTTGTGCGCACCGTCACCGGCAGCGCCCTCGGCGCCGGCGGCACCCTGCGCGGCCTGGGCGTCCGCGTACATCGCCTGGCCGAGCTTCTGGGAGACGGCCGCGAGCTTCTCGGTCGCGGTGCGGATCTCCGCGGTGTCCTCGCCCTTGAGCTTTTCCTTCAGCTCGGTGACAGCGGTCTCGACCTCGGTCTTGACCTCGCCCGGGACCTTGTCCTCGTTGTCCTTGAGGAACTTCTCGGTCTGGTAGACGAGCTGCTCGCCCTGGTTGCGGGACTCGGCGGCCTCGCGGCGGCGGTGGTCCTCCTCCGCGTACTGCTCGGCCTCCTCGCGCATGCGGTTGACCTCGTCCTTCGGCAGCGAGGAGCCGCCGGTGACGGTCATCTTCTGCTCCTTGCCCGTGCCCAGGTCCTTCGCGGTCACGTGCATGATGCCGTTGGCGTCGATGTCGAAGGCGACCTCGATCTGCGGCACGCCGCGCGGGGCCGGCGGCAGACCGGTCAGCTCGAACATGCCGAGCTTCTTGTTGTACGCCGCGATCTCGCGCTCGCCCTGGTAGACCTGGATCTGCACGGACGGCTGGTTGTCCTCGGCCGTCGTGAAGATCTCGGAACGCTTGGTCGGGATCGTGGTGTTGCGCTCGATGAGCTTCGTCATGATCCCTCCCTTGGTCTCGATGCCGAGGGACAGCGGGGTCACGTCGAGGAGCAGGACGTCCTTGACCTCACCCTTGAGGACACCGGCCTGCAGGGCGGCGCCGATGGCGACGACCTCGTCCGGGTTGACGCCCTTGTTGGCGTCCTTGCCGCCGGTCAGCTCGCGCACGAGCTCGGCGACGGCCGGCATACGGGTGGAGCCACCGACGAGAACGACGTGGTCGATCTCGGAGAGCTGGATGCCCGCGTCCTTGATGACGTTGTGGAACGGGTGCTTGCAGCGCTCAAGAAGGTCGGCGGTCAGCTGCTGGAACTGAGCGCGCGTCAGCTTCTCGTCCAGGTGCAGCGGGCCCTCGGCCGAGGCCGTGATGTACGGCAGGTTGATCGAGGTCTCGGTGGACGAGGACAGCTCGATCTTCGCCTTCTCGGCGGCCTCGCGCAGGCGCTGGAGCGCCATCTTGTCCTTGGAGAGGTCCACGCCGTGGCCGGAGTGGAACTGCTTCACCAGGTAGTCGACGACGCGCTGGTCCCAGTCGTCACCACCGAGGTGGTTGTCACCGTTGGTGGCCTTCACCTCGACGACGCCGTCACCGATCTCCAGGAGCGACACGTCGAAGGTGCCGCCGCCGAGGTCGAAGACGAGAATGGTCTGGTCGTCCTTGTCGAGCCCGTAGGCCAGGGCGGCCGCGGTCGGCTCGTTGACGATGCGCAGGACGTTGAGGCCCGCGATCTCACCGGCCTCCTTCGTCGCCTGACGCTCGGAGTCGTTGAAGTACGCCGGGACGGTGATGACCGCGTCGGTGACCTTCTCGCCCAGGTACGCCTCGGCGTCGCGCTTCAGCTTCTGCAGGATGAAGGCGCTCATCTGCTGCGGGTTGAAGGTCTTGCCGTCGAGGTCGATCTTCCAGTCGGTGCCCATGTGGCGCTTGACCGAGCGGATGGTCCGGTCGACGTTGGTGACGGCCTGCCGCTTGGCGACCTCACCGACGAGGACCTCGCCGTTCTTGGCGAAGGCGACGACGGACGGCGTGGTCCTGGCGCCTTCGGCGTTGGTGATGACGGTGGGCTCGCCGCCTTCGAGAACGCTGACGACGGAGTTAGTCGTGCCCAGGTCGATGCCGACCGCACGTGCCATTTCGATTCCTCCAACAACTGACATCTTGAGTGGAACTGACTCAAGGATGCATCACCCGTCCCGGGTGGTCAACAGAGCTGAGTCGACTCGACTCAACTTTTATGTTGCGCTTAGGTGTGCGGCTTGTGTGTGCCCGGGCTTCGTCTGCGGGCCGGTGGGGGCTGGTCGCGCAGTTCCCCGCGCCCCTTAGGTAGTCCGCCTCAGCCGGAGAGTCCAGCTCAGCCACAGGCTTTTAGGGGCGCGGGGCTGTGACACTTGCGGCTCCGCCGCGCGGGCGCGACCAGCCCCCACCGGGCCACACTCGACAACGCGTCAACTCGCGTGCGCCGCCTGCGCCGGGACCTGTTCGGCCGGGTCGGGGGTGTCCTCCCGCAGCAGCACCAGCTCGCACTGGAGCAGGCGGCCGTCCCGTGGGTCCGCGAGCCCGGGACGAACCGACATCAGGGACAGACCGAGCCCGTCGCGCGCGTGGGCCAGCACGTCGTCGAAGCCCGCCCCGCCCTCGTACAGCGGTACGAGCGCCGCCCCGGCCTGGAGGCCGACGATCTCGTCCGCGAAAGCGCCCGCACCCCGCAGCACCTCCCGCTCGTACCCCTGCACCGCGAGCCGTACGAAGACCCGCTCGCCGGGGGCGGTGACGCCTTCCCACAGCCCGTCGAGCCGGTGCGCCTCCACGCTGCGCGTGCCGGTGTACCCGGCGTGCGGGGCGGCGGCCCGGTGGCGGGGCAGCATGGTCAGCGCCGAGCTGCTCAGGCCCGCGTCGCCCGCGATGTTCAGGGTGAGCGGGCCGGTGTGGTCGGCGAGCGCGTACGGCAGGACCGACCAGAACGGGTCCTCGGCGGCCCGCAGCCGCAGCTCGGCGCGGGGTTCGCGGAGCGGCTCGAAGGAGACGATCCGGCCCTCGTAGCCGCAGCGGCGCAGCATGGCGCCGTACGCGCCGGAGTGCGCGCCGACGTCGAGGACGAGGTCGATCTCGTACCGCCGCAGCAGCCGGACCAGGCGCGGGCCGTCGCCCATGGCCGGAGGGCGGGGCGCGCCGAGGGGGCGGGGAAGGCGGCGCAGGGCGGTGCGCGTGAAGTCCTTGAAGGCCGTGAAGTCCTTGAAGGCCTTGAAGTCGATGCTCACGCCGGTGCTCCTTCGTGGGCCGCCCCGGGGGCGGGTTCGGTACGCAGCGCCTCGTCGCCGTAGACCGGCACCCTCAGCAGCACCACCACCGCGACCGCCGTACCCAGGGCCAGCGGCAGCACGGCGGGCGGGGCGAGGCGGCCGTCGTGGACGAGCAGCGCGGTGACCGTCCCGGCGAGCGCGGCGAGCCCGAGGACGACCGCCGTGCCCTGCACGGTCAGCCCGCCGCGGCGCAGCCGGTGCGCGATGTGGTCGGCCGCGCCCTCGGCCAGCGCCCGCCCGGCGCGCCGCCGCGACACCAGGACCACGACCGCGTCGGCCAGGACCACGGCGGTCAGGGCGAACAGCGAGGCGCCGGCCCGGGCCGGGCCGGCCTCGGTGTGGACGAGCACGGTGGCCGAGGCGAGCAGGAACCCGGTGAAGAGCGAGCCGCAGTGGCCGAGCACGATCCGCGCCGGGTGCCAGTTGTGCACCAGGAACCCGGTGAGCGAGGCGGCCAGGACGCTGAGCAGCAGGGCGAGCCCCGGCAGCGCGTCCGCGATGGCGCAGACGGCGAGCCCGAGCGCGGTCACCCCGGCCACCGTCCCCATCGCCCCGTCGGAGGCGTCCAGCAGGCTGAAGGCGTTGGTGACGAGGACGATCCACAGCACGGCGAGGGCGCCCGGGCCCGGCGAGAGCCCCGACGCCAGGGCGACCACCACGGTGGCGGCGGCGGTCTGCACCCCGATCCTGACCCGGGCCCCGAGCGGGCGCAGGTCCCCGGCGAGGCCGAGCAGCGCGACGGCCCCGGCGGCGCCGAGCAGCGGCCCCACGCCGTCCCCGAGGGCGGCGAGCCCGAGCACCGGCCCGGCCCCGACGGCGGTGAGCGTGCCCACCGCGACCGCGATCCCGCCGAGGTGCGGGGTGCGGGCGCCGCGCGAGCCCCGGCCCCGGGCCCCGACGCGCAGGACGGCCGCGCGGACCACCGCGGCCAGCAGGGCGGTGCAGAGCAGGGCGGCGACGGCGGCCGTGAGCCCGGAGATCATGCGAACCAAGTTAGATTGTTATGTCCGTGTATGGGCTGAATAACACGATGGACATTTCAAAAGTGCCGAACCCTGTCCGACACTGGTCCCCGGCCGGCTACTGACGCTGGCCAACTGAGGTCGGCCTGAGCGACACAGATCACCGCGTGCGCGGCTACAGTGCCGCCGGATAAATGGGTACGCTCAGACGAGCTCGATAAGTTACTGCTTAGTAATCCCTGGCAGGCCCGAGGAGCCCCCACATGCAACTCGCCGCGATCGTTGTGTCGCTGGTCCTAATCGCGGTCGGCGTAGCGCTGTTCGGCCGTGCCGTCTGGCAGATCTACCGGTTCGTGCGGCTCGGCCAGCCGGTGCCCGCGGGCACCCGGACCGACGAACCCGTGCAGCGCACCGTGACGTTGGCCAAGGAGTTCCTCGGCCACACCCGGATGAACCGCTGGGGCATCGTCGGCGTCGCGCACTGGTTCGTGGCGGTGGGCTTCTTCTCGCTGCTGCTGACGATCGTCAACGCCATCGGCCAGCTCTTCCAGGCCGACTGGCTGATCCCCATCATCGGCGACTGGCTGCCGTACGAGATCTTCGTCGAGTTCCTCGGCCTGATGACGACGCTCGGCATCCTCACGCTGATCACCGTCCGCCAGCTGAGCAAGGCCGACAAGCCGGGCCGCAAGTCCCGGTTCGCGGGCTCCAACACCGGCCAGGCGTACTTCGTCGAGACGATCATCCTCATCGTCGGCGTCTGCATCATGACGCTGCGCGCCCTGGAGGGCGTCCAGCACCACGTGGACAGCTACGAGCCCGGGTTCTTCGCCTCGTACCCGCTGATCCTGGCCCTCAAGGGCCTGAGCCTGACGGCGATCCAGAACATCACGTACGGCGTCGCGGGCCTCAAGATCGCGGCGTCGTTCATCTGGATGATCACGGTCTCCCTCAAGACCGACATGGGCGTGGCCTGGCACCGCTTCCTCGGCTTCCCCAACATCTGGTTCAAGCGCGAGGCCGACGGCGACGTCGCCCTCGGCGCGCTCCAGCCGATGACCTCCGGCGGCAAGGCGATCGACTTCGAGGACCCGGGCGACGACGACGTCTACGGCGTCTCCCAGATCGAGCACTTCTCCTGGAAGGGCATCCTCGACTTCTCCACCTGCACCGAGTGCGGCCGCTGCCAGTCGCAGTGCCCCGCCTGGAACACCGGCAAGCCGCTCTCGCCGAAGCTCCTGATCATGTCGCTGCGCGACCACGCGCACGCCAAGGCGCCTTACCTGCTCGCGGGTGGCGGCAAGGACATGGAGGGCAACGAGAAGGCGACGCCCGAGCAGCTGAAGGACGTTCCCGCGTCGGCCATCGCCGAGGCCGAGCGCCCGCTGATCGGCACCGCCGAGGAGAACGGCGTCATCGACCCGGACGTCCTGTGGTCCTGCACCACCTGCGGCGCCTGTGTCGAGCAGTGCCCGGTCGACATCGAGCACATCGACCACATCGTCGACATGCGCCGCTACCAGGTGATGATCGAGTCCGCGTTCCCGTCCGAGGCGGGCACGATGCTCAAGAACCTGGAGAAGAAGGGCAACCCCTGGGGGCTCGCCAAGAAGCAGCGCGTCGAGTGGACCAAGGAGGTCGACTTCGAGGTCCCGATCGTCGGCAAGGACGTCGAGGACCTGTCCGAGGTCGACTACCTGTACTGGGTCGGCTGCGCCGGCGCCCTTGAGGACCGCGCCAAGAAGACCACCAAGGCCTTCGCGGAGCTCCTGCACATGGCGGGCGTCAAGTTCGCGATCATGGGCGGCGACGAGAAGTGCACCGGCGACTCCCCGCGCCGCCTGGGCAACGAGCCGCTGTTCCAGCAGCTCGGCCAGGAGAACGTGGCGATGCTGAACATGGCGTTCGGCGAGGACGACGAAGACCCTGAGACGAAGAAGCCGAAGTCGTCGAAGAAGATCGTCGCGACCTGCCCGCACTGCTTCAACACGATCGCCAACGAGTACCCGCAGCTCGGCGGCGAGTACGAGGTCATCCACCACACCCAGCTGCTCCAGCACCTCATCGACGAGGGCAAGCTGATCCCGGTGACGCCGGTGGACGGCCTGATCACCTACCACGACCCGTGCTACCTGGGCCGCCACAACAAGGTCTACACGCCCCCGCGCGAGATCATGTCGGCCGTCCCGGGCCTGCGCCAGCAGGAGATGCACCGCCACAAGGAGCGCGGCTTCTGCTGCGGCGCCGGTGGCGCGCGGATGTGGATGGAGGAGCGGATCGGCAAGCGCATCAACAACGAGCGTGTTGATGAAGCACTTTCCCTCAACCCCGACATCGTCTCCACGGCCTGCCCGTTCTGCCTCGTCATGCTGACCGACTCGGTCAACGGCAAGAAGAACGACGGCCAGGCGAAGGAGTCGGTCCAGGTCGTGGACGTGGCGCAGCTGCTGCTTGAGTCGGTGAAGACGCCGGCGGACGCGGCGTCGGCGGACGAGGAATCAGCGCCGGAGACCGTGGCCCCCTAAGGGGCGCGGGGAACTGCGCGACCAGCCCAGCACGGTCCGCAGACAACGTACGAACCGAAAGCGGCCAGTCCTGCCCCCGAGGCAGAACTGGCCGCTTTCGCGTATGCGTCAGCCGCGCTGCTGACCACGCCGGTGGTACAGCGCGAACCCCAACCCGGCCGCACCCGCCGCAGCCATCCCCCCACCGGCGGCGATGAGCGGCGCCTGGTTCCCGGACCCACCGGAAACACCCTCGGCACCGGCCTTGACGCCCCCCTTGGGGACGACGCCGGTGGTGGGGGCGGCCTTCTTCCCGCCCTTGCCGTCGACCGTGTACTTCTCGATCAGCTTGCCGTGGAAGTCGTACACCCAGCTGTTGCCACCGTGCTTGCCGTCGATGACGACGAACTTGTAGAAGCCCTTGCCCGCGTTGACGATCTTGTACGTCCAGCCGTCGTTCAGGGTCGACGGGTTCTTCAGGTCGATCGAGCCGAGGAAGTTGCCGTTCGGCATGGAGATCTCGACGCGCGGGCCGTCGGTGGTCTTGATCAGCTTGGCGATACGCCCGTCGGGCATGGTGATCTTCACGGAGGAGATGACCTTGGAGTCGGCCTTCTTCTCCTGCTTCTTCTTCTCCGGCGTCTTGCCGCCGTCGACCCACGAGGTGACCGTGCCGTCCGGGTTGAGGACCACGTGCAGACCGTTGTTCTCGCCGACCGCCTTGGAGCCGTTGGCCGCGAGGGTGTCGAGCTTGGCGCCGTTCGCCCAGATCTCGGCCTCGTAGTGGTTCTGGCCGAGCTTGTAGACCTTGGCGACGGAGCCGTCGGCGAGCTTCACGGACTTCACGAAGGAGCGAAGCTCCTGCGGCTTCTGCTCGTCCTGCGGCTTCTGCTCGTCCTTGGGCTTCTGGTCGTCCTGGCCCTGGTCCACCGGCGTCGGAACCGGCGTCGGGTCGGTGTCGGCCGCGAAGGCAGCGCTTGCCGGGAGGGCGAGGGCGGCGATGGCTCCGGTGGCGATGGCGGCGGTACGAATGGTGCGACGGGTGGCGCGCATATCGGTGGCTCTTCCTCGTAACTCGACGGCTTCGGTGTCGTGTATGTCGTGTCTGTAGCCCTTTGTGGCGGCGACACCAAGAAAGTTACGAGGGGGATGTCTGGGTCATGCGTAGGCGATGTAACAGGCAACTGGCCACTTGGCCTGCGGGAATGTAAATACGCGCCATTTCAACCAAAATGCCACGCACTGCATCGGTACGACTACCCAGCGCTTAACCATTGGCCATCGATACGGCATTCTGTGGCACGTGATGCGGAGAACGGTGGTGCGAGTGGTGGCGGGAGTGGTGGTGGCCGCGGCCCTCGGGGGCGTGGCGGGGTGCGACTCCGCGTCCGCCCACCACCCGGCGCCCCGTGCCACCACGGCCGCCGCCGGAGCGGGGGGCGCGCCCCGGCCCGTACCGCACGGCCGCGGCAGCCACGTCCCGTACGACTTCAACGGCGACGGCCACCGCGACCTCGTCGTGAACGACCTGGCCAAGGGCGACAGCTACGGCGACGACGCGGGCATCGCGGTCGTCTACGGCACGGGCTCCGCCGGCGCCCTCGACCCGGCCGCCCGCCAGGTCCTCACCACGCGCCTCAGCGCGGCCCCGGTCGGCGGCAAGCCGCCCGCCACGTTCGACGCCGAGGCGGCGTGCGACCTGGACGGGGACGGGTTCGGCGATCTGATCGTCACGACCGACCCGCCCTACGACGGCATCGGCCGCCCGCCCGTGCCCCTCCAGGTCCTCTTCGGCGGCCCCGGCGGCCTCACCGGCCGCGCGGTCGTCCTGGGCATCCCCGAGCGGGCCCGGTACGGCAACGACTGGCCCGACCACCCCGTCTGCGGCGACTTCGACGGCGACGGGGCCACGGACCTGGCGGTCACCGCGACCGGCGGGCGCGTCAGCTTCCTGCGCGGCCCCTTCGCCCGCACCGGCGCCCCGCGCGCGGCGGACGCCTCGCTGCCCGGGGGCGGCCCCGTACTGGCCGCGCCGGAGCCGAAGGCGGATGTGAACGGGGACGGGTACGACGACCTGGTGGTGCGCGCGTCGGCCGCGCCGGGCGCGCGGGCCAGGCTGCTCCTCGGCGGCCCGCAGGGCCCGGTGCGGCCCGGCGGCACCTATACGTACGCCCCGGGCACATCCGCGCGCCCGCCGAAGCCGCCCGCCAACGGCCTGCCCGCCACCGACCTCCCTGGCGGCGGCCCGGCCCCCGTGACGGACGTCCTCCAAGTCGCGGACTTCACCGGTGACAAAGTGCCCGATGTGGCGGTCCGCATCCACCGGGGCGAGACGCGGGACCTGGTGGCGGTGTACGCGGGCACGGGTGCGGGGCTGCGGGCGAAACCCCTGGTCGGGTTCACGACGGCGGGCTGGGGCTGAGCCCGTGCGGCCCGCCGCCGCCGACCCCTCCGGGTCCCCCTAGGGGATGTCACAGCTCAGCCGCAAAGACGGCCTGTTCCCGCCGCCCCGGCTTGGCGACCCGTCAGAACAGGTACGTTCGAAAGCGTGGCAGGATTCAGGATGGGGCGCGGCCGGGACGACCGGAACCCGCGACGGCAACCGCAGCAGGGGCAGGGACACGGCCGAGGACAGCAGTGGCCAGACCCCCAGCAGCAGCGCGCACAGCAGCAGTACGGGTACGGGCAGCAGCAGCCGTACCCGCAGCAGGGCGAGCCGGAGTACTTCGGCGACCCGTACGGCCAGGGCCAGGGGCAGCCTCAGGGCGGATACGGCCAGGGGCAGGGCCAGGGCCAACAGCCGTACGGCCAGGGCATGCCGCAGGGGTACGCGCCCGCCCAGGACCCGTACGCCAACAACCCGGGCCACACCCAGGCCTTCAGCATCGGCGAGGACCCGTACGGCTCGGGGGCGACCTATCGCGCCGGTGCCGCCACGGCGCCGCCGTCCGGCCCCCGGCTGCGCTGGAAGGAACTGCTCAACGGCATCGTGATGCGGCCGGGACCGACGTTCTGGCAGATGCGCGACTACCCCGTGTGGGGCCCGGCGCTCACCATCACGTTCCTCTACGGCCTGCTGGCGATCTTCGGCTTCGACAAGGCCCGCGCGGAGGTCATCAACACGACGCTCAGCAAGGCCGTGCCGGTGGTCCTGATGACCGGCGTGGTCTTCGTGATCGGCGGCATGATCCTCGGCGCGGTGACGCACACGATGGCGCGCCAGCTCGGCGGTGACGGCTCCTGGCAGCCGACCGTCGGCCTCTCCATGCTGATCATGTCCCTCACGGACGCGCCCCGGCTGCTGCTCGCCCTGTTCCTGGGCGGCGACAACGGCCTGGTCCAGGTGGTCGGCTGGGCGACCTGGCTGGCGGCGGGCGCGCTGTTCACGTCGATGGTGAGCAAGTCCCACGACCTGCCCTGGCCGAGGGCGCTGGGCGCGAGCGCGATCCAGCTGGTGGCGCTGCTGAGCCTGATCAAGCTGGGCACGATCTAGCCGGCTGGCGGATACGCGAAAGGGGCCCGGGGTTCAGTAGAACCCCGGGCCCCTTCCTCGTACTCGCCGGCCCGGACTACGCGTCCAGAACCTGCCCCTCGCGGCGTACGACGGGCGGCTCGACGCTCCACGGGAAGTTGATCCACTCGTCGGTGCGCTTCCACACGTACTCGCACTTCACCAGGGAGTGCGACTTCTCGTAGATCACGGCACTGCGGACCTCGGCGACGTGGTCGACGCAGAAGTCGTGGACGAGCTTGAGGGTCTTGCCGGTGTCGGCGACGTCGTCCGTGATCAGGACCTTCTTGCCGGAGAAGTCGATCGCGTTGGGGACGGGCGCGAGCATGACGGGCATTTCGAGGGTGGTCCCGACCCCGGTGTAGAACTCCACGTTCACGAGGTGGATGTTCTTGCAGTCCAGGGCGTAGGCGAGGCCACCGGCGACGAAGACGCCGCCGCGGGCGATGGAGACGACGATGTCGGGCTCGTAGCCGTCGTCCGCGATGGTCTGCGCGAGGTCGCGGATCGCGCCCCCGAACTTCTCGTAGGTGAGGTTCTCTCGTACGTCGCTCATGTTCTCGCTGCCGCTCACACCTGGGTCCGATGGAAATTGAGATACGACCGCGAGGCGGTCGGTCCGCGCTGGCCCTGGTACCGGGACCCGGACCGCTCCGAGCCGTACGGCGACTCGGCGGACGAGGTCAGCCGGAACAGGCACAGCTGCCCGATCTTCATGCCCGGCCACAGCTTGATCGGGAGGGTCGCGAGGTTCGAGAGCTCCAGCGTCACGTGCCCGGAGAAGCCGGGGTCGATGAAGCCGGCCGTGGAGTGCGTGACCAGGCCGAGCCGCCCGAGCGAGCTCTTGCCCTCCAGGCGGGAGGCGAGGTCGTCGGGGAGGGAGATGACCTCGTAGGTCGAGGCGAGCACGAATTCACCCGGGTGAAGGATGAAGGGCTCGTCACCGTCCGGCTCGACGAGCCGGGTGAGGTCCGCCTGCTCGACGGCGGGGTCGATGTGCGGGTACCGGTGATTCTCGAACACCCGGAAATAGCGGTCGAGCCGCACATCAATGCTGGATGGCTGGACCATGGATTCGTCGTACGGATCGATGCGGACGCGACCCGCGTCGATCTCGGCCCGGATGTCCTTGTCTGAGAGAAGCACGTCCCGAGGATACGCAGGGTGCGCGGGGCTGCCGTAATCGGACAGACCCGCGCGCGCCACCGCGTACCGCCTACCGCTGTTCGCGCACCACCGGGACGGCGTGCCGCAGCCGGGCGCAGCGGGGGCACCGGAGCAGCCGGCCGGGCCCGATCCGCTCGGCCCCGAGCTGCTGCATCGGGAACGAATCGGTGGTGAAGACATGCCCCTCGGCACAGCGGACGACGGTGCGCTCCAGCGAGTCCATCAAGTGGCTCAAGTCCCTTCCCCAACAACAAGCATGGACGGAGAAACCACCACATTAAGGGATGAACGGGACGCCACTCCAGGCGGCACTCCGACGACGCACCCACCCGCCTGGACCCCCTGCACCGTACGCCCCAACTCCGGCCCCCGGCACCCGAATCCCGCCACGCGGAACGCGAGCAGCCCCCGGGCGGATACGCCGGGGGGCTGGCATGGGGTAGGGTGAGCAACGATACGAGCCCCTTTCGGGGGATCGTCGCGCGAGTGTAGTTTAATGGTAGAACATGAGCTTCCCAAGCTCAGAGCGCGGGTTCGATTCCCGTCACTCGCTCCAGCTTTAACCCCCAGGTCAGCGATCTGGGGGTTGTTTGTTGTCCAGGCCGCTTGGACCCTTTCGGCGCGCGGCGTCCGCCGGCTGGCCATAAGCCCGGCGCTCCCACCCGCACCCAGCCATAATCGACCCATGGCCACACCGCCAAGCGTCTCCGAGCTCCGCCGCGCCAAGTACGCCCGGCGGCTGCCCGCTGAGCTCTCGGAGCTGGGCGGACCCGAGCACGGCACGGTCGCCCTCCCCCTCCACCTGGCCTGGTCCGGCCTGACGGAGTTCGACCTCGATCAGCCCCGGCTGAGGATGAGCTGCTACCGGATCGTGCTGGCCGAGGGGATGCACGACGACCTGGTCGAGTACCTCAACCGGGACCTGCTCATCAGCATGTGGCCGGTCCTGCGCACGCTCATCAGCCGGGATATCCGCGACGTGTGGGAGCACGCCTTCGCCGACCTGGCCCCGGATGCGCGGGCTGTTGCGTGAACCTGACCCACCTGCACCGCCGCCTGCTGGCCGATGTGCTCGCCGTGGGCGGCGCGTACCCATTGGCGGTCACCGGCGGCTACGCAGTGCAGGCGCACGGGCTGGTCGACCGGCTGAGCCAGGACCTCGATGTCGCGACCGAGAACCCGGACCCCATGGAGAACATCGCGGCCACCGTACGAACCGGGCTGGAGCAACGCGGCTGGAGTGTCCGGGCATTGGAGACGGACCCGCTCTCCGCACGGCTGATCGTGACCGATCCCGACAGCGGCGAGGAGTGCGAGGTCGACGTCCTCAAGGAGGTTCTCTGACGCCCGCCTGTGCAGACCGAGTACGGCTTGGTGCTCTCCCTCGAAGACGTGGTCGGCACGAAGGTGCGGGCGCTGGCCGACCGGGGACTCGCCCGCGACCTCATCGACGTACGCGCGGCAGCGGACCGCTGGAGCCCCACAGAACTTGAGGAGCTCGGGCGGCGGCACGCCCGCGACGCGTTCGACCTCTCCGACCTTCAGACCCGACTGGCCGGCGCGGACTGGATCGACGACACCGAGTTCGCCGCGTACGGGCTCGGCGAGCGCGACATCAGCGCCCTGCGGCAGTGGGCTCAGGAATGGGCAGATGACATCAACGAGCGGATACACGATCAGCTCGACGACGAGTGAACAACAAGCCTTCCGACCCTTCAGGTGGCGGGGAGTTGGTAGGCGAGGACGAAGGCGTCAGCGGCCATGATGGTGTCGCAGACTTCGACGGCGCGGCCTTCGGTGTCGTACGCGGTGCGGATCAGGTGGATGACGGGGACGCCGGGGGCGAGGTGGAGCGTACGCACCTCCTGTGGGGAGGGCATGCGGGCGCGGATCTCCGGGCCCCCGGGCGCGGGGCCCGGCGCCCGGCGCCCGGGGGCCGCAGACAGCAAACGGCCCTCAGGCACGGAAATCCCGCTTGGGCCGGGGCGGTCGGCTCCACGGCTTTACCCACCTCACCGGTTCGGGTCCCGCGCCGAGCAGGACCAAGGGGCCACTCGGACACATCAGTGGGCAGGCCAAGGCTGCCCAAGTCGCTGGCCAGCGCATGGCCCCCTAATCATGCTCGACCCCAAACCGGGCAGGACACCGGCCAAGGCTGCTCCGCCGACCTTTTTCCGGATTCCTCGGGTGGAAATCTCATCACGCGCGTACAGTTCCGGGCCATGGCGAAAGTACAGCCCGCAGGGTTCTGGAGCTACACCCATCGCGATGATCAACTGGACGGCGGTCGAATCACCAGACTCTCTGAGCGCATCAGCCACGCATTCGAAATGATCACCGGTGAACCGCTTGAGATCTTCCTCGACAAGAAGGCCATTGAATGGGGCGAAGCCTGGCGCAGACGTCTCGATATCGCCCTGACGGGAACCACCTTCCTCATCCCCGTTGTCACACCCAAATTTCTTGTAAGCCAGGAATGCCGACGTGAGGTGATCACTTTTGCCGGGCATGCAGCAAGCCTAGGACTGGAAGAGCTCCTACTGCCGATCCTCTATGTTGATGTGCCCCAACTCGCCGAAGGTTCTAGGGGCGAACCGGACGATGAGGTCCTGGAGCTCATCGCTCGTCGGCAGTGGGTTGACTGGCGCGACCTTCGCCTGGAGGACGAAGACTCCCCCCAGTACCGAAAGGCCGTGCACATGCTCGCCTTGCGGTTGAGCGAGATCATCGAGAGTGCGCCACCACCCACACCAGTGCAGCCACCGGGCACAAACGACTCAACCGAAGACGCTCCTGGGTTCGTCGAAGCCATGGCGGAGATGGAGCAAGCGCTCCCTTCCTGGCTCGACACTATCCAACAGTTTGCAGGAATCATCACCCTCATCGGCGAGCAAACATCCTGGGCAAGCAACGAGATGACCGCATCCGATGCCAGAGGCGGGGGGTTCGCCGGGCGCGTTCGCGTGACCGAAGAGCTGGCTTCTCGGCTCGCGGATCCGGTGGAAACAGTCGATGCCCTTGGGGCGAAGTACTGGGCAGAGCTGGCATCCATCGATCCTGGGGTCATTAGCTTCGTCAGGCAGGCTGCTGACGGCGACCTCTCCGTCGAGGACCGGAATGTCGCCCAGGATTTCTTCCGTGCAGTTAACGAGCTCGCCGACGTGACTCGGGAAACCACCGAGAACCTCCGAGGTTTCTCCGACAGCGTTGCAGGAGCCGCTGAGGGAAGTCGTCTCCTGAGGCCGCAGTTCAGGACGATTCAATCCTCGGTTCAAAAAGTCATCGACAGTCAAACAATCATCGACGAATGGGTCCGATTGATCGGCGAAACCGACCTGAAGGATAACCGCTAGATCCGAGAAAATCCCCTGCTCAAGTTCGTGCCAGACCCGTGCCAGGTAGGGCGGGGACCAGCAGTCAGCGGCGGGCGCCAAGGCAGGTCCGAGACTTCTCCCTGACACCGGTTCTCTCTGGTCATGAGCCGGATGGGGCCTAGAAGATCGGTGATTCCCAACCTCAGAGCGCGGTTTCGATTTCCGTCACTCGCTCCATGAGAAAGCCCCAGGCCGGCGGACTGGGGCTTTGCTGTTCCCCGGGCCTCTGGCCGTCTCAGGAGCCCAGCGTGCGTCGCGCCAGCGTCGCGAGGCTCGCCGCGATGCGCTCCGCGCTGAGGCCCAGTTCGCGTTGGTGGCGGAACAACTCGGGGGCCAGTGGGGCCAGTAGTTGGTCCGCGAGGGGCTGGGGGTCGGGCAGGCCGGCCTCGCGCGCCAGGTGGGCGACGTGGGCGTGCCAGAAGCCGTACGCGCCTGTCCCGTACCGCACCGCACCGGTCTCCGCGCCGAGGGCCAGGGGGAGGTGGGCCTCCAGTAGCGCGGCCATCTCGGTGTAGAACGCGGCCAGGCGCTCGCCCGGTGACGGGGTCTGCCCGCCCGGCTCTCCGGGGCCGAGCGGCGGTGCGCCGCGCAGCAATTTCTCCTGGAGGGCCCGCTCGTGCTCGTCGAGCAGTGCGCGGGCGATCGCCGCGCGGTCGGGATAGCGGCGGTACAGCGTCCCGCGGCCGACTCCGGCGGCCTTCGCGATGTCGTCCATGGTCACCGAGGCGGGGTCGCGCTCGGAGAAGAGCCGCTCGGCGGCCGAGAGGATCCGGGCCCGGTTGCGGGCCGCGTCCGCCCGCTCGGGCGGCGCGGTGGGTGCGGTCCCGGCCTGGGGCAGCAGCGGACGTTCACTCATGACATCACCCTAGGAGGGAAGTGGACACGGTGTCCAGTTAGGCGTTACGGTCCCGAGGGTTGGTAAGTGGACGCCGTGTCCACTTACCCCGATCGGCCAGCAACCCCCCGTACCCACAAGGGAGTTCTCCATGCCGCACCTCCTCCACCTCGACTCAAGCGCCCGCCTCGACTCCTTCTCCCGGCGGCTCGGGGCGACGTTCGCCGCCACGTGGCGGGCCGCCGGTGGCGGCACCGTGGTGTACCGGGATCTCGCCGCCGAGCCCGTGCCGCCGATCCGGGAGGCATGGACCCGTATCTGCGACACGTTCCTGCGCGAGGGCATCACCGACATCGGCCGCTACGCCGAGGCCGTCCGCAGCGACGAGGAGCGTGCGGCATGGGCGGTCGTCGAACCGCTCCTCGCCGAACTGGTCGCCGCCGATGTCGTCCTCATCGGGGCGCCGATGTACAACTTCGGGGTCCCGGCCGCCCTCAAGGCGTGGATCGACCAGGTCACCTTCCCCAAGATGGTGCTCGCACCGCGCAAGTTCGTGGTCGCCTCCGCACGCGGCGGCGCCTATGGCCCCGGCCTGCCGCGCGAGCCGTTCGACCACCAGGGCCGCTACCTCGTCGACTTCTTCCGCGGCCACTACGCCGTCGACGACGCCGAGATCATGAGCGCCGAGCTCGTCAACGCCCTCGTCGATCCCACGCTGGCCCCGCGCCGCGAGCAGCAACGCGACTCGTACGCCGAGGCCGACCGCGCGGCACGTGAACTCGCCGTGAAGCTCGCCCACTTCACCATCGCCAGGGAGGACTGACCATGCCATGGCTTTGACTGCTGGTCACAGCGCCGCCTCCTCGCGAAGCCGACACACCCGGAGCCGACAGGCCCGCGAAGGCGGCAGGCCCGGGGAGTCCCCGGGCACCCGCCGGACCTCAGCCCTCCGCCCCGTCGCCCCGCTCCCACCCCTGCTCGCGCAGCACCCCCGCCACATCCGGCGCCCGGTAGTGCTCGCCCTTGAGGACCTTGCCGTCGGCGCGTAGGAGCGGGCGGCCGTCGGGGCCCAGTTTGGTCATGTTGGCCCGGTGGATCTCCGCGATGACCGCGTCCAGGTCGATGCCGTGGACGAGGGCCGTGCCGTACGCCACGTAGACGACGTCCGCCAGTTCGTGGGCCAGGTGGTGCAGGGGGCCCTCGACCGAGACCTCCGCCGCCTCGGCCGCCTCCTCGACCAGGAGGTCGCGGCGGTGGGCGGCGAGGTCCGGGGGGATCTCCGTGGGGGTCGTGCGGGCGTCCAGGCCGAACGTGGTGTGGAATTCCCGGACCAGCGGGGCCGGAGACGGTGTGGCTGCTGTTGTTCGTTGTGCGGGGGTGCTCATTCGGGTCAGTTTACGTAACCCCGGCAGACCCCAAGTCGAGCTCCCCGTACGCCCGTTACGCCGTCATCAGGATCAGGCGGCTCACCAGGTCCGGGCGGCGGGACGCCACCGACTCCGCCAGCGGGGAGCCCTTCGCTATGCCGAGGAGTTCCACCCGGCCCTCCCCCATGTCCTCGATCACCGCTATCAGCTGGTCTTCCGCCAGGCTCTCCGTGGTCGGGGAGAGGTGCGGGGTGATCAGCGTGTGGCCGCGCGCCAGGCCCACCGCCGCGTACGGGACCGGCGGGGTGCCGATACCCCCCTCGTGGACCAGCACCAGCGGGCGGCCCGTTCCCGCGCGCTCGTAGTGGATCTGTGCATCTGCTATCGACACGATCGGCATGACCGGCCCTCCCGTTGGCACTGGCGCACAGCCTGCCCGGGGTCGGTCACCGGCGGGAGGTCACTGCTGAGGCTGGGATCGGCGATCCCAGGATGCGGACGGCTGCGTACGTACGTACGCATGCGCTATCGGCGGGGCGACTGTCCTTGGTGCCTGACTCGGTGTCATAATGTATGGGTAGCCCTTCGTGCATCCCCCGTCGCGAAGGGCTACATCTATGTGCGGGCGCGTGTATGTGCACAGCCGCGCACACCCTGCCCGGTTCCGGGCATGGCGTGGCCTTCACACGGGCAAGGGACTCCCCTCGTGGCCCCCTGCCCGTGTTTTTTCGAGTTAACAGTGGCGTAGAGTGTTTGTGCAAGCCCAGTTCTGACCAGACGGGGTGGGGGATCCGATGGAAGACGACACGCCTGACACTCCTGAGCTGGCGACCTTGCAGCAGAAGGTCGCCTACATGGTGGAGAAGACCTTCCCCGGCGAGAACGTCTCGGGGCGGACGTTCTCCGACCTGGTGAAGGAGCGCGGCGGGCACCTGTCCCACAGCTACTTCTCCAACATCCTCGCGGGCAAGGTCACGCATCCCTCCGAGGACATCCTCAAGGCGCTCGGGCTCGGCTTCGGTGTCGACTGGCGGTTCTTCAAGGAGGAGTCCGAGGTCGTCGACGACGTCGTGGCGGGGCTCCAGTTCCTCGCCAAGCGGCGTACGGGCGAGATCAGCGGCATCGCAGGGCGCGGGCTCGACGACGACGGTCTTTCCGCCGAGCTGCTTCAGTTCGCCCTCTCCCTCCTTGAGGAGAGCAGCGGCAAGAAGGACAGCGACTCCGACTCCTAGCGTCGCCGGACCCCCCGTATTCACTCTCGTTCGTTAAGATGCGCCGATTGATCGCATGTCCATACGCACGAACGCGTGACTACGCCCAGAGGGACCCAGAGGCTTCCATGTCCATGCGCGAGCTGCGGAGAGAGTGCGAGGCCGGGCTCGCCGACCTGCCGATCCCCGCCCCGTTCAGCATCGAGGGCCTGGTCGCGAACATGGAGGAGGCCCGCGGCCGCACCATCGTGCTGCGGGAGCTGCCCGACCGGCTGGCGCGGGTCAACGCCGCCTGCGGGCTCCGGCTCAAGGCCGGGAACACCAGCTTCGTGCTCTACCGGAAGCGGCCCACCGACTACCAGACCCAGCACGTCATCCTCCACGAGCTGTGCCACGAGTGGTTCGACCACGGGACCTCGCTCGGCGCCGAGCAGCTCAAGGCCCTGCTGCCGATGTTCGACACCTCGCTCATCCAGCGCGTCGTCAGCTCCGGCGCCGCCGTGCAGGCGCGCGCCCAGTACGACACCCATGACGAGCGCGTCGCCGAGTTCGGGGCCTCCCTCATCCCCCGGATGGCCATGGACGTGACCAGCGACGACATGGTCGGCCGGCTCGCCAACTCGCTCTCCCGGCCCGTCGCCCACCGCCGCCGGGGCCTCAACTTCTTCCGCAGAGACTGATTCCGCCGAGACCGATTCCGCAGAGACCGAACTCCCGCGGCCTCCACCCAAGGCCGCCGAAACCGTCCCCCATTCCTGCCCCCGAGGAATCCCCCCGATGACTCCGCTCGACCTCGCCGGCTATCTCATAGCCGCGCTGATGACCGCCGTCGCCCTGTGGCGTATGCCCGCCGCCCTGTGGGGCGACGAGGAGGACAAGCGCCGGCGCGCCCTGTGGGGCTGTTACGCCGGGTTCGCCGTCGCCCTGTGGACCAAGACCAAGTTCGTACGGATCACACTGAACGACAGTGAGGTCACCGACCTCGCCGTCCTCATCAAGCACTACACCGCCACCATCGCCATCCTGGCGATCCTCAGCTACATCGTGGCGATCTACGGCCACTTCCCGGACGAGGGCGCGATCCCCCGGCACGTGCGCTTCGCGCGGACCGTGCAGCGGGTCGCCGCCAAGGCGTCCGCGGCCACGCTGATCCTGCTGACCGTGCTGTTCTTCACGGTGGTGGACCGTTCCGTCCCCTCCGACCGGTTCGTCTCGGACCATGCGGGGCAGTGGGGCGCGACGCTCTACATGAGCGTGTTCTACCTGTACTTGGGCGCCTCCTCGGCAGTCTGCGCGTACCAGTGGGCGCTGGCCACCGGCAACGCGCGGGTGCGGCATCTGCGCGTCGGGCTCGGCATGATGACGTTCGCCATGTTCATCGGCGTGGCCTACACCCTCAGCCGGACGCTCTTCCTGTGGGTGAGCGTCATCGACCGGCCGAGCAGGTCGTTCGCGCTGCACTTCGACGAGATCACCGAGGCCTCGCAGGTCGTGCTGTTCGCGTTCTTCGCGCTCGGCGCGTCCATCCCCGCGTTCACCAAGGGCTGGCGCCGGGTGCGGCTGTGGCGGGCGCAGGCGCGGCTGCACCCGCTCTGGTACGAGCTGATGACGGCCTTCCCGGACCAGCCGTTCGAGCCGCCGGCGCCGCTGCTGCGGGAGCTGACGCGCTTCGACACCCCGGCCGACCTGCGGATCGACCGGTGGGCGGCGGACATCGCGGACGCGGTGGAGAAGCTGCGCCACTATGTGCCGGACGAGCTGCTCGACGCCGCCAAGGAGGCCGCCGGGCCCGAGGCGGCCGGGCCGCTCGCCGACGCGCACTGGATCAGGGCCGCGCTGGCCGCCAAGGCCGACGGCGCCGCCGCGGGCCGGGCCGCCGCCATCGAGCCGCAGCACGCCACGGACCAGGACGGCGAGGTCGCCTGGCTGGTGCGGGTGGCCGCCGCGTACAAGACGATTCCGTACGACCGGGCCCGCCAGGTCCTGGCGTCCGCCGAAGACCGCACCCAGGCCCAGGCCCAGGAGACCTCCGCGTGACCAGCAGCATCGAAAGCCGCACCGCCGGGCTCGACGACCCCGCCCGGCGCCCCGTCGCCCTCGCCGTCACCAATGTCCTCCAGCCCCGCAACTGCCTTCTCGTCGGCATGCTCGGCATCGGGTTCGCGGCGGCGGGCGACTGGACCGGGCTGCTGTGGGGGTTCCTCGGGGCGCTGTGCGCGGGGCTGATCCCGGCCGGGTACATCGAGTGGGAGCGGGGGCGCGGCACGTGGGGTGACCGGCACGTGGTCGACCGTACGAAGCGGGCGCCGATCTTCTTCGTCATCCTCGGCTCGATCGGCACCGGCTCGCTCGTCATGGTCCTCGGGGACGCGCCCGTCGGCATCCTCGCGGCGATGCTGGGCCTTTGGGTGATGACGATCGGGCTGCTCGCGGTGAACACGGTCTGGAAGATCTCGGTGGACGCGTCTGTGGCGTCGGCGGTGGTGGCGCTGCTCGCGGCGGTCCAGCACGAGCCGCGCTGGCTGTTCCTGTACGCCCTGACCATCGCGGTGTGCTGGTCCCGGGTGGCCCTCAGCTACCACACGGTGGGGCAGACGGTGGCGGGGGCGGCGCTGGGGGCGGCGACGGCGGTGGCGTTCGTATTCGTCTGACCGCGCGCGCGGGTGTCGTGTTCTCCGGCTGCGGCCCGGTGGGGGCTGGTCGCGCAGTTCCCCGCGCCCCTAAAGACCTGTGGCTGAGCTGGGTTCTCCGGATGCGGCCGACTACCTAAGGGGCGCGGGGAACTGCGCGACCAGCCCACCACCGGCCCGCAGGTGAAACGAACCGTCACATGTGGATCGGGCCCGCGTCCCCGCCCTCCGTCGGATGCGGATGCGGCGGCCCCTTGCGGTACAGGATCACCGTGAGCAGCAGGCCGAGGGCAAAGAAGCCCGCCGACCACCAGTACGCCGTGGCGTAGCTCTGCAGCTGGGCCTTGGCCAGGACCTGCGGGGTGTGCTGCTTGCCGACCAGGTAACTGCTCGCCGCGCTCGTGGCCAGCGTGTTCAGCAGCGACGTGCCCACCGAACCGCCCACCTGCTGGCTGGTGTTGACCATCGCCGAGGCCACGCCCGCGTCATGGGCCGCGACCCCCGCCGTGGCCAGGTTCATCGCCGGGGCGAAGATCAGGCCCATGCCGCAGCCCAGGACCAGGAGCGGCGGCAGGACGTGGGCGGCGTACGTGCTGTCGACGTCCAGGGCCGTCATCCACACCAGCCCCGCCGCACCAAGGCCCATGCCCAGCGGCACGATCGGTTTGGCGCCGACCTTGGGCACGAAGTTGTTCTGGGCGATCACCGAGGACGCGATCATGATCACGACCATGGGGATGAAGGCGAGTCCGGTCTTCACGGGCGAGTAGCGAAGGATCTGTTGCAGGTAGTACGTGAGGAACAGGAACACGCCGAACATCCCGGCGCCGGAGACGAACATGCCGAGGAAGGAGGCTCCTCGGTCCCGGTCGAGGACCACCCGGAGGGGCAACAGGGGGTGCTCGGCGCGCAGTTGCCACCGTACGAAGGCGATCAGCAGGACTCCGCCCGCCGCCAGGTAGCCCCAGGTCTGGCCCGAACTCCAGCCGTGCTTCTCGGCGTTGGAGAAGCCGAAGACGATGCAGAACAGGCCCGCCGAGACGAGGAGCGTGCCGGGGATGTCCAGTTTCGGGCGGTCGGCCGGGGCTCCGGGGTGGAGCAGGCGCAGGGCGCCGAGGAAGGCGATCGCCGCGAAGATGAGGTTCACGTACAGGCACCAGCGCCAGTTGAGGTACTCGGTGAGCAGACCGCCGAGCAGCAGGCCCACCGCGCCGCCGGTGCCCGCGATGGCGCCGTAGATCCCGAAGGCCTTGGCGCGCTCCTTCGGGTCGGTGAACGTCGTGGTGAGCAGGGAGAGCGCGGCGGGTGCGAGCAGCGCGCCGAAGACGCCCTGGAGGGCGCGGGCGATGACGAGGACCGAGAAGCTGGGCGCCGCGCCGCCGATGGCCGAGGCCACCGCGAAGCCGATCAGGCCGGTCAGGAAGACGGCCTTGCGGCCCACCAGGTCGGCGACGCGTCCGCCGAGCAGCAGCAGCGAGCCGAAGGCCAGGGCGTACGCGGTGACGATCCACTGGCGGTTGCCGTCGCTGAAGCCGAGGTCGCTCTGCGCGGAGGGCAGAGCGATGTTCACGATGGTGGCGTCGAGCACCACCATGAGCTGGGCGACGCCGATGACCGCGAGGACCAGCCAGCGGTGTTCATGGGCGGCGCCCTGATGGCCGGTGCCTCCGGCGGCAGCGGCGGCGGCCGTGGCCGCGCCCCCGCCGCGCAGTGGCTGTCCGTCGGGACTCGCCCCGGTCGCCGCCGCTCCGGCACTCTCCTCCGGTGCCGAAGCGGCGGCTATGCGTTCCGCCCTGCCCTCTTCGACGGCGTCCTTGGTGTGACGACCCATGGCGTACGTCTCCTTACGGGGGATACGCGCCCTTCATCACGCTAAGGGGAGGTACGGCGCTCCGCCACGCGAGTGACGCGGGGGGCCAATGGGGTGGTCTACCGGGCGCAAACGTTTCGTCGCCGGGAGCAACCGCGAGACGCTACGGCATCGCGGGCGGCCGGTCCTCCGACACGCCGGGCTCCGGGCCCAACAACCGGAAACGTAAGGCCACTTCGAGCTCGAAGCGGGCGTCCGGGTCGTCGAGCGCGGAGCCGAAGAGCTGCTCGATGCGGCGCAGGCGCTGGCGTACGGTCTGCGGGTGCAGCGCGAGCTGTTCCGCCACCTCGGGCGCGCTGCCCCGATGGGACTGGAGCCACACCAGGAGCGTGGTGGCGAGCCGGGTGGCCTGCTTCGGAGTGAGGTCGTCCAGGGGCCGCAGACGCCGGTCGGTGAACAGCCTGACGAGCGGCTGGTCCCCGAGGAGCAGCAGCTCGGGCAGGCGCTCCTCGCAGCGGACGATCCCGGCGGACTGTCCGAGGCGTGCGAGGAGTGTGCGCGCCCAGCGCAGTGAGTCCGCCGCCATGGCGAGCGGCACGGTCGGCCCGATGACGGCCCCCCGTACATCCAGCGCCCCCGCGAACGCCTGGTCCCCGAAGGCCGTCGCGGGGTCCGGGACCAGCAGATACGGCTCGGGGCTGTCCAGGTCGGCGAGGACCGCCGGGGGCAGTCGGCGGTGGGTGCGGTCGCGGTCGGCGGGTGGTCCGAGCGCGACGCACGCCACCATGTCCGGCAGCGTCCAGCCCGCCACCACCGCCGCCTGTTCGACCGCGGGCGGGGCCGCGCCGGAGACGATCCGCCCCAGCAGATGGTGGCGCCTGCGCCCCAGCGCGCCCGCCTTGTCGGCCTGCGCCTCGGCATAGCCGCGCACCGAGACGGCCGAGATCTCGTCGATGTGCGCGAACACCGCCTCCGCGAGCAGCACCACCTGGTCGGCGCCCATCCCGGCCCGCCGCGCCGCGCGCGCGTACCGCCGCCAGGCGACGCGGGCGCCGAGCCGGTACGCGGCCTGGAGCGCGTCGAGGCTGCGGCCCTCCGCGAACTCGCCCCGCCCCAGCACCCAGTAGACCCGCCACCGGTCCTCGCCCCGACCGGCGGGCGGGGCGGCCCCACCCGCCTCCACGAGGTCCGCGAATTCGGCGAGAGCGGTTTCCACCCCGCGCTGTATTCCGTATCCGAACTTACCGTCCAGCGGTCGGGAGAATTCCGGTACGTGCTGTCTTATCTGCCGAATCACCTCGGCCGCGGTGGAGCGCTGTTCTTTTCGCAGCTCTGCGGCGAGAGCACCCGGCAGAGCTGCCCATGGCCCGGCCATGGCTGCGATTATGAGCGCTTGTTACTCACCAGTCAATGGTTGCGACATGCCAGGTTGCCGCCCCGTTACCGCCCGTCACACCGGGATACGCTCACACCCGTGACAAGTTTCCGCAGCCCGTGGACAAATCTCCGGCATATCTCTGCGGACTTGACGGAGTTCGACTGAGATCCATTGCCCGCGCCCGGAATCCACACGTACTTTCGCCTGGTCGAATTCCAGACAAGGGACGGTACTGGATATGAGATTTTCCCGAATTTCCCGGGCCTGCGTGAGTGCCGCAGTCGCAGCCGCGGGGCTCATGGCGCTGAGCACGGCCCCGGCCAAGGCCGCCGAGAACGGTACGGCCGGGGCGACCGTAACCCGCCCGGTGGAGACCCACTACAGCATCGGATTCCTCGCCGGCCTCCTCAAACCCACCGAGGCGCCGCCCGGCGCCAACGACTGGTCCTGCCGCTCCACGGCCCACCCCACCCCGGTGATCCTGGTGCACGGCACGGCCGAGAACATGAACCTCAACTGGCGCGGAGCCGCGCCACTGCTCGCCAACAACGGCTACTGCGTCTTCGCCTTCAACTACGGTGGCAAGACGCCCACTTCACCGCTCCAGGGCATGGAGAAGATCGAGGACGGCGCGGCCGTGATGGCCGCCTTCGTCGACAAGGTGCGGGCCGCGACGGGCGCGCCGAAGGTCGACGTCGTCGCCCACTCCCAGGGCGGCCTGGTCACGCGGTACTACCTCAACAACCTCGGCGGCGCGCCCAAGGTCGACAAGCTCGTGGCGCTGGGCACGCCGAACCACGGCACGACGCTGAGCGGTCTGACCGAGTTCGGCCGCGTGCTCCGACTCCTCGCGCCCGCCAACGAGTTCGTGGTCGGCCCGGCCTGCCCCGCGTGCGTCCAGCAGGAAGTCGGCTCGGACTTCATCAAGGCGCTGAACGCGGGCGGCGGTACGGCGCCGGGGGTGACCTACACGAACATCGCGACGAAGTTCGATCAGGTCACGACCCCGTACACGTCGACGTTCCTGGCCGCCGGGCCGCACGTCACCAACATCACGGTGCAGAACCAGTGCGTGCTGGACGCCACGGATCACACGGAGATCTCCTACGACCCGATCGCGCTCACGAACGTACTGAACGCACTGGACCCGGCGCACCCCCGGCCGATCCCGTGCCAGGTGGTGCTGCCGGTGACGGGCCCGCTGCTCTGACCCTCAGAGGCTGCGTACGAAGGTGGTGAAGGCGGCGGGGCCGACGACGAAGGCCCCGCCGTCCGGGTTCTTGGAGTCGCGGACGGCGATGCGGTGGGGTTGGGTGGCGATTTCGACGCATTCGCCGCCGGTGTCGGAGCTGTACGAAGACTTCTGCCAGGCGGCGACCCCGAGGGGGGCGCACTCGACGCAGTTGCCTCCGGTGTCGCCGCTGTACGACGACTTACGCCATGTCGCGCCTGCCAGGTTTTGGTTGGTCCCCATAGCGCTCCTCCATTACACGGGCGATCAGTGCCGCCGAATCCTCCACGGAGTGCGCGGCGGCCTGCAAGTGATCGTAACGGAGTGAACCCTCCCTGATAGCTTGCGGGTTGGCCGTCATGTGGCCGCTTACGAAGTCCTCGGTGTACACCAGGTCCGGATCGTCGTCGAAGCGCAGAGTGGTGAACTCACCCATCAGTCCCGCGTGCTCACCCGCCTCGAACGGCAACACCTGCACGTTCACCCACTCCCGTGCCTTGTTGAGGTGCAGCAGGTGTTGGAGCTGCTCACGCATGACCTTCCGACTACCGACCTCCTGGTGCAGCACCGCCTCGCTCATCACCACCCAGATCAGCGGCGGGGTCTCGCGGTCGAGGATCCGTTGGCGTTCCATGCGAGCCTCGACGCGCGCGTCGATGTCGCCCTCGTCCCGTACGCCGAGCACGGCACGTGCGTAATCCTCGGTCTGGAGCAGCCCGTACACCAACTGCGGGTGGAACGACGAAATGAAGGCCGCCCTCGCCTCCATCTCCGCGTACTGCTGGAACCACGAAGGCAGCTGGCTCCGCAGCACCAAACCCACCAGCCGCGCGAAGAACCCCTCCGTGAGGAGCGCCGCGTCCAGCCGCTCGGAGATGTCCCGCGTCGGGACCTTCCGCGCCGTTTCGATCTGGCCGATCAACGACGCCGCGCAGAAGATGCAGTTCCCGAGCTGCTCCTGCGTCATTCCGGCCGCTTCGCGCTTGCGGCGCAGCTCGGAACCGTAATAATCCAGCGGTGAGGCGCTGGGATCGAGGTCTCGGATGTTGACCATGATGAAGGGTCACCCCCAACCGCACGCGGTGGACAGATTTTTCTGCCCCTACCGACCGTAACCAGATCACCGCACTCTGGTGGCGTGAATCACGCAACTCACCCTTCCGAGGCGCAAGTTGGGGGTCGTTACGGCATGCACATCACCGTGGGCGACCACTCGGCCCGGCATCTGCGCCGGATCCTGCGCTGGTATCTGGCGAGCTGGTCCATGACCTCCCTCACCGACTCGGCCGAACTCGCGCTGACCGAGCTGACGGCCAACGTCGTACGCCATGTGCCCGGCCGCCACTGCCATGTCCTGATACTGGCCAGGCCGACCGGGGTGCGCGTCGAGCTGACGGACGACTGCGCCGAGCTGCCGCGTACCCCCGCCCGTCCCGATGAACTCGCGGAGTCCGGGCGGGGGTTGATGATCGTGGCAGCGGTGACGAGCCGGTGGGGGGTGCTGCCGCACTCGTGGGGCGGGAAGACGGTGTGGTTCGAGTGCGACAGGAGCGATGAGCCCGACTAGCGGAAGCCGCCCATGGCGACGCGGACCTCGTCGAGGGTGACCTCCGCGATCGCGTTGGCGCGTTTGTTGCCCTCGCGCAGGACCTCCCGTACGTACGGGAGGTCGCTCGCGTACTCCGCCCGGCGGGTCCGCATCGGCGCGAGGTAGGTGTTGACGGCCTCGGTGACGTGCCGCTTGAGCGCGGCGGCGCCGCCGTCCCCGATCTCGGCGGCCACGTCGTGCGGGTCGCGGTCCTGGCAGAGGGCGGCGAGCTGGAGCAGGCCGGAGACGCCGGGGCGGTCGGCGGGGTCGTACGTGATGCGGCGGTCCACGTCGGTCGTGGCGCGGCGGACGAGCGCGGCGGTCTCGTCGGCGGTGGCGGAGAGGGGGACGGAGTTGGAGCGGGACTTGCTCATCTTCGTACCGTCGGTGCCGAGGAGCAGGGGCGCGGCGGAGAGCAGGGCCTCGGGCTCGGGGAAGACCTGCCCGTAGCGGTCGTTGAAGCGGCGGGCGATCGTACGGGTGAGTTCCAGGTGGGGGACCTGGTCCTGGCCGACCGGGACGACGTCGGCCTTGCAGAAGAGGATGTCGGCGGCCTGGTGGACCGGATACGTGAACATCAGCCCGCTGACGGCCGATTGGCGCGAGTGCGCGATCTCGTCCTTCACGGTGGGGTTGCGGCCGAGCTCGGCGACCGAGACGAGGCTGAGGAAGGGGAGGAGGAGCTGGTTGAGGGCGGGGACGGCGCTGTGGGTGAAGACGGTCGCGCGGGCGGGGTCGATGCCGGCGGCGAGATAGTCGAGGACGAGGCCGTGGGTGTGGCCGAGGAGGTCTTCGGCGATGTCGCGGTCGGTGATGACTTGATAGTCGGGGATGACGAGAAGGACGTCCATTCCCTCGTCCTGGAGGCGGACGCGGTTCTGGAGGGTGCCGAAGTAGTGGCCGAGGTGGAGGGGGCCGGTGGGGCGGTCGCCGGTGAGCATGCGGGTCATTTGGCTGTGCCTCTCTGGGTCGGTGGCGGGCGTCGGGGACGGCCGCGCGCCTCAGAGGGCTGGGCATGCGAAAGGGCCGTCCGTATCGAACGGCCCTCGATGGCGTGCAGGTGTCGTGGCCGCTCCTAGAAGGAGCGCCACCAGCAGAGATTGCTGACACGGTGCACGGCGGAAGTCATGGGGCGAGTGTACGCCGGGGCCTGCGCCCGGGGCCCGCTATTTGTGGGAGTGCTCGCCCACGTAGAAGAGCAGCCAGACGAAACCGGCGAAGAGGTGCGTGCCGAAGATGTAGAAACCGGCGCGGAGGGCGATGCCGCGCTCTTTGGTCTTCTCGGCGTCCTCGGCGTCCTCGGCGTCGGCGGTGCTCTTGGCCACGGGGTCCTCTTCTGGTGGTGGGTGCTGTCCAGGGTACGGGGGCCCGGCCGCTTGTGCGTTACGTCACGGTGACCGGCGGGCGGGGCGCTCCCTACGATGCGTGACAGATGCAGCTAGTCGATGGAGCCAGTCGAGGAGACCGATCCCGTGACCACAGGCGTTGCCGCTCGCGAGAGCTACTACGAGCGGACGGGCGAGCGCTCCTACAAGCCCACGGCCCACGCCGGGGGTGCGTGGAGCCCCGATGAACAGCACTTCAGCCCGGTCGCGGGGCTCGTCGTGCACGCCCTCGACCAGCACCTGGCGACGGCGACGCGACCGGGGAATCTCGTACTCGCGCGGATCAGCTACGACATCCTCGGCCGCATCGCACTCGACGAGTGCGAGATCACCGTGGAGACGGTTCGGCCCGGCCGGACCATCGAGCTCCTTGAGGCGACCGTGGCCATCGCCGGCCGTCCGGTCGTCCGCGCGCGGGCCTGGCTGCTGGCGTCCCTGGACACCTCTGCCGTCGCCGACAGCCCGCACGAGCGGCTCCCCGCACCCGAGGAGCTCGCTCCCTGGGTGATGAGCGAGGGGTGGGGCGGGGGCTACGTCTCGTCCATCGAGGTCCGCCGGACGCCGCCGGTCCGCAAGGGGCGTACGTCGGCCTGGCTGTCCTCGCCCGTCGACCTGGTCGCGGGCGAGCCGAGCAGTGCCCTCGCCTCGTACATCACGCTCGTGGACACCGCGAACGGCATCGCCGTCCAGCAGGACCCGACGGCGTGGATGTTCCCGAACCTCGACCTGACGATCCATCTGCACCGGCAGCCGGAAGGGCCGTGGACCGGGCTTGACACGACCGTCACCTTCGGGCCGTCGGGGCAGGGGCTGACCAGCAGCGTCCTGCACGACGTCCACGGGCCCGTCGGCCACGCCGAACAGATCCTCACGGTGCGCCCGCTGGCGGGCGGCTGAACGGGCCCGGGGTTCGTCTGCGGGCCGGTGGGGGCTGGCCGCGCAGTTCCCCGCGCCCCTAAAAACCACCGTTCGCCTGCGGGTTGTCTGTGGCTGGTCGCGCAGTTCCCCGCGCCCCTTAATCAGCCCGGGGTTTGTCTGCGGGTTGTGGTGGGCTGGTCGCGCCGTTCCCCGCGCCCCTCAAAACCATCGTTCGACTGCGGACCGTGCTGGGTTGCTCGCGCAGTTCCCCGCGCCCCTGAAAGCCTGTGGCTGAGCTGGACTCTCCGGCTGCGGCGGACTACCTGAGGGGCGCGGGGAACTGCGCGACCAGCCCCCACCGGGCCGCAGCCGAAGAGCGACGCATGCCGCGAAGCGGGCCGCCGCGAGCAGGGGCGGGCGCCGACGGTGGTGGGGCAGCGCCCGGGCCGCCGGAGGCGGGTGCACCACGTACGCGCGGGCAGACGCCGACGGTGGGCGGCCACCCACCAGAGGCCCGGGCGATCCAACCCCGCTGAACGGGCGGGCGGGTGGGCGTCGCGGGCGGGTGGGCCCGGGTCAGTCCTCGCGCGTGTAGAACGTGTAGAACGCCGCCGCCATCATCCCGCCCCCCAGCAGCGCCCCCATCATCGACGCCCCGAACACGCTCTCCCCGGACTGGGCGTACAGGAACCCCGTCCCCGCCCCGAACAGCGTTCCGAACGCCGCCGCCCGCAGCTCCCGCGGCAGGCGGCCCTGGATCATCAGCAACCCCAGCCCGAGCGCAGCGATCACCGCACCGGACACCAGGCCGAGCGCGATGTTGGCGCCGGTGACCTCGCCGCCCCGCCGGTTGATGGACGCGGCCCAGAAGCCGTAGAAGATCCCGATGACCACCGGCAGGGCGATCAGCGCCACCGGCAGGCCGAGACGGGCGGTCAGGCCGGAGAGAGGGCCGGGCCGGGACGGTGCCGGCATCGCTGCGTGTGCGGACATGGCGCAACTCCTTCCACTTCCCCCATACAGCCCACACCCGCGCGCCCCGCCCGGCAACCCGGGGTTGGCTGGACCCGTGCGCTCCTCCGTCACCGCAGTCGGCCTCGGCATCGCCGCGGGCGGGCTCGGGCTGCGCGCCCTGGTCGCACTGGGCCGTGTCCTCACCCTCGCCGACCTCCCGGCCCACACCGACCCCGGCACCGCCGCGGGCGTCTACGACACGCTCACCGCGATCCTGCGCAACGCCGCCTGGGGTGCCGTCGCCGTGGGTCTCGCCCTGGCCGTCACGGCCTGGCTGAGCGGCCGCGTACGGCGAGCCCCGCCAGCCGACGAAGCGCCGCGTCGAGCACCGGCCGCGGCGGCGACGCCAGACCCACCCTGACCGCGTCCGGCGCCGAAGCCGCGCCCACCGCGAACGCCGAACCGGGCGTGACCGCGATCCCCAGCTCCGCCGCGGCCGCCGCCACGAACGTCTCCGCCCGCCACGGCGCCGGCAGCTCCCACCAGCAGTAGTAGGAGCACGGGTCGGTACGGACGGAGAAGGTGCCCAAATGGCGCGCCACCAGCGCGTGCCGCGCCGCCGCCTCGGCCCGCTTCGCCGCCGTCACCGCCTCGACCGTCCCGTCCTCCACCCACCGCACCGCCGCCTCCAGGTTGAACCGGCCCGCCGTCCACGCCCCGGACCGCAGCGCCCGCGCGACCTCCTCCGCGTACGCCTCGGGGACGCTCAGGAACCCCACCGTCAGCCCGGGCGCCAGCCGCTTCGACAGGCTGTCCACGAGCAGGGTCCGCTCCGGCGCGTATGCCGCCAGCGGCGCGGGCGCATCCACGGCGGCGGCCAGGAACGCCCACGTCGTGTCCTCCACCGCCGCCAGCCCCAACTCCTCCAGAACCAGAGCCAGTTCCTCGCGTCGCGCGCCCGGCATCGTCAGCGACAGCGGGTTGTGGAGCGTCGGCTGTACGTACACCGCGCTCAGCGGCGTACGCCGGTGCGCCGCCTCAAGTGCCGACGGCAGCATCCCCGAGCCGTCCGTCCCGATCGGCACCAAGGTGATTCCCAGCCGCTCCGCCACCGCCTTGACCAGCGGATACGTCAGCTCCTCCACCCCCACCCGGCCCCCCGGCCGCACCAGCGCCGACAGCGCCGCCGCGATCGCCTGGCGGCCGTTGCCCGCGAACAGCAGCCGGTCCGGGTCCGGGCGCCAGCCGGGGCGGGCGAGCACCCGGGCCGCCGCCGCCCGCGCCCCGGGGGTGCCGTCCGCCGCCGCCGGGCGGGTGGCCTCCAGGAGTACGTCCGGGCGGGCCAGGCCCGCGAGAGCGCGCGCCATCAGCTCCGACTGGCCGTCCGCCACGGGGTAGTTGAGCTCCAGGTTCACCGGGGTGCGGCCGCTGTCCTCCGCGAGCACCGACCCCGGGTGCGGCGGCGCCGCCCGTACGAACGTGCCGCGCCCGACCTCGCCCACCACCAGGCCCCGGCGCACCAGCTCCCCGTACGCCCGTATCGCCGTGGAGACCGCGACCCGGTGGCGGCGCGCGAACGTCCGCTGGGGCGGCAGCCGGTCGCCCGGGCGCAGCCTCCCGTCGGCTATCGCCTTCGCCACCCCGTCCGCCAGCCGCCGGTAGTCCATCCCAGGCCCGCCCCTCCCACATTGCACCGAGAGCAAAGATCTTATTGCACCGAGCAGTTGGGCCCGCCTAGCCTCCTGACATGCCCACCACCTACACCGACCGGGGCACGGGCGACGCCCTGCTCCTGGTCCACGGCCATCCCTTCGACCGCACGATGTGGGACCCCCAGATCGAGGAGTTCGCCCGTACGCACCGGGTCGTCGCCCCCGATCTGCGCGGCTACGGCAGCGCGCCCGGCACCCCCGGCACGACCCTCCTGTCGGACTTCGCCGAGGACGTCCGCGCGCTCGCCGACCGGCTCGGCATCGCGCGCTTCACGCTCGGCGGGCTCTCCATGGGCGGCCAGATCGTCATGGAGTGCTACCGGCTCTTCCCGGAGCGCATCAGCGGCCTGCTCCTCGCGGACACCTTCCCCGCCGCCGAGACCCCGGCCGGGCGCATCGCCCGCCGCGAGACGGCCGACCGGCTCGTACGCGAGGGCATGAAGCCGTACGCGGACGAGGTCCTGGAGAAGATGGTGGCGCCGTACGCGGACGCCGAAGTGAAGGCGCACGTCCACCGGATGATGACCACCACCGATCCCGAAGGCGCCGCCGCCGCGCTGCGCGGGCGCGCCGAACGGCCCGACTACCGCGAGCTGCTCACCACCGTCACCGTCCCCACCCTGATCGTCGTGGGGCGCGACGACACGTACACACCGGTCGCGGACGCCGAGGCGATGCACGCGGCGGTCCCCGGATCCACCCTCGTCGTCGTGGAGTCGGCGGCCCATCTGCCCAACCTGGAGCGGCCCGCCGAGTTCAACGCGGCCCTGCGCGCCCAGCTGACGGGCTGAACACCCGTACCGGCGGATACTTGAGAGCGGAACGGCCTGTCGAACCGTCGACCGGGAGAGGCTCTTGGACACCAACGCCGACGCCAACGCCGACTCCCTTGGCACCGCACCGCCCTGGCCCGCCACGGACGCGGCGGCGGGGCCGCCCGGGGAGCGGGGGCACCCGTGGCGCCGGGCGAGTGCGGTCCTGGGCGGGCTTGTGCTCGCCGGGGTCAGCGCGGTCGTCGGGTGCCGGACGGCCGGCTCCGACGGGGTCACGCCCGTGCCGCAGCTGCTCGCCTTCCTGCCGTGGCTGCTGGTGCCGGGCGGCGCCGGGCTGGTCCTGGCCGCGTTCGGGCGGTGGCGGCTCGGGATGGCGTGGGCGCTCGCCGTACTGGCGCTGACCGGCTGGTACACCCAGCCGTACGGCGCCGAGATCACCCGGCCGCACGGCCGCCCCCTCGGCGAGCTGCGCGTCCTCACCTCCAACACCGAATTCGGCTGGGCGACGGACGACTTGATCACGGCGGTGCGGCGCGAGAAGCCGGACTTCGTGTTCGTCGAGGAGTGCTCCTTCGTCTGCGCGGACGCGCTGGAGCAGCGGGTGACCAAGGCGGACTACCCGTACCGGAACGTCGTACGCGAGGACAGCTCGGCCGGGTCCGCGATCCTCAGCAAGTACCCGCTCACGGCCGCCCCCACCATCCCCTCCGAGATGGCCATGCCGGGCGCGGTGGCGCGGGTGGCGGGGCGGGACGTACGGCTCCAACTCGCCCATCCCGAGCCGCCGCTGCCGGGGCGGGAGGGCACGTGGCGCCGGGAGCTGGGGCGGGTGCGGGACTTCGCGGCGTCGGCGAAGGGGGAGCCGGTGATCGTCGCCGGGGACTTCAACGCCACCCAGGACCACGCCGCGTTCCGGTCGGTCCTGAAGGCGGGCGCCCTGCACGACAGCGCCCGGCTCGTGGGCAGGTCCCGCGCGTACTCCTGGCCCGCCGACCGCACCACGCCGTTCCGGACCCAGATCGACCATGTGCTGGTCAGCGGCGACGACTTCACGGTCAGGTCGGCGCGGTTCCTGACCCTGCACGGGTCCGACCACCGGGCGCTGGTCGTCGACCTCGAACTGTTCGAGGGTTAGGGCCTGTCCACCGGACAGGCCTTAGGGCCGGATGGCGGTTCGCCGGGGTGCGGGTGGCGGGCTCCCGGGTGAGGATCGGACCGTCCGGGAGCCCGGGGCAGGGGGCCGATCAGGAGGTCGTACGCGTATGCGCGCTGTCGCGGTCCAGGCCTTCAGGGCCACGCCGGGGGTCATCCAGGTCCCCAAGCCGGTACCCGGCCCCGGCGAGGTCCTGGTGAAGATCGACTACGCCGCCCTCAACCCGTTCGACTGGCAGGTCGCCGACGGCCTCCTCGACGGCCGGGTCCCTCATGTCTTCCCGCTGGTCCTGGGCCTCGACTTCGCGGGCCGCGTGGACGTGGTCGGGCCGGGCGAGAACCGGTTCGTGGTGGGCGACGCGGTGTACGGGCAGGCGGCGCGGCCACCTGTGGGGACCGGAACGTACGCGGAGTACGTGGCGATGCCGCACGACTCGACGATCGCCGGGGTGCCGGACGGGCTCGCGCTGCGGGCGGCCGCGGCGCTGCCCACCGCCGGGATGACCGCGCTCCAGATCCTGCGCACCGGCGTGGCGCTCGAACCGGGCGACTCGATGCTCCTCGTGGGCGCGGCGGGCGGGGTCGGCAGCGCGCTGACCCAGCTGGCGGCGGCGCGGGACATCCGGGTCGTGGCGGTGGTGCGGGGCGACGAACGGGAGCGGATGCGGGCGCTGGGCGCGGCGGTCTCGATCGACTCCACCGAGCAGTCCGTGCGCGAGGCGTGTGCGCGGGCCGTGCCGGGCGGGGTGGACGCGGTGGTCGACCTGGTGTCGGCCGACGCGGAGGCCTTCGACGCGTACGCGTCGCTGATGCGCCCGGGCGGCGCCGCGCTGAGCACCCGGGGCGCGGCCGCGCCCGGGAAGGGCGTGAACTTCCGGCTGACGGCGTCGGGAGCGCTGCTCGACGCGCTGGCCGCGGCGGCGCTGGCGGGCGAGGTGCACGTGCCGGTGGACGGGGAGTACCCGTTGGAGAAGGCGCCGGAGGCGCTGGAGCGGAACCGGGTGGGCGGGGCGCGGGGGAAGACGCTGTTTGTGCCGTAGGAATGTTTGTCCACAGGGTGTGGATAAACATTCCGACTGTCGAACACTCACCTGCGGGCCGGTGGGGGCTGAGCGCGCAGTTCCCCGCGCCCCTAAAAGCCTGTGGCTGAGCTGGACTCTCCGGCTGCGGCCGACTGCCTGAGGGGCGCGGGGAACTGCGCGACCAGCCCCCACCCACCCACAGACAAAGGCCGGGCAAGATCCATTGTGCCGAAGACCCACCCAAAAGGTCTGATTCACCGTGATCGCATACTGATGCCATGGGTGCACAGCTCGACGTGGACAAAGACCCGGGCGACCGGGGGCGGGTGCGGCTGGCGCCGCCGCAGTGGCTGGTCAGCGGGTTGCGCCCGCAGAGCACGCCGATCGTGTGGCCCGCCGTCGCCCGCGCCGGGGTCGGCCTCGCGGCCCCGCTCGCCGTGGGCTTCGCCACCGACCAGCCGGCGTACGGCGCGCTGGTGTCGATGGGCGCCCTGTCGGGCGTCATCGGCGACACGGCCGACGCGTACCGGATGCGGGTCTTCAACATCGCCGTGCCGCAGCTCTTCGGCGCGATCGGCGTCACGCTCGGCACCCTGGTGTACGGGGACGGCTGGCTCGCCGTCGCCGTGCTCACCCTGGTCGCGCTCGTCTCCGGAATGATCTCGTCCATCGGCGCGGTGGCCTCCGTGTCCGGGCTGCTGCTCCTGTTGAACGCGGTGGTCGGGGCCGGGCTTCCGATGCCGTCGCCGTGGTGGAAGGCGCCGCTGCTGCTCACCCTCGGCGGCCTGTTCGTCCTCCTGCTCACCCTGCTCGGCTGGCCGCTGCGCAACCGGGTCCCGGAACGGGCCGCCGTCGCCGCGACCTACCGGTCGGTGGCCGACCTCCTCGAAGCGGCGGGCACACCGGCGTACGACGCCAAACGGCAGGCGGTCACGCAGTCGCTCAACACGGCGTACGACCTGGTGCTCGCGCGCCGCACCCGCGACCACGGACGGCGCAGCCCGCTGGTACGGCTGCTCGCGCAACTCAACGTGGTGATCCCGCTGGTGGAGGCGGCCCCGGCGGCGCACCTGCGGGGACGGCCCCTGCCTCCTGAAATCCCTTCCGCCGTACGGGAGTTGGCGTCGGCGGTGGAGCAGGCGCGGACGGGACCGGTGCCGGACCTGGCGCTCCCCGAGCCCGCCAAGCCGTCGGAGCGGGCGGTGGACGCGGCGCTGCGGCACGCGGCGGTCGTGGTGCACAAGCCGGACCCCGACCCGTACAACGTCGACGACCGGCTCGGGCGCCCGGCGGCGCTGCGGATCCGGCTGCGGCGGGGCGCGCGCAACGTGCTGTTCTCACAGGCGTCCTGGCGGTACGGACTGCGGCTCGCGCTCTGCATCGGGCTCGCCCAGGCGCTGGTGTCGCTGGTGGCGGTGCCGCGCTCGTACTGGGTGGCGCTGACCGTCACATTCGTACTGAAGCCGGACTTCGGGTCGGTGTTCTCGCGGGCGGTGCTGCGGGCCCTCGGCACGGCGGTGGGTCTCGTCACGGCGGCGGCGGTCCTCGCGGAGGTGCCACGGGGCTGGTGGGACGTGCCGGTGATGGTGGTCCTGGCGGCCCTGATCCCGGCGTTCTCGGCGAAGGGGTACGCCTTCCAGACGGCGGCGATCACGCCGGTGATCCTGCTGCTGTCGGACGTCCTGAACCACCAGGGCTTCGCCCTGGTCCTGCCGCGTCTGTGGGACAGCCTGATCGGCTGCGGGATCTCGCTGGTGGCCGGGTACCTGCTGTGGCCGGAGAGCTGGCACACCCGGATCGGGGACCGGCTGGCGGACGCGGTGGGGGAGGCAGCGGCGTACGTGGAGTGCGCGTTCGCCGGCGAGGACCAGGCGGAGCGGGTGCGGCGGCGGCGCCGGATCTACCGGGACCTGTCGGTGGTCCGCTCCGAGTTCCAGCGGGCCCTGACCGAGCCGCCGCCGACCGGGGCGCGGGCGGCGGCGTGGTGGCCGCTGGTGGTGGCGGTGGAACGGATCGTGGACGCGACGACGGCGGCGCGGGTGCGGGTGAACCACGGGGCGGCGGCGCCGTCCGCCTCCGAGGTGGCGGAGGTTTCCCGCGAGCTGCGGGCGCTGGCGGACGGGCTCCGGGCCTCGTCCACGCTGGTGGAGGTACGGGCGTCGCTGACGGGGTCGGAGGAGAGTGTCCTCGCCCCCCTCCGCCAGGAGGTCCGAGCGGCCCGGGCGATCGCGTCCCCGCGCTGACCCACCCGCCCGCCCGTTCGGCGGGGTTGGGTCGCCCGGGCCTCTCGTGCGTGGCCGCCCACCGTCGGCGTCCGCCCGCGCATGCGTGGTGCGCCCGCTTCGCGGAAGTGGCTTGTTCTTCGGCTGCGGCCCGGTGGGGGCTGGTCGCGCAGTTCCCCGCGCCCCTCAGGCAGTCCGCCGCAGCCGGAGAACCCAGCTCAGCCACAGGCTTTCAGGGGCGCGGGGAACTGCGCGAGCACCCCCCACCGGCCCGCAGACGAACCCCGGGCCGAAAAGGGGCGCGGGGAACTGCGCGACCAGCCCACCACAACCCGCAGACAATCCCCGGGCCAAAAAAGGGGCGCTCAGAACAGTGGTAGCTGGCCCGGGAACGGGGCCAGTTCGAAGCCGTCCAGGGTTCGTTGGGGTGGCGCCGCCGGGGCCCGCCGCTTGGAGCCCGGGCAGAGCGTCAGCTCCCCGCCGCCCGACGCACGCGTACGCGGATCGTGGCGCACGTACTTGCCCGCGACCACGGCCACGGCACGGCCGCACGACGGACACGGACGGCGGGGAGAGACACTCGACATGCGTTCATGCTGCCAGAGGGGTACGACACCCGGGTGCCCCACCGGCCCGCACGCCGAGTCGGAGGCGCGGCTCCGGACGAGCCCCGCCCGTACCCCCTACGCCGCCGGCTTGAACGCCGACGCCAGGCCGTTCTGCCACAGGGTGTTCACCCGCGACCGCTCCCGGCTGTTCGGGTACGCGTTGGTGCACGACGTGCCCGGCCCGCCGCCGGACATCAGCTCGCTGCACGGGCCCGAGTAGTGGTCCGGCAGACCGAGGACGTGGCCGGTCTCGTGGGCGACCACGCGGACCGAGGAGTACTGCTGGTTCTGCTGGTAGTCGAGGAAGATGTACCCGCCGCCGTGCCCGTCCGTGGACGCGTACGAGCCGTTCGGGTCGTTGCCCTCGCGGTACGAGAAGTCGGCCCCGGAGGAGGACTCGGCGAGGCGTACGTTCTGCACCGAGGAGTTCCAGATCTGCGCGGACTGCGATATCTGGGAGCGGAAGCTCGGCGCGTTGCGGGTGCTGTAGTAGACGGTGACGGAGGCCGCCAGCGGGTTGGCGGCCCGCTTCTTGGCCACCGACTTCATCACGGCGTCGTAGAACGCCTTGTTGTTGGAGGCTTCCTTGGCCGAGCCCGCGTACGTCGAGCCGTGCACGTAAGCAGACGTGGTGGTGGAAGGCGCCGCCGCCGTCGCGGGGATCGCGCCGAGGCCGGCGAGCGCCAGACCCAGTGCGGTGGACAGGACGACAGTCCTCTGGTGTCTCATGGGGGGCTCCTGGTCGTTCTCGTGGGGGTGGCTCCGGTGGGTTGCCGGGACCAGGGCGAGTGTCGGGGAGCCGGGTGCGCGCGGGGATGATGGCAATCGGCGATAACTCGGTGTTATCGGCGGGGAATCGGCCGTCTAGTGCGGGACATGACAACCCCTTTACCCTCGGGCCATGGAGCTCGACGTGAGGCACCTCCGCGCCCTCTGCGCGATCGCCGATACCGGCAGTCTGCACAGGGCCGCGCGGCAGCTCGGAACCAGCCAGCCGGCCCTGACCACCCAGCTCCGGCGCATCGAGCACTCACTGGGCGGACTGCTCTTCTCCCGGGAGCGCACCGGCTGCCGGCCGACCCCCCTCGGCCAGATCGTCCTCAGCCGCGCCCGCCCCCTGCTCGCCGGGATGAACGCGCTGGTCACCGAGGTACGGGCGGCCGTCGACGGGGTGGACGGGCGGCCCCGGCTGCGCATCGGCTCGACCGCCAGCCGCGCCATCCCCGGCTGGCTGAGACGGCTGCGCGAGCGTCTGCCCGGTACCGAGACCCAGCTCCATGTCGCCGTCTCCGCCAACGCCCTGCTCGGCCTGGTCGCGGCGGGCGAGCTCGACGTGGCCTTCATCCACCAGGTGGAGGGCTGCCCGCTGCGGGTGCCGGACGGCCTCGACGTGCGCGTACTCGTCGAGCGCGAGCCCCAGTTCATCTCGCTCGCCGTCGACCACCCGGCCGCCGCCGACGAGGTGGTGGACCTCACCGACCTGGCGGACGACCGGTGGATGGTCGACCCCAGCGTGGACGGCGAGTGGGACGGGCTGCGGCGCGTGTTCGCCGCCGCCGGGCTCAACCCCCGTGTGCTGCACGGCGATTACCTCACCGCCGCCTCCCTGGTCGCCACCGGCGAGGTCGTCACCCCCTGCCAGCCGACCTCCCGCCCGCGCCCGGACATGGCGATCCGGCCCCTGCGCGGCGACCCCCTGGCCGTACGGCTGCTGCTCGCCGCGCGGGCGGGGGCGTACCAGGAGGCGCTGTACGGGACGGTCCACTCCGCGCTCGACTCCGCGTACTGGGAGGCGGCCCGGATGTCCGCGCCCTACCGCGCCTGGCTGTCGGGGCCTCGGGCCTTGCGGCCCGTACTGGGCTGAGTACCCCTTTATCGGCCCGGTGTTCGTCTGCGGGTTGTGGTGGGCTGGCCGCGCAGTTCCCCGCGCCCCTGAAAATGCCGCTGCGCGGCATCCCCTGGGGCGCCCCGAAGGGGCGCATCTCAGGGGCGCGGGGAACTGCGCGCTCAGCCCCCACCGGCCATTACGATGCACGCGATCTCCAACCCCCGCCCGCGGGACCGGAGTTCCGACATACCGCCATATGTCGCGTTGCGCAGCAAAGGACGGCCATGAACAGTAGAAGCCGCACCGACAGAGGGCTACGCTCCAACGCCCTCGGCACGTTCGACACCGTCGTCATGGCCGTCGCGGGCAGCGCGCCCGCGTACTCGCTGGCCGCCACCACCGCCGTACTGACCGGGTCCGTCGGCCTCGCCGGGCCCGCCGCGCTGCTCTACTGCGCGATACCCATGCTCGGCATCGTCCTCGCCTTCGGGCGCCTGGGGCGCATCGACGTCAACGCGGGCGCCGCCTACTCCTGGGTGGCCCGGACCCTGCACCCCTTCCTCGGCTTCATGAGCGGCTGGGCGCTGGTCGTGGCCGCCACCATCTTCATGGTGGCCGGATCGCTGCCCGCCGGGCAGATGACCCTCGCCCTGTTCGACCCCGAGCTCGCCCACCACACCGCGCTCGCCACCGCAACCGGCGCCGGCTGGTTCCTGCTGATGCTCGCCGTGGTGCTCGGCGGCGCCCGGCTCTCCGCCCGCGCCCAGGTGATCGTCTCCGGCGTGGAGCTCGCGATCCTCGTCGTCTTCGCCGTCGGCGCGCTCCTCCACCACGGCGGCGCCGCCCCCTTCGACTGGTCCTGGCTGGGTTTCGGCCACTTCGACGGCCTGCGCGGCTTCGCCTCCGGCACCCTGATCGCCGCGTTCTACTACTGGGGCTGGGACGTCACCAGCAACCTCAGCGAGGAGACCCGCGACAGCCGCCGCACCGCCGGGCTCGCCGCCCTCGTCGGCCTCGCCGTCGTCTTCCTGCTCTTCGTCGGCTTCACCGTCGCCGTCAACATGACGCTGACGCCGGGCGCGATCGAGCAGCACGAGTCCAACGTCCTCGCCGTGCTCGGCGAGACCATCTGGCCCGGCGTCGGCGGCAAGCTCATGGTGCTCGCCGTGGTCCTGTCCACGATCGCCACCCTGGAGACCACGCTGCTCCAGGTCACCCGCTCGCTCTTCGCGATGGGCCGCGACCGTACGCTGCCCGCCGTGCTCGGCACCGTGCACCGCCGCTGGAACACGCCCTGGGTCGCCGTCGTGGTGGTCGGCGCGGTCGCCCTCGCCCTGTTCGTCGCCTCCAACGCGCTGGGCTCGGTCGAGGACATCATGGCCGACGCGCTCGCCGCGATCGGCCTCCAGACCACGTTCTACTACGGCCTCGCGGGCCTGGCCGCGGTCGTCGCGTACCGGGGGACGCTGACCAGGTCGGTGGGCTCCTTCGTCTTCGGCGGACTGTGGCCCGCGCTCGGCGCCGTCTTCATGTTCTGCGTCTTCGTCGCCTCCCTCACCCAGCTCAGCGGCGCCGCGATCGCCATCGGCCTCGGCGGACTTGCCGCCGGGCTCGCCCCGATGTTCTGGTACTGGCGGCGCGGCAGCGCCTACTACCGGCCTGCCGCCCTCGACGCCGGCCGGGCCATCGCCGTCGACGAGGGGTACGCGGCCTCCGGCGCGGGCCGCCCCGAGTACGCGGGCGCGGCCCTGCCGACGGACTTCTGATCGCCGGTCCCCGATTCGTAGACTCTCCGACCCATCGACCAGAGAGGGGTGTTGATGGCCGCTTCCCGCCGCCGGTCCTCCGCCGTCCGCTTCTGCCCGGACCTCGGTGACCGCGCGCTCGCCACCGCCCGGCACGACATCGTGATCGGGCGCTGGCAGGGCGTACGGGACCTGCTGCGGGCGACCGGCGAGAACTGGCCACTGCGCACCCACCGGATCCGGCTGCTCGCGCCCGCCGTCGCGGGCTCCACCGTCGTGGAGGCGTGGCGGGCCGCCGAGCCCGACAGCGCGGACGTGGCCGTACTGCGGGCCGCCACCGAAGTGGTCCGGGTCTTCCACCTGGCCATCGCGGCGGGGCGCGGCGCGGCGCCCGACCGGGACCGGCTCGACGTGGCGGTGATGGCCTGCCTGGGCGCGGCGGACGCGCACCCCGCCGACCCGATGCCGTGGGCGTCGCTGCTCACGGTGGCCCGGCTGTACGAGGGCGGGGTGGGGCGGCGCGATCTGCGCGGCTGGTGGGACGAGTTGCGCCGGCGCGACCCGTACCACGTGGAGGGCCATGTGCAGATGCTGCGCTACTTCTCGGCCCGCTGGCACGGGACGCACGGCACGATGTACGACTTCGCCCGGGACGCGGCGGGCGCGGCGCCCGCGGGCTCCGCGCTGCCGGTGCTCGTGCAGATCGCCCGGGTGGAGGAGTACCGGTACGCCGCCGAGGGCGCCAAGGGGCAGCCGGTGCGGGGGTTCGGGCAGCACTGGAGCGGCGAGCTGGCGGTCACCGAGCTGCGCCGCACCTACGACCGCTGGCTGGGCGGCCGCCCGCCCGGCCCGGTGCCGGTCGCCGAGGCGGCCGAGCTCAACTACCTTGCCCACGCCGCGTGTTGTGCCGGGCTGAGCCTGGAGGCGCGTTCCCTGGTGGGGCTGCTGGGGGAACGGGCGGCGCGGGTGCCGTGGGTGTACACGGGCGATCCGGAGCAGCAGATCACGCGCTGGCGGATGCCGTCGGGGACGTAACCGGTACGGCGTCGTCCGCCCCCTGCCGAGGTTGACCGGATCGGATCGCTAACCTTACGTGTCCACGCTCGTGGTCCCGCTCACGCGGCGTGGATGCGTGCGGATACGTAACTGGATAGCAACTGGATACGTAACGCCATGCAACGCACATCGCACCCAACTCATGCGAAAGGCCTCGCCCATGGGCATTCGGAGCTTGCTGCGCAAAGTGTTCGGACGCGATCGCGACGCGGAGAGCGCCGACCTGACGGCGGCTCCGGCGGCGGAATCGGCACCGGCCACGGCCACCGTGCCGGCCCCCGCCGAGGAGTCCGCACCCGCGACCCCGACGGTGCCGGCCCCGGCCCGGCGCGACCTCTCCCCCGCGGAGGAACTGGTCGCGGCGGCGTTCGACGCGTCCCCGTCCCGCCCGGCGGTCCCGGCCCCGGCGCGCCCGACGGAGGACACCTCCCCGGCCGAGGCCCCGGCCCCCGCCACGACCCCGGCCGGCTCCGACGTCCCGCAGCCGCGGGCCGAGTCCCCGCTGACGGAGCCCGCCCCGGCGGAGGAGCCGGAGGCTGTGGAGCCCGAGCCCGAGCCGGTGGTGGCGGAGGCGGAGGCCGTTGCGGTCGAGCCCGAGCCGGTGGCGGAGGCCGTCGAGCCCGAGCCCGTGGTGGCTGAGCCCGAGCCGGTGGCTGTTGTGGCCGAGCCCGAGCCTGTCGTCGTGGCCGAGCCCGAGCCCGTACAGGCCGAGGCCGAGCCGGAACCGGAGCCCGAGCCGCAGGCCGTGGAGCCGGACCCGGAGCCCGTCGCTGTCGTGGCGGAGCCCGAGCCCGAGGCCGTGCAGCCCGCCGCCAAGGCGTCCGCCGCCGTGGCCCTCCCCCGTGTCAAGTCCCGGGCCCCCGGCCTCGTGGAGCACTACAAGGCCGCCGGGGCGCAGCTGCGCAAGGCCGGGCTCGTCGGGGCGCGGGCCAAGGTGTACCTCGTACTCGACCGGTCCGGGTCGATGCGGCCGTACTACAAGGACGGCAGCGCCCAGCAGCTCGCCGAGCAGACGCTCGCGCTCGCCGCGCACCTCGACGAGGACGCCGCGGTCCACACCGTGTTCTTCTCGACCGAGCTCGACGGCACCGCCGACCTCTCCCTCGCCTCGTACGAGGGCGTCGTCGACGACGCGCACGCCGCGCTCGGCCGGATGGGCCGCACCAGCTACCACTGCGCCGTCGAGGCGGTCGTCGAGCACTACGAGAAGAGCCAGTACGACGGCCCCGCGCTGGTGGTCTTCCAGACCGACGGCGCCCCGGACGCCAAGGTGGCCGCCCGCCAGGCGCTCGCCGACGCCTCCGGCAAGCAGCTGTTCTGGCAGTTCGTGGCGTTCGGCGAGGACGACAGCAAGGCGTTCGACTTCTTGCGGAAGCTGGACGCCGAGAACGCCGCGTTCTTCCATGCGGGGCCCGTGCCGCGCGAGCTCGCGGATGCCGCGCTGTACGCCGGGCTCGTCGGCGGGTTCTCCCGGCGGTAGCGCTCCGCGCGGGTTCTTCACCTGCGGGCCGGTGGGGGCTGGTCGCGCAGTTCCCCGCGCCCCTAAAACCACCGTTCGTCTGCGGACCGTGCTGGGTTGCTCGCGCAGTTCCCCGCGCCCCTAAGGTGCGTCCCTTCGGGCCGTCCAGGGGATTGCCGCGCAGCGGCATTTCTAGGGGCGCGGGGAACTGCGCGCTCAGCCCACGGCGGGCCGCAGACGAGAACCGGGCAGACAGACCGTCACCGTCAAACCCCCCTCCGGGAGCGGCGCCGCCACCGCCGTCCCCCCGTGCGCCTGCGCGATCGAGCGGACGATCGACAGGCCCAGGCCCGCCCCCGGGCCCATCCGGTCGCGGCCCTCCCCCCGGCGGAACGGTTCGAACAGGGCGGGCACCTCGCCCCCGGCCACCTCCGCCCCGCCCGGGTTGGACACCATCAACCCGCCCTCGGAGACGGCCACTTCCACCCTTCCCCCCAGCCGGTGGTAGGCCACCGCGTTGGCCAGCAGGTTCGCGGTGAGGCGGGCCAGGAGCGCCCGGTTGCCGTGGACCGGGACCGGCCGCTCCGCCATGACCGTCACCGTCGGATACCGCGCCGCCTCCTCCCGTACCACCTCCGCCAGATCCACCTCCTCGCGCTCCGCCAGGCCCCGCTCGCCGCGGGCCAGCATCAGCAGGCCCTCGATCAGGGCCTCGCTGCGGCGGTTGTTGTCGAGCAGGGTCGCGCGGGTACGGGCGAGGTCGTCCGGCGTCGGGTCGTCCAGGCCGATCTGGATCGCCGCCCTCTGAGTGGCCAGCGGGGTGCGCAGCTCGTGCGACGCGTTGGCGATGAAGCGGCGCTGGCTGTCGAACGCCTTCTCAAGGCGTCCGAGCAGGTCGTCGATCGTGTCCCCGAGCTCCTTGAGCTCGTCGTCGGGACCGGTCGCGCCGATGCGTTCGTGCAGGTTGTCCGCCGAGAGGCGCTTCGCCCGCTCGGTCATCACATGGACCGGGCGCAGCAGCCGGCCCGCCGTGTACCAGCCGACGGCCACCGCCAGGAACGCCACCCCGAGCAGCGCCATCGACGACCACACCAGGGTCTGCCGGGAGGCCGCGTCGCTCACGTCCTCGCTGACCTGGCGCACGGTCAGCGGGGCGAGCACCGCGCCCTGGGTGCCGTGCGCCGCCGTGAACGGCTGGTCCACCGCGACCGTGGTCGCCCGGGTCGCGATGGTGGCCGCCTGCTCCTGCGTACCGGCCCGGGACAGCAGGTTCACCACCCCGAGCAGCACCGCCCCGAGCACCAGGAAGACCGCGCCGAAGACCAGCGCGACCCGGGTGCGGATCACAGCGCGTACCCGACGCCCTGGACGGTACGGATCAGGGCGGGCTCGCCCAGCTTGCCGCGCAGTTTGCTGAGGCAGACGCGGACCGCGCCGGTGAAGGGGTCGGCGTGGGCGTCCCAGGCCCGCTCAAGGAGCTCCTCGGCCGAGACCGTGCCGCCGTCCGCCTCCAGGAGGATCTGGAGCACCGCGAACTCCTTCGGAGAGAGGTCGAGCGAACGGCCCTCGCGGTCCGCCGTGCGCCGTACCGTGTCGAGCCGCAGTCCGAGCCGCTCCAGGACCGGCGGCACCGGTCGGGCGCTGCGCCGCCGCAGCGCCCGCACCCGGGACACCAGCTCGGGGAAGTCGAACGGCTTGCCCAGATAGTCGTCGGCCCCCAGGTCGAGCCCCTCCACGCGGTCCTCGGTGGACGCGGACGCGGTGAGCATCAGGATCCGGGTGCGGGAGGCGTCCGCGACCAGGCTGCGGGCCACCTCGTCGCCGTGCACCCGGGGCAGGTCGCGGTCCAGGACCACCACGTCGTAGTCGTGCAGCCCCAGATAGGCCAGGGCCGCGTCCCCGCTGTAGACGGTGTCGACGGCGAAACCGGCCCGCCGCAGCCCGGTGGCGACCAGCTCCGCGAGGACCTCCTCGTCCTCGGCGACCAGTACCCGCATGCTCTGTTCCCCTTGCCGTTCCCCGCTCACGTACGCGCCCCTTCTCCTCCCAGGATGCGTCCTTCGTACGGGAACGGATGTTTCGCGGACCTCTCCACCGGCCGCCGCGGGTTTATCCGGGTGAGTGGAGCTTCCCGCGGCCGTTAGGATTTCGACCATGGCGGCCACTGGATCCGAGAAGCAGGGGGCGAAGGCGTTTTACGTCTCGACCCCCATTTACTACGTCAACGACGCTCCTCACCTGGGCCACGCCTACACGACCGTCGCAGGCGACGTGCTCACGCGCTGGCACCGTCAGCGCGGCGAGAAGGTGTGGTACCTCACCGGCACGGACGAGCACGGTCAGAAGATCATGCGCACTGCCGACGCCAACGGGGTGACCCCGCAGGAGTGGTGCGACAAGCTCGTGGAGGAGGCCTGGAAGCCCCTCTGGGAGCACCTGGAGATCGCGAACGACGACTTCATCCGTACGACGGAGAAGCGGCACACCGACCGTGTGCAGGAGTTCGTCCAGGACCTGTACGACAAGGGCGAGATCTACAAGGGCGGCTACGAGGGCCCGTACTGCGTGGGCTGCGAGGAGTACAAGCTCCCCGGCGACCTCGTCGAGGCCGAGGACGGCACCAAGCTGTGCCCGATCCACAAGAAGCCGGTGGAGATCCTCAAGGAGGAGAACTACTTCTTCAAGCTCTCCGAGTACGGCCCGAAGCTCCTTGAGTTCTACGAGGCGAACCCGGACTTCATCCAGCCCGAGTCGGCCCGCAACGAGGTCATGAACTTCGTGAAGCAGGGCCTGCAGGACCTGTCGATCTCGCGGTCGGCCTTCGACTGGGGCGTCCCGATCCCGTGGGACGACAAGCACGTCATCTACGTGTGGGTCGACGCCCTCCTGAACTACGCCACGGCCGTCGGCTACGGCGCGAACCAGGAGAAGTTCGAGGAGACGTTCCCGGCCAATGTGCACCTGGTCGGGAAGGACATCCTCCGCTTCCACGCGGTCATCTGGCCCGCGATGCTGATGGCCAACGGTCTGCCCGTACCGGGCCAGGTCTTCGGTCACGGCTGGCTGATGGTCGGCGGCGAGAAGATGTCCAAGTCGAGCCTGACCGGCATCAAGCCGCAGGACCTGACCTCGCACTTCGGCGTCGACGCCTACCGCTGGTACTTCCTGCGCGCCATCGCCTTCGGCCAGGACGGCTCGTTCTCCTGGGAGGACTTCACCGCGCGGTACACCTCGGAGCTCGCCAACGACTACGGCAACCTCGCCTCGCGCCTGGCGGCCATGGTCGGCAAGTACTTCGGCGGCACGCTGCCCGCGGCGACGGCCTCCGGCCCGGCCGAGCAGGCCATCGCCGACGGCCTGACCAGGGCCGTCACCGAGGCGGACCGCAAGATCGGCGAGGAGCTGGACTTCCAGGGCGGCATCCTGGCGGTCTTCGACTTCGTGAAGCAGGTCAACGGCTACATCACGGAGCAGGAGCCGTGGAAGGTGGCCAAGGACGAATCGGAGGAGGGCCGGGCGCGCCTGGCGACCATCCTCTACACGGCCGCCGAGGCGCTGCGCGCCGTCGCCGTCCTGCTGAACCCCGTCATGCCGGACACCTCGCAGAAGCTGTGGGAGTCGCTCGGCGCCGAGGCCGCCGACCTCGGGCCGCTGGCGGACCAGCGGGTCCAGGACGCGGCCCGCTGGGGGCAGCTCCCGGTCGGCGCGACGGTGACGAAGGGCGCGGTGCTGTTCCCGCGTCTGGAAGAGAAGCCGGCTTAGGCATTACGCACGTGTGAAGGGCCCGGAACCGGACAGGTTCCGGGCCCTTCGCGTGCTCCGCGCGGTTGCGAGGCGCGTTCGGTGCGCGCACGCTGCACGTGAATGTGTACGTGCATGAGGGGGTGCGCGCCATGACCAGGAGTACGGACCAGCAGCGGGCCGAGGAAGAGGCCGAGCGCCGCGAGGAACTCATCCGCAAGGTCCGCGAGGCGAATCGCCAGAGCGAGAATCGCCCCACGGGCCCACCGTCCCCGGACTTACCGTCCCGCGACGAGGAGTGAGGCGGGCGAACAGGATCAGCGGGACAGGGCCGCCGCGTCCCCCATCACGACCACCGGGGTGCGCGCCGGGTCGAGCGCGCGCAGCAACTGCCGCATGCGGTCCCGGGGAAGGGCCACACAGCCGTGCGTCGGGCCGCCGTGGTCGACGTGCAGCCAGATCCCGCCGCCACGCCCGGCGCCCAGCGGCCGGGTCCAGTCCAGCGGGGTGGTGCCGGGCTTGCGGTTGTAGTTGACCGCCACCACGTAGTCGAAGGACCCGGCGAGCGGCTCGCCCTCGACGCCGGTGCCGCGCGCGGTGAAGGCGGAGCCGTGGTCGTACGGCAGCCGGGTGCCGGGGTCGGCGAGGCGGCCGCCCGCGTCGGTGAGGCCGAACACCCCGACGGGCGAGCGCAGATCGCCCGCCCGGTGCTCGCCGGTCCAGCCGCGCGCCGCGTTGCGGGCGGGCCAGGGCCCGTCGGCGGGCAGCCAGCCCTTGACCCGGTCGCGGGTGTAGAGGACGGCGGTGGCCCGGTCGGCGTCGGGCCCCTCGCCGGTGACGACGAGCGCCTGGGTGCTGGCGGCGGGGATACGGGCGCGGGTGGCGGGGCCGAGCGCGGGTATCTCGCGGGGGCGTACGGGTTCGGGCGCGGCCCGCCCGGCGTGCGCGCCGCCGCCGGAGTCGGTGACGGGGTCGGTGACGGGGTCGGTGACGGCGTCGGTGCTCACGTCGGCGAGCGTGCCGGTGCCGTCGCCCTCGTCCCGGACGCCCTGGCCGTCGTGGCCGCACCCGGTGAGCAGCAGGGCCGCCAGCGCGAGGGCGACCGAGACACCCCGGGCGGTACGAACGGACATGGCGGAGCCTCTCTTCGCGGCGCGGTCGATGGCGGTCACCTGCCCCTCCTCTTGGGGGTGGGGGCCTCGGTGGGCTGGGCGAGGTCGTAGGTCGCGCCGTCCAGGAGCGCGGCCGCCTCGGCGGCCTGCCGGTCGGGCCCGGTGCCGTTGACGCACAGGGTGGCGTACAGCACCGTCGTGGGATCCGCCGTCGCGCGCGTGGTGGTGTAGTAGGCGGTGGCGCCCACCCGGCGGCAGCCCGGCGGCACCTCCCGGGCGCGTTCCATGGGCGTCCCCGATGGCAGCGCCTCGGTACCGTCCCTGCCGCCCGGCAGCCCCCACAGCGACAGCAGCAGGCCGTCGGGGGCCAGCCGGTCCACCGGCTCGCACAGCACACCGGATCCGTCGGACTTCTTCAGCTCCGAGCAGGCCTGCTCGTACGACCTCAGCGGCTGCGCGGCCACATAGCCCGACGGCAGCGTCTTGGTCTTCTGCGCGGCCCCGTCGGGCAGCCGCAGCGCGGCCCAGGACGCGGGCAGCCGCAGCACCAGACCGCCGAGCTCGGGGAAGTCGGCCCGCACTCCGGCGGGTTCGGTCACCGCCTGCGGCGGGGACGCGGCCGGGGGCACCTTCTCCGGCTCGGTCCGCAGCGCGTCCGGCAGCAGCGCGCCGGCCGCCACCAGCGAGACCACCGCGACGGCCGCACCCCCGGCGGCCCGCCGCCGCCTGCGCCGCGCCAGCCGCCCGTGCACCTTGTCCAGGCGGGTCGCGGGGGCGGGCAGCCGGGGCACGGCCCGTTCGAGGAGGACCCGCAGCGCCTGCTCGTCGTCGTCCGGCCCGGGGAAACGGTCGTCACTCATGGCGCTCCTCGATCAGTACGGGCAGCAGCGTCCGCAGGGTGCGCAGTGCCTTGGCGGCCTGGCTCTTGACCGTGCCCGGCGCACAGCCGAGCACCGCCGCCGTCTCCTCGACACCCAGGTCCTCGAAGTAGCGCAGCACCACTACCGCGCGCTGGCGGGCGGGCAGCGCGCGGACGGCCGCCGCCAGCGACTGCTCCAGGTCCACGCCCTCGTACGCGTCGAACTGCCCGGCGGCGTCCGGGAGTTCGCCGTGCGGGACCTCGCCCCGCCAGCGCCGCCGCCACCAGGAGGTGTACGTGGTCACCAGCGTCTTGCGCAGATACGCCTCGGGGTGGTCGTCGGCTATCCGGTGCCACTTCGGCCAGACCTTGGCGAGCGCCGTCTGGAGCAGGTCCTCCGCCAGGTGCGCGTCGCCGGTCAGCAGCCAGGCCACCCGCAGCAGCCGGGGTCCCCGGGCGGCGACGAACTCCTCGAATCCGTCGGGTGCGTCGGGGGCCATCGTCGTGTCCTCGTCTGTCTGTCCGGGCTCTCACACCTGTCGAACGCGGTGGGGTGCCGGGCGGGTTGCCCCGGACACGAAGAAGGGCCCGGATCCACAGTGGATCCGGGCCCTTCGCCGTAGGAGGAGTGCGTACGTCTGCGGGCCGCCCCAGGGGGATTGCCGCGCAGCGGCATTCTTAGGGGCGCGGGGAACTGCGCGAGCAACCACACACCACCCGCAGACGAACCCCGGGCTTACTTCTCCGTGCCCTTGGCCGCGACCGGCTTGCGGAGCTGGATGTTGAGCTCGCGCAGACGCGACTCCTCCAGCTCGCTGGGCGCGCCCATCATCAGGTCCTGCGCGTTGCCGTTCAGCGGGAACGCGATCGTCTCGCGGATGTTGGGCTCGTCCGCGAGCAGCATCACGATGCGGTCGACGCCCGGGGCGATGCCACCGTGCGGCGGGGCGCCCAGGCGGAACGCCTTGAGCATGCCGCCGAACTCGCGCTCCACGGTCTCCCGGTCGTAGCCCGCGACCTCGAACGCCTTGAACATGATCTCGGGCTCGTGGTTACGGATCGCGCCCGAGGACAGCTCGATGCCGTTGCAGACGATGTCGTACTGCCATCCCAGGACGTCCAGCGGGTCCTGGGTCTGAAGGGCCTCCAGGCCGCCCTGCGGCATCGAGAAGGGGTTGTGCGAGAAGTCGATCTTGCCGGTCTCCTCGTCCTTCTCGTACATCGGGAAGTCGACGATCCAGCAGAACCGGAAGACGCCCTCCTCGAACTGGCCGGAGCGCTTCGCGGCCTCGACGCGGACCGCGCCCATGATCTTGGAGACCTCGTCGTACTCGCCCGCGCCGAAGAACACGGCGTGCCCGGCGGCCAGGCCGAGGCGCTCGGTGAGGACCTTGATGTTCTCCTCGGTGAGGAACTTCGCGATCGGGCCCGCGAACGTGCCGTCCTCGCCGACGCGGATCCAGGCCAGGCCCTTCGCGCCGTGCTCCACCGCGTACTCGCCCAGGCCGTCGAAGAACTTGCGGGACTGGCCCGCGACGTCCGGCACCGGCAGCGCGCGCACGTGCTTGCCCGCGAACGCCTTGAACTCCGAGCCCTCGAAGACGTCGGTGATGTCGACGAGTTCGAGCTTGGCGCGCAGGTCCGGCTTGTCGTTGCCGTACTTCAGCATCGACTCGCGGAACGGGATGCGCGGGAACGGCGAGGTGACGTGGCGGCCGCCGCCGAACTCCTCGAACAGCTCGGTCATGAGCTTCTCGATCGGCTGGAAGACGTCCTCCTGCTCGACGAAGCTCATCTCGACGTCGAGCTGGTAGAACTCGCCCGGCGAGCGGTCCGCGCGGGCGTCCTCGTCGCGGAAGCAGGGCGCGATCTGGAAGTAGCGGTCGAAGCCCGAGATCATCAGCAGCTGCTTGAACTGCTGCGGGGCCTGCGGCAGCGCGTAGAACCTGCCGGGGTTCAGCCGGGACGGGACGACGAAGTCGCGGGCGCCCTCGGGGGAGGTCGCGGCGAGGATCGGGGTCGCCATCTCGTTGAAGCCGAGCGCGGTCATCTTGTGGCGCATCGCCGAGATGACGGCGGAGCGCAGCATGATGTTGCGGTGCATGCGCTCGCGGCGCAGGTCGAGGAAGCGGTACTCCAGGCGCCGCTCCTCGTTGACGCCGTCCTCGGCGTTGATCGTGAACGGCAGCGGGCCGGCCGCGCCGAGCACCTCGACCTCGCCGACCTCGATCTCGACCTCGCCGGTCGGCAGGTCCGCGTTCACGTTCTCCGCGCCGCGCGAGACGACCTTGCCGTCGATCCGGACGACGGTCTCCTTGGAGAGCTTGTCCAGGACCTCCGCGCCGGCCGTGCCGGGGCGGGCGACGAGCTGCGTGATGCCGTAGTGGTCGCGCAGATCGATGAAGAGGATGCCGCCCAGGTCTCGGCGATTGTGCAGCCAGCCGCTCAGCCGGACGTCGGCGCCGACGTCGGAGGCGCGGAGCTCGCCGCAGGTGTGGGACCTGTACCGATGCATTTCTTCATCCAGTTCTTCGCGTGACAGGCGGGAAACAGTCCCTCCAGGTTACCGGCCGGGCCGTACACCTCTCGCCGGTATATATCGGGCTGCCTACAGTGGGGATCATGCGCACCGAGGACGTCCTGGCTGCGATCGCCACCGGGCTGTGGCGCTGGGACAACGCGTCCGGAACGGTCACGCTCGACGCCGAGGCCGCCCGCCTGCTCGGCCTGCCCCCCGAGCGGGCCGTACTCACCGAGGCCGCCGTGCGCTCCCGCTTCCACCCGGTCGACTGGAACGAGGTCGACCAGATCGTGGCCCTCGCGGTCGCGGAGGGCACCCTCGCCGAGGCCCGGATGCGGATCATGGACGAGAACGGCCGGGTGCTGCGTACGGTACGCAGCCGCTCCAAGCCGCTGCGCAAGGACACCCCGGACGGGGTGGACTACGTGCTGGTCGGCACCCTCCAGGAGGTCGCGGGGCCGCAGCCCGGCACCACGGCCGCGCACACCCCCATCACCGGCGACTGGCGCCGCTCCCGCGAGGCGTTCCTGCTGGACGCGGGGCGGGCACTGGCCGAGGCCCGCTCCACGGCCGAGGTGCTGCGGGTGGCCGCCTCCCTGTCCATGCCGGGCTTCTCGCCGGACGGGCTCGCCGTCTTCGGGGTCGCGGGCGACCGCCTCTCGATCATCGGCCACCACGGGCACAACCCGGGCGACGACGGCCCCTTCGCGGACATGCAGCTCGACACGGACTACCCGGCCGCCGACGTCGTACGGACCGGCCGGGCCATCTACCTCCCCAGCCCCGAGGAGTACCGCCGCCGCTACCCGGCCACCTGGCCGCTCGCCCAGCGCTTCGACCGCCAGTCCTGGGCCTTCCTGCCGCTGATCGTGGCCGGGAGGACCATGGGCACCTGGATGGCGGCCTTCAAGCACCCGGTGGCGTTCACGCCCGACGAGCGCTCGGTCCTGACGACGGTGGCGCGCATGCTGGCCCAGGCGCTGGCGCGGGCGGGCGAGGCCGAGTCCGAGCGGGAGCTCTCGCTCGGCCTCCAGCGCTCGATGATGCCCACGCTCGGCCCCGAGATCCCGGGGATGACGGTCGCCGCGCGCTATGTGCCGACCGGCGGCGGGCTCCAGGTCGGCGGCGACTGGTACGACATGATCCCGCTGCCGTCCGGACGGTTCGCCCTGGTCATCGGGGACGTCCAGGGGCACGACGTACGGGCCGCCGGGCTGATGGGCCAGCTCCGCATCGCCCTGCGGGCGTACGCGAGCGAGGGCCACCGCCCCGACGCGGTCCTCTCGCGCGCCTCGCGCTTCCTGTACGGGATCACCGAGTCGTACGGGGAGTCCTACCGGGGCGACGACGACCACCCGCGCTTCGCGACCTGCCTCTACATCGAGGTCGACCCGGCGACCGGCACCCTCGACATCGCCCGGGCCGGCCACCCGGACCCGGTGATCCGCACCGCCGAGGGCACGGCCCTGATCCGCCAGACGTCCGGCGGCCTCCCCCTGGGCATCGAGGCGGACTCGGACTACCCCACCACCCGGCTCGTCCTGGAACCGGGCGAGACGATGATGATCTGCACGGACGGCCTGATCGAGACCGGCGGCCACGACATGGCCTCCGGCTGGACCCGGCTGCGCCCGATCCTGGAGGAGGACAACGGGGACAGCCTGGAGAAACTCGCGGACGCCCTGGTCCAGGCGGTGCACGGCCCGCCCTCGCACCACACGGTGGGCCCGCTGGCCGACCGCCGCGAGGACGACATCGCGGTGCTGCTGCTGTGCCGCAACAGCGATCTGTGCGGCTGCGGCACGGCCCTGGGCGCCGGGGCCGTCCCGGCCCGCCGCACCGCCGTGACCGTCGCCCAGACCGAGCCGCACCGCATCGCGGGAGTCCGCCGCGAGCTGCGCGAGCTGCTGCACGACTGGGCGGACGACGAGCAGGTGGACGCGGCGGTCCTGATGGTCTCCGAGATGGTCACCAACGTCCTGGTCCACACGGACGGCCACGCGCTCCTGGTCGCCGAGGCCACCGGCACCCCGGGCACGCGCCGGCTGCGGGTGGAGGTGGCCGACGCCAGCGACGACCTGCCGCACAAGCGCCGCCCCGGCGAGATGGCGTCCAGCGGGCGCGGCCTGGTGCTGATGGAGATGCTCGCGGACCGCTGGGGGGTCGACCCCAGGGGCGAGGGCAAGTCGATCTGGTTCGAGCTCTACGAGGGGCCGGACGGGGAGTCGGCCGGGGGGTCGGCCGGTCCCGGCGGCTCCTCGGTGGCGTAACGCTTCCGCAGCTCGCCGAGCACGCCGAACCCGGCGGCGGCGACGGGCACGGCGAGCAGCATCCCGACCAGCCCGGCCACACTGGCCCCCGCCGTGATGGCGATCATGATCATCGCGGGATGCATCTGCACGGTACGGCTCTGGATCATCGGCTGGAGAATGTGCCCCTCCAGCTGCTGTACGGCGAGGACGACCCCGAGCGTCCACAGCGCGATGGCGATGCCCCGGTCGGCGAGCGCCACGAGGACGGCGACGGCGCCGGAGACGAAGGCGCCGAGGTAGGGGATGTAGGCGCCGATGAAGACGAGCGCTCCCAGCCCCACGGCACCGGGCACCCTGAGGATCAGCAGCCCGACGGTGATGCAGAGGGCGTCGATGAGGGCGATGATCGTGGTCCCCCGCATGAACCCCTCCACGGCCTCGAAGGCGCGCCGGGCCATGGCCTCGACGGTGGGGCCGGTGCCACGCGGGGCAAGGGAGTGGGCGAGGCCGACGGCCCGGTCGGAGTCCTTGAGGAAGAAGAAGGTCAGAAGCAGCGAGAGAACACCGGTAGCGATGAGCGAGCCGACGATGCTGAGCCCGGTGAGCAGCCCCGAGGCGGCGGTGGCGCCGAACTTCCCGAGCAGCTCCTTGGCGTTGTCGGCGAGGCTCGACACCCCGTCGCCACTGGCGACCCCGAAGTGATCGGCGAGCCACCGGCCTGCTTGCCGCAGGGAGTCGATGATCTGGTCGCCGGTGTCGATGAGGGCGCTGACGACGACGTACCCGGCACCGCCGACGACGGCGACGAGCGCGACGCAGGTGAGCCCCGCGGCGAGCGACCGCCTCATCCGCAGCTTCAGCAGCTGCCGGAAGACGGGCCCGAGGAGGGCCGTCCCCAGCAGGGCGAGCAGTACGGGGGTGACGGCGGTCTTGAACACCACGCACAGCCAGATGGCGACGGCGGCGACACCGGTGACGAGCAGCACGACGACGCACCAGGCGGCGAGCCGCCGGGCGGGGTCGGGGAGCAGTGGCTTGACGCTGTCCACGGCCCCAGCGCACCACGCCGGGTCCCTTGGCGCGCGGGGGGTGCGTCCGCCCGAGTGTCCCCCACCCCGCCCCTTCCCTAAAGCCCTGGCCGGGCGGCTGGGTGCTTCGGCTGCGGACCGTGCTGGGTTGCGCGCGCAGTTCCCCGCGCCCCTGACTACCCAGGGGCGCGGGGAACTGCGCGACCAGCCACACACGGCCCGCAGACGAACGGGGTCCGGGGGCCGCAGCCCCCGGGAAACGAGCCTCCACCCCCCACCCACCCCCGGTGGGGCCCGGCTCACATGCCGTGGACCGCCGGGATCGTCCCCAGACGACCCTTCTGGAAGTCGTCGAACGCCTGCTGAAGCTCGTCGCGCGTGTTCATCACGAACGGCCCGTAGTGAGCCATCGGCTCACGAATGGGCCGGCCGCCAAGGAGCACGACCTCCAGATCCGGCGTGTGGCCGTCCTGCGTCGCGTCGGCACGGACGGTCAGCGACCCACCGTCCCCGAAGACGGCCGTCTGCCCCATGTGGACGGGCCGGCGCCCCGTACCCACCGACCCCCGCCCCGCCAGCACGTACGCCAGCCCGTTGAAGTCCGACTGCCACGGCAGCGTGACCTCCGCCCCGGGCCGGATCGTCGCGTGGATCATCGTGATCGGGGTGTGCGTGATCCCAGGCCCCTCGTGGCCGTCCAGCGAGCCCGCGATCACGCGGAGCAGCGCACCCCCGTCGGGCGAGGTGAGCAGCTGGACCTGGCCGCCGCGGATGTCCTGGTAGCGCGGGTCCATCATCTTGTCCGCGGCGGGGAGGTTCACCCACAGCTGGAGGCCGTGGAAGAGGCCGCCCGAGGTGACGAGGGACTCCGGCGGCGCCTCGATGTGGAGCAGGCCGGACCCGGCCGTCATCCACTGGGTGTCGCCGTTCATGATCGTGCCGCCGCCGCCGTTGCTGTCCTGGTGGACGAAGGTCCCGTCGATCAGGTAGGTCACGGTCTCGAAGCCGCGGTGCGGGTGCCAGGGCGTGCCCTTGGGCTCACCCGGCGCGTACTCCACCTCACCCATCTGGTCCATCATGATGAACGGGTCGAGGTACTGGTAGTTGATCCCGGCGAACGCGCGCCGCACCGGGAACCCCTCCCCCTCGAAGCCGCCCGGCGCCGTGGACACGGCAAGCACGGGACGCGGCACCGCACCCTCCGGCGCGGCCACTCGCGGCAGGGTGAGCGGGTTTTCGACGGTCACAGCAGGCATGGGACGGCCCTCCTCGCGGGATGCTCAGCATCCAAAGTAGTTGAATGGTGAACAGTCGGCAAGGCGTACTCATTCCACCCACCCCGAGCATGGCGCTCGGAACCGTCTATTTGGCCGGAATCAGCCGTACATCCGCCGCATCGCGAAGTCCACCATCTGCTCGACCGCCTTCGCGTCGAACACCATCCGGTGGTCGCCCTCCATGTCGAGGACGAAGCCGTACCCGGTCGGCAGCAGGTCGATGACCTCCGCGCCGGTGATCACGAAGTACTTCGACTCCTTGCCCGCGTACCGCCGCAGCTCCTTGAGCGACGTGAACATCGGGATGACCGGCTGCTGGGTGTTGTGCAGGGCCAGGAAGCCGGGATTGTCGCCGCGCGGGCAGTAGACCTTCGAGCCCGCGAAGATCTGCTGGAAGTCCTCGGCCGAGAGCGAGCCCGTGGTGAACGCCCGCACCGCGTCCGCGAGCGAGGGCGGCGACGGCTCGGGGTACAGCGGCTGCTCCCCGTAGGAAGGCTGCGGCTGGGCGTACTGCTGCTGAGCACCCTGGTTCTGGTCGTAGCCGTACATGGGCGCAAGAGTAGTGCGCCACATCTGGGCCCAGAGGGGTTGCGTCTTATTACCGACGGGTAGCATCATCGTAGCTACTTGCTGGTATTGATGTAACCGATCCTGCTTACGGAGCCGTCGCCATGGGGCACTACAAGTCGAATCTCCGCGACATCGAGTTCAACCTCTTCGAGGTCCTCGGACGCGACAAGCTGTACGGCACCGGCCCGTTCGCCGAGATGGACGTCGACACCGCCAAGACCATCCTCGACGAGATCGCGCGTCTCGCCGAGAACGAGCTGGCCGACTCCTTCGCGGACGCCGACCGCAACCCGCCGGTGTTCGACCCGGAGACCAACACCGCGCCGGTCCCGGCGTCCTTCAAGAGCTCCTACAAGGCGTTCATGGACAGCGAGTACTGGCGCCTGGGCCTGCCGGAGGAGATCGGCGGCACCGTTTCGCCGCGCTCCCTCATCTGGGCCTACGCCGAGCTGCTCCTGGGCGCCAACCCGGCCATCTGGATGTACTCGTCCGGTCCGGCGTTCGCGGGCATCCTCTTCGAAGAGGGCAACGAGGCGCAGAAGAAGGTCGCCGAGATCGCCGTCGAGAAGCGCTGGGGCTCGACGATGGTCCTGACCGAGCCGGACGCCGGTTCGGACGTCGGCGCCGGCCGCACCAAGGCGGTCGAGCAGCCCGACGGCTCCTGGCACATCGAGGGCGTGAAGCGCTTCATCACCTCCGGTGAGCACGACATGGAGGAGAACATCCTCCACTACGTCCTCGCCCGCCCCGAGGGCCACGGCCCCGGCACCAAGGGCCTCTCGCTCTTCCTGGTCCCGAAGTTCCACTTCGACTGGGAGACCGGCGAGCTGGGCGAGCGCAACGGCGTGTACGCGACGAACGTCGAGCACAAGATGGGCCTCAAGGCCTCCAACACGTGCGAGATGACCTTCGGCGACAAGCACCCCGCCAAGGGCTGGCTGATCGGCGACAAGCACGACGGCATCCGCCAGATGTTCATGATCATCGAGTTCGCCCGCATGATGGTCGGCACGAAGGCCATCGCGACGCTGTCGACGGGTTACCTGAACGCCCTTGAGTACGCCAAGGAGCGCGTCCAGGGCAGCGACCTCTCGCAGTTCATGGACAAGACCGCGCCCAAGGTGACGATCACTCACCACCCGGACGTGCGCCGCTCCCTGATGACGCAGAAGGCGTACGCCGAGGGCATGCGCTCCCTCGTGCTCTACACCGCCGCCGTCCAGGACGCGATCCAGGTCAAGGAGGCCGCGGGCGAGGACGCGAAGTCCCTCGTCGGCCTCAACGACCTGCTGCTGCCGATCGTGAAGGGCTACGGCTCGGAGAAGTCGTACGAGAAGCTGTCGCACGAGTCGCTGCAGACCTTCGGCGGCTCCGGGTACCTGCAGGAGTACCCGATCGAGCAGTACATCCGCGACGCCAAGATCGACACCCTCTACGAGGGCACCACGGCGATCCAGGGCCAGGACTTCTTCTTCCGGAAGATCGTCCGCGACCAGGGCGCCTCGCTCAACCTCCTCTCCGAGGAGATCAAGAAGTTCCTCGCCGAGCAGTCGGGCCACGAGGAGCTGGGCGGCGCTCTCGACTCGCTGGCCAAGGCCGCGGTGGACCTGGAGGCGATCGTCGGCACGATGATCACCGACCTGACCGCCACCGGCGAGGACGTCAAGAACATCTACAAGGTGGGCCTCAACACCACCCGCCTGCTGATGGCGTCCGGTGACGTCGTCGTCGGCTACCTGCTCCTCAAGAGCGCGGCCGTCGCCGCCGAGAAGCTGCCGTCGGCCTCCGCCAAGGACGTCCCGTTCTACACCGGCAAGATCGCCGCCGCGAAGTTCTTCGCCGCGAACGTCCTGCCGGGCGTCGGCGCCGCCCGCGCGCTGGCCGAGACCGTCGACAACTCCCTGATGGAGCTGGACGAGGCGGCCTTCTAGTACGCCCCGTCACACCTTGACGGACCTCCGGCGGCCTCCTTCCAGGCCGCCGGGCCGAGGGCCCGCTTCCCGCTGGGGAAGCGGGCCCTTGTCTGTCAGCGGCCCTGGTTAAGGTGAACGCATGAGCACACCCTCCCGCTTCGACCGCGGACACACCGACGACCTGATGTCCTTCCTCGCGGCGAGCCCGTCGCCGTACCACGCGGTGGCGAACGCGGCCGCGCGGCTGGAGAAGGCCGGATTCCAACAGGTGCGGGAGACGGACGCGTGGGACGCGACGAGCGGCGGGAAGTACGTGCTGCGCGGCGGCGCGATCATCGCGTGGTACGTGCCGGAGGGCGCGGCGGCACACACCCCGTTCCGGATCGTGGGCGCGCACACCGACTCGCCCAACCTGCGGGTCAAGCCCCTGCCGGACACGGGGGCGTACGGCTGGCGCCAGATCGCCGTGGAGGTCTACGGCGGGACGCTCCTGAACACCTGGCTGGACCGCGACCTGGGCCTGGCGGGCCGCCTCACCCTCCGCGACGGCTCGCATGTCCTGGTCAACGTGGACCGGGCGCTGCTGCGCGTCCCCCAGCTGGCGATCCACCTGGACCGCTCGGCCAACGACGGCCTCAAGCTGGACCGGCAGAAGCACCTCCAGCCGATCTGGGGCCTCGGTGACGTCGCGGAGGGCGACCTGATCCGCTTCCTTGAGCAGGAGGCGGGGCTGGCCGAGGGCGAGGTCACCGGGTGGGACCTGATGGTGCACTCGATCGAACCGCCGTCGTACCTGGGCCGGGACAAGGAGCTGGTGGCCGGGCCCCGGATGGACAACCTGATCTCGGTGCACGCGGGCGCGGCGGCGCTGGCGGCCGCGTCCACGGCCGCGGACCTGCCGTTCATCCCGGTCCTGGCCGCCTTCGACCACGAGGAGAACGGCTCGCAGGCCGACACGGGCGCGGACGGGCCGCTGCTCGGCACGGTCCTGGAGCGGTCGGTGTTCGCGCGCGGCGGTACGTACGAGGACAAGGCGCGCGCCTTCGCGGGCACGGTCTGCCTGTCCTCCGACACCGGCCACGCCATCCACCCCAACTACGCGGAACGCCACGACCCGACGCACCACCCGCGCGCCAACGGCGGCCCGATCCTGAAGGTCAACGTCAACCAGCGTTACGCGACGGACGGTTCGGGCCGCGCGATCTTCGCGGCGGCGTGCGAGCGGGCCGGGGTGCCGTGGCAGCACTTCGTGTCCAACAACGCGATGCCGTGCGGGACGACGATCGGGCCCATCACGGCGGCCCGCCACGGCATCCAGACGGTCGACATCGGGGTGGCGATCCTGTCGATGCACAGCGCGCGCGAGCTGTGCGGGGCGGACGACCCGTACTTGCTGGCGAACGCCCTGCTGTCGTTCTTGCAGGGCTGACCCCCACCCCACGAGGGCTGCGCCACGGGGCCCGGTGTTCGTCTGCGGGCTGTGTGTGGCTGGTCGCGCAGTTCCCCGCGCCCCTAGGGGGCTGCGGTCACCGGGGTTGCCGAGGGATCGCCCCGCAGGGGCGCCTTCAGGGGCGCGGGGAACTGCGCGGCCAGCCCCCACCGGACCCGCAGACAAACAGGGGGCTGGGGGCGCAGCCCCCCAGTAACCGCACCGGTGGGGGCTAGCCGTCCATGCCCGCCAGGACCAGCGGCAACCGGTCCGTCGCCCCCGCCGTCAGGCGGACCGGCACCCCCCAGTCCTGCTGATGCACATGGCACGCCGGGTACTCGTTCGCCGGATCGTCGTCGCAGGACGCCGCCATCGCCGAGACGTGCAGGACCCCCTCCGGGACGGCGGGGTCGAGGACGAGGTCGCGGGACAGATCCGTCCCCGTACCCTCGCCCGACGACAGCAGCTCCGCCGGCGTCGAGGAGACGATCAGCCGCGTCGACGGGCCGTACCGCGTGTCCAGCTTCTGGCCGGCCGGGGCCTGGAAGACCACGTCGAGGCGGAGCGCGCCCGGCGCGACCTCGGTCGCGGCCCGCTGCGTACGGTGCGCCACCGCGTCCACCCGTACAGCGGACTCCGGCAGCCGCAGCCGCGTCAGCCGGTGCCGGGCCGACTCGACGACCACGATGTCGTCCCCGACGAGCACCGCGTCGCTCGGCTCGCGCAGGTCCGTGGCGAGCGTGGTGACTTCCCCGGAGGCCGGGTCGTAGCGGCGCAGCGCGTGGTTGTACGTGTCGGAGACCGCCACCGAACCGTCCGGCAGAGCCGTCACACCCAGCGGGTGCTGGAGGAGCGCCTGCCCCGCCTCCCCGTCCCGGTGCCCGAAGTCGAACAGGCCGGTGCCGACCGCCGTGCGCACGGCGTAACCCGAGTCGTCGCGCTCCACGTACCGCAGCGCCGAGTTCTCGGAGTCGGCCACCCACAGCCGGTCCCCGTCGGCCGCGAGGCCGGACGGCTGCGCGAACCACGCCTCGGCGGCCGGGCCGTCGACCAGGCCCTCCTGCGTCGTCCCGGCCGCGACCTCGACCGTGCCCGCCTCCGGATCGTACGTCCACAGCTGGTGCACCCCGGCCATGGCGATCCACACCTTGCCCTGCCACCAGGCGACGTCCCACGGCGAGGAGAGGTCCACCTCCAGGGCGGGCCCGGAGGTGGGCGAGCCCTGCCACCACTGCTTGCCGGTGCCCGCGACCCGCTCCACGGACCCGGTCTCCGGGTCGAGGACCCGCAGCGCGTGGTTGACGGTGTCCGCGACGATCACGCGCCCGTCCGGCAGCAGCGCAAGCCCCTGCGGCTCCTTGAAACCGCCGGACTCGCCGTCGCCGATCCGCCGTACGACCGTCTCGCCGTCCGGCTCCAGCTCCACCAGCTGGTGCCGCGTCGAGTCGGAGACCAGGAAGTTGCCCGAGCCGGGCAGGACGAGCGCCTTCCCGGGGAAGCGCAGGTCGGTGGCCTCCGGCTCCGGCGGCACGTACGGCCCGTCCCCGCGCCGCAGCGTCCCCTTCGCCGCGTGCTCGGCCTCCAGCTCCTCCACCAGCTTCGCGATGGCGTGAGCATGCCCCTCGCCCGCGTGCTGGCCGACGATGTACCCCTCGGGGTCGATCACGACGAGCGTGGGCCAGGCCCGGACCGCGTACTGCTTCCAGGTCGCCAGCTCCGGGTCGTCCAGGACCGGGTGGTGCACCTGGTAGCGCTCCACGGCGTCGACGACGGCCTGGTGGTCGGCCTCGTGCACGAACTTCGGCGAGTGCACCCCGATGATCACCACGGTGTCGCGGTGCTTCTCCTCCAGCTCCCGCAGCTCGTCCAGGACGTGCAGACAGTTGATGCAGCAAAACGTCCAGAAGTCGAGGATGACGATCCTCCCCCGCAGGTCAGCGAGGGTGTACTCCTGATCACCGGTGTTCAGCCAGCCGCCCTTGCCGATCAGCTCGGGGGCCCGAACGCGTGCACGTGTAGCCATACCCCCATCCAACCCCAAAAGCAGGGGTACGCATTCCGCCATGAAATATCTGGTGCGCGACAAGATCTTCGCGATCGGGGACGACTACTGGATCGAGACCGAGGACGGACGCCACGCCTTCCTCGCCGACGGCAAGGCGCTGCGGCTGCGGGACACGCTGGAGCTGAAGGACCCGACCGGACGGGTACTGATCACCCTGCGCAAGAAGATGTTCAGCATCAGGGACGCGATGACCATCGAGCGGGACGAGCGGCCGCTGGCCACGATCCGCCGCAAGCGGCTCTCGCTGCTGCGCAACCACTACCGCGTCGCCCTGGTCGAGGGCACCGAGCTCGACGTCTCGGGCAGGATCCTCGACCGCGAGTTCACGGTCGAGTACGACGGGGAGCTGCTCGCGCACGTCTCGCGCCGCTGGTTCCACGTCCGCGAGACGTACGCGGTGAACGTCGTCCGCGAGGACGCGGACGCGGCGCTGCTGATCGCGGTGGTGGTGTGCGTGATCCGGATGGACGAGCGGGAGCGGGGGCCGGACGGCGACGACTAGGGCTTGTCCGGCGGACGGGCCCCAGCCTCCTGGCTCACGTCACGCCCCGGCCCCCTGGCTCACCTCACGCCCCCGGCGTCCGCATCCCCAGTCTCCTGTCCTTCAGCGCCGGGAACTGCTCCCGTGTCGCCGCCACCTTCTCCGGGTCCAGCTCGACCGTGAGGACCTCCTCGCCCTCGCCCGCCTCCGCCAGGACCTCGCCCCAGGGGTCGACCACGATGCTGTGGCCCGCCTGCGGGACGCCCGCGTGGGTGCCGCCGGTGCCGCAGGCCAGGACGTACGCCTGGTTCTCGACCGCCCGCGCGCGGGCGAGCAGCGTCCAGTGCGCCAGGCGCCTGGCGGGCCAGCCGGCCGGGATCACGAAGGTCTGGGCGCCCGCGTCGACCAGGCCGCGGAACAGCTCGGGGAAGCGCAGGTCGTAACAGGTCGCCAGGCCGAGTGTCGTCCCGGGCAGCGCGACCGTGACCAGCTCCGTGCCCGCGCTCATCAGCACCGCCTCGCCCTGGTCGAAGCCGAAGCGGTGGATCTTCCGGTAAGTGGCCGTCAGTTCGCCGTCGGGCGAGAAGACCAGGGAGGTGTTGTAGAGCCCGCCGTCCGCGCCGCGCTCGGGGACGGAGCCCGCGTGCAGCCAGACGCCCGCGTCCCGCGCGGCCTTTGACATCGCCTCATGCGTCGGCCCGTCAGCGGCCCGTTCCGCCTCGACCGCGAAGCTCTCGTATGCGAAGGCGCCCACGGTCCACAGCTCCGGCAGCACCACGAGGTCGGCGCCCGCCTGCTCGCGCACGAGCGAAGCCGCCCGCTGCCTACGGGAATCGACCGATTCCTGTGGATCTACACCGAATTGGATGAGGGAGGCGCGCACACTACCACCGTCCTGGCATTCGAGTTGTCAACACGGGCCTACGATCGTCACACGAAAGCACTGCCGGGGTGCCTTTCGGCAGCGTAACTTAACTGCCACAGCGCCCAGCCCGCGTACGTACAGAACCGCCGAGGGGTCCCGTGACCGTCCATCCCAGCCTCCAGACCTACGCCGACGCCTGGACCCACTCCATCGAGGCGATAACCGAGCTGGTGATGCCGCTCGTCGAGGGGGAGTGGAACCGCGCCACACCGTGCCCGGCGTGGTCGGTGCGCGACATCGTGTCGCACATCATCGGGATGGAGTGCGAACAGCTCGGCGACCCGCGCCCGATCCACACGCTGCCGCGCGATCTCTACCACGTACAGAGTGAGTTCGCGCGCTACATGGAGATGCAGGTCGATGTGCGCCGGCACCACACCGCGCCGGAGATGACCTCGGAGCTGGAGTACACGATCATCCGCCGGGCGCGGCAGCTGCGCAACGAGAACCGGGCTCCCGACACCATGGTCCGCGCCCCGCTCGGTGCCGAGCAGACGCTGGAACTGGCGCTGCGGATGCGGGCGTTCGACGTGTGGGTGCACGAGCAGGACCTGCGGTGGGCGCTGGGCAAGCCGGGCAACCTCGACTCGCCGGGCGCGTACGTCGTCCGCGACATCCTGCTGCACACGCTGCCGAAGGTGGTCGCCAAGGACGCGGGCGCCCCGCCGAACTCGGCGGTCGTCTTCGACATCCACGGGCCGGTCGAGTTCCTGCGTACGGTACGGGTCGACGCCGACGGGCACGGCACGGTCGACGGCGCCCCCTCGCTCGGCCCGCTCGCCACGATCGCGCTGGACTGGGAGACGTTCGTACGCCTCGCCTGCGGCCGGGTGCGCCCGCACGCCGTCGCGGACCGGGTGAAGACCGAGGGCGACCAGGAGCTGGCGGCGGCGATCCTGCGGGACTTCGCGGTGACGCCGTAAGCCGGTCCGGCCGGTCCGGCGAGGGGTGCTACGCGGGTACGTGGACCGCCTCCACCCGGCTCGCCACCAGGTGTTCCCGCTCGCGGTGCGCCGCGCGGCCGCGCAGCCGCAGGATCTGTGTGACGCCCAGCGCCTGAAGGACGAACACCGAGGCGAACGCGATCCGGTAGTCGTCGCCGGTCGCGTCGAGCAGCACGCCCACCGCGAGCAGCGTCGTCATCGAGGCCGTGAAACCACCCATGTTGACGATCCCCGAGGCCGTGCCCTGCCGCTCCGGCGGGTTGGCCGGGCGGGCGAAGTCGAATCCGATCATCGACGCGGGACCGCAGGCGCCGAGCACCACGCACAGGGTGATCAGCAGCCACATCGGCGTGTGCGGCGCGGGGTAGGTGAGGGCGGCGGCCCACAGCGCGGCGGTCGCCCCGACCGTGCCGAGGGCGAGCGGCGTGCGGGCCGCGTGGTGGCGGGCGATGACCTGCCCGTACACCAGGCCCACCACCATGTTGGACAGCACGACCAGGGTCAGCAGCTCGCCGGCCGTCCCCCGGGAGTGCCCCTGCGCCTCGACCAGGTACGGCATCCCCCACAGCAGCAGGAACACCATGGCCGGGAACTGCGTGGTGAAGTGCACCCACATCCCGAGCCGCGTCCCCGGCTCGCGCCAGGACTCGGCGATCTGGCGGCGTACGTAGGCGGCCCCGGCGTGCGTGACGGGCGCGGGCTCGTGCCCCTCGGGGTGGTCGCGCAGGAACAGGAGCAGCAGGACGAGGACGACCACTCCGGCGAGCGCGCTGCCCGCGAAGGTGGCGGTCCAGCCGATCCCGTGCAGGGCGCGGGAGATGACGATGGTGGAGACGAGGTTGCCCGCCACCCCGAAGAGCGCCGCGACCTGGGCTATCAGCGGGCCGCGCCGGGCGGGGAACCAGCGCGAGCCGAGCCGCAGCACGCTGATGAACGTCATCGCGTCGCCGCAGCCGAGCAGGGCACGGGAGGCGAGGGCGGTGCCGTACGAGGGCGAGAGCGCGAAGCCGAGCTGCCCGGCCGTGAAGAGCACGACGCCCAGGGTGAGCACCTTCTTGGTGCCGAGGCGGTCGACCATGAGGCCGACGGGTATCTGCATCCCCGCGTACACGAGCAGTTGGAGTATGGAGAAGGTGGAGAGCGCGGAGGCGTTGACGCCGAACCGGTCGGCGGCGTCGAGGCCGGCGACGCCGAGGCTGGTGCGGAAGATGACGGCGACGAAGTAGACGCAGACGCCGACGCCCCAGACGAGGGCGGCGCGGCGCCCGCCGGGAGGGTCACCGGGCAGGGAGGCGCTGGCCCCGGACGCGGCGGGGCTCATCGTTCCTCACCCCGGACCAGGACCTTGACCCAGCTCAGGTGCTGGCGCACACAGTGCGCGGCGCGCTCGGCGTCCCCGGCCCGGATGGCGTCCAGCATCTCCTCGTGCTCGGCGATGTTCTTGGCGATCCGGTCGGGCTGGGCGTGCATCACGGCGACGCCCATCCGCAGCTGCCGGTCGCGCATCTGGTCGTAGAGCCGGGAGAGGATCTCGTTCCCGGCGTTGCGGACGATCTCGGCGTGGAAGCAGCGGTCGGTGACGGCGACGGCGGCGAGGTCGCCGGCCGCCGCGTTCGCCTTCTGCTCCTCCAGGAGCTCTTCGAGCCGGGCGATCAGCCGCGCGGGTGCGGGGATCGCCCGGCGGGCGGCGAACTCCTCGACCAGCAGCCGGGTTTCGACCACGTCGGCGGTCTCCTGCGCGGAGACGGCGAGGACGAGGGCGCCCTTCTTGGGGTAGAGCCGGATGAGCCCTTCCACTTCGAGCTTGAGCAGCGCCTCGCGCACGGGTGTGCGCGACACCCCGACGGCCTCGGCCAGCTCGCCCTCGGTGAGGAGCGTTCCGCCCTCGTACCGCCGGTCGAGTACGGCCTGCTTGACGTGCATATAGACGCGGTCGGCGGCGGGCGGCTGCTTGACGGAGGCTGGTGCGGGCGTGACGGCGGAGGCGGGAGCGGACGGCATGCGCACAGGATAGATACAACAGGTGTCCATCAGAAAGGGGCGTCCGGATGCCGAAACGCCCCTCGCCTCTGCGACAGCACGGCAGTGCCCCCGGACGCACCGGCGTCCGGGGGCACTCACACGCGCCTACGCCCAGGTGATCAGCCGCTTGGGCTGCTCCAGGATCGCCGCCACATCGGCCAGGACCTTGGAGCCCAGCTCGCCGTCGACCAGGCGGTGGTCGAACGACAGCGCCAGCGTGGTGACCTGGCGGGGCTTCACCTTGCCCTTGTGGACCCAGGGCTGGAGCTTGATCGCACCGACCGCGAGGATCGCGGACTCGCCCGGGTTCAGGATCGGGGTGCCCGTGTCGACGCCGAACACGCCCACATTGGTGATGGTGACCGTGCCGCCCTGCATCGCCGCCGGGGACGTCTTGCCCTCGCGGGCCGTCGACACCAGGTCGCCGAGTGACGCCGCCAGTTGCGGCAGCGTCTTGTCGTGGGCGTCCTTGATGTTCGGGACGATCAGGCCGCGCGGGGTGGCGGCCGCGATGCCCAGGTTCACATAGTGCTTGAGGACGATCTCCTGCGCCGCCTCGTCCCACGACGCGTTGACGTCGGGGTTGCGCTTGATCGCGACGAGCAGGGCCTTGGCGATGAGCAGGAGCGGGTTGACCCGCAGCCCCGCCATCTCCTTGTCGCCCTTCAGCTCCTCGACCAGCTTCATCGTGCGCGTCACGTCCACCGTCACGAACTCGGTGACGTGCGGCGCCGTGAACGCCGAGCCGATCATCGCCTGCGCGGTCGCCTTCCGTACGCCCTTGATGGGGATACGGGTCTCACGCGCGTCCGATGACACAACGGCCGCGACGGGCACGGGAGTTGTTTCACGTGAAACAGGGGCCGGTTCCGCCACCGGGGCGGCCGCCGCGTGGACGTCGTCGCGGGTGATGACGCCGTCCGGGCCGGTCGGGACCACGCTCGCCAGGTCGATGCCCAGGTCCTTGGCCAGCTTGCGGACCGGCGGCTTAGCCAGCGGCCGGGCGGCCGGGGCGGCGCCGTGGCCGTTCAGCTCGGCCTGTACGGCCTGCACGGCCATGGCCTGCTCGGGGACCGAAGCCCCCTTGCGCGGGCGGCGCTTGGTGGAGGACTCCGCGACCCCGTAGCCGACGAGGACCGGCTGGCGGCCCTTGGGCGCCTCGGGCTCCTCGGCGGCCGGGGCCTCGGCGACCGGCGCCTGGGCGGGGGCGGCGGCCTCGGCGGCCGGCTCACCGGAGCCCGGGGCCACGTCCACCGAGATGATCACCTCGCCGACGTCCACCGTCGTGCCCTCGGGGAAGCGCAGCTCATGCACCACCCCGTCGAACGGGATCGGCAGCTCGACGGCCGCCTTCGCCGTCTCCACCTCGCAGACGACCTGGCCGTCGGTGACCGTGTCGCCGGGCTGGACGTACCACTTGAGGATCTCCGCCTCGGTGAGCCCCTCGCCGACGTCCGGCATCTTGAACTCGCGGAAGCGGGCAGAAGTTTCAGTCATGGTCACGGGACTCCTCAGTACGCCAGCGAGCGGTCGACGGCGTCGAGCACCCGGTCCAGACCCGGCAGGTACTCCTCCTCCAGGCGCGCCGGCGGGTACGGGGCGTGGTAGCCGCCGACCCTGAGCACCGGTGCCTCCAGGTGGTAGAAGCTGCGCTCGGTGATCCGCGCGGCGATCTCCGCGCCCGCGCCGTAGAACACCGGAGCCTCGTGGACCACGACCAGCCGGCGGGTCTTCTCCACCGACGCCTGGACCGCGTCGAAGTCGATCGGGGACATCGAGCGCAGGTCCAGGACCTCGATCGACTTGCCCTCCTCGGCGGCGGCCGCGGCCGCCTCCACGCAGACCTTCACCATCGGGCCGTACGCCACCAGCGTCAGGTCCGAACCGGCCACGACCGTACGGGCCTTGTGCAGCGGGCCGGGGATGGCCTCGGTGTCGACCTCGCTCTTGTCCCAGTAACGCCGCTTGGGCTCGAAGTAGATGATGGGGTCGTCGGACTGGATGGCCTGCTGCATCATCCAGTACGCGTCGGAGGCGTTGGAGGGCGAGACCACCTTGAGGCCCGGCACGTGCGCGAAGAGCGCCTCCGGGGACTCGCTGTGGTGCTCGACCGCGCCGATGCCGCCGCCGTACGGGATGCGGATGACGACCGGCAGCTTGATCTTGCCGAGCGCGCGGGCGTGCATCTTCGCGAGCTGGGTGACGATCTGGTCGTACGCCGGGAAGACGAACCCGTCGAACTGGATCTCCACGACCGGGCGGTAGCCGCGCAGGGCCAGGCCGATCGCGGTGCCGACGATGCCGGACTCGGCAAGCGGGGTGTCGATGACCCGGCCCTCGCCGAAGTCCTTCTGGAGCCCGTCGGTGACCCGGAAGACGCCGCCGAGCTTGCCGACGTCCTCACCCATGATCAGGACCTTGGGGTCGTTCTCCATCGCCTTGCGCAGCGACTCGTTGATCGCCTTGGCGATGGGAAGCTTCTGTACGGTCATGGCTACTTGCCCTCCCCGTCCGCGAACGACGCCTGGTAGGCCGCGAACTGGGCCCGCTCCTCGTCGACGAGCGCGTGCCCGTCGGCGTAGATGTTCTCGAAGATGGCCATCCGGTCCGGGTCGGGCATGGCGCGGACCGCCTCGCGGACCTGCTTGCCGAGCGTCTCGGACTCCTCTTCGAGGGAGGTGAAGAACGCCTCGTCGGCGTGCCCCTCGTTCTCCAGGTACGTCTTCAGCCGCAGGATCGGGTCCTTGGCCTCCCACGCCTCGCGCTCCTCGTCGGCCCGGTACTTGGTCGGGTCGTCGGAGGTGGTGTGCGCGCCCATCCGGTACGTGAACGCCTCGATCAGCGTCGGCCCCTCGCCGCGCCGGGCCCGCTCCAGGGCGGACCGGGTCACGGCCAGGCAGGCCAGCACGTCGTTGCCGTCGACCCGGATGCCGGGGAAGCCGTAGCCCTGGGCGCGCTGGTAGAGCGGCACCCGGGTCTGCTTCTCGGTCGGCTCGGAGATCGCCCACTGGTTGTTCTGGCAGAAGAACACGACCGGGGCGTTGTAGACGGCGGAGAAGGTGAACGACTCCGCGACGTCGCCCTGGCTGGAGGCGCCGTCGCCGAAGTACGCGATCACGGCCGAGTCCGCGCCGTCCTTGGCCACACCCATGGCGTAACCGGTCGCGTGCAGCGTCTGCGAGCCGATCACGATCGTGTACAGGTGGAAGTTGTTGCTGTTGGGGTCCCAGCCGCCGTGGTTCACACCACGGAACATGCCGAGGAGGTTGGTGGGGTTGACCCCCCGGCACCAGGCGACACCGTGCTCGCGATAGGTCGGGAACACATAGTCGTCGTCGCGCAGAGCACGGCCGGAGCCGATCTGGGCGGCCTCCTGGCCGAGCAGCGAGGCCCACAGGCCCAGCTCGCCCTGGCGCTGCAGTGCGGTGGCCTCGGCGTCGAAGCGCCGGGTCAGCACCATGTCGCGGTAGAGCCCGCGCAGCTCTTCGGGGGTCAGGTCAACGTCGTAGTCAGGGTGCTCGACCCGCTGGCCCTCGGGCGTCAGCAGCTGTACGAGCTGGGGGTCGGCGACAGCCTTCCCGGCGCTGCTACCGGTGCGCTTGCTGCTGCGTCGCGGTTTGCGCGCGGCAGTGCTCTCCACGGTCACGTGCGTGCTCCTCCGTCTGTCCGGCCCCCGGGTTCGCCGGTGTGGCCAGTTGCGGCTCCTCGCCTGCTTCCGGTCGCGGTGCACGGGGGTGGGTGCGCCTCACCGGGAACCAGGCGTGACAGGTGCCCCGGCGAGCGCCCTGTCATAGGCACGTTACCCAGTGCTGCGCATTACTGCGAAACCCCATTTGACCTGCGATTTTGCTTGGATTTCCAAGTAAATCGAGAAAGTCGGGAACAACCACTGGTCACAGCCTTGCAGGCCGCCGGAACAACGGCACGTTATCCCGGTCACCTGCGGCACGGGAAGAGCGAATGTGTGAGACTGCTTCCGTGCGCGAACCAGGCAAAATCACCGTATTCCTGCTCGACGACCACGAAGTGGTCCGCCGCGGCGTCCACGAAATGCTCTCCGTCGAGGAGGACATCGAGGTGGTCGGCGAGGCCGGCACCGCGGCAGATGCCCTGGTCAGGATCCCTGCGACGCGTCCGGACGTGGCTGTGCTCGACGTCCGGCTGCCGGACGGGAGCGGCGTGGAGGTCTGCCGCGAGATCCGCTCCCAGAACGAGGACATCAAATGCCTGATGCTGACCTCGTTCGCCGATGACGAAGCCCTCTTCGATGCGATCATGGCGGGTGCGTCCGGATATGTTCTGAAGGCGATCCGGGGCAGCGAACTGCTTTCGGCCGTACGGGACGTGGCGGCGGGCAAGTCCCTGCTCGACCCGGTCGCCACGGCCCGCGTCCTGGAGCGCCTGCGCGACGGCGGCACGGCCAAGCGCGACGACCGCCTGGCGAACCTGACGGAACAGGAACGCAAGATCCTCGACCTGATCGGCGAGGGCCTCACGAACCGGGTGATCGGCGAGCGCCTGCACCTGGCAGAGAAAACGATCAAGAACTATGTCTCGTCGCTGCTGTCGAAGCTGGGGATGGAGCGGAGATCGCAGGCGGCGGCATACGTGGCCCGAATCCAGGCGGAACGCCACTGAGCCCTCGTCCGCAGGCCGCCTATGGCTGGTCGCGCAGTTCCCCGCGCCCCTGAGGGGCGGGCCTGCGGCCCCTGCCCCCGACTCCTCGAACGCCGGAGGGGTTGAATGTGCCTGTGCCCCCTTCTGCCTCAAGGGGCGCGGGGAACTGCGCGACCAGCCCACACCGGCCCGCAGACGAACGCCGGGCCAAATAGGCCCCTTCGGGACCTTTGGCCCCCGGCCCAGGGGGCGCGCGGCACTGGTTCGGGGGCGGGGCCGCGGACACAGTGGACCCATGCCCACCGAGGAGCGCCGAGCCATCACCCTGCTCAGCCGGGTCCCGTACGGCCGCATAGCCACCAGCATGCGCGCCCTCCCCTTCATCGCCCCCGCCCGCCACATCGTGGTCGACGACCGCGTCGTCCTGCGCATCCACGCCGGCCTCGGCTACCACCACGCCTGCCTCGGCAGCGTCGTGGCGTACGGCGCCGACAACCTGGGGGCGGGCGACGGGGACCTGTGGTCCGTCCAGTTCACCGGCACCGCCGAGCCCGTCGACCCCACCCCCGAGGAGCTCGAACTCCTCGGCCCGGCCCCCCACCGCGTGGACGGCGAGCCCTTCGAGCCCGTCTATCTGCGGATCGAACCCCAGTTCGTAACCGTCCACTCGTTGGACTATTCCACAGAGCGACACCTGCGCCACGCCGCGTGATCTAACATCTGGCGCGTGCCGCGCTCATATGCAACCCCGCCCGTGAGGGACCTGCTGCGCCGATTCGCCTCGCTGGGCGAGCCGCTCACCTGCGAACCCGTCGCCCAGGGCCTCCTCAACCGCGGTTACCGCCTCGCCACCACCCGCGGCGAGTTCTTCCTCAAGCACCACCTCGACGGCGACCACGAGGCCATCGCCCGCCAGCACGACGCCACCCGCCGCCTCCAGGCGCTCGGCGTGCCCGTCGCGCCCCCCGTACCGGACTCCGACGGCGACACCGTCACCGTCCTCGGCGGCCGCTGCTACGCCCTGCACCCGTGGGTCCACGGCCGCCACCGCGACGGCGCCCAGCTCAGCGCCGCCGGCTCACGGCGGCTCGGCGCGCTGCTCGGCCTCGTCCACATCTGCCTGGAGGAGGTGATGGAGGGGCGGGACGAGCACGCCGACCACCTCGGCGCCGACCCCGACGACACCTTCGCCCTCATCGACGACCTGCTCGCCCGCGCCCGCCGGCGCCGCCCCCGCGACTCCTTCGACGAGCTCGCCGAACACCGGCTGCGCGAGCGCCGCCACCTCATCGAGCAGCACGCCCACCGCCGCCCGCCCCCGCAGAACGCCGGCGGCTGGGTGCACGGCGACTTCCACCCGCTGAACCTGCTCTACCGCGGCAAGGAGCCCGCCGCGATCGTCGACTGGGACCGCCTCGGCGTCCAGCCCCGCGCGGAGGAGGCGGTACGGGCCGCCGCGATCTTCTTCGTACGCCCGGCCGGGGAGCTGGAGCTGGACAAGGTGCGCGCGTACGCCCGCGCCTACCGGGGAGCCACCGGCGCGGACCCGGCGGAGCTCGCCGCCGCCGTCCACCGCGTGTGGTGGGAGCGGCTCAACGACTTCTGGATCCTGCGCTGGCGCTACCAGCTCCAAGACCGAAGGGCCGACCCGCAGTTCCCTGCGGCGTCGGCCCTGGCGGTCTGGTGGACCCGCGAATACGAGGCGGTGCGCGAGGCGTTCGCGGGGTGAGGCACGAACGCCCGGCGCCTCAGGGCGCCTTGGGCGTGCTGCCGCCGGCGCTCTGACCCGCGGTCGTACCAGTGGTGGTGCCCTGGTTCGTCCCCGCGTTGGTACCCGCGGTCGTACCAGTGGTGGTGCCCTGGTTCGTCCCCGTGCTGGTGCCCGTCGTCGTGCCCTGGTCCGTACCGGACGTCGTCCCCTGGTCCGTCCCGGACGTCGTCCCCGTCGTCGTGCCCTCGTCCGTACCGGACGTCGTCCCCTGGTCCGTCCCGGACGTCGTGCCCTGGTCGGTGCCCGAGGTCGTGCCCTGGTTCGTCCCGGACGTCGTGCCCTGGTCGGTGCCCGGCGACGGCGAGTGCTTCTTGCTGCGCTTGGGCGACGGCGAGTACGGCGGCGGGTAGTTGCCGCCGGTCGTCGACGTCTGGTCCTGGCCGCGGCTGGCCTGGTCGTCGGGGCTCGGCGACGTCTTCGACTCGTCGGACGGCGAAGGGCTGTTGGAGACCGCCGGCTTCTTCGGCGTCTCCCCGCCGTCCTTCTTGTCCGCCGCCTTGATCGCGAACGCCACGCCCGCCGCGATCGCGATGATCGCGAGCACCACGAACAGGACGACCTTGCCCCGGCCTCCGCCGGAGCGGCGGCCGTTGCCGTTGTAGCCACCGTTGTTGTAGCCGCCCGAGCCGTAAGCCCCGTCGTACCCGCCGTCGTCCGGGTTCATCGGCGGCAGGATCGGACCGCGGAACTGCGAGGTCTCCCCGTGCACGGGGTGGCCCATGGCGGAGGTCGGCGCGGTCATGCCCATGGCGGGGGTGTGGGCGCCCTCGTGCATGAGCTCGACCGGACCGGTGTTCCAGGTGCCGGTGTGGCTGCCCTGCGCCTGGAGCATCTGCAATCCGTACTGGACCAGGCCGCGCATCTCCTCGGCGGACTGGAAACGGTCGTCCGGGTCCTTGGCGAGAGAACGCATGACGAGGCCGTCGAGTTCCGGCGGCGCCACATCGGCCACGTGCGACGGCGGAACCGGGGTGTCCTGGACGTGCTGGTACACCACTGACAACGGTGTCTCACCGGTGAAGGGCGGCCGCAGCGCGAGCAGTTCGTACAGCAGGCAGCCCGTCGCGTACAGGTCGGAGCGGTGGTCGACGGCCTTGCCGAGCGCCTGCTCCGGCGAGAGGTACTGCGGCGTGCCCATGACCATGCCGGTCTGCGTCATCGTCGACTGCGCGCCGTGCAGGGCGCGCGCGATGCCGAAGTCCATCACCTTCACGGCGCCGGTGTGCGTGATGATCACGTTGGCGGGCTTGATGTCGCGGTGCACGATGCCGTGCTGGTGCGAGTAGGCCAGCGCCTCAAGGACGCCGGAGACGATGATCAGCGCCTGCTCCGGCGGCGGTGCGTCCGCCTGGACCAGCAGGTCACGGATGGTGCGGCCCTCGACCAGCTCCATCACGATGTAGGGGACGGTCTGGCCGCCCACCGTGTCCTCGCCCGAGTCGTACACCGCCACCACCGCGTGGTGGTTGAGTCCGGCCACCGACTGCGCCTCGCGCGTGAAGCGGGCCTTGGAGACCGGGTCCTCGGCGAGATCGGGACGGAGCAGCTTCACCGCGACGGTACGGCCCAGACGTACGTCCTCCGCCGCGAAGACCTCCGCCATGCCGCCCCGGCCGAGCCGGTGGGTGAGCCGGTAGCGGCCGTCACCGACGAGTCCGCCGACCCACGACTCGTGGTCCTGCGCATCGGGCATCCCGGCGCCGTTTCCCTCGGGTTCGGGTGCCATCAGTCCTCGCCGTCGTGTCTGGCCGCGTCAGCGGTGGTTCCTTACGGTCTTACGGTTGTGCAGTAGTGCACGCTACAGCGTTCGTACAGGCCGCCGGTTCGGGATGGACCGGCCATCCAATCGGTTCCGCGTGTACCCATGCAAATTCCATGCGATTCCTGTAACGCTTACGAGACGCTTCTTGCGCGTACGGTCACGGAACGGGCACCCGGCTTGACGTGTCGGACCCCTCCGGCAGACTTGGCCTGAAAAATTCGAGGATCATCACTGGCCGTCGCGCCAAGGGGGATGCACAGTCATGAGCCAGGACGGCGCACAGGGCCGCTATGCAGGCGGCTCCATCGCGGGCGGGCGCTACCAGCTGCGCGACCTCCTCGGCGAAGGCGGCATGGCCTCGGTCTACCTGGCGTACGACGCCGCGCTGGACCGCCAGGTGGCCATCAAGACCCTGCACACCGAACTCGGCCGGGAACAGTCGTTCCGCGAGCGCTTCCGCCGCGAGGCCCAGGCCGTCGCCAAGCTCCAGCACACCAACATCGTGTCGGTCTTCGACACCGGTGAGGACGAGCTGGGCGGCGCGATGATGCCGTACATCGTCATGGAGTACGTGGAGGGCCAGCCGCTCGGCTCGGTGCTGCACACCGACATCCAGCAGTACGGCGCGATGCCCGCCGACAAGGCCCTCAAGATGACCGCCGACGTACTGGCGGCCCTTGAGGTCAGCCACGAGATGGGCCTGGTCCACCGCGACATCAAGCCCGGCAACGTGATGGTGACCAAGCGCGGCGTGGTCAAGGTCATGGACTTCGGCATCGCGCGCGCCATGCAGTCCGGCGTCACCTCGATGACCCAGACCGGCATGGTCGTCGGCACCCCGCAGTACCTCTCGCCCGAGCAGGCGCTGGGCCGGGGCGTGGACGCCCGCTCCGACCTGTACTCGGTCGGCATCATGCTCTTCCAGCTGCTCACCGGCCGGATCCCGTTCGACGCCGACTCGCCGCTGGCCATCGCGTACGCACACGTCCAGGAGGAGCCGGTCGCGCCCTCCTCGGTCAACCGGTCCATCCCGCCGGCCGTGGACGCGCTGGTGGCCCGCGCGCTGAAGAAGAACCCGAACGAGCGCTTCCCGAGCGCGGCCGCGATGCGCGACGAGATCGCCCGTATCTCCGCCAGCGGCCAGACCGGCGCGGCCCCGCTGATCACCGGCGGCGGCCCGGTCTCCAGCGGCCAGGGCGTCGGCTCGACGGTCTTCCCGCCGCTGGACGCCTCGGCCCAGCAGGGCTACCAGGGCAGCGTCCAGACCCCGTACCAGGCGAGCCCGTACGGCCCGCCGACGCCGGCCCCCACGCCCCAGCCGCAGCCCTCGTACGGCTACCCGCAGCAGCAGATGCAGCCGCAGGCACCGATGCCCGCGCAGCACACCCCGCCGCCGTACACGATGTCCCCGAGCGCCCCGGCCGGTGGTTCTTCTTCTTCGAAGAAGAACACCCCCGTGATCGTCGGCGCGATCGCGGTGGCGATCCTCGCGATCGGCGGTCTGGTCACGGCGCTGACGCTGAACAACGGTGGCGACTCGGACTCCGGCGGCGACAGCAAGGCCTCCGGCGAGAACGTCGCGGGCCACAAGGGCCCCGAGCGCAGCCGCACGCTGGAAACCACCAAGTGCACGAGCCCCTCGAAGTCCGCCCTCGACCCGTCGAAGGTCCAGGCGCCCGACTTCAGCTACAAGGACATCCTGTCGGTGAAGTCGTGCATCCAGGCGGCGGGCTGGAAGGTCAACACCGAGACCGTGGACAACGGCCAGTGGGGCCAGGACGTCGTGGTGACGCAGTTCCCGGCGTCGGGCGTCGACGTCGACCCCAAGACGGCCCAGTTCACGCTGACGCTGTCGTCGGGCAACCCGCCGCAGCAGTAGGGGACGCAGACCTGAGGCACCCGGGTGACGCACCCGGGATGCCCGGTTCGCCGGCTCATGTGACGCTGGCCCCATGGCTTCAGGGCTCCGGACGCGGCTCCGGACGCGGCTCCGGACGCTCGGCGCGGGCGCCGCGCTGGCGGGCCTGCTGCTCGTGACCCCGCCGGGCACACCCGCCTACGCCGAGGACCATGCGCCGCCCGCCGCCCCCTCCCCCCTGGACCAGCGTTTCGCGGGCAACCGGGCCGGGGAGGGCCGGGCCCGGCCGGGACGCCCGCCGCGGACCCTTCCGTACGTACCGGACGAGTCGGCGCAGCCGATCGCCGACGCGTTCCTGTCACCCACGCCGCCACCCCCGAGCGTCCAGCCGGCGGTGGCCCGCAAGAGCCGGCCGGCCCGTCTGTCCACCACGTCGGACCTACGGGTCCACGTCCTGTCGATGGGCGCCGGCCTGACCCTGACCGGCTTGGGCCTGGGCTTCCTGGCCCTGCGCCTACGCCGCCCCTGACGCACGCATTTCCCTCTCCCCAATGGGTGGATCACCTCTCTCCGGGGGCACAACGTGATGTGAGGCACGTGTGCGAGAGAATGGGCGGCATGGAGATGCCGAGGAACGAACAGTCGCCGGACAGCCCCCACATCCTGGTAGTCGGACAGGACGGCATGGCCATCGGCGGCGGTGACGACGAGTCGCGCGAGGTCCCGGTGACGGAGATGGTCGAACAGCCAGCGAAGGTCATGCGCATCGGCAGCATGATCAAGCAACTTCTGGAAGAAGTACGCGCCGCTCCTCTGGACGAGGCGAGCCGCGTACGCCTGAAGGACATCCACGCCTCCTCGGTCAAGGAGCTTGAGGACGGCCTGGCCCCGGAACTGGTCGAGGAGCTGGAACGCCTCTCGCTCCCCTTCACGGACGAGGCGATCCCCTCCGAAGCGGAACTCCGCATCGCCCAGGCCCAGTTGGTGGGCTGGCTGGAAGGCCTCTTCCACGGCATCCAGACGGCCCTGTTCGCCCAGCAGATGGCAGCCCGAGCCCAACTGGAACAAATGCGCCGAGCCCTCCCGCCCGGCACCTCCCACGACGACGAGGACGGGCCGGGGGTGCGGTCGGGGCCGTACTTGTAGGAGTGCGGCGGGGCTGCCAGGGCGCCCCTCAGGGGCGCGGGGAACTGCGCGACCAGCCACACAGACAGCCCGCAGACGAACTGGCAGCGGGGTGCAGGGGCGGAGCCCCAGCACCCCACCCACCCGAGCAGGGGCCGAGGCCCAACCTCGCGGGGGCCGGGGCACAGCCCGAAGCGGGGTGCAGGGGGCGGAGCCCCCGCCCAGGGGTCCGGGGAAGGAGTCCCCGGGAAACCCCCTGCCCCCCGGGAGGCCACGCGCCCGGAGCCGCGAATCTCTCAGCGGGAAGGGGCGGGGTGGGGGCTCAAACCACCAGCAAAACCTTCCCCACGTGCTCCCCCGCCTCCAGCACCCGATGCCCCTCCGCCGCGGAGCTCATCCCCAACACCCGGTCCACAACCGGCCGCACCCGCCCCGCGGCAACCAGCGGCCACACATGCTCCCGAACCGCCGCCACGATCGCCGCCTTCTCCACCGCCGGCCGCCCCCGCAGGGTCGTCGCCGTCACCGCGGCCCGCTTCGCCATCAGCGCCCCGAGGTTGAGCTCACCCTTCACCCCGCCCTGCATCCCGATGACGGCCAACCGCCCGTTGACCGCCAACGCCCGTACGTTCCGGTCGAGATACTTCGCGCCCATGATGTCGAGGATGACGTCCGCCCCCGCCCCGTCCGTCGCCTTGCGGAGCTCCTCCACGAAGTCCTGCTCGCGGTAGTCGATCAGCACGTCCGCGCCCAGCTCCGCGCACCGCGCCAGCTTCGCGGGCCCGCCCGCCGTGACGGCGACCCGCGCCCCGACCGCCTTGGCCAGCTGGATCGCCATCGTGCCGATCCCGCTCGCACCCCCGTGCACCAACAGCGTCTCGCCGGGCCGCAGGTGGGAGACCATGAACACGTTGGACCACACCGTCGAGACGGCCTCCGGCAGCGACGCCGCGACCGTCAGCTCCACCCCCTCCGGCACCGGCAGCAACTGCCCCACCGGCACGGCCACCTTCTCCGCGTACCCGCCGCCGCTCAGCAGCGCGCACACCTCGTCGCCCACGGACCACCCGGACACCCCGGTCCCCAGTGCGACGATCCGCCCGGAGCACTCAAGGCCCGGATACGGCGACGCCCCCGGCGGCGGCTCATAGTGCCCCTGCCGCTGCAGCACATCCGCACGGTTGACGGCCGCCGCCGCCACCTCGACGAGGACCTCGCCCTCGCCCGCCACCGGATCGGGCACCTCGGCCCAGACCAGCGCTTCGGGACCACCCGGCTCAGGAATCGTGATCGCATGCATGCGGCCGACGCTACTCCGCCGCACCCTCCGAGGCCGCCCCGCCCGCCCGTACGATCGTGATCAGCCGGTCCGTCAGCTGGAGCGGGCTGGCCCGTGTGTCGTCGTACGCCAGCAGCCGGTGGCCACGCAGCACGCTGACCGTGAGGTCCTCGGTCTCCCGGACCCCCCGCCCCACCTCGCTCTTCTTCACCGGCCGTTCGACGAGGTCGAGCCCGCTGCCCTGCTGGATCAGGTCCTCCATCACCGTTCCGGCGCTCGGGCTGAGCACGGACAGCCCGAGCAGCCGCCCCGCCGCACTCGCGCTGGTGATCACCGCGTCCGCCCCGGACTGCCGCAGCAGCGGAGCGTTCTCCTCCTCCCGCACCGCCGCGACGATCTTCGCCCCCCGGTTGAGCTGGCGTGCCGTCAGCGTGACCAGCACCGCCGTGTCGTCGCGCTGGGTGGCGATCACGATCTGACGGGCCTTCTGCACCTCGGCGCGGAGCAGCACATCACTGCGCGTCGCGTCCCCGACGACCCCGACGAACCCCTCCGCGTTGGCGGTCTCGACCACCTTCGCGCTCGGATCGACGACCACGACCTGCTCCTTCTTCAGCCCGGTCGCACACAGCGTCTGGATCGCCGAACGGCCCTTCGTCCCGAAGCCGACGACGACGGTGTGGTCTCGCAAGTTCGCCCTCCAGCGCTTGAGCCGCCACTCCTCCCGGGTCCGCTCCGTGAGGACCTCAAGAGTCGTACCGACCAGGATGATCAGAAAGAGCACGCGCAGCGGTGTCACCAGCAGGATGTTGGTGAGCCTGGCACTGTCGCTGTACGGAACGATGTCGCCGTAACCCGTCGTGGAGAGCGTGACGGTGGCGTAGTAGGCGGCGTCCAGCAGGTCGAGCCCGCCATCGGCGTTGTCGTGGTAGCCGGCGCGGTCGATCCACACGATGAACGTGGTCAGCACCAGCACGCCGAGGGCCATCAGGATCCGCTTGCCGACCTGCCGCAGCGGCCGGTCGACCACCCGGCGCGGCAGCTTCACCCGCCGGGTGACCAGGTTCTCGCCCGCCTGTCGGGCGATCGCGTCTTGGCCGGGCAGTTTCACGTGAAACACCGTTCAGTGGTGCGGGAGTTGGTGAGCAGGGAGGAATGTTTCACGTGAAACACCGTTCGGCAGTACAGGAGTTGAGGAACCGGGCGAGAGGAGCGGGGTGTTTCACGTGAAACATCCTTCGCCCGCCCCCAGTTGCCCCCAAGGCAGGTCCAGGATCTCGACCTCCTGACCGGCCCTCGCCCCGCCGGGTGGTACGACCGCCAGCCCGTCCGCCGCCGCGATCCCGCGCAGCATCGCCGGGCCGTTGTAGTGCAGCGGCACGACCTGGTCGGCCCGGTGCACCACGGGCACGAGCCGGGTGTCGTACGGATGCCCGTGGACTTCGTCGCGCAGCGCGGCGGTGTACGGGCCGGTGGACGCGGCACCGCCCGCGCGCCCCGCGAGCTCCCGCAGCAGGGGCTCGGCCAGCGTGAGCAGCGCCGAGACGGCCGCGAGCGGGTTGCCCGGCAGCCCCACCAGATGTTTCCCGGGGGCGATCCGGGCCAGCAGCATCGGATGCCCGGGGCGGACGGCGACCCCGTCCACCAGCAGCTCGGCCCCCATCGCCCGCAGCACGGGGTGCACATGGTCGACGGGCCCGGCCGCCGTGCCGCCGGTCGTCACCACCAGATCGGCCTCCGACCCGGTGATGGCCGCGAGCAGCACGTCGGCGTCGTCCTTGAGCCGCCGCGTGGCGACGACCTCCGCGCCGAGCATGCGCAGCCAGGGCCCCAGCATCGGGCCGAGCGCGTCCCGGATCAGTCCGTCGTGCGGCAGCCCCTGGGCCAGCAGTTCGTCGCCGAGGACGAAGATCTCGACGCGAGGCCGTGGCACGGTGTCCAGCCCGTCGTACCCGGCGGCCGCCGCCAGCCCCAGGACGGCCGGGGTGACCAGTGTGGACGCGGGCAGCAGCTGGTCGCCGGAGCGGCACTCCTGCCCGCGCGGGCGGATGTCCTGCCCGGTGACGACCTCCCGCTCGGCGTGGAGCAGCGCCTTGGCCTCGTCCGTGCGGGCGTGCTCGCTGCGGATGACGGCGGTCGCCTCGGCGGGGATACGTGCGCCGGTGGCGATCCGTACCGCCTCGCCGTCCGCGAGGGGGACGGGTGCGCCTTGCCCGGCGAGGATGCCGTCGGCCGCGCCCCGGATCCGCCAGGGCCCGGGGCCAGCGACGACCCAGCCGTCCATGGCGGAGGTGTCGAAGGACGGCAGATCGGTGAGGGCGGCGAGGGGAGCGGCCAGGCTCTCGCCGAGGGCCTCGGCGAGCGGCACCCGATGGCTGCGGCGGGGCGCCCCGCGCCCGGCCGCGACGGCGGTGTCCCTGGCCTTGTGCCAGGGCGCGGCGCGGTGGCGGGGCCCGGACCCCGGTGCGGGGCCGGGGGCGGGGACGGGAGCACTCACGAGGGCCAGCGCCTCCTCCACCCCGTCGTCGACGGGCGACACGGACGGCTCGGCGCCGGTCACGGGTTGAGCTCGTCCTTCTCGGCGGCCCACCGGTTGGCCAGGGCGGCGGCCTTGCGGGCCGCCTCGGCGACATCGGCGCCCTCCCCGCCCGCCTTGGCGGCCGCGTAGCCGACCAGGAAGGTCGTGAGCGGAGCGGCGGGCCGGGCCACGCCATGGGCGGCGTCTCTGGCCAGGTCGAGCAGCACGCCGGTGTCGACGTCCAGGTCGATGCCGAGTTCGTCCTTGACTGCGGTGATCCATTCGTCCAGCACGTTCCCATGCTCCCTGATCCGGGCCCGGGCCGCCGCGATGTCCTCCCAGGTGTCGCAGTCGAACGAGGCGAGGGGCTGGGGGGCGGGAAGGTGGACGAGGTCGAGTTCCCGGGTCAGCAGCCGCAGGGGGAGCCCGCCGAGGCCGCCGTGCTCGGCCGCGAGGAGAGCGAGCTCACGGCGGAGCGGCTCGGCCCGGTAGACGGCGACGAGCGGCTGCGCCCGCCCGCTCTCGTCCACGCACAGGACGCCTTCGCGCCCGCCCGTGCCGAGCGCGTCGAGGAGGCCCGTGACGGTGGGTTCGCCCAGGAAGGGAAGGTCGGCGGAGAGCGCGAGCACCGAGGGGGCGGTGGTCAGCCGCAGTCCGGCGTCGAGCGCGGCGAGGGGCCCACCGCCGGCCGGCTCCTCCCGCGTCCACACCACGGGCCGCGCCGTCGTCCGGCGCCCCCCGACCACCACGGTGACCCCGGCCCCGGCACAGGCGGCGAGCACACGGTCGAGCAGCGCCCTGCCCCCCACCCGCACCCCGGGCTTGTCCGCCCCGCCGAGCCGCCGCGCGGCCCCTCCGGCGAGCACGATGGCGTCATAGGGGGTCGTCATCCCAGCAGTATGCGGCGCGCGGGGTACGAGGGATATCGCCCGGGGTACGAGGGGGAGCCCCGGGGTACGAGGGGGAGCGCGCCCGGGCACAGGGGTAGCGGAACCCGCTACCCCTGCCCGGCTACAGCCCTCACTGCCTCTGCCCGGCTACAGCGACCGCAGCAGCACCGCCGGCTGCTCCACGCAGTCCGCCACGTACCGCAGGAATCCGCCCGCCGTGCCGCCGTCGCACACCCGGTGGTCGAACGTCAGCGACAGCTGGACGACCTGACGTACCGCCAGCTCGCCCTGGTGCACCCACGGCTTGGCCATGATCCGGCCCACTCCGAGCATGGCCGCCTCGGGGTGGTTGATGATCGGCGTGGAGCCGTCCACCCCGAACACCCCGTAGTTGTTCAGCGTGAAGGTGCCCCCGGTCAGGTCGCCGGGTGTCAACGTCCCCGCCCGGGCCGCCTCGGTCAGCCGCGCGAACTCCTCGCTCAGCGACGCCGCGCTGCGCGCCTGCGCGTCCCGGACGACCGGCACGACCAGGCCCCGCTCGGTCTGGGCGGCGAAGCCCAGGTGCACCGCCGGCAGCCGCACGATCTCCCGCGCCGCCATGTCCACTGTCGAGTTGAGCTCGGGATACCGGTCGAGGGCAGCCGTGCAGATCCGGGCCAGCAGGGCCAGTACGGAGATCTTCGGTCCGCCCACCGCGTTCATCGCGGCCCGCGCCGCCATGAGTTCGGTGGCGTCCGCGTCGACCCAGCACGTCGCGTCCGGGATCTCGGTCCGGCTGCGCGCCAGCTTGTCGGCGACCGCGCCCCGTATCCCGCGCAGCGGTATCCGCGTCCCGGCGGCGCCGGAACCGGCCGCCACCGGTGCGGGCTGGGCCGTCGTCCCGGCCGGTTCGGCCTCCAGCCGCAGCGCCGACTCCACGTCGCAGCGCAGGATCAGCCCGTCCGGCCCGGAACCGGCCAGCTCGCGCAGATCCACCCCGTTCTCACGGGCCAGCTTCCGTACGAGGGGCGAGATGACCGCCACGGGACCGCCGGCCGCAGCAGCGGGCGTGGAGACGCCCGTGACCGCCGGAGCGGCGGCGCGCGCGTGGCCCGGCGCGGCGTCCACCGGGGGCGCGGAAGGCGTCACCGGCACGGTGGCGGGCGGTGCGCCCACCGGCGCCGGGCGCACCCGGCGGCGCCGTCGCACGGCCTCGCCCGTCCCGTAGCCGACCAGCACATTGCCGGAGTACTCCGACGACTCGGCCTCGGCGGCCTCCGGCGCGCCGACGGCGACGGTCAGCAGGGGCGCGCCGACGGGCAGTTCCGTGCCCTCCTCGCCGAACCGCGCGGTCACCACGCCCCCGTAGGGGCAGGGCACCTCCACCATCGCCTTGGCGGTCTCGACCTCGACCACCGGCTGGTCGATCGCCACGACATCGCCGACCGCCACCAGCCAGCGCACGATCTCCGCCTCGGTGAGGCCCTCGCCGAGGTCCGGCAGCTTGAATTCCAGGACCTTGGGCATCAGCTCTCCGCCTCCCACTGCAGCCGCGCCACCGCGTCCAGGACCCGGTCCACGCCCGGCAGGTGGTGCTTCTCCAGCATCGGCGGCGGGTACGGGATGTCGAACCCGGCGACGCGCAGCACCGGCGCCTCCAGGTGGTGGAAGCAGCGCTCGGTGACCCGGGCCGCTATCTCGCCGCCGGGGCCGCCGAATCCGGTCGACTCGTGGACGACGACCGCCCGGCCGGTGCGCCGCACCGAGGCGCACACCGTCTCGTCGTCGAAGGGCACGAGGGAGCGCAGGTCGACGACTTCCAGGTCCCAGCCCTCGGCCTTGGCCGCCTCGGCTGCCTCCAGGCACACCGGGACGGAGGGACCGTAGGTGATCAGCGTGGCGCTGCGGCCGGGGCGGCGGACCACCGCCTTGCCGATCGGCGCCACTTCGGTGGGCGCGTCCGGCGACCACTCGGCCTTCGACCAGTAGAGCCGCTTGGGCTCCAGGAAGACGACTGGGTCGTCGGAGGCGATGGCCGCGCGCAGCAGCCCGTACGCGTCCTCGACGGTGGCGGGCGTCACCACGTGCAGCCCCGGGGTCGCCATGTAGTACGCCTCGGAGGAGTCGCTGTGGTGCTCGACGCCGCCGATCCCGCCCCCGTAGGGCACCCGGACCACCAGCGGCATGCCCATGGAGCCGCCCGTGCGGTTGCGCATCTTGGAGACATGGCTGATCAGCTGCTCGAACGCCGGGTAGGCGAACGCGTCGAACTGCATCTCCACCACGGGCCGCAGCCCGTACATCGCCATGCCGACCGCCGTGCCGAGGATCCCGGCCTCGGCGAGCGGGGTGTCGGTGCAGCGGTCCTCGCCGAACTCCTTGGCGAGCCCGTCGGTGATCCGGAAGACCCCGCCGAGCGTGCCCACGTCCTCTCCGAGGACATGGACCGAGGGGTCCTCGGCCATCGCGTCGCGCATGGCGCGCTGCAGCGCCTGCGCCATGGTGGCGGGCTTCGCCGCGACCGTGGTCATCGCTCCCCCTCGTCCTCGTTCTCGTGCGCCGCCAGCTCGGCCCGCAACTGGGCCTCCTGTTCGCGCAGCTGGGCCGTCTTCTCGGCGTAGACGTGCGCGAAGAGGTCCATGGGGTCGAGCTCCGCTTCCGCGTTCATCCGTTCGCGCAGGGCGGCGGCCATCGTCTCGGCGGCCTCGGCCGCGGCCTTCTTCGCGCTGTCGTCGAGGAATCCGCGGCTGGTCAGCTCGGCCTCCAGGAGCTGGATCGGGTCGTGGTCGCGCCACGCCGCCACCTCGGCGTCCACCCGGTAGCGGGTGGCGTCGTCGGCGTTGGTGTGCGCCTCGATCCGATACGTCACGGCCTCGATCAGCGTGGGGCCCCCGCCACGGCGGGCGCGCGCGACGGCGTCGGCCAGCACCTCGTGGACCGCCGCCGCGTCGTTGCCGTCGACCAGCCGGCCCGGCATCCCGTACCCGACGGCCTTGTGGGCGAGGGAGGGGGCCGCGGTCTGCTTGGCCAGCGGCACCGAGATCGCGAAGCCGTTGTTCTGCACGAAGAAGACGACCGGGGCCTGCCAGACGGCCGCGAAGTTCAGCGCCTCGTGGAAGTCGCCCTCGCTGGTGCCGCCGTCGCCGACCATGGCGAGCGCCACGACGTCGTCACCCTTGAGCCGGGCGGCGTGCGCCAGGCCCACCGCGTGCGGGAGCTGGGTGGCGAGGGGGGTGCACAGGGGGGCGATGCGGTGCTCGTGCGGGTCGTATCCGGTGTGCCAGTCGCCGCGCAGCAGGGTAAGGGCCTGTACGGGGTCGAGTCCGCGGGCGACGGCGGCGAGGGTGTCCCGGTAGCTGGGGAAGAGCCAGTCCTGCTCCTGGAGCACCAGCGCGGCGGCGACCTCGCAGGCCTCCTGGCCGGTGGAGGACGGGTAGACCGCGAGGCGGCCCTGCTTGGTGAGGGCGGTGGCCTGCGCGTTGTACCGCCGGCCGCGGATCAGCTCCGTGTACAGCCGCAGCATCAGGGCGCGGTCGAGCGGGGCGCCCGTGCCGAGCACGCGGTACGGCTCCGGGTCCGGGAGCAGCGGGGCGGGGTCGGTGCGGGGCCTCCAGGCAGGGGGAGGGGCGGGCCGGTAGGCGGCACCGGCACCGGGCAGCTCTTGGACCGTCATGACGAAGCACCTCCTCGTGGGAGCGGGAAGGAGGCACGACAGTGTGATGCGCCTCACCTACCGATTGTTCGGTCGAGAGCGCATTTTGGCTACAGGCACCGCGAGCCTGTGGACAAACGGTTCTGCACAGCCTGGGATAGAGACAGGTCGTCCATGCTAGGGAGGCGGGGGGACATGGCAGCTGAACAAATGGCCGACGAGGGCCAGGGCATCCAGGGCACGGCGGCGCGGCCGCTGGACGCCGTCGACCGCGACATCCTGCGCATGCTCCAGACCGACGGGCGCGCGTCGATACGCTCCGTGGCCGAGCGTGTGCACGTGTCCCGCGCCAACGCCTACGCCCGGATCAACCGGCTCCTTGACGACGGGGTGATCCGCGGCTTCACCGCGCGCGTGGATCACGAGAGGGCGGGCCAGGGCGCGTCCGCGTACATCACGCTCAAGATCGTGCAGAACTCGTGGCGCACGGTCCGCGAGCAGCTTCAGGCGCTGCCGGGCGCCGCCCACATCGCCCTGGTCAGCGGCGACTTCGACGTACTGCTGCTGGTGCACTCGCCGGACAACCGGGCGCTGCGCGAGCTGGTCCTGACCAAGCTCCAGTCGATCCCCGAGGTGCTGTCCACACGGACGCTGCTGGTCTTCGAGGAGACCGACCTGGACCCGGGCCCCGGCACGCCGTAGGCGGGTGCGGCCGTCAGGCGCGCTACTTCTTTCAGGTGCAGTACTTCTTGAGGAAGGCCTGCGAGGTCAGCCCGGGGCCGCGGCCCCGGGCGTCGTCCGGGGCCGTACTCGGTCGGCCCGAAGAGCGGGACGACGGCGTCGGGTCAGGGGTGCGTGCGCAGCCCGTCGAAGGCCAGGTGGACGATCGCCTCGGTGACCTGGGCGCGCTCCGCCTCCCCGTCGCGCTGCGGCCGGTACCACTCCACCAGGGAGTTGACCATGCCGAACAGCAGCCGGGTCGCCAGGCGTATGTCCATGTCGGAACGGAGGTCGCCGTCGGCCGCCGCGGCCTTGAGCAGGTCGGAGACGCGCTGGTCGAACTCCCGGCGGCGCTCCATCGCCCAGCGCTCAGTCTTGGTGTTGCCGCGTACGCGCAGCAGCAGCGTGACGTACGGAAGCTCCGCCATCAGCACTTCGACCGTACGTCGAGTGACGTACTCGACCCGCTCGATCGGCCGCCCGCGCGTGGCGCCCGGCTCGTCCAGGACGGCGAACAGGCCGTCGATGGCACGGCTGACGGCCCGTCGCAGCAGCTCTTCCTTGCCCGACACATGGTGGTAGATCGACGACTTGGAGATGCCGGCCGCCTTGGACAGGTGCTCCATGGACGTGCCGTCGTAGCCGCGCTCGTTGAATACCCGCACAGCGACCGTGAGCAGGGTCTCCGGGGTGTACGTGTCGCGCTTGGCGGTGGTCATGAGGCGGTCTCCTCGCCGTTGCTGTACGACTGCCGGTAGAGGGCGAGCGAGGGCGCGTACCGCCCGGTGGGGCAGCGCTCGTGCATCGCCGACAGCAGGTCGTACGCCCAGTCCTGGCCGAGCCTGCGGCTCCACTCGACGGGTCCGAGCGGGTAGTTGACGCCCAGGCGCATCGCGGTGTCGACGTCCTCGGCCGTGGCGACGCCCCGGGCGACCGCGTCGGCGGCGAGGTCCGCGAGCATCGCGACGGTACGGGCGACGATCATGCCGGGCACGTCCCCGATGACGCTGACCTTCTTGCCGAGCTTCTGGAAGAGGCCCACGGCCTCGCTCACCGCGCGCGTAGAGGTGTCCTCGCTCGCCGAGAGCGCGATACGGGTCGCGCCCCGGTAGTCGAGGGCGAGGTCGAAGTAGACGACGTCCGCGTACTCGACGGAGGTGCGCCCGTCGGCCGGGACGAGCTGGCCGTCGCCCGGCAGCCCGATGTAGGGGCCGCCCGACTCGACCGTCTTCACCTCGATGCCGGCCTCGCGCATCATCGCGACGAGCTCGGCGGCCGGGCCGAGGTCACCGACGACCGTGACGGCCTCGGGCGCGTCGGCGGGCTCGGCGGTGTGCGGCTCGGGCCGCACCGCGCCGTCCCCGTACGCGTACCAGCCGCGGCCGCTCTTGCGGCCGTGCAGGCCCGATTCGACCAGCCTGCGCTGGGCCAGCGACGGGGTGAACTTGGGGCTCTGGAAGAAGGACTCCCACACCGAGCGGGTCACGGCCTCGTTGACGTCCTGGCCGATGAGGTCGGTCAGTTCGAAGGGCCCCATGGCGAAGCCGCCGCTCTCGCGCAGCACGGCGTCGATGGTGGCGGGGTCGGCGCCGCGCTCCTCGTACACGGAGAAGGCTTCCGCGTAGAAGGGCCTGGCGATGCGGTTGACCAGGAAGCCGGGGGTGTCGGCGCACCGCACCGGGGTCTTGCCCCACGCCTTCGCCGTCTCGTACGCGCGCGTGGCGGCCGCCTCCTCGGTCGCGAAGCCGGAGACGACCTCGACGAGGGGGAGCAGCGGCGCCGGGTTGAAGAAGTGCAGCCCGACGAAGCGGCCCGGGTGGCGCAGGGCGCCCGCGACGGCCGTGACGGACAGGGAGGAGGTGTTGGTGGCGAGCAGGCAGTCCTCGGCGACGATCTCCTCGATCGCCGTGAAGAGCTCCTGCTTGACGTCGAGTTGCTCAAGGACCGCCTCGACGACCAGCGCGGCGTCCGCGAGCTCGGTCAGCTCCTCGGCCGGGTGCAGCCTGGCGAGTGCCGCGTCGCGCTCGGCCGATGTGATCCGGCCTTTCTCGACGAGCCGCTCCAGCCGGGCCGCGATGGCAGCCGCGGCCTCCCGCGCCCGGCCGGGGACGGCGTCGTACAGCCGCACGGGGTGCCCGGCCACCAGGGCCACCTGGGCGATGCCCTGTCCCATGGTCCCGGTGCCGACGACGGCGACGGCACGGTCCGGCCCGACGGCGGTGCTCTGTTCGATGGCGGTCATGACGCGATCCTCCCCGATGAGTTGTCCACAGGTTCGACGGACCCCCTTGTCCCGACCGATCGTTCGGTTACTCTAACTCTGTCCGCCCGTCCCTGCCCAGCTCGACGAGGAGTGGGTCCGTATGGCCGCCCAGCTCAGCCCCCAGCAGCTCACCGAGACCCACCGGGCCACGCTCGACCAGGCCCTGGAAGCGATCCGCACACGTGCGTACTGGTCCCCCCACCCCGAGCACCCCAAGGCGTACGAGAACGACGGCAAGGCCGCCTTCGACGCCCTGCTCGGCACCCGCCTCGACCTGGACCAGCCCGGCACCGACGACTGGACGGGCGCGGAAGTCTCCCCGTACGGGACCGAGTTGGGCATCACCTACCCGCACCCCGACCTGGAGGTGCTGCTGCCCGCGATGAAGGCCGGCATGGGCGCCTGGCGCGAGGCCGGGCCCGAGACGCGCGCCCTGGTGTGCCTGGAGATCATCTCCCGCATCTCCGCCCGCACCCCGGAGCTGGCGCACGCGGTCATGCACACCAGCGGCCAGGCCTTCATGATGGCCTTCCAGGCGGGCGGCCCGCACGCCCAGGACCGCGGCCTCGAAGCGGTGGCGTACGCGTACCAGGAGCAGACCCGCACCCCCTCGGACACGGCGCACTGGTCCAAGCCGCAGGGCAAGCGCGACCCGCTGGAGCTCAGCAAGACCTTCGTCCCCACCGCGCGCGGCATCGCGCTGATGATCGGCTGCAACACCTTCCCGACGTGGAACGGCTACCCGGGCCTGTTCGCCTCGCTGGCCACCGGCAACCCGGTCCTGGTCAAGCCGCACCCGCGCGCGGTGCTGCCGCTCGCCCTGACCGTCCAGATCGCCCGTGCGGTCCTGGCGGAGGCGGGCTTCGACCCGAACCTGGTGGCGCTGGCCGCCGAGCGGCCCGGCGAGGGCATCGCCAAGACCCTGGCCGTCCGCCCCGAAATCAAGATCATCGACTACACGGGGTCGACGTCCTTCGGCGACTGGCTGGAGGCCAACGCCCGCCAGGCGCAGGTCTACACCGAGAAGGCCGGCGTCAACACGGTCGTCGTGGACTCCACCGACAACTACAAGGGCATGCTCTCCAACCTGGCCTTCTCGCTGTCCCTCTACAGCGGCCAGATGTGCACCACCCCGCAGAACCTGCTGATCCCCCGCGACGGCATCAGCACGGACGCGGGAGCCAAGTCCTACGACGAGGTGGTGGCCGACCTCGCCGCCTCGGTCGGCGGCCTGCTCGGCGACGACGCGCGCGCCAACGCGATCCTGGGCGCGCTGGTCAACCCCGATGTGAAGACCCGCCTGGAAGCCGCTTCCGGCCTCGGCGAAGTCGCCCTGGCCTCACGGGAGATCGCCAACCCCGACTTCCCGGACGCGGTGGTGCGCACCCCTGTGATCGTCAAGCTGGACGGCGCCAAGCCGGACGCGGAGGCGGCCTACCTCTCGGAGTGCTTCGGCCCGGTCTCGTTCGCCGTGGCGGTCGACTCCACGGCCGGCGCGGTGGAGCTGCTGCGCCGCACGGTCCGCGACAAGGGCGCCATGACGGTCGGCGCGTACACGACGTCGCAGGAGGTGGAGCGCGCCATCGAGGACGTCTGCCTGGAGGAGTCCGCCCAGCTCTCCCTGAACCTGACGGGCGGGGTCTACGTCAACCAGACGGCCGCGTTCTCCGACTTCCACGGCTCGGGCGGCAACCCGGCCGCGAACGCGGCGCTGTGCGACGGCGCGTTCGTGGCCAACCGCTTCCGGGTGGTGGAGGTCCGCCGCCAGGCCTGACGCGCGCGCACCGGCGCCCGCACCGGACCCGGCCGCTTCAGAGCGCCGGGTCCGGGATCTCGGCGTAGCGCTGCACCCAGGCGTGCATCGCGATCGCGGCCGCCGCACCGGCGTTGATCGACCGGGTCGAGCCGAACTGGGCGATCGAGCACACCGCCGAGGCGTGCTCGCGCGCCTGCTCGGTGAGCCCCGGCCCCTCCTGCCCGAACAGCAGCACACACCGCCGGGGCAGCACGGTGCGCTCCAGCGGCACGGCGCCCGGCAGATTGTCGATGCCGATGATCGGCAGCCCCTCGGCGGCCGCCCACGCCGTCAGCGACTCGGTGTCCGGGTGGTGGCGTACGTGCTGGTAGCGGTCGGTGACCATCGCGCCGCGCCGGTTCCAGCGCCGCCGCCCCACGATGTGGATCTCCTTCGCCAGGAAGGCGTTGGCGGTCCGTACGACCGAGCCGATGTTGAAGTCGTGGCCCCAGTTCTCCACCGCCACATGGAAGTCGTGGCGGCGGGTGTCCAGGTCGGCGACGATCGCCTCGCGCGTCCAGTAGCGGTAGGTGTCGACGACATTGCGCCGGTCGCCGTGCGCGAGCAGCTCCGGGTCGTACCGCTCCCCCTGCGGCCAGGGCAGCGGGTGCGGCCCGACGCCGACCTCGGGCGCGTAGCCGTCGTCGTACTGAAGCGGCTCCTCGGCCGGGGCCTCGGCGGAAGGGGAAGGGCTGGGACTGGTCTCGCTGCTCACGCCACGAGCGTACGGGGCCGCTGCCCCTCGTCCGTACGCCGCTGCGGGGCCACCCGTGCCGCCAGCCGCTCGCGCAGCCGCCCGATACGGCCGCCCAGCCACCGCAGGAAGCCGGTGGGCAGGAACACCGCGTCCGCCGCGATCATCGCGAGCGAGAAGAACGGCAGCCCGAGCAGCAGGGCGATGCCCGCGTGCTCCATCATCATCGCCACCAGCAGGACGTTCTTGACCCGCCGATTGAAGAGCGTGAACGGGAACGCCACCTGGACGGCGACCGTTCCATAGGTGAGCAGCATGACGATCAGGCCGCTGCCGCCGAGGATGTCCGAGAGGGCGGGCCAGGGCGAGAAGTAGTCCAGGTGCAGCGGGTAGTAGAGCGCGGTGCCGTCCTGCCAGCGCGAACCCTGGATCTTGTACCAGCCGGCGGTCGCGTAGATCAGACAGACCTCGGCCATGATCACGACCATGGTGGTGTTGTGCGCGAGGTTGGCGACGACATCGAGCAGGGCGCGCGGGTCGCCCTGGGCGTACCGCCCGGCCGCCCACCACAGTGCCTGCACCACCCACAGACCCCAGAAGATCAGCAGCCAGCCCCCGCCGGCGTCGCCGAGCAGCGTGACGGCGACGAGAGCGACCCCGAGGACGGCCCACAGCACGGGCCCCACCCGGTCCGGCACCGGCTCGCCGGACTCGGCGGCGCGGGCGGCGGCCCGCTCGCGGCGCCGCGCGTCCAGCGACCAGACCTGGCCGCAGCGGGTGAGCACCAGATAGATCGCCATCAGGTGGATGACGTTGTCACCGCCGTCCCCCATGAAGACGGACCGATTCTGCAGCGACAGGACACCCACCATGAACAGCACGGACATCGTGCGGGTGCGCCAGCCGAGCATCAGCAGCGCGCTGGAGAGCACGGCGACGGCGTACACGACCTCGAACCAGAGCGTGCTGTCCGTCCACAGCAGCGCCGTGAAGGCGTGGTTGCCGGAGACGAGCCGCTGGGCCATGTCCCAGCTCCACGGGCCCTCGGGGCCGTACAGCTCACGGCGGTGCGGCAGCTCGCGCAGCAGGAAGAGCAGCCAGGTCGCGGAGAAGCCGATACGGACGACGGCGCTCTGGTACGGCCCGAGCGCGGCGCCCGTGACCCGGCGCAGGGCCTGGGCGGGCTTGGACTCGGGGGCGAGGACGTAGGCGGACACGTGGGAGGGGTGGGGCGTGGGGGCGATGTGAGGCGTGAGGGTGGTGTGGGCTGTCTGGGGTGATTGGTGCTCAAGGGACGCGTGCCAGCCCTGAGACTCAGGGGACGTACGTGGCGCATGAGTCTGCTCCCCGGTCACCCCACTCGTCGCACCGTTCACCGATCCGCTCACCGGCCCGCTCACCGTCGCTTCGCTCTTCGACTCGCTCATCGGACGGCCTCCGTGCGTGCTTCGGCGGAACCGGCGCCGGCCGGGAGGTCGGCGGGGGTTACGGTCCACCAGGGGACGACCCGGTAGTACGGCCGGGTGTCGATCTTCTCGTCGCTCCACCGCGGAGCCTTCACGGACGTCGTCACGGACCTGACCTGTACACGCTCGACGGTCCCGCCGTCACGCTGCGCGCCGAGGCGGAGCATCACGATCCGGTGGATGTAGCGGTCGGAGAGCTCGCCGCGCAGGCCGTTGGGCTTGTTGTCGTCGGTGTGGGAGTTGATGAAGAACTCCCAGCCCCGGCGCAGTTCGTTCTGCTGGGTGTGACTCGGCAGCGGGTTGCCGCGGATGCCGGAGCCGTCCCCGGCAGACAGGTCGATCCAGCCGGTCGTCCTGCGGTTCCCGTCCGCCATCCGGATCTCGGCACGTGCCTGGACCGCGATGTTCTGCTGCAGTGGATTGGGAGCGAAGAGCTTCCAGTTCTGTTCGAACTCGGGATAGATCCAGTCGTCGACGACCTTGCCGTGCTGCTTGGTGACCGTGTTGGACGGCGCGACATGCAGGAACACCATGGCGATGTGGACGACCCCCACGACGGCGACGACGGCCAGCGCAAGCGCGCCCGCCACCTGGTACGGGAGCGAGAGCCCGGCGATACCGGGCCCGGGCGAGCCGGGAGCGGCGGCCTCGGGAGCCGTGAGAGCTGCGGAGGCGGGAGCGGGCGCGCCGGGCGCGGGGGCGGGCTCGTCCGAGGCGCCGGGCGCGGAGGCGGGTGTGTCCGACGCGCCGGGCGGGGTCACGTCTTCGCTGTTCGGAGCGGGTGCGGCAGCGCCGGGGGCGGTCTGCGGGCCGCTGTCGGCGGCGTCGGACCCGGGCCGCCGGGCCTGCTCCTCCCCGTCCGGCACGTCCTTCTCGTCGTACGAATCCATCCCGCCCCGATCCCGGTCGGCTCCACTGGGTTATCCACAGGGTTGACACCCTACGGGCCGCCGACTCACCATTGAAGTCAATGAACCGAACGATCGGTCGGGAGCGAGTGGCCCGGCGGACGGCCCGCAATCGACAGCTCGGCAGGGGGCTCGGATGACGGCAGTGACCGCGGAGACCGGCACCAACAAGCACGGCTCACCAGCGGCGGACGAGAAGGACGCGTCGGCATACGCGGCGGCGTTCGACGCCGCCGTGGCCGCCGACGAGCGCATCGAGCCGCGCGACTGGATGCCCGAGGCCTACCGGGCCTCGCTGGTCCGCCAGATAGCGCAGCACGCCCACTCCGAGATCATCGGCATGCAGCCCGAGTCCAACTGGATCACCCGCGCGCCCTCACTGCGCCGCAAGGCGATCCTCATGGCGAAGGTGCAGGACGAGGCGGGCCACGGGCTGTACTTGTACAGCGCGGCGGAAACCCTCGGCGTCAGCCGCGAGGAGCTGCTCGACAAGCTCCACTCGGGCCGCCAGAAGTACTCGTCGATCTTCAACTACCCCACCCTGACCTGGGCCGACGTCGGCGCCATCGGCTGGCTCGTGGACGGCGCCGCCATCACCAACCAGGTCCCCCTCTGCCGCTGCTCCTACGGGCCGTACGCACGGGCGATGGTCCGCGTCTGCAAGGAGGAGTCCTTCCACCAGCGCCAGGGCTACGAGCTGCTCCTCGCACTCTCCCAGGGCACCCCGGAGCAGCACGCGATGGCGCAGGACGCGGTGGACCGCTGGTGGTGGCCCTCGCTGATGATGTTCGGCCCGCCCGACGACGAGTCGTCCCACTCGGCGCAGTCCATGGCCTGGAAGATCAAGCGGCACTCGAACGACGAACTGCGCCAGCGCTTCGTCGACATCTGCGTCCCGCAGGCCGAGGCGCTCGGCCTCGCCCTCCCCGACCCCGACCTGCGGTGGAACGAGGAGCGGGGACACCACGACTTCGGGGCGATCGACTGGACCGAGTTCTGGGACGTCCTCAAGGGCAACGGGCCCTGCAACGAACAACGGCTCACCCAGCGGCGCCGCGCCCACGAAGAAGGCGCCTGGGTCCGCGACGCGGCAGCCGCGTACGCGGCCAAGCAGCACAAGAACGGGGAGGCAACGGCATGACCGCACACGACTGGCCGCTGTGGGAGGTGTTCGTGCGCTCGCGCCGCGGACTGTCCCACACCCACGCCGGAAGCCTGCACGCCCCGGACGCACAGATGGCGCTGCGCAACGCGCGCGACCTCTACACCCGGCGGTCCGAAGGCGTCTCCATCTGGGTGGTGCCCTCCACCGCCGTCACCGCCTCCTCCCCCGACGAGAAGGACTCCTTCTTCGAACCGGCCGGCGACAAGCCCTACCGCCACCCGACCTTCTACGAGATCCCGGAAGGGGTGAAGCACCTGTGACAACCCCGACCCCGCAGAAGACGGCGGACACGCCGACGGCCGCCGTGGCCGCGCTGGCCCTCGGCGACGACGCGCTGGTGCTCTCGCACCGGCTGGGGGAGTGGGCGGGACACGCCCCCGTCCTCGAAGAGGAAGTAGCCCTCGCCAACATCGCACTCGACCTGCTCGGCCAGGCCCGCATCCTGCTCTCCCTCGCGGGCGACGAGGACGAACTGGCCTATCTGCGCGAGGAGCGGGCCTTCCGCAACCTCCAGCTCGTCGAGCAGCCCAACGGCGACTTCGCCCACACCATCGCCCGCCAGCTCTACTTCTCGACCTACCAGAAGCTGCTCTACGGACAGCTCGCGACAGGCGACAGCGAACTCGCCGGGCTCGCCGCCAAGGCGGTCAAGGAAGTCGCCTACCACCAGGACCACGCCGAACAGTGGACCCTGCGCCTGGGCGACGGCACCGAAGAGAGCCACCGGCGGATACAGCGCGCGTGCGAGGCGCTGTGGCGGTTCACCGGCGAGATGTTCCAGCCCGTCGACGGCGTCGACATCGACTGGCAGGAGACCGAGCGGACCTGGCTGACGTCCGTCACCTCAGTGCTGCAGCAGGCCACCCTCACCGTCCCCGAAGGTCCCAGGACCGGCGCCTGGGCCGCCGGAGCCGGCCGCCAGGGCCTGCACACCGAACCCTTCGGGCGGATGCTCGCCGAGATGCAGCACCTGCACCGCAGCCACCCGGGGGCGACATGGTGACCGGCACGGCCGCGGCCACGGCCGACATGACACCGCTGGAACAGGAACTGGCCCGGCTCGCCGGATCGGTCCCCGACCCCGAACTGCCCGTGCTCACCCTGGAGGAACTCGGCGTGCTGCGCGGAGTCCACCTGGAGAGCACCGGCAAGGTCACCGTCCAGCTGACCCCCACGTACACCGGCTGCCCCGCCGTAGAAGCGATGACCGCCGACATCGAACAGGTACTGCACGAGAACGGGATCCCGGACGTCTCGGTCGTCCGGGTGCTCTCCCCCGCCTGGTCGACCGACGACATCAGCGCCGAAGGCCGCCGCAAACTGGCGGAGTTCGGGATAGCGCCGCCCCGGCCCCACACCGCCGAGGGCCCCGTCGCCCTCACCCTCTCCGTGCGCTGCCCCCACTGCGGCTCCACCGACACCGAGCTGCTGAGCCGGTTCTCCTCCACGGCATGCAAGGCGCTGCGCCGCTGCGTGGCTTGCCGCGAACCGTTCGACCACTTCAAGGAGTTGTAGATGTTCCATCCACTCCGGGTGAGCGAGGTCGAACGGCTCACGGACGACTCGGTGACCGTCACCTTCGACGTGCCGCCGGACCTGCGCGAGGCCTACCGGCACCGCCCCGGCCAGCACCTCGCGCTGCGCCGCACGGTGCAGGGCGAGGAGATCCGCCGCACCTACTCGATCTGCGCGCCCGCCGTGGAACAGCCGGACACACCCGTCCTGCGCGTCGGCATCCGCCTCGTCGAAGGCGGCGAGTTCTCCACGTACGCCTTCAAGGAACTCACCGTCGGCGACGTCGTCGACGTCATGGAGCCGATGGGCCGCTTCATCCTGGAGCCCCGCGCCGGATACTTCGTGGCCGTCGTCGGCGGCAGCGGCATCACCCCGGTGCTGTCGATCGCCACGACCCTGCTGGAGCGGGAGCCCGAAGCCCGCTTCTGCCTGATACGCAGCGACCGCACGGTGTCGTCCACCATGTTCCTGGAGGAGACGGCCGACCTGAAGGACCGCTTCCCCGACCGGTTCCAGCTCGTCACCGCGCTCTCCCGGGAAGAGCAGCAGTCCGGACTGCCCTCCGGACGGCTCGACCAGGAACGGCTGACGGCCCTGCTGCCCGCGCTGCTCCCTGTCGATGAGGTCGACGGCTGGTACCTGTGCGGACCGTTCGGCCTGGTCCAGGGCGCCGAGCGAGCCCTGCGCGAACTGGGCGTCGCACGCGGCCGCATCCACGAGGAGATCTTCCACGTCGACGAAGCCCCCGTGAAGAGCACCGCGGCGGCCTCGGCCCCGGCGCACGCCACGCTGACCGCGACGCTCCACGGTCGCTCCGGCACCTGGCCGGTCCAGGACGGCGAGAAGCTCCTGGACACGGTGCTGCGAGCCCGCTCCGACGCCCCATACGCCTGCAAGGGCGGGGTGTGCGGCACCTGCCGTGCGTTCCTGGTCGCGGGCGAGGTGCGGATGGACCGCAACTTCGCCCTGGAGGAAGACGAGACCGAGGCGGGCTACGTACTGGCCTGCCAGTCCCACCCGGCGACGAAGGAAGTGGAGCTGGACTTCGATCGGTGAGGTGGGGGGGGGTGGGGTGCGGTGAAGTGAGGTGAGGTGGAGTGGGCTGGGTTGGGTCGGGGGTGGGGCTGGGGGTGGGCGGGGGGGGGGAGGGGGAGGGGGAAGCCCCCCAAGTACTCCCTGTTCTGTTCATCGAGCGACACCGGCCATTCCAATCCGCTAGAACCTGTTCTATCTTGACGGTCCGTCAGATCTGGAGTGTGTGCGGGAGGACAGGGCTGTGGACTTCACCTTCACCGAGGAGCAGCAGGCGGCCGTCGAGGCGGCGAAGGCGGTCTTCTCAGGGGTCGTGCCCGACGCAGTGCCGAGCCCCGCGCTGACTCAGGGCGTGGTGGCCGAGGAGTTCGACCGCCCGCTGTGGGCCAAGCTCGCCGAGTCGGACCTGCTGAGCCTGGTCATCGACCCCCAGTACGGCGGGGCGGGCCTCGACCCGATCGCCCTCTGCCTGGTGCTGCGCGAGTCCGCGAAGGTGCTGGCCCGGGTGCCGCTGCTGGAGAGCAGTGCGGTGGCGATGGCCGTACAACGGTACGGGGACGCCGAGTTGGCCCGGGAGCTGCTTCCCGCCGCAGGGAGGGGCGAGCTCGTGTTCACCGTCGCGGCCAACGGCCGCACCGGCCACGACCCCGCCGAACTCGCGGTCACGGCACGGCCGGAGAGCGCCGACGGCGGCAGCTGGGTGCTCGACGGGGTGCAGACCGGGGTGCCATGGGCGCAGAACGCGGACCTTATCGCCGTGCCCGCGCACACCGGTGAGGGCCGCGCCGTACTCGCGCTGATCCCCCGCGTCCACGACGGGATCACGCTCGCCGAGCAGATCTCCACCAGCGGAGAGCGCTTCGCCGAGGTCCGCCTCGATTCCGTACGTATCGAAGCGCGCGCGGTCATCACGGCCGAGGGGGCCTGGGAGTGGCTGCGCGAACTGCTGACCACCGGCACCTGTGCGCTCGCGCTCGGCCTCGGTACAGGCGTACTCGCGATGACCAGCGAATACACCGGGAAACGCGAACAGTTCGGGTTCCCCATCGCCACCTTCCAGGCGGTCGCCGTGCAGGCGGCCGACCGCTACATCGACCTGCGCGCGATGGAGGCCACCCTGTGGCAGGCCGCTTGGCGCATCAGCACCGGCGCCGGGGGAGCGCTGCCCGTCTCCGGTGACGTATCGGTGGCGAAGATCTGGGCCTCCGACGGCGTACGCAGAGTCGTACAGACCGCCCAGCATCTGCACGGCGGCTTCGGCGCCGACACCGACTATCCCCTGCACCGCTACCACGCCTGGGCCAAGCAACTGGAACTGTCGCTCGGCCCGGCCGCGGCCCACGAGGAAGCCCTCGGCGACCTGCTGGCCGCACACCCGCTCGGGTAGCGGGGGCGTACAGCCACCCGCACCACCGCGCGAACGGCTCAGTCGGCGGGTCGGTTGGCGAGCCAGTCGCTCAGCAGGCGGGGCCGGTGGTGATGCCGGTGCCGGTCAGAGGACGAAGGCCGGGCTGTCGTTGTCGGTGACCATCGGGCGCCCGGCGGAGTCCCACGCCTGCATGCCGCCGTCGACGTTCACGGCGTCGATGCCCTGCTGCACCAGATACTGCGTGACCTGCGCGGACCGGCCGCCGACCCGGCACATCACATACGCCCGGCGGCCGTCCTCGACGGCCTGCGTCACATCGCCGAAGCGCGCCACGAAGTCGCTCATCGGCACGTGCAGCGCGCCCTCGACATGCCCGGCCGCCCACTCGTCGTCCTCACGGACGTCCAGCACCAGAGCCTCGGCCGGCACGCCAGCGACATCCACGGACGGCAGCTGGGCGAAATTCATGGGTCATGCCTTCTCTCGTACGCGTCGGCCGTGTCGGCCGTATCGGTCGCAGGGCCACATCGGCCGTATCGGTTCTATCGGCCGCATCGGCCGTATCGGTTCTATCGGCCGCTCAGCGGGATCCGCCGTATGGGCAGGTCACTGGGAACGCTACTGCACCAGCTCGGCCAGGATCGCCTCGCGCCCGGCCACCTGGGCCAGCAGTTGCTCGGCGATCTCCTCAAGGAGCCGGTCCGGGTCGTCGGGCGCCATCCGCAGCATCGAGCCGATCGCGCTCTCCTCCAGCTCACGGGCCAGCACGGCCAGCAGCTCCTTGCGCTGAGCCAGCCACTCCAGCCGGGCGTAGAGCTCCTCGCTCTCGCTGGGCCGGACCTCTTCCGGCACCGGCCCCGCCGCCCACTCCTCGGCGAGCTCCCGCAGCAGCTCCTCGTCACCGCGGCCATAGGCGGCGTTGACCCGGGTGATGAATTCCTCCCGCCGAGCCCGTTCCTGGTCCTCCTGCGCGAGATCGGGGTGCGCCTTGCGGGCCAGCTCGCGGTAGAGCCTGCGCGCCTCCTCGCTGGGGCGGACCCGCTTGGGCGGCCGTACGGGCTGGTCGGTGAGCATCGAGGCGGCCTCGGCGGAGATCCCGTCCGAGTCCATCCAGTCGTGGAAGAGCTCGTCGACCCCGGGCATCGGCTGCACCGCGGCCCGCGCCTCGCGTGCCTTGCGCAGGTCCTCCGGGTCGCCGGTGAGCGAGGCCTTGGCCTCGGCGATCTGGGCGTCGAGCTCGTCGAGCCGGGTGTACATCGGGCCGAGCTTCTGGTGGTGGAGGCGGGAGAAGTTCTCCACCTCCACGCGGAAGGTCTCCACGGCGATCTCGAACTCGATCAACGCCTGCTCGGCCGCCCGCACAGCCCTGTCCAGCCGGGCTTCGGGCCGTTCCGCGTTCTCAGGGTCCTCGGGCCGGGCGGTCGTCTCTTCGGCAGGTTCGTCCGTCACCGGTCCAGCGTACGGGCGCGGGGGTGGGGGCCCCTCCCTCCCCCTCCCCCCACCCCCTCTCCCCGCCCCCACACCTCACCCCAGCCGAAAGCACCACCCCGCAACGCGAAGCCCACCCCAGCCCACCCCAGCCCGCCTCGCGCCCGCGGCCGACCCGCCTCACACCCCCGCCTCACACCCCATCCCGCCCGCCTCACACCCCCAGCTCTGCCGCCACCCGTCCGTCCCTGATCGCGGCGAGGAGCGTCGCGTGGTCGGACTCCGTGCGGTCGGCGTAGAGGACCGCGAAGCCGGCCACGGCCTCGTCGAGCTCTTCGTTCTTGCCGCAGTACCCGGCTATCAGGCGCGGGTCGGCGCTGTGGGCATGGGCGCGGGCCAGCAGTGCGCCCGTCATGCGGCCGTAGTCGTCCAGCTGGTCGGCGGCCAGGGCCGCGGGGTCGACGCTGCCCTTGCGGTTGCGGAACTGCCGTACCTGGTAGGGACGTCCGTCGACGGTGGTCCAGCCGAGCAGGATGTCGCTGACGACCTGCATCCGCTTCTGGCCGAGAACCACGCGGCGGCCCTCGTGGCCCGCGTCCGGGGCGTGGAAGCCTGCCTTGGCCAGGTGCGGCAGCAGGGCGGAGGCGCGGGCCTCCTTGACCTGGAGCACCAGCGGCTCGCCGCGGTGGTCGAGGAGCAGCACCACGTACGACCGTGTTCCGACGCTGCCGGTGCCGACGACCCGGAAGGCCACGTCGTGTATCGCGTACCGCGCGAGCAGCGGGAGGCGGTCTTCCGAGAGGGTTTCCAGGTAGGGGCCGAGCGAGGCGGCCACTGCGGTCGCCTCGGCGTCGGGCACCCGGCGCAGCACCGGCGGGGCGTCGACGAAGCGGCGGTGCCCGTCGGCTATCTGCTCGGTGGCCTTGGCGGCGAAGCGGGCGCTGGTGTTGTTTCGGGCCTTGGCCGACACCCGCTCCAGGGTGCCGAGCAGGTCTCGCGCGTCGGTGTGGGAGACGAGCTCCTCGTCGGCGATCGCGTTCCAGGCGTCCAGCACAGGCAGTTTCGCGAGGAGCCGCATCGTCCGCCGGTAGGCGCCGACCGTGTCGTAGGCCGCGGCCCGGCAGGTGTCCTCGTCGGCGCCCGCTGCACGGCCGGCCAGGATCAGGGAGGCGGCGAGGCGCTTGAGGTCCCATTCCCAGGGGCCGTGCACGGTCTCGTCGAAGTCGTTCAGGTCGATGACGAGTCCGCCGCGCGCGTCGCCGTAGAGGCCGAAGTTCGCCGCGTGGGCGTCGCCGCAGAGCTGGGCGCCGATTCCGGTGACGGGGGTGCCGACGAGGTCGTGGGCCATGAGTCCGGCGGCGCCGCGCAGGAAAGCGAACGGGGAGGCCGCCATGCGGCCCACGCGGATCGGCGTGAGCTCCGGCACGCGGCCCAGGTTGGACTCCTCGACGGCCCGGACCGCGTCGGGCCGGTCGGTGGAGAGGATGAGCGAGTCGTGCGACGAGCGGGGTACGCGGTCGCGCAGTGCTTTGCCGTCGCTCTTCGGCGAGCCGGCCGTATGGCCCGGTCCCCGGCCGTGGTGGTGTCGGAAGCCCGACACCTCGGGGATCCGGATCTGCCCGTCGTCGGGCACCGCTCGCAGGACCGGAATCACCGCCTCGACATCGCTCATCGCGTGCCGCCTCCCCCGTGCTCGTTCAACATCAACAGCTCGAATGCCATGACGGTACCGTCGGCGGCCGACACCCGTCTCCCCCTGTGGATAACTCCCGGCGGTGGCCATCGGGCAAGCCACCGCCGGGAGTTATCCACAGCCGGACAATCGAGGTCGGGGAGACGATCGAGGTCAGACGCCGACCGCTTCCTCCAGCTCCTCCTCCAGTTGCTCCTCCAGTTGCTCTTCTTCCTCCCGGCCTTCGCCTCCGGCACCGGCGCCCGTACCGACGTCCGCACCACTCACAGCGCCCACACCCACACCCACAGCCGCACCGGCACCCGCCCCCGGAGCCACCGCCCCCCGCCCCCGCTCGGCCAGCGCCGCGATGCCCATCAGAGCGACGCCCGCCAGGAGCCAGAGCACCAGGACCAGCACGTGGCCGCCGAGGCCGTTGCCCGCGAAGTACACGTGGCTGCGGGCGCCCTCGACGAACCCGGCGCCGTTCCAGAAGGCGTGCAGGGCGCCGAAGAAGCCGGGCTGGAGTTCGGGCCGGAAGATGCCGCCGGAGCTGGTGAAGTTGAGCATCACGAAGAGGACCATCACGCCGAGCGTCGTCCACCTCTTGAGGAAGGTGTGCAGCCCGACGCCGATCAGCAGGATCCCGGCCGAGTACAGCCACGCCATGCCCCAGACGCCGCCGAGTCCGGTGTCGACCAGGTGGAACATCGGGCCTGCGAAGACCGCGCCGATGCCGCTGACCAGGACCGACATGCCCAGCGCCAGCAGCGCCCTGATCCTCAGTGGCAGTACGGCACCGGCGCCGCCGATCACCGCGACGGACGCGTACGAGCCGATGCTCAGCGCGACGAGCAGGAAGAAGATGCCCTGGCCGGTCGGGTCGCCCTTGGCGAGGTCCGTCACGTCGGTCACCTTGAGGGGCGCGTCCTGCGCCGCCGCCACCTTGGTGAAGACCTTCTCGACGGCCGTGGCGCTGGTGTCGGAGGAGGCGGAGGCAACGAGCAGTTCGGGCTTGGCGCCGGGGATGTAGGCGCCGTACACGTGCTGCTGCTCCAGGCTGTCGACGGCGGTCGCGCGGTCGGGGACGGTACGGACGTCGAGCGCGCCCGCGCCCTTGTCCTGGAGGGTCTGGGCGAGCACCTGCGCGCTGGGTCCCGAGCCGACGATGTCGACCCGCAGGTCGTGCGGCTGCGGGTTGTGGAAGGCCCCCAGATACGCGAGGCCCATCCCGACGCACATCAGCAGCGGGGTGAGGAGATGGCTGAGCACATGGCGCAGAGGGCTGGGAGCGGTACCGGCGGACACCACAACTCCAATGGTTGGCTTATACAACTCACTCGATATGTTGTACTCTACAACCACTTCACCGAAATGGCGAACACCCAGATCACCGCGTTAGACCACCGCGCTAGACCACCGCGTTAAATCAGCGCGTTACGCCAGAGCACCTGGAATCCGCAGCGCGCCGCGCCCGCTTGTTTCACGTGAAACAAGCCCCCCCCAGGCCCCGAGCCTCCAGCCCGCCCCGCCCCATCCCGCCCCTCCGCGTCGCCCCCACCGCGTCGCCCCGCCTACAACCCCGCGTCCCGCGCCAGCAGCGCCGCCTGCACCCTGTTCTCGCACTCCAGCTTCGCCAGGATGCGGCTCACATACGTCTTCACCGTGGCCTCGCTCATATGGAGCCGCTTACCGGCGTCCGCGTTGGACAGGCCCTCCCCGAGCAGCGCCAGTACGTCCCGCTCCCGCGCGGACAGCACCTCCACCCGGCGCCGCGCCTCCTCGCCCCGGGCCGCCGCGCGCCCCGTCGCCAGCTGGTCCACGACGTGCCGGGTCGCACCGGGCGACAGATAGGCGTCCCCGGCCGCCGCCGCCCGTACCGCGGCGATCAGCTCGGCCGGGGCGGTGTCCTTGAGCAGGAATCCGGCGCCCCCGTGCTCCAGCGCGCGCAGCACGTTCTCCCGCTCGCCGAACGTGGTGAGGATGATCACCCGGGCCGCCGGGGTGCTCCTGCGCAGCTCGGCCAGCGCGGTCAGACCGTCCATCACCGGCATCTGGATGTCGAGCAGCACCACGTCGGCGCCGTGCGCCCGTACCGCCTCGATGGCCTCCCGGCCGTTCGCCGCCTCGGCCGCGACCTCGATGGCCGGGTCCGACGTGAGGATCATCCTGATCCCCGCCCTGATCAGCGGCTCGTCGTCCGCGATCACCACCTTGATCCGCACACCGTGTGCGACCCCCGGACCGAGTGGACCGCCTGGACCCGTCACGCCTGCTCCTGTCCTCGCGCCGCGCCGACGTGCTCCCGCCGCGCCGCACCACCACTCGACCTCGTACGACGAGCTATCGCTCGACCTTGTACGACTTCTTCTCGATCAGCTTGCCGTCCTTGAAGCAGAACCGGAAAACGGGCTCGGTCTTGGCGCTGTCGCCGAACTCGGACGACATCAGTACCAGGCAGCTCGAACCGGCGGGCGCGGCGGGGCCCTTGCCGGGCAGCCCCTTCGTCAGGAACGTGTCGCCGTCGGGCAGCCGGTCGCGCACGTCCTGCTCGGTGCTGCCGACCTTGATGTCCTTGTACTCGGCGGGGTCGATCATCGCCTTGTCCGCGGACCCGGCGATGAAGAACAGCCCGACGCCCGCGGCCACCGCGAGCAGCACCACCGCCGCGAAGGCGATCCCGCACCCCAGCGCGACGCCACCGGCCCTGCTCCTGCTGCTCATGGCCAACTCCCTCTCCGCGACGTTCAGGTCGACGTTCCAGCCGACGTGCCGGCCGGCCTGCTGCCGGCCGGTCCCCGTCGCACCGGCCGGACCACCGTCGCCGAGCGGGAGGGCGCCCGGCTGCTGCCGGAAGTCGTCCGCCGTATCGACGAAGGTCGTCGCCTCCGCCGCCCCGTACGGGAGCACCCCGGCCACCCGGAAGCCCCCATCGCCGGTCCGCCCCGTGTGGACCATGCCGCCGACCAGCCGGGCCCGTTCGTGCAGCCCGGTCAGGCCCTGGCCGCCGCTGACCACTTCGTCCGGCGGGGGCCCGGCCACCGGCCCGTTGACGACCTCGACGACGAGCGAGTCGGGCTCGTAGCGCAGTTCCACGCCGATGGGGGCGCCGGGCGCGTGCTTGTACGCGTTGGTCAGCGCCTCCTGGACGATGCGGTACGCCGCGTGGTCGGACGCGGGGGCCAGCTGCCGGGGCTCCCCCGTCTCGCGCAGCTCCACCGTGGTGCCCGCCGCCCGGGCGGCCGCCACCAGGAGCTCGACGCCTGCCGTGCCGCGGGCGGCACGCTGTGCCTCGTCCGTGTGGTGGTCCGGTGCCTCGACGCCGTCGCGCAGGATGCCGACGACCGCGCGCAGTTCGTGCATGGCGGCGACCGAGGCCTCCCGCAGTACCCCGACGGCCTCGCGCTGGCGGCCCGTCAGCGCCGGGTCGACCTCAAGGGCCCCGGTGTGCACGGAGATCAGCGCCAGTTGGTGGCCGAGGCTGTCGTGCATGTCCTGGGCGATGCGCTGGCGCTCGCGCAGCCGGGCCTGTCCGGCGACCATGGCGCGCTCGCGCAGCAGCTGCGCGTTGCGCTCCTGCATGGTCTGCAGCAGGGTGCGGCGCTGGTACCAGTAGCGGCTGGCGAGGCCGGGCACCACGGCGATCACCATGAAGAGGAGCGCCGCGATCAGGGCGATGGCGAACAGCGGCATTCCGCCGGACTCAGTGAGCGCGATACCGACCAGATATCCGGCGAACGCGGCGCAGAAGGCGACCAGGGCCCGTCCCGCCCCGGCGATGCGCCGCCCCGCCGCGCAGGCCACCAGGAGCAGCAGCAGGGCGGCACCCGCGCTGGCCCCGCTGAGCGCGGCCGTGGCGATGAGCACGCTCGCGGGGAACGTGCGGCGCAGCGGCGTCAGGACGAGGACGGCGACGGCCACGAGTGCGGGCACCACCAGGCCTCCGCCGGCCAGCAGGCCCGCGCCGCCGGCGGCGGCCAGGGCCAGCAGGAGGGCGAGGGCCGACTCGCCGAAGGTCCGGCGGCGGGACCAGGGTTCGGGTCCCGCCAGCCGTCGGCGGGCGTCCTGGATCTTCGATGACACATCCACGTCCGCACCCTAGGCAGCGGCGCGGGCGCCGGACGGCTCTCTTTCGTCGCGCCCCGCCGAGACGAAAGTCTCCGTAGTGCCAGGGTCGACGGCCGGGTCGGCGGCGGGTGCGCTCGGCCGCCCCGTATGACGGACGTCTCGTGCACGAGGGCGCCGCCGAGTTCTCTCGCGCTTCCGGGAACGCGAAAGCCCCGCCGGTCGTTTGACCTGCGGGGCTTTCGTTCTGTGGGCGAGGGGGGATTTGAACCCCCACGTCCCGAAGGACACTGGCACCTGAAGCCAGCGCGTCTGCCGTTCCGCCACTCGCCCGAGTGGTGTCCGAGGCCTTCGCACCTTTTCGGTGCGCTTGCCTGGCGACGTCGAGAAGATTAGCACGCTGGACAGGGTGGATTCACATCCGTTGTTTCCGCTGCCCACGGGGGGCAGGAGAGGGGAGGAAGGACGACGTACAGCGACGGTTCGGAGACCCACAGAAACCTCACAGGGGCCCGATGGGAACGAGGAGGGGCTCCACCCACTCCTCCACGGTGCACCCCGGGTGCGGGACACTGTCAGGAGGCCACCTCTACGATCCGTGTGAGAGGTGACACTCGTCCACCGGTCACAGAAGGGGAACCAGCCGATTTCCCGACGCGTGGATACGATCAGTAAGCAGTACCAGGACGACATCGACGGAGGAGGTGCCACATGGGAGTCATGAAGCGTTTCGAGCAGCGTCTCGAAGGCCTGGTCAACGGCACCTTCGCGAAGGTCTTCAAGTCCGAGGTCCAGCCCGTCGAGATCGCCGGCGCCCTCCAGCGCGAGTGCGACAACAACGCGACGATCTGGAACCGCGAGCGGACCGTCGTCCCCAACGACTTCATCGTCGAGCTCAGCGCGCCCGACTTCGAGCGCCTGAGCCCGTACTCGGGCCAGCTGGGCGACGAACTGTCCGGCCTGGTCCGCGACTACGCCAAGCAGCAGCGGTACACGTTCATGGGGCCGATCAAGGTCCATCTGGAGAAGGCCGAGGATCTCGACACCGGCCTGTACCGGGTGCGCAGTCGTACGCTCGCCTCCAGCACCGACCAGCAGGACCAGCACAGCCAGCAGGAGCAGCACGGCAGGCCTCCGGGTCCGGCCCGTCCCGCTCCCGCCGCATCGCCGCAGTCCCCCCAGGGCCGCGGCGGCTACGGCTATCCGCCCGCCGCGGCACCGCCGATGCCGGCCGCCCCGCCCCCCGGTGGGAACGGCGGCCCCGGCCGCCCCGGCGCGGACCGCCGTCCGACGGCTCCCGGCCCCATGCCGGGCTCCCAGGTGCGGCGCTGGATCGAGATCAACGGCACCCGCCACCAGATCTCCCGCCCGACGCTGGTGCTGGGTCGCAGCACCGACGCCGATGTGCGGATCGACGACCCCGGCGTCTCGCGCCGGCACTGTGAGATCCGGACCGGAACGCCCTCGACGATCCAGGATCTCGGGTCCACCAACGGCATCGTGGTGGACGGGCAGCACACCACCCGCGCTACGCTCCGCGACGGCTCGCGGATCGTCGTGGGCAGCACCACCATCGTTTACCGGCAAGCCGAAGGGTGAAGCGGGGGCAATGTCAGAGCTGACCCTCACGGTCATGCGGTTGGGTTTCCTCGCCGTACTGTGGCTGTTCGTCATCGTGGCCGTTCAGGTCATTCGTAGCGACCTGTTCGGCACCCGGGTCACCCAGCGCGGTTCGCGCCGGGGTGGCGACACGGGCCGCCAGCAGACCGGCCGGCAGGCCGCCGCCGCTGCCGCGCCGCCGCAGCAGCGCGGCCAGCAGGCCCCGTCCGGCGGCCGCCAGCGCCGGGGCGCGCCCACCAAGCTGGTGGTGTCCGAGGGCACCCTCACCGGCACGACGGTGGCGCTGCAGGGCCAGACCGTCACGCTGGGCCGGGCGCACGACTCGACGATCGTCCTGGACGACGACTACGCATCGAGCCGCCATGCCAGGATCTACCCGGACCGCGACGGCAACTGGATCGTCGAGGACCTGGGTTCCACCAACGGCACCTACCTGGACCGGACGCGGCTCACCACCCCGACCCCGATTCCGCTGGGCGCGCCGATCCGCATCGGCAAGACCGTCATCGAGCTGCGGAAGTAGTACGACAATGAGCGAGCGGAGCGAGCGAGCCGCGGCGGTCCGGACGACGGACCGGGACGGGCTCCCGACCGGAGGGTGGGCAGTGTGGCTCGACATGACCGGCTGTACCCCGAGCCGACAGGCGAGGTGGGTATGAGTCTCTCCCTGCGCTTCGCCGCCGGATCCCACAAGGGCATGATCCGCGAGGGCAACGAGGACTCCGGTTACGCGGGTCCGCGCCTCCTCGCCATCGCCGACGGCATGGGCGGCCAGGCCGCCGGTGAGGTCGCCTCCTCCGAGGTGATCTCCACCCTGGTCACGCTCGACGACGACGTGCCCGGCTCCGACATCCTCACCTCGCTCGGTACGGCGGTGCAGCGCGCCAACGACCAGCTGCGCATGATGGTCGAGGAGGACCCCCAGCTGGAGGGGATGGGCACCACGCTCACCGCTCTGCTGTGGACGGGCCAGCGCCTCGGGCTTGTGCACGTGGGCGACTCGCGCGCGTATCTGCTGCGCGACGGCGTGCTCACCCAGATCACGCAGGACCACACCTGGGTGCAGCGGCTCGTGGACGAGGGCCGCATCACCGAGGAGGAGGCGACGACGCATCCGCAGCGCTCGCTGCTGATGCGCGCGCTCGGCAGCGGCGACCACGTCGAGCCGGACCTGTCGATCCGCGAGGTGCGGGCGGGCGACCGCTATCTGATCTGCTCCGACGGCCTGTCGGGGGTGGTGTCCCACCAGACGATGGAGGACACCCTCGCCAGCTACCAGGGCCCGCAGGAGACGGTGCAGGAGCTGATCCAGCTCGCGCTGCGCGGCGGCGGCCCGGACAACATCACGGTGATCGTGGCGGACGTCCTGGACGTCGACTCCGGCGACACGCTGGCCGGGCAGCTCAGCGACATCCCGGTGATCGTGGGCGCGGTCGCCGAGAACCAGCTCCAGCTCAACGACGACGGGGCGATGCAGACCCCGGCGGGCCGCGCCTCGGGCCTCGGCCGTCCCACCCCGCCGCAGGGGGGCTTCGGCCCGCCCGGCAGCGGTGAGGACTCCGGCTACGGCGCCCCGCCCGAGGGCTCCTTCGGCGCCTACACGGACGAGGACTTCGTCAAGCCGCGGCGCGGCAGGTGGCTGAAGAGATCCGCCTACATCGTGCTCGCGCTGGCCGTGCTCGGCGGCGGGCTGTACGGCGGCTACCGCTGGACGCAGACCCAGTACTTCGTCGGTACCAAGGACGAGCACGTCGCGCTCTACCAGGGCATCAGCCAGGACCTGGCCTGGGTGAAGCTGTCGAAGGTGGAGACCGACCACCCCGAGGTCGAACTCAAGTACCTGCCGCCGTACCAGCGCAAGCAGGTCGAGGCGACGATCGCGGAGAGCAGTCTCTCCAAGGCCCAGGCCAAGATCATCGAACTGTCCACGCAGGCGTCGGCGTGCAAGAAGGACGAGCAGCGGCGCGCCGCCGAGAGCCAGAACCCGCCGAAGACCGGTACGACGGCGTCACCGTCGCCGTCCGGCAAGACCGGTTCCACCAAGACCACCGCCACTCCCACGCCCGGCCCCAGCCTCTCGGAGGAAGAGCAGAAGCTGGTCCCGCAGTGCGGTAAGCAGTAGGCAGCCGTAGGGGGCCTTTCCACACCATGAGCGTTGTCACCAACACGACCACCATCGGCGCGATCGACGCACCGAGCCGTCGCAACACCGAGCTCGCGCTGCTCGTCTTCGCCGTCGCCATCCCGGTGTTCGCGTACGCCAACGTGGGCCTGGCCATGACCGGCAAGCTGCCTTCCGGCATGCTCGGTTACGGTCTGGGCCTCGGGCTGCTCGCGGCCGTCGGGCACCTCGTGGTGCGCAAGTTCGCCCCGTACGCGGACCCGCTGCTGCTGCCGCTGGCGACGCTGCTGAACGGGCTGGGCCTGGTGATGATCTGGCGCCTGGACCAGTCACCGCGCCTGATCCAGAGGGCCAAGAGCGCCTTCGGCGCCTTCCACCCGGACGCGCCCAAGCAGATGCTGTACACGGCGATCGGCGTGGCGCTGTTCATCGGCGTGCTCATGCTCCTGAAGGACCACCGGATCCTCCAGCGCTACACGTACATCTCGATGGCCGCCTCGCTGTTCCTGCTGATCCTGCCGATGTTCTTCCCGGCAGTGAACGGCGCCAAGATCTGGATCTCCATCCCCGGCTTCGGCACCATCCAGCCCGGCGAGTTCGCGAAGATCATCATCGCGGTGTTCTTCTCCGGCTACCTCATGGTCAAGCGGGACGCGCTGGCGCTCGCCAGCCGCCGCTTCATGGGCCTGTACCTGCCGCGCGGCCGTGACCTCGGTCCGATCCTCGTGGTGTGGGGCGTCTCGATCCTCATCCTGGTCTTCGAGACCGACCTGGGCACCTCGCTGCTCTTCTTCGGCCTCTTCGTGATCATGCTGTACGTGGCCACCGAACGCACCAGCTGGATCGTCTTCGGTCTGCTGATGTCGGCGGCCGGCGCGGTCGCCGTGGCCTCCTTCGAGCCGCATGTGCAGTCCCGGGTGAACGCCTGGCTCGATCCGTTCGCCTGCTACAAGACCGACAAGACCGGCGCCTGCGAGCAGATCGGCCAGGCGATCATGTCGTTCGGCTCGGGCGGCACGCTCGGCACGGGCCTGGGCCAGGGCAACTCCGACCTGATCGGCTTCGCCGCCAACGCCGACTTCATCCTCTCCACCGTCGGCGAGGAGCTGGGCCTGGCCGGGATGATGGCGATCCTGCTGATCTACGGCTTGATCGTGGAGCGGGGCGTGCGCACCGCGCTCGCCGCCCGCGACCCGTTCGGCAAGCTGCTGGCCATCGGCCTCTCGGGCGCGTTCGCGCTCCAGGTCTTCGTGGTCGCCGGCGGTGTCATGGGTCTCATCCCGCTGACCGGTATGACCATGCCGTTCCTCGCACAGGGCGGCTCCTCGGTCATCGCCAACTGGGCGCTGATCGGCATCCTCATCCGGATCAGCGACACCGCGCGCCGCCCGGCGCCCGCCCCTGCCCCATCCCCCGACGCCGAGATGACCCAGGTGGTCCGACCGTGAACAAGCCCTTGCGACGGATCGCGATCTTCTGCGGGCTGCTGATCATGGCCCTGATGATCCGCGACAACTGGCTCCAGTACGTGCGCGCCGACGAGCTGAACGCGCACAAGTACAACCGCCGGGTCCAGATCGAGCGGTTCGCCCACGAGCGCGGCAACATCATCACGGCCGACGGCCAGCCGATGACCTCCTCCAAGGAGACCTCGGGCAGCGACTTCAAGTTCAAGCGGACCTGGAACAACGGCACCCTCTGGTCGCCGGTGACCGGCTTCAACTCGCAGGCCTTCGACTCCTCGCAGCTGGAGAACATCGAGGACAAGATCCTCTCCGGCAACGACGACCGGCTCTTCTTCGACCGCACCCTGTCGATGTTCACGGGTGAGAAGAAGCAGGGCGGCAACGTCGTCACCACTCTCAACAGCGCGGCCCAGAAGGCTGCCTTCGAGGGGCTCGGCGGCAAGAAGGGCGCCGTCGCCGCGATCGACCCGCGCACCGGCGCGATCCTGGCACTGGCCTCGACGCCGTCGTACGACCCGTCGGTCTTCGCGGGCAACACCAATGCCGACACCAACGCCCGCCAGAAGCTGCTCAACGACAAAGACAAGCCCATGCTGAACCGGGCGCTGCGCGAGACCTACCCGCCCGGCTCCACGTTCAAGGTGGTCACCGCGTCGGCGGCGCTGGAGAACGGGCTGTACACCAGCATCGACGAGCCGACCCGCTCACCGGTGCCGTACCCGCTGCCGCAGTCGACGACCCCGCTGAAGAACGAGGGCAACATCCCCTGCGAGAACGCCAACCTCAAGGTGGCGCTCCAGTGGTCCTGCAACACCGTCTTCGGCAAGATCAGCGATGACCTCGGCAACAAGAAGATGATCGACGAGGCCAACAAGTTCGGCTTCAACGACGAGGTCTTCACCCCCGTCCGGGCCGACGCCAGCGTCTACCCCAAGGACAACCGGCCGCAGAACGCGATGGCCGGCATCGGCCAGGCCTCCAACCGCGCCACCCCGCTCCAGATGGCCATGGTCGCCGCCGCCGTCGCCAACGACGGCAAGCTGATGAAGCCGTACATGGTCGACCAGCTCCAGGCGCCGAACCTCGACGTCCTCTCCAAGACCCAGCCGGAGAAGATGAGCCAGCCGCTGTCGGCGGCCAACGCCCAGAAGGTCCAGGCGCTGATGGAGAACGTCGTCACGGACGGTACGGGCAAGAGGGGCGCCATCGACGGCGTCACCGTCGGCGGCAAGACCGGTACCGCCCAGCACGGCCTCAACAACAGCGAGAAGCCGTACGCCTGGTTCATCTCGTACGCCAAGACCGACCAGGGCTCCCCGGTCGCGGTCGCCGTGGTCGTCGAGGACGGCGACGCCAACCGCGACGACATCTCCGGCGGCGGTCTGGCCGCCCCCATCGCCAAGGCTGTGATGAAGGCGGTGCTCAAGAAGTAACCTCGGGACGTTTCACGTGAAACAGTCCTCGTTTCACGTGAAACGTCTCTCGCGACCTGTACCGGTCCGGTATCAGCTGACGGTCACGGACAGATCCGCTACCGGTGCCCGGTAGCGTATGCGCGAACAGCACACCGCCGGACCACACACACGGGTGCGGTCGGGACTGACGGAGAGGGCTGGAACGTTATGGAAGAGCCGCGTCGCCTCGGCGGCCGGTACGAGCTGGGCCAGGTGCTCGGCCGTGGTGGCATGGCGGAGGTCTACCTCGCGCACGACACCCGGCTCGGCCGCACCGTCGCTGTGAAGACGCTGCGGGCCGACCTCGCCCGCGACCCGTCCTTCCAGGCCCGGTTCCGCCGTGAGGCCCAGTCCGCCGCCTCGCTCAACCACCCGGCGATCGTCGCGGTCTACGACACCGGCGAGGACTACGTCGACAACATCTCCATCCCGTACATCGTGATGGAGTACGTCGACGGATCCACCCTGCGTGAGCTGCTTCACTCCGGGCGCAAGCTGCTGCCCGAGCGCACGCTGGAGATGACGGTCGGCATCCTCCAGGCCCTGGAGTACTCCCACCGCGCCGGAATCGTCCACCGCGACATCAAACCGGCCAACGTCATGCTGACGCGCACCGGCCAGGTCAAGGTCATGGACTTCGGCATCGCGCGGGCCATGGGCGACTCCGGCATGACGATGACGCAGACCGCGGCCGTCATCGGCACCGCCCAGTACCTCTCCCCGGAGCAGGCCAAGGGCGAGCAGGTCGACGCCCGCTCCGACCTGTATTCGACGGGCTGCCTCCTCTACGAGCTGCTGACCGTCCGGCCGCCGTTCGTGGGCGACTCGCCGGTCGCGGTCGCCTACCAGCACGTACGGGAAGAGCCGCAGCCGCCGAGTAACTTCGACGCTGAGATCACGCCCGAGATGGACGCCATCGTCCTGAAGGCGCTGGTCAAGGACCCGGACTACCGCTACCAGTCGGCCGACGAGATGCGCGCCGACATCGAGGCCTGTCTGGACGGCCAGCCGGTCGCCGCGACCGCCGCCATGGGCGCGGCCGGCTACGGCGGCTACGACGCCTACACCTCGGGCCCCCAGGACCAGCCGACGACCGCGCTGCGCCCCACGGACGCGGCAGGCCAGACGTCCATGATGCCCCCGGTCAGCCCGGACGAGGGCGGCTACGGCTACGACGACCGCCCCGGCCGCCGCCGCCAGAAGAAGTCGCACACCTCGACGATCCTGCTGGTGCTCGCCGGTGTGCTGGTGCTCGTCGGAGCCATCCTGATCGGCAAGTCGGTCTTCGGCGGGGGCGGCGACAGCGGCCAGGTGCCGGTGCCGCAGCTGGTCGGCGAGACCCAGAAGTCCGCCGAGACCCTGACGGCGAACGTCGGCCTCAAGCTGACCGTGTCCAAGACCGAGCCCTGCGCCGACCAGCCCAAGGGCAGCGTCTGCAGCCAGAGCCCGACCAGCGGCAAGCTGAACAAGGGCGACGCCGTCTCGGTCGTCGTCTCGGCCGGCGCGCCCAAGGTCGAGGTCCCGGACGTCAAGGAGAAGAAGAAGGACAGCGCGACCCAGCTCCTCCAGGACAAGGGCTTCACCTTCAAGACGACCACCGTCGAGTCCGACCAGGAGGAGGGCACGGTCGTCAGCCAGAGCCCCGAGGGCGGCACCCAGGCCGAGAAGGGCTCCGAGGTCACGCTCACCATCGCCAAGAAGAAGACGTCCAAGCTCCCCGACGTCACGGGCACCGACTACAACGCGGCGGTGGCGCAGCTCAGCACGCTCGGATACGTCAATGTGTCCCGCCAGGACGTCGACTCGACCAAGCCCGCGGGCCAGGTCGTCGACCAGACGCCCAAGGGCAACACCAACCAGACCAAGGACGTCCAGATCGTCCTGAAGGTCTCCAAGGGCCCGCAGACGCCCACGCTGGTCCCGGTGCCCGGTCTGTTCGGGCTGACCGTGAAGCAGGCCACCGAGAAGCTCAACGCGGCCGGATTCAGCAACATCCAGTTCGCGCCGGGCAGCTCCAGCGACGAGAAGGCCCGGGTCACCACGCAGACCCCGGCGGCCAACACCCCGTCCGACCCGGCCACCACGGCGATCGTCCTGACGACGATCGGCGGCGGCGGGAACCAGGGCCAGGACGGCGGGAACTTCCCGTTCGGCGGCCCGTCCGGCGGCTGACCGAAAGCACAGCGCGAAGCCCCGGTCCCCTTCACAGGGGGCCGGGGCTTTTCCGTACGCACGCCGTGTACGCGGAGGCCGGGCAGGGGGTGCTAGCGCAGCTCCACGGGCTTCGTGCGCTTCTCGTCGACCTTCTGGGTGCGCACCAGCTCGCCCCACACGACGTAGCGGTAGTCGGAGGTGTAGACGGGCGTGCACGTTGTCAGCGTGATGTAGCGGCCCGGCTTCTTGGCGCCCGACTCCTTCGGCACCGGCTTGAGGACGTCGACGTTGTACTTCGACGTCTCCTTGAGCTCCGCGTACGTCTTGTAGACGTACCAGGTGTCCTTCGTCTCGAAGACGATCGGGTCGCCGGTCCTTATCTTGTCGATGTTGTGGAACTTCGCACCGTGGCCGTCGCGGTGCGCGGCCAGCGTGAAGTTGCCCTTGGTGCCGCTCTCGGGCAGGGCCGCCTTCAGCGGGTCGGTGTAGTAGCCCGCGACGCCGCCGTTGAGCACCTTGGTGTCGGTGCCCCGCTTGACCAGCACCTCGCCGTTCTTCATGGCGGGGACGTGCAGGAAGCCGATGCCGCCCTTGGTGTCGAGGGCGCCGGGGCCGCTGTTCGCCCAGTCGCGGCGGACGTCCTTGCCGTCCTTGGCCGCCTCGCGGTCCGCTATGACGTTGGTCCACCACAGCGAGTAGACGACGAAGAGGCCGAGCACCAGCCCGGCCGTGATCAGCAGCTCGCCGATGACGCTGACGACGCCGGCGACCACACCGCGGCGGCGCGGGCGCGGCGGGACGGGGGCGTCGGTCTGCTGCTCGTCGTGCTCGGTCCTCACTGCCACCGCACCTGTCTGTCGTTCCGTCAGCCGGAGAGCGCGTCGGGCACGCCCTTGCTGCGCGGTCGTTCGTCGACCATCTTGCCCCACACGATCATTCGGTACGTACTCGTGAATTCGGGGGTGCAGGTCGTCAGCGTCATGTAGCGGCCCGGCCGGGTGAACCCCGAGCCGACCGGGACCGGCTTGAGCACCGAGACGTTCCTGGGGCTGGTCGACGGGAGCGTGCTGGTGATCGCGTACGTGTAGTACGCCTGCTGGGTCTCCACGATCACCAGATCGCCCGGCTTGAGCCGGTTGATGTAACGGAAGGGCTCGCCGTGCGTGTTGCGGTGCCCGGCGACCGCGAAGTTGCCGGTCTTGTCGCCCGGCATCGCGGTCTTCAGGCTCCCCTGGCCGTAGTGGCCGACCATGCCCTTGTCGAGGACCTTGTGCTTGTTGATGCCCTCGGCGACGGGGACGACCACGTCCAGCTTGGGGATGTGCATGATGGCGAAGCCCTTGCCGGGCGCGAAGACGCCGGGGGCCTTCTTGCCGCTGGCCCAGTCGTGCGTGATCTTCTTCGCCTCGCTGCCCGCCTGCTGATGGGCGCGGATGTTGGTCCACCACAGCTGGTACGTGACGAACAGCAGCATCATCACGCCGAGCGTGATGAACAGTTCACCGATGACGCGGCTGGCCACCACGGCCGCGCTGTCCTTGCGCGCCTTGGCGGCGCGGCGCGCCTCGGCGCGGGTCGGCGGACGGCCGCTCACCACGGGCTCGGCGGACGCGGCCGGGGCCCGGTGCCCCCGTGCCTTGGCGGCCCGGCGCCGCTCGGCCCGCCCACCGGTGGGGGGTGCGGGCGTCTCGGCTATTCGCTTGAGCGCCATGGTCGCGTCGTCGAAGGGGACGACGTCGGTCTCGGGCCCAGGCTCCGGCTCTGGCTCGGGGAGAGGCGGACCGGGGTCCGCGGCGGGCTCCGCGTACCACTCCTGCACGGGCGCAGCCGCCGCTTGCGCCACGCGCGCGTAGGCATCGCCCGGCATCTGAGCCTGGGCTTGTACCTGGACCTGGGGCTGAGCCTGGTCCAGGGGCTGAGCCTGGTCCTGCGGGATGTTGTCCGCCCTGAACCACGGCGACCCGTGACCACCCGCCGGTAGGGGGTCCGTCAGCGGGTCGTACTCGTGCTCGGGCCGGACGGCCGTCACGCCGCGGCCTTGCCCACCACCGGTGCCAGGCCTGCCGACCGCTCGACGGCTCCCGTGTCCCCGCACCGCACCAGCCAGTTGGCGAGCATCAGATGGCCGTGTTCGGTCAGGACGGACTCGGGGTGGAACTGGACGCCCTCCACGGGCAGTTCCCGGTGGCGCAGCCCCATCACGATGCCGTCGGCCGTCCAGGCGGTGACCTCCAGCTCCGCGGGGAGCGTGGCGGGCTCGGCGGCCAGCGAGTGGTACCGGGTCGCGGTGAACGGCGAGGGCAGCCCCTGGAAGACCCCTGCGCCCTCGTGCAGGACCGGTGAGGTCTTGCCGTGCAGCAGCTCGGGCGCCCGGTCGACCACACCCCCGTACGCGACCATCATCGACTGCATCCCGAGGCAGACACCGAAGACCGGCACCCCGGTCGCCGCGCAGTGGCGCACCATGTCGATACAGACACCGGCCTGCTCGGGCGCGCCCGGGCCCGGTGAGAGCAGCACTCCGTCGAAGCCGTCCTGGGCGTGCTCCAGGGACACCTCGTCGTTGCGTACCACCTCGCACTCGGCGCCCAGCTGGTACAGGTACTGGACCAGGTTGAAGACAAAGCTGTCGTAGTTGTCCACGACGAGAACGCGTGCGCTCATCGGGTCGCTCCCCTGCCCTGGTCGACGGTGACGTCGTTGAACGGCAGCAGCGGCTCCGCCCACGGGAAGATGTACTGGAAGAGCACATAGACAATCGCCAGTACCAGTACGAGCGAAGTGAACGCCCGTACCCACGCGTTGCCCGGCAGATGCCGCCAGATCCAGCCGTACATGCTGTCCGCTGTCCCTTCCGACGATCGTTACCGCACCAGACTAAGGGGCGGCGCTGTGGACAGGGGCTCAGCCGGTCAAAGCTTGGGGCTTGCCCTTGGCCACCGGCTGGGTGGAGTCGAGGTGGCTCCAGGCGATCAGCCGATGGCTGCTGCCCCATTCCGGATCGCAGGTGGTGAGGGTCAGATAGCGGCCGGGGGAGCGGAACGGCGACTTGGCGGGGACCGGATCAATGACCCCTGTGTCGCTCGGCACGGTCCGGTAGGGCTTGTTGTCGACGCGGTAGGTGAACCAGGTCGTCCCGTCGGTGAGCACCACCGCGTCGCCGGGCCGCAGCTCGGGGAAGTCCTTGAACGGGTCGCCATAGGTGCGCCGGTGTCCGGCCACCGAGAAGTTGCCCTGCTGCCCCAGGCGCGTGGTGGTGGCGTAGTGCCCGAGGCCCTTCTGGAGGTCCTTGACCCCGGTCCCCTCCAGCACGGGCTTGTGCCAGTCCTTGCCCAGCCTGGGGATGTACATGACGGCGAAGGACTTTCCCTCGGTGTACGGGGCGGGGGCGGGCGGTGCGGTCCGCTCGGGCGCGCTCGCGGCGGGGGTGCGCGCCCACTGGTGGTGCAGGTCGGATATCTGGCCGGCGGCGGCGCTGTCCGCCTTCACCCCGGTCCAGTACAGGATGTATGCGACGAAGAGGACGATCAGGGCGCCGGCCGTGATGCACAGCTCGCTGAACGTCCGGACGACCAGCCGAACCGAGACAACAGGCACAGGCATCGGGCCGCCCCCTCCCGCGCTATCCCACCGGCTTCGCGTAGTGGAGATCCACTGTGCCCGAGTAGCCGGGCAGAGTCATCGCCTTGTGCTCGTCGACTTTCCAGCCGAGCCCGTACGCCTTCACATACAGCTGGTAGTTCTGGATCGCCCGGGAGTCCGTGAGCGCCTGGCGCAGCTTCCCGGGGTCGCCCACCGCGCTGATCTTGTACGGGGGCGAGTAGACGCGGCCCTGGAGGATCAGGGTGTTGCCGACGCAGCGCACGGCGCTGGTGGAGATGAGCCGCTGGTCCATGACCTGGATGCCCTGGGCGCCGCCCTGCCACAGCGCGTTGACCACGGCCTGGAGGTCCTGCTGGTGGATGACCAGGTCGTTGGGCTGCGGGGCGGGGTAGCCGGGGGCGGCCGTGGCGTTGGGCGGGGCGTCGTTGAGGGTGACGCTGAGCGCCTTGCCGGCGACCTTCTCGGTGCCGGCCGCGTCCTTGAGGGCGGCGAGCTGCTGGTCCTGTGCCTTGGTGGAACCGTTGTCGCGCTGGGCGAGGGCGTCGACGTCGTTGCGGACGGTGGCGGTGGACTGGTCGAGCTCGGCGTTCTTGCGGCTGCGCTGCTGGATCAGGTCGGAGAGCTTCAGCAGCGAGGCGTCGGTGCGGATATTGGTGCCCTTGGCAGTGTTGAAGCTGGTGACGAAGATGAGTCCGGCCAGGGCGAAGACGGCGGCGGAGAGCAGCCGGACGGGGCGGGCGCGAAAGCGGCGGCCCGGGCCGGCGGGCTCGTCGGGGAGCCCTTCGGGGGAGTCGGCGGAATTGCTCAACGTACCCTTATCTCCTTCGGCGCCACGGAAGCACTACGCTAACGGACGCCTGGGGGCAGCAGTGATCCCCCGTTGCCCCTCCGCCGCCGCCCAGCCACAGTTCCCTGCGCGGTCACGCAGCGCATCGACAGGAGTGTTCCTCGTGCCGAAGTCACGTATCCGCAAGAAGGCCGACTTCACGCCGCCACCGGCGGCGAAGCAGGCCACCGCCATCAAGCTGGGCAGCCGGAGCTGGGTGGCCCCGGTGATGCTGGCGTTCTTCCTGATCGGGCTCGCCTGGATCGTCCTCTTCTATGTGACCGAGGGCGATCTGCCGCTGCAGTCCTTCGGGAACTGGAACATCGTGGTCGGCTTCGGCTTCATCGCCGGCGGCTTCGGTGTCTCCACGCAGTGGAAGTAGCCCCTCCACAGCCTCCTCGTCAAGCCTTGCCCACGGGTTATCCACAACGCTATCCACACTGGGGAAAAGGTCAGACGATCTGTGGATAACCTCCGCCGTGTTGACGCCGGTGTGACTGCACCCTCCCACACCGGCCCACGGCCCGCCCCTTGTCTCTGCTGGGAAAACCCAGGTCAGCGACAAGGGGCACAGCTGTTCCCCACCGGATGCACAAGATCCGGCACACACTGTGGACAACCTTGGGGGAAAGCCCGACTCCGCGTGCCCGCCCAGCTGGGGGTCCGCCGGTTCAGGTGAGCGCGGCGGTGCGGGCTATCACGATGACCACGACGGCCAGCAGGACCACCGCGCACGTCCCCCACTGGATCAGCGCCCGGCGCTCGCGAGGTGCGTGGACCATGGCGTACGCGATCGCCGTGCCGCCCACCAGACCGCCGATGTGGGCCTGCCAGGCGATCCCGCCCCACGGGTTGAACGTGATCACCAGGTTGATCACCAGGAGCGCGATCAGCGGCCGCATGTCGTAGTTCAGCTTGCGCATCAGCACGGCGGTGGCGCCGAAGAGTCCGAAGATCGCTCCGGAGGCGCCGAGCGAGGGCTGGTTCTGGGCGGCGAGCCAGTACGTCAGCGCGCTTCCGGCGAGCCCGGAGACGAAGTAGAGCGCCAGATAGCGCACCCGGCCGAGCGCCGCCTCCAGCGGCCCGCCGATCCACCACAGGCTGAGCATGTTGAACGCGATGTGCATGACACCGCCGTGCAGGAACATCGACGTCACCAGGCGGTACCACTGCCCCTCGGCGACGCCCTGGAGCGAGTCGAACCCGGGCACGAAGGCCCGGCCCAGCATTTCGTACCCGTACTCGAACTTGTCCCCGAGCACCTGCTGGAGCAGATAGCCGACGAGATTGAGCCCGATGAGGACCTTGGTGAGCAGATGGGGGTCGCCGGGCGCGAGCGCGGCGCCCGCCATCGTGCGCGGCTGGTTGGCCGTCGGCGCGTGGCCGGTGCCCGAGCCACCGCGGACGCACTCCGGGCACTGGAATCCGACCGAGGCGCTGACCATGCACTCCGGGCAGATCGGGCGCTCGCAGCGGGTGCAGGTGATGCCCGTCTGCACGCCCGGGTGCCGGTAGCAGCTCGGCAGGCTCGCCTGGTCCATCGGGCTCCTTGTACTCGGTGCGGGGGCGGCAACCGCGCCGCCCCGCTCGTCACGTCATACGGACGAGCGGGGCGGTTTGGTTCCCCTCTAACGGGTGCCGTCGGTGGTGTCGCTTCCTCGCGGGCTCGCGGTGACCCGCCGGGCCCGGCGCGCGCGGGGCTCAGCCCTCGCGGGACTCGATGACGACCGACTCGATGACCACGTCCTGGACGGGGCGGTCGGTGCGCGGGTTGGTCTGGGCGCTCGCGATGGCGTCCACGACCTTCTTGCCCGCCTCGCCGGCGACCTCGCCGAAGATCGTGTGCTTACGGGTCAGCCACGCGGTGGGGGACACCGTGATGAAGAACTGGGAGCCGTTGGTGCCCGGCCCGGCGTTCGCCATGGCCAGCAGGTACGGCTTGTCGAAGCCCAGCTCCGGGTGGAACTCGTCGGCGAACTCGTAGCCGGGGCCGCCGGTGCCGTTGCCCAGCGGGTCGCCGCCCTGGATCATGAAGCCGCTGATCACCCGGTGGAAGACCGTGCCGTCGTAGAGCGGGTCCGTGGACTGCTTGCCGGTCGCCGGGTGCGTCCACTCGCGCTCGCCCTTGGCCAGCTCGACGAAGTTCCTGACCGTCTTCGGGGCGTGGTTCGGCAGGAGCCGGATCTCGATGTCCCCTTGGTTGGTCTTCAGGGTGGCGTAAAGCTGCTCGGCCACGGTCTGCCTTCCTTTGGTCTGCACTGACGTCCCACGATCCTCGCACGGAGTGCCCCGCGGCAAGGAAACGCCGCCGAGTGCCGCCGATCCCCGCCGAACAGGCGCGCCCCGGGCCGAACCGTGGCATCGTCGAACGCGAGCTCCTCTCGCGCCGCCCTCGCGCCCTCGTGCCGCGCGTCGACCGAAGTCGCCCCGCATGACCCGGATGCCTTTCCTCGCATGCCGGGTACCCGTCGGACAGGCATGATTTCGAGATGGGTGGAAAGGCGACACTGTGCTCATTCCGGCGACAACCCACCGGACCGCCCTGAACCCCGCCACCAAGGAGGAGGATCACGTGACCCGCATGGACAGCGTGCGCGCCGCGACCGGCTCGGCGAAGGAGAGCGTGCTGCACGCCGCGGAAGTGGTGGCGCCCTACGCCGACTCGGCCAGGAGTCAGGCCGCGCACTACGCGCACGAAACCCGCGTACGACTCGCGCCCAAGGTGGCCAAGGCCGCCCAGCAGGCCCGCAGCCAGGCGCATCTCCAGTACGACTCGTATCTCGCGCCGCACGTGCCGCCGAAGGTCGACGAGGTGGCCCGGGAGGCCGCCGCCCGCTCCCGCCGCGCCGCCCGCCAGGCAGCCGACTACACGGCGCCCCGAGTCAGCCAGGCGGTCGCCGCCACCCAGCCGGTCCGCGAGGAGGCCATGGCCCGCTCCACGGCCGCCCTGGCGGCGCTGCGCGGCCAGATCTCCCCGCGCCAGATCGAGAAGCTGGCGAAGAAGCAGCGGCGCCGGGCCCGGGCCGGACGCGTCGCCAAGGGCCTCGCGGTCGTCGGCATCCTGGCGGGCGGCGCCGTCGCCGCGTGGAAGTGGTGGGACAAGCAGGCCAACCCTGACTGGCTGGTCGAGCCCCCGGCCCCCACCGAGGTCGCCGAGCGGACCCCGCTGAGCTCGGTCGACGGCAGCGGCTCCCTCGACCCGGAGGTCCAGGCCAAGGAGGCCGAGGAGGCCGAATACGGCGACGAGCGCGGCGGCGGCCACTGACCCCGGGCCACCGGCCGTACGTAACGAAGCGGCGGGTGCCGTGGACCATCGGTCCACGGCACCCGCCGTCGTCGTGCTGTGGAGCCTAGGGGAGTCGAACCCCTGACATCTGCCATGCAAAGACAGCGCTCTACCAACTGAGCTAAGGCCCCGGAAAGGTGATGCGCAGACCAGAGTACCGGGTGGAACCGGGTATCCCGCAAAAGGATTGGGACTCCCGATAGACGACCACTCTCCGTAAGATGCTCGTCGGGGTTCGCGACAGCGAAGCGCCTCGATGGGGAAGCGATGGGGAGACGCGCAATGGACGCAACGCAGCAAGAAGCGACCGCAAGAGCGAGGGAGCTTCAGCGGAGCTGGTACGGAGAGCCTCTGGGGGCGCTCTTCCGCCGGCTGATAGACGATCTCGGCCTGAACCAGGCCAGGCTCGCCGCCGTCCTCGGCCTGTCGGCGCCCATGCTGTCCCAGCTGATGAGCGGTCAGCGCGCCAAGATCGGCAACCCGGCCGTCGTCCAGCGCGTCCAGGCCCTGCAGGATCTGGCGGGCCAGGTCGCCGACGGCAGCGTCAGCGCCGCCGAGGCCACCGACCGGATGGACGAGATCAAGAAGTCCCAGGGCGGCTCCGTCCTCACCAACACCGGCCAGACCACGACGAGTTCGGGCGCTCCGACCGTGCGCCGCGTGGTGCGCGAGATCCAGTCGCTGCTCCGCTCGGTCGCCGCCGCCGGGGACATCATCGACGCCGCCGACACCCTCGCCCCGGCCCACCCCGAGCTGGCAGAGTTCCTCCGGGTGTACGGCGCCGGACGCACCGCGGAGGCGGTCGCCCACTACGAGGCGCACCAGAGCTGACGGCCATGGGGGCGGGGATGTCGGGTGGGTGAGGTCTTCGCCGGTCGGTACGAACTCATCGACCCGATCGGCCGTGGTGGCGTCGGCGCCGTCTGGCGCGCCTGGGACCACCGCCGCCGCCGCTGCGTGGCGGCGAAGGTCCTCCAGCAGAGCGACGCGCACACCCTGCTGCGCTTCGTCCGCGAGCAGGCCCTGAGGATCGATCATCCTCATGTGCTGGCCCCGGCGAGCTGGGCCGCCGACGACGACAAGGTCCTGTTCACCATGGACCTGGTGACCGGCGGCTCGCTGGCCCATCTGATCGGGGACTACGGGCCGCTGCCGCCCCGGTTCGTCTGCGTCCTGCTCGATCAGCTGCTCGCCGGACTCGCCGCGGTGCACGCCGAGGGGGTCGTCCACCGCGACATCAAGCCGGCCAACATCCTCCTCGAAGCCACCGGAACCGGGCGGCCGCATCTGCGGCTGTCCGACTTCGGCATCGCGATGCGCAAGGGCGAGCCACGGCTCACCGAGACGAACTACGTGATGGGGACGCCGGGGTACTTCGCGCCCGAGCAGATCATGGGCGCGGACCCGGACTTCCCGTCCGACCTGTTCGCGGTCGGCCTGGTCGCGCTGTATCTGCTGGAGGGTCAGAAGCCGGACGCCAGGGCCCTGGTGGAGTACTTCACCACCCACGGCACACCCGGGGCGCCACAAGGCGTCCCGGAGCCGCTGTGGCAGGTCCTGGCGGGCCTTCTGCAGCCCGACCCGCACGTCCGGTTCCGGACGGCCACGGGCGCGCGCAAGGCGCTGGCCTCGGCCGTAGAGCTGCTCCCGGATGCCGGGCCCGACGAGGAGCCCGTCGAGGTCTTCGACCAGATCGGCCCGCTTCCCGACGGGTTCGTGCCGCGCGAGCTCCCCCCGGTCCTGCGGCACCCGCAGACGTCCGGGACGCCACAGCCATCGGCTCACCTCGCGCATGAGCCGGACCAGAGCCAGAGCCAGAGCCAGGGTCAGAGCCATGGCCAGGGTCAGGGTCAGAGCCATGGCCAGAGCCACGGCCATGGCCAGGCACGCCAACAACCTCCCCCTGCCCACCAGTTGCCCACCCCGCCCACGGCCGACGGATTCCATCCGATCCCGCCCCCCTATCCGCCCTCGTACACACCCACCCCTGTCACTAAGAGGTACACCGGCCAAAGCGCGCAGGTTCCCACTCCGGCGCCACCGGTTTCCGGGCCGAGCGCACCACCGGTTCACGAGCCCGTCGCGCCACCGGTTTCCGGCCCCGCGCACAGCCCGGCTCCCGGCCCGGCCACCCCTGCGCCCGCCGCCCGGCACAAGCGACCGGGACCGCCCCCGAAGGTGACGGTCCCGGTGCTGATCCTCGCCCTGCTCTGCTTCGCTGTCGGCTTCTGGGCGCTCAGCCAGATCTGAACGTGGTTTCTGGGCCCTGCTCTCAGCCGGGCCTGACCGGCCGCGCCCGTCGGCGGGCGACCAGCGTCCGCACCCCGAGCCACAGCACCAGCAGCGTGCCCGTCCCGATCCCGGCCGCCGCGAGCAGCCGCATCTTCGTCGAGCCGCCGTCGTGCCCGGGCGGGGCCGCGGCCGGGGCGTGGGTGGTGCCCCGGCCGGTGGCCGCGAAGTCGGGCGCGGCCCCTTCGTACGCGGGCGCCGGCTTCGCCTCTCCCCGCACGCCCACCCGCAGCGTGACGGGGTACGTCCCCGGGCCGAGCGTCCGGGCGACCTGGGGGCTGAGGCTGACCGCCAGATAGTGGTCGCCCCCGAACCGCAGCGCGCCGACCGGGCCCGAGGTGGAGTAGCGGTTCTCGTATGCCACCGGCGCCAGCGGCTGGAAGGCGACGGACGCGGGCTTCCCGTCGTACCCCGTGTACACGTCAGCGACCGGGCCGAGTGCCGGGTTGTAGAGCTGGAGGTCGATGGCCTGGGCCACGTATCCGCTTCCGCCGGCACGGCCCAGTTCGGCGGTGGCGGACACCTGCTGTCCCCAGCCGACCGGGACGCGGTAGAAGAGCGTGGCGCCCGGCCGCAGCGTGTCGCGCCACGCGCCGCCGCTCAGCCGGGGCGCGTCGGCGAAGCCCGTACCGCCGTGGACCGTGCGCGCGGCCGAGGAGGGCGCGGGCGGCGTGGCGGTCGCCCAGTGCGTGGGCGCGTTCGTCGGGGCGTCGGCCGTGAGCCTCGGCTCCCTCGTGTGCCGCAGCTCCAGTCCCCAATCGCCGGGCGCGGAGGCGGCGTCCCCGATCCGCTGGACCAACACGTGGTACGGGCCCGCCGTCTGACAGGACGTCCGATTGCGGGTCAGGCCCCGTGAGACGTACGCGGCGATCGGCCTCGGGTACTCGGGCGGGCCGAAAACCGCGCGGCTTGTGTCGCAGGTGTTGCCGTCGCGGTCCTGGAGCGTGAGCTCGATGCCGTCGCCGAAGGCGACCTTGGTGTCCGGCTTCGGTACGGCCACGGCCGACACATAGGCGTCTCCGGTGCCGCCCAGGTCGACCTGGAAGTAGGCCTTCGTGCCAGGCCCGACGGCCGACCGGTACACGGCTCCCGGCGCCAGCCGCGGCGCACTCTGGCCGGTGGCGGCTCCTGTTACGGGCTGGGCGTGAGGGTCGTATCGGTAGGGGGCGTCAGCGCGGTACGGGCGGTGCTGCTGGCCGTTCGCGGCTTCCGCCCCCTGGCCCTGGAGGGCCGCCAGCGTGCACAGTGCGGCCACGGCGGCTGCGGCCCGGCCCTTCCCACGCTGGTTCGTCATGCCGCCGCGCCCCCTTCAATTTCGCTTCTGCAAGCCATTGATTTGCGCAGGTGAATCCGTGGGGACGACTGCCCCGGGCACATGACAGCACAGAGCCCCGGCCGCATCGGCGGCCGGGGCTCTGCAACTGGACTCTGTGGGGCTCAAACACCCGAACCTGCGGGCACGGAGTCGGTCGCCTCCGTCCACAGGTCCTGCTCGGCGCGATCCGCCTGGATCTGGCGGTACACGAGGAGCCCGCCGATGGCGGCCAGTGCGACCAGGAGGAGCTTCTTCACCGCGCGACCTCGTCTTTCCTTGACGTAAGGGACCTCTGTCGCCCGACTATACACACCGATCGATACCAATCGGTGATGGTCCATCCGAGTGCAGTTCATCGGAAGATCCGCCCATAACGGTGCGTCGCTCCCTCGCCCTCCGCCGCTCGTACACATCATGAGATACAACGCAAATCGGGCAACCCGGAACGGCACAGAAGCGAGGAAGTCATGGCAACCAGCAAGCTCACGACGTGGTGGACCGCACTCATCGGCGCGCTCGTCGCACTCCTCGCCTTCCTCGGCCTGGCCGGTCAGGCCACCGCCGCCGCTTCCGTACCCCAGCAGGGCGCCGCGCACCACCGGGGCGAAAACCTGGCCCCCGAGACGCCGAACGTGCGATGGGCCCTGCCCAGCGCCTCGGCGCTGCCGCCCACGATGAAGCAGCGCATCCGCGCCGAGGCCCACGGCTCCTCGCCCTCGACCCGGCACCTGCCCGGAGCCCACGACGAGATCGAGGGCGGCGACGGGGCACAGGGCTCCGCGCCCGACGACACCGCCGAAACGCCTTCCCTGGACGATGGGGCCCCGACCCCGTCCTCCTGACCCCTCCCAGCTCCTGCCCGAGCTTGCGAGCACGAGCCCGGCGACTCCCCCGAGTTGCCGGGCTTCTTCATGTGCGTACGTACGTAGTACGTACGCAGCAGGACCCGCACCGGGAACCGGCACACGGACGACCGGCATCGACGTCCACGGCACAACGAAAAGGTCCCCGGACTCTCGTCCGGGGACCTTCTGCACTGTGGGGCTAACAGGATTTGAACCTGTGGCCTCATCCTTATCAGGGATGCGCTCTAACCAACTGAGCTATAGCCCCGCCGCGCTCTGCGGGGTGTCCCCCCGTGCGCTGACCTCTGAAGATTAGCGCACGTGGGGGCCAGTCCCAAAATCGATGGCCGCCCCCGGTTTGAACTGCGGCAACTCGCGCTTACTCGTCCTCGGCCAGCGTGAGCTCGACGCCGCCCACGAAACCGGCCGAGAGGTTGTAGATGAACGCGCCGAGCGTCGCCAGCGCGGTGGCGAGCACCACGTCGATGACCGCGATCACCGAGGTGAAGATCAGCACACGCGGCAGCGACAGGAAGGACTGCAGGTCGAAGCCGTTGGACTCGTTGGAGCCGGTGGCCTCGCTGATGGTCCCGCCCACCGACGAGAAGACGCCCATGGCGTCCATGACCATCCACAGCACTGCCGCCGCCACCACCGTGCACACGCCCAGCGCGATGGAGAGCAGGAAGCTGACCTTCATCACCGACCACGGGTCGGCCTTCGCCACCCGCAGCCGTGCCTTGCGCGTACGCGGTGTCGTACGCGCCCCTGTGCGGGGGCGGCGGATGGCGGCGGACGACGAGCCGCCGCCGCGCTGCTGGCCGCCCTGGGTCCCGTTCTGGGACGGCGGGTAGGCCTGCGGCGGGTGGTACGGCTGCGCGGGGCCCGAAGCGGGCTTCTCGCGCTCGCCGGGGAGCGCCCCGGCGGCGTAGTCGGACCGGGCCTGTGGCCCGCGGGTGTCGGTCACCGTTACCCCCTGGGAGTCCGCGGCAGGGCCACGGGCACCGTTCGCTCCGGAAGCGGCCGATCCGGCGCCCGTGGATCCACTCACGCTTTACTCCTCGTGCTCCCCGGCCGAAGGCTCCGTGCCCTCGACTGCGCCCTCGGCAGACTCGCCCTCGACCGCGTCGATCTCGGTCCCTTCGGGACCGTCGACCTCTTCAGCCTCGCGACCGGCCTCGGCGTTACGAGCGATACCGACGACGGCATCGCGCTTGCCCAGGTTGATCAGTTGGACGCCCATGGTGTCACGGCCCGTCTCCCTGACCTCGTTGACTCGCGTACGAATCACACCACCGCCGAGCGTGATGGCGAGGATTTCGTCCGTCTCCTCGACCACCAGCGCGCCGACCAGCGAGCCCCGGTCCTCGACGATCTTGGCGGCCTTGATGCCGAGGCCACCGCGACCCTGGACGCGGTACTCGTCGACGGGGGTCCGCTTCGCGTACCCGCCGTCGGTGGCGGTGAACACGAAAGTACCGGGCCGGACGACATTCATCGAGAGCAGTTCGTCGCCCTCGCGGAAACTCATCCCCTTGACGCCCGAGGTGGCGCGGCCCATCGGGCGCAGGGCGTCGTCCGTCGCCGTGAAGCGGATGGACTGCGCCTTCTTGCTGATGAGCAGCAGATCGTCGTCCGCAGACACCAGCTCGGCGCCGATCAGTTCGTCGTCGCTGCCGTCCGCGGTCTCCCGCAGGTTGATCGCGATGACGCCACCCGAACGGGGCGAGTCGTAGTCCTTCAGCGAGGTCTTCTTCACCAGGCCGCCCTTGGTGGCCAGGATCAGATAGGGCGCGGCCTCGTAGTCGCGGATGGCGAGGATCTGGGCGATCTTCTCGTCCGGCTGGAAGGCCAGCAGGTTCGCCACGTGCTGGCCGCGCGCGTCCCGCCCGGCGTCCGGCAGCTCGTACGCCTTGGCCCGGTATACGCGGCCCTTGTTGGTGAAGAACAGCAGCCAGTGGTGGGTGGTGGAGACGAAGAAGTGGTCGACGATGTCGTCCTGCTTCAGCTTGGTGCCCCGCACGCCCTTGCCGCCGCGCTTCTGCGAGCGGTAGTCCTCGGTCTTGGTGCGCTTGACGTAGCCACCGTTGCTGATGGTGACGACGATGTCCTCTTCGGCGATCAGGTCCTCGATGGACATGTCACCGTCGAAGGGCACCAGCTTGGAGCGCCGGTCGTCGCCGAACTTCTCGACGATCGCGGCCAGCTCCTCGCTGATGATCTGGCGCTGGCGCTCGGGCGAGGCGAGGATCGCGTTGTACTCGTTGATCTTCGCCTGGAGCTCGTCGTGCTCGGCGACGATCTTCTGCCGCTCCAGGGCCGCGAGCCGGCGGAGCTGCATCTCCAGGATCGCGTTGGCCTGGATCTCGTCGATGGAGAGCAGGCCCATCAGGCCCTCGCGCGCGACCTCGACGGTGTCGCTGCGCCGGATCAGCGCGATGACCTCGTCGATCGCGTCGAGCGCCTTGAGCAGACCGCGCAGGATGTGGGCCCGCTCCTCCGCCTTGCGCAGCCGGAACCTGGTGCGCCGGACGATGACCTCGATCTGGTGCGTCACCCAGTGGCGGATGAACGCGTCCAGCGAGAGCGTGCGCGGCACGCCGTCGACGAGCGCCAGCATGTTGGCGCCGAAGTTCGTCTGGAGGTCGGTGTGCTTGTACAGGTTGTTCAGGACGACCTTGGCGACCGCGTCCCGCTTGAGCACGATGACCAGGCGCTGGCCGGTACGGGAGCTGGTCTCGTCCCGGACGTCGGCGATGCCGCCGACCTTGCCGTCCTTCACCAGGTCGGCGATCTTCTGCGCGAGGTTGTCGGGGTTGGTCTGGTACGGAAGTTCCGTGACCACCAGGCACTGGCGGTTCTGGATCTCCTCGACCGCGACCACCGCGCGCATGGTGATGGAGCCGCGACCCGTGCGGTACGCCTCCTCGATGCCCTTGCGGCCGACCACGAGGGCGCCGGTCGGGAAGTCGGGGCCCTTGATGCGCTCGATCAGCGCGTCCAGGAGCTCCTCGTGCGAGGCCTCCGGGTGCGCCAGGAACCACTGGGCGCCGTCCGCGACCTCGCGCAGGTTGTGCGGCGGGATGTTGGTGGCCATACCGACGGCGATACCGGCGGAGCCGTTGACCAGCAGGTTCGGGAAGCGCGCCGGCAGGACCGTCGGCTCCTGGTTGCGGCCGTCGTAGTTGTCCTGGAAGTCGACGGTCTCCTCGTCGATGTCCCGGACCATCTCCATGGACAGCGGCATCATCTTGCACTCGGTGTACCGCATGGCGGCGGCCGGGTCGTTGCCCGGGGAACCGAAGTTGCCGTTGGAGTCGACCAGCGGCATCCGCATCGACCAGGGCTGGGCGAGGCGGACGAGCGCGTCGTAGATCGAGGAGTCGCCGTGCGGGTGGTACGTGCCCATGACGTCGCCGACGACGCGGGCGCACTTGTAGAAGCCCTTCTCGGGCCGGTAGCCGCCGTCGTACATCGCGTACAGCACTCGGCGGTGGACGGGCTTCAGGCCGTCCCGTACGTCCGGCAGCGCGCGCGACACGATGACGGACATCGCGTAGTCGAGGTAGGAACGCTGCATCTCCGTCTCAAGCCCGACGGGCTCGATGCGCATTACAGGGTCTTCCTCGGTGGGTTCAGTGGTCGCGGGAGTGTTCTCGTCGGCCATTGCTGGTTCTCAAGTCCTTTCGAAGCGGTCAGCGACAGACCGACTCAGATGTCGAGGAAGCGGACGTCCTTGGCGTTGCGCTGGATGAACGAGCGCCGCGCCTCGACGTCCTCGCCCATCAGCACCGAGAACAGGTCGTCGGCCTGGGCCGCGTCGTCCAGGGTGACCTGGCCCAGGACGCGGTGCTCGACGTCCATCGTGGTGATGCGCAGCTCTTCGGCGTTCATCTCGCCGAGGCCCTTGAAGCGCTGGATCGAGTCCTCGCGGATCCGCTTGCCCGACTGCTTGCCGAGCTCCACGAGCGCGTCGCGCTCACGGTCCGAGTACGCGTACTCGAAGTCGTCCCGGCCCCACTTGATCTTGTAGAGCGGCGGGCGCGACAGGTACACGTGCCCGGCCTCGACCAGCGGCCGCATGAAGCGGAAGAGGAAGGTCAGCAGCAGGGTGTTGATGTGCTGGCCGTCGACGTCGGCGTCCGCCATCAGGATGATCTTGTGATAGCGGAGCTTCTCGATGTCGAAGTCCTCGTGGACTCCGGTGCCGAAGGCCGAGATCAGCGCCTGGACCTCGGTGTTCTGCAGGATCTTGTCGATGCGGGCCTTCTCGACGTTCAGGATCTTGCCGCGGATCGGCAGGATGGCCTGGTACATCGGGTTGCGGCCGGACTTCGCCGAACCACCGGCGGAGTCACCCTCGACGATGAAGATCTCGCACTTCGTCGGGTCGTTGGACTGGCAGTCGGAGAGCTTGCCGGGGAGAGAGGCGCTTTCGAGCAGACCCTTGCGGCGGGTCAGGTCGCGCGCCTTGCGGGCGGCGACACGTGCCGTCTGCGCCTGGATGGACTTGCGGATGATGTCCGCGGCCTCGTTGGGGTTCCGGTCGAACCAGTCGGTCAGGTGCTCGTGCACCACCTTCTGGACGAACGTCTTCGCCTCGGTGTTGCCCAGCTTGGTCTTGGTCTGGCCCTCGAACTGCGGCTCGCCCAGCTTGATGGAGATGATCGCCGTCAGACCCTCGCGGATATCCTCGCCGGAGAGGTTGTCGTCCTTCTCGCGCAGCAGCTTCTTGTCACGGGCGTACCGGTTGACCAGGCCCGTGAGCGCGGCGCGGAATCCCTCCTCATGCGTACCCCCCTCGTGCGTGTGGATGGTGTTCGCAAAGGAGTAAACGCCCTCGCTGTACTGAGAGTTCCACTGCATCGCGATCTCGGCCGAGAGCATGCGCTCCTTGTCCTCGGCCTCCACGTCGATCACGGTCGGGTGGATCAGCTCGCCCTTGCGCGAGTTGAGGTACTTCACGAAGTCGACGATGCCGCCCTCGTAGTGGTACGAGACCGTGAGCGCCTGCTCGACTTCCGACTCCTCGGCCGAGTCCGCCCCGGAGACGGCCTTCGCCGACTCCCGCTCGTCCGTCAGCTTGATCGTCAGGCCCTTGTTGAGGAAGGCCATCTCCTGGAAGCGCCGCGCGAGCGTCTCGAAGGAGTACTCGGTGGTCTCGAAGACGTCCGGGTCGGCCCAGAACGTCACCGTGGTGCCGCTCTCCTCGACCGGCTCGTGCTTGGCCAGGGGCGCGGTGGGGACACCGAGCTTGTAGTCCTGCGTCCAGCGGTAGCCGTCGCGCTTGATGTCGACCGCGAGCTTGGTCGAGAGGGCGTTGACGACGGAGACGCCGACACCGTGCAAACCACCGGAGACGGCGTAGCCACCGCCGCCGAACTTGCCGCCCGCGTGCAGCACGGTCAGTACGACCTCGACGGCCGGCTTCTTCTCCACGGGGTGCATGTCCACGGGGATGCCACGGCCGTTGTCGACCACGCGCACGCCGCCGTCGGCGAGGATCGTGACGTCGATCGTGTCCGCGTGACCGGCGAGGGCCTCGTCGACGGAGTTGTCGACGACCTCTTGCACCAAGTGGTGCAGGCCGCGCTCACCGGTCGAGCCGATGTACATGCCGGGTCGCTTGCGGACCGCGTCCAGACCTTCGAGGACGGTGATGGCGCTGGCGTCGTACGAGGCGGTGACCTCGCCGTTCTCACCAGCGGCAGCGGACGGGGTGTTCTCGTTGGGGTTGCCGGAATCGGCCACGAAGCGCCCTTTCTGGCACAGCACAGCCTTCCTGGGCAGACAGGAGCGGCTGCATCGTTCAGCGATGGTCAGCGTCGGGCGATGCCCGGGAGGGGCAGCGCGTCCGACCGCGTCATTCGGTGGGTCCCGCGAGGAGGGCGGGATTATTGACCAGTCTACCGGTAGCGCCGACATGAATGGGGGTTTGCCGGTGCCTGAGTCCGCATGTGCCGCCCTGAGCGGGCGGCTACCGACTCCCCATATCCAGGCAGGGGCTCTAGGAGCCTCACACCGGCATTCAGCGCTTCGGCCTGTCAACCTCCGGCTACCGTGAGGGACGCCTCACCCGTACCGTCCGGTTTCCTGGCGCGCGAGGTCCGCCAACAAGGGGAACGTGGCGGGTTATTCGGGTGCGGGAGCGGCTCGTCGGGCAGCGGGGCGTACGGGGGCGCCCTGCCTCACCCGTACGTGTCGCCCGGCCCTGTGCTCCCCGGGGCCCGCAGGCGCCCGTACCGCGTGGGCGGGCCGCCCGGCCCCAGAACCTTGATCATCCGAACCGTGCCGTGGCCCAGATCCGCGTTCAGCCGGGCCACCAGCTGGGGCGCGAGCAGGCGCAGCTGCGTCGCCCACGCCGTGGAGTCGCACTGCACCGTGAGCACGCGCTCGTCGGGGTCCTCGTCGTAGCGCAGCGGAACGCAGTGCTTGGCCAGGTCGTCGCCGACGATCTCCGGCCAGCGGCCCATCACTCCACCCACCGCGGCCGGGGTCTCCCAGCCGCGCTCGGTGATCAGCCGGTTGATCGCGGCGCCCAGCGGCTGCGGGTCGCGTCCGTCCGCCCGTGCGCCCGAGCGCAGGCCGCCGCCCCGGCGGGCCTGCTTCTTCTGCTGGGCGGCGGCGCCCCGCGCCTTGGCCTGCTCCTTGGCGGCGCGCAGCGCCACGCGCGCGAGGTCGACGCCGGAGGACTCGGGAACCTTGGGCGCCGGCGTCTCGTTACCGGAGTGCTCGCTCATACCCGCGCCACCTCTCCCGCGGCGACCTCGTACCGCGCCCCCGCGAGGACGCCCGGCACATCGTCGTCCACGGCCGCCGTCACCAGCACCTGCTCGCCCGGAGCCACCAGCTCCGCCAGCCGTTCGCGGCGCCTGGCGTCCAGCTCCGCGAAGACGTCGTCCAGGACCAGGACCGGCTCGTTGCCCTCGGCCCGCAGCAGGTCGTACGAGGCGAGCCGCAGCGCCAGTGCGTACGACCAGGATTCGCCGTGGCTGGCGTACCCCTTGGCCGGGAGCTGGCCCAGCTTGAGCAGCAGGTCGTCGCGGTGCGGCCCGACCAGCGTCACGCCCCGCTCGATCTCCTGCTTGCGCACCTCCGCGAGCGCGGCCATCAGCTGCCCGTACAGGTCCTCACGGGTGGCAGCCGCGCCCTGCGCCGAGGGGCGGTACTCCAGCGCCACCGGACCGCCGCCGGGCGCCAGCTGCTCGTAGGCCTTGTCGGCGAGCGGCTGGAGCGTCGCGATCAGGTCGAGCCGCTGGGCGAGCAGCTCGGCGCCCACCTGCGCCAGATGCTGGTCCCACACGTCGAGCGTCGACAGGTCCATGCCACGGCCGCCGTGGCGCCGGGCCATCGCGGCCGACTTCAGCAGGGTGTTGCGCTGCTTGAGGACGCGGTCGTAGTCGGAGCGGACGGCCGCCATGCGCGGGGAGCGCGCGGTGACCAGCTCGTCCAGGAACCTGCGGCGCTCGCCGGGGTCGCCCTTGACCAGCGCCAGATCCTCCGGCGCGAAGAGGACGGTCCGCACTATCCCCAGCACGTCACGTGGTCTGACCTGCGAGGATCGATTGATTCGGGCCCGGTTGGCGCGGCCCGGGTTCAGCTCCAGCTCGATCAGCTGGGAGCGCTCGCCCTGGGTCACGGCCGCGCGGATGACCGCCCGGTCGGCGCCCATGCGCACCAGCGGCGCGTCCGAGGAGACCCGGTGGCTGCCGAGGGTCGCGAGATAGCCGACCGCCTCGACGAGATTGGTCTTGCCCTGGCCGTTGGCCCCGACGAAAGCGGTGACGCCCGGGTCGAGCGGAACCTCGACCCGGGCGTACGAGCGGAAGTCGGCCAGCGAGAGATGCGTGACGTGCATGGTGGTGCGCCGACCTCCCCCGGCCCTGCCAACAGCCTGTGGATTACTTCTTGGACTCGACCGCGTGGCCGCCGAACTGGTTGCGCAGCGCCGCGATCATCTTCATCTGCGGGGAGTCGTCCTGACGGGACGCGAACCGCGCGAACAGCGACGCGGTGATCGCGGGCAGCGGCACGGCGTTGTCGATGGCCGCCTCCACGGTCCACCGGCCCTCGCCGGAGTCCGCGGCGAAGCCACGCAGCTGGTCGAGGTGCTCGTCGTCGTCGAGGGCGTTGACCGCCAGGTCCAGCAGCCAGGAACGGATGACCGTGCCCTCCTGCCAGCTGCGGAAGACCTCGCGGACGTCGGTGACGGAGTCGACCTTCTCCAGGAGCTCCCAGCCCTCGGCGTACGCCTGCATCATCGCGTACTCGATGCCGTTGTGGACCATCTTGGCGAAGTGGCCGGCGCCGACCTTGCCCGCGTGGACCGAGCCGAACTCGCCCTCGGGCTTCAGCGCGTCGAAGACCGGCTGGACCTTCGCCACGTTCTCGGCGTCGCCGCCGTACATCAGCGCGTAGCCGTTCTCCAGGCCCCAGACGCCGCCGGAGACACCGCAGTCGACGAAGCCGATGCCCTTGAGGCCCAGCTCGACGGCGTGCTTCTCGTCGTCGGTCCAGCGGGAGTTGCCGCCGTCGACGACCACGTCGCCGGGGGAGAGCAGCTCGGCCAGCTCGTCGATGGTCGACTGGGTCGCGGCACCGGCCGGGACCATCACCCAGACCACCCGCGGGCCCTTGAGCTTGCCCACAAGCTCTTCGAGGCTGTGGACATCGGCGACGTCCGGGTTGCGGTCGTAACCGATGACGGTGTGGCCTGCGCGGCGAATCCGCTCGCGCATGTTGCCGCCCATCTTGCCGAGGCCGACGAGACCGAGCTCCATCACATGATCCTTTGACGTTGTGGCGTTCGTACCCGTGTCCGAGCCTACGCCGGGACACGGGCACACACCTGTGGGGTCGGCCGCTCAGACGAACGTGCCCCGCGCAGGTCAGCCGGGTGGATCAGCCGGAGAGACGCACCGGCATGATCAGGTACTTGTACGCGTCGTCCGCCTCGGCGTCGAGCGCGGGCTTGCCGCTCAGCAGCGCCGGCTTGGTCGAGGTGGTGAAGGAGAGCTGGGCGACCGGGGAGTCGATGGCGCTCAGGCCGTCGAGCAGGAAGGTCGGGTTGAAGGCGATCGAGATGTCGTCGCCCTCCAGGTTGGCGTCGACCCTTTCCACAGCCTGTGCGTCGTCGCTGGAACCGGCCTCCAGGATGAGCACGCCCTGCTCGAAGCTGAGGCGGACCGGAGTGTTGCGCTCGGCGACCAGGGAGACGCGCTTGACGGCCTCGACGAAGGGCGCGGTCTCGATCACCGCGACCGAGTTGAACTCGGTGGGGAACAGCGTCCGGTACTTCGGCAGGTCGCCTTCGAGCAGCCGGGTGGTGGTGCGCCGGCCGGCGCCCTCGAAGCCGATCAGGCCCTCGCCGGCGCCCGAGCCCGACAGCGCGAGGGTGACGGTGTCACCGCTGGTCAGGGCCTTGGCGGTGTCCAGGAGCGTCTTGGCGGGCACCAGGGCGACCGCGGAGGCGTCCGGGTTCTCCGGCTTCCACAGGAACTCGCGGACCGCGAAGCGGTAGCGGTCGGTCGAGGCCAGGGTGACCGTGTCGCCCTCGATCTCGATCCGGACGCCGGTCAGCACCGGCAGGGTGTCGTCGCGTCCGGCGGCGATGGCGACCTGGGCGGCGGCGGAGGCGAAGACCTCACCGGGAACGGTGCCGGTCGCGGTCGGCATCTGCGGCAGCGCCGGGTACTCCTCCACAGGCAGGGTGTGGAGGGTGAAGCGGGAGGAGCCGCAGACCACCGTCGCCCGTACACCGTCTGTGGAAATCTCCACCGGGCGGTTGGGCAGGGCGCGGCAGATGTCGGCGAGCAGGCGGCCGGAGACGAGCACCGTGCCGTCCTCGTCGACCTCGGCGTCGACCGAGACCCGCGCCGAGACCTCGTAGTCGAAGCTGGAGAAGCTGAGGGCGCCGTTCTCCGCCTTCAGAAGAAGGCCCGCGAGCACCGGCGCGGGCGGACGGGCCGGGAGGCTGCGGGCCACCCACGCCACCGCCTCCGCGAGAACATCGCGCTCCACCCGGATCTTCACCGGAACCGCCTCCTGCTGTTGCTGGCTCGCCCTGCTGGCTTTCGTCGTCGGCTGTATCGCCGGGGACCAGTCTGACGTACGCCGCTGACACTCGGTGCGAGTCGGGGTCAAGTCGTGCCGAGAGGTCCGGGAGCCACCGGGCTCAAGTTGTGCACAGGCCCCACTTCGAAGCGGAATCCGAGCTAACTCTAAGTGGAAGTAGTAGTAGGGCCTGTGGAAACGGTGGATAACCCCGTTTTCGCAGGTCAGGCCCACTTTTTTGTCCACCGCGCCTGTGGGTGGAGCCGGTGGACAACTCACCGGTTCTGTGGACACCCGAAAGTTCTGCACACCCGATGCACAGGCAGGGCCGACTTCTCCCCAGGGCTGTCCCCAGCTTTACCCACGTTCCCCACAGCCCAACCGGCCTCGTTGGTGTGACGCCTTTCACTCGACCCGGTGATGAGGGGTGTTGCGTTGCCGAACAGTGGACAGCGCTGTGGAGAAGCTGTGGGCAATGGGCCCCAGCCTGTGGGCCGCCGGTGGACAACTTTGACCACAGGCTGTGGACAGAGAATTCGTCCACAGCCTGTGGAGGACGCTCGCGCACAAATCCACAAGTATCTGACCTGGGGTGATGGAGTATCAGGGCGTCGGCCTGTGGAAGCAATCTGGACAACTGAACAGTCCCCAGGGTGTGGACGGGGAAAAGTGCCCGGATCTGTGGAGAACCCCCTCTGACCGGCGCGTATTCGAACACCGGGGGCCGGGACGAGCCGTACGGACCGGCCGCGGCGAGCCGTACACAGGGGCGGGAACGACGCCGTACGTACGGATGCGGCGGCCGTACGAGGGCTCGTGGGCAACGCGAAGGGCGCCCGGGACAGGTGTGTCCCGGGCGCCCTGAGAGGCTCTGCGAGCGGTCCGCTCAGCCGTTCTTGATGCGGTTGGTGAGCTCGGTGACCTGGTTGTAGATGGAGCGCCGCTCGGCCATCAGCGCGCGGATCTTCCGGTCGGCGTGCATCACCGTCGTGTGGTCGCGGCCGCCGAACTGCGCCCCGATCTTCGGCAGCGAGAGGTCGGTGAGCTCGCGGCACAGGTACATCGCGATCTGGCGGGCCGTCACCAGGACCCGGCTGCGCGAGGATCCGCACAGGTCCTCGACGGTAAGCCCGAAGTAGTCGGCGGTCGCCGCCATGATCGCGCCGGCCGTGATCTCGGGCGCCGAGTCCTCGCCGCCGGGGATCAGGTCCTTCAGCACGATCTCGGTGAGCCCCAGGTCCACCGGCTGCCGGTTGAGCGACGCGAACGCCGTCACCCGGATCAGCGCGCCCTCCAGCTCACGGATGTTCCGCGAGATCCGGGACGCGATGAACTCCAGCACCTCCGGCGGGGCGTTGAGCTGCTCCTGCACCGCCTTCTTACGGAGGATCGCGATGCGCGTCTCCAGCTCCGGCGGCTGCACATCGGTGGTCAGACCCCACTCGAAACGGTTCCTCAGCCGGTCCTCAAGCGTCATCAGCTGCTTGGGCGGCCGGTCGGAGGAGAGCACGATCTGCTTGTTGGCGTTGTGGAGCGTGTTGAAGGTGTGGAAGAACTCCTCCTGCGTCGACTCCTTGCTCGCCAGGAACTGGATGTCGTCGACCAGGAGGATGTCCACGTCCCGGTACCGCTTGCGGAAGGTGTCGCCCTTGCCGTCGCGGATCGAGTTGATGAACTCGTTGGTGAACTCCTCGGAGCTCACGTAGCGCACGCGGGTGCCCGGGTAGAGGCTGCGGGCGTAGTGCCCGATGGCGTGCAGCAGATGCGTTTTGCCAAGGCCCGACTCCCCGTAGATGAAGAGCGGGTTGTACGCCTTGGCCGGCGCCTCGGCGACGGCGACGGCCGCCGCGTGCGCGAACCGGTTCGAGGAACCGATGACGAACGTGTCGAAGAGGTACTTGGGGTTGAGGCGTGCCTGCGGCTCGCCGGGGCCGCCGGGCTGGGCCGCCGAGGACGACGAGGGGCCGCCCATCGGACGCGGGGCGCCGCCGCCCTGCGGGCCGCCGTGGTGCTGCTGGGACTGCGGCTCGGAGAGGTCGTGGCGGTCGTGGCGCTCCGGTCGCTGCTGCTGCTCGTACGGCTGCCCCTGCTGCTCGTACTGCGGGCGCTCGGGCATCTGCGGCTGCCGGTAGTCGTGCTGCGGCTGCTGCGGGCGGGCGGTCGCGTACGGGTCGCGCTCCTGGAAGCCGCCGAGGCGGGGCTGCTGCCAGGACAGGTCCTCCTGGGCGCGCGGCCAGGCGCCGGGCTCGGGGCGCTGCTGCTGGTAGTCCGGGTAGGCGGGGCGCACGGTCGGCAGGCCGTCGTCGGCCGGGCGGCCGTAGGCGTCCTCCTGGTAGCGCGGGGGCTGCTGCTGGGGCGGCGCGGACTGCGGGCCGCCGCCCGGGGGCTCGCCCACGGAGTCGTCGACGGTGATCGCGATCCGGATCGGGCGGCCGCACTCACGGCTGAGCGTGTCGCTGATCAGCGGGGCCAGGCGGCCCTCCAGGACGCGCTTGCCCCACTCGTTGGGGACGGCGAGCAGCGCCGTGTCGGCGACCAGGGCGAGCGGCTGGCAGCGCTCGATCCACTGCTTGTCCTTGGGCTCGATGCCCTGCTGGCCCTCCCCGAGGAGCTGCTCCAGCACTCGTGGCCACACTGCGGCAAGATCGGCAGGTACGTCAGCCACAAGGCACGCTCTCTCGCAGGTCCCACGAATGTGTGGTTCTCGGGACGGGATGGAAGGACAGGCACGGACAGAAAGGAAAGGTCGGGGTCGAGCCACGGTAGTCGCGGCGGCTGACGTGGTTCAAGTTGTTGTCCACAGGCTGTGCACAGTGGGCCCCGCGAAGACGCGGGTTTGACCAGATGGCGTAGCCGCGCGTACCGTAACCAGGTCGAGTTGTCGATGGCTGCTGCCGCCTGCCTCCGATGGGCAAAGATCACGGTCTGTGATCGTGAAGCGGTGCACTCGGGCGTATTGCGAGCTTCGCGAATTGCGAGCTTCTCGTGGGCGCACGGTGACAGCCAGGCGATGTCCCGCCACCACCGAATCATTTCTGGAGCCCCCGAGTGAGCAAGCGCACCTTCCAGCCGAACAACCGTCGTCGCGCCAAGACCCACGGCTTCCGCCTGCGGATGCGGACCCGTGCCGGTCGCGCCATCCTCGCGAACCGTCGTGGCAAGGGCCGCGCCAGCCTGTCCGCCTAATCGCATACAGGTCATGACGTGCTGCCTACCGAGAATCGGCTGAGGCGGCGCGAAGAATTCGCGACCGCGGTACGCCGAGGACGCCGGGCCGGTCGCCCGCTCCTTGTCGTCCATCTACGCAGCGGTGCAACGGACCCGCACGCGCCTGGGGAGAGCGCTCCCCCGACGCGTGCGGGTTTCGTCGTCAGCAAGGCCGTGGGTGTGGCGGTCGTCCGCAACCTGGTGAAGCGAAGGCTTCGCCATCTGATGCGCGATCGGCTGTCCCAGCTGCCCCCCGGTAGCCTGGTGGTCGTACGAGCATTGCCCGGCGCGGGCGATGCCGATCATGCACATCTGGCCCGAGACCTGGACGCCGCCCTTCAGCGGCTGCTGGGAGGGGGTGCGCGATGAAGTACCCGCTGCTGGCCCTGATCAAGCTGTACCAGTGGACGATCAGCCCGCTGCTCGGGCCCGTCTGCAGGTACTACCCGTCGTGTTCCCACTACGGATTCACGGCCATTGACCGGCATGGCGCGGTGAAGGGCACGGCACTGACCGCCTGGCGCATTCTGCGGTGCAATCCGTGGTCACCGGGCGGCGTGGACTACGTCCCCGAACGCAAGCGCCCTCGTTGGCACGAGGCGCTGCGCAACGCCTGGCGCGGCACCAAGGGCGGGCACTTTGCCGCAGAGACCGAGCCCAGCCCGGCCGCAGAGACCTCGCCCAATGCTCAAGGAGCCTGATTAGTGGACACGATTGCCAGTCTGTTCAGCTTTATCACCTGGCCTGTTTCCTGGGTCATTGTCCAGTTCCACAGGTTGTACGGCGCGATCTTCGGGCCGGACACGGGCTGGGCCTGGGGCCTGTCGATCGTGTCCCTCGTGGTGCTGATCCGTATCTGCCTGATCCCGCTCTTCGTGAAGCAGATCAAGTCGACCCGGAACATGCAGGCGCTCCAGCCGAAGATGAAGGCGATCCAGGAGCGCTACAAGAGCGACAAGCAGCGACAGTCCGAAGAGATGATGAAGCTGTACAAGGAGACGGGCACCAACCCGCTCTCCTCGTGTCTTCCCATCCTGGCGCAGTCGCCGTTCTTCTTCGCGCTCTACCACGTGCTGTCGGGCATCGCGAGCGGCAAGACCATCGGCGTCATCAACCAGCCGCTGCTTGAGAGCGCCCAGAAGGCGCACATCATGGGCGCCCCGCTGGCGGCCAAGTTCACGGACAGTGCCTCCAAGGTCGAGAGCCTGGGCGCCACGCTGACCGACGTCCGCGTCGTGACCGCGATCATGATCGTGATGATGTCCGCCTCGCAGTTCTTCACCCAGCGCCAGCTGATGACGAAGAACGTGGACCTCTCGGTGAAGACGCCGTTCATGCAGCAGCAGAAGATGCTGATGTACGTCTTCCCGGTCATGTTCGCCGTGATGGGAATCAACTTCCCCGTCGGCGTCCTCGTCTACTGGCTGACCACCAACGTGTGGACCATGGGCCAGCAGATGTACGTGATCAGCCAGAACCCGACGCCGGGCTCGAAGGCGCAGGCCAGCTACCTGGAGCGGCTGAGCAAGAGCATCGCCGCCCACAGTGACGTCCGTGGCAAGCGCCGTCGCGCGGTGGTCCAGGCGATCGTGGCCAAGGGCCCGGACCGCAACGACAACGAGCGCAAGTTCATCAGCGGCCTGGCCAAGCAGGGCTTCGCGGCCCAGACCGACGGCTCCGTGGCCAAGAGCGAGACGGCCGTGGCCGAGGCGGAGGGCGGCGGGCCCAAGCGGCAGCAGCCCAAGCGCCAGACCAAGGCTCAGCGCCAGTCCGCTGCGACCGCCGCGCAGGGTGGCGGCGACGGTGAGGAGCCGGCGAAGACCTCGCTGGACAAGGGCACGTCGGACGAGGACTCCGCGGAGAAGCAGGACGCGCCGCAGAACGCCAAGTCCAAGACGGCGGGCAAGCCCGCCTCCGGTACCGCACGCAGCAAGGCCCAGTCCGGACAGCGCAAGGGTCAGCAGCGGCCCAAGCACCCGTCCAAGAAGTAAGAAGGAGTCCATCCGTGACGGAAGGCACCATCCCGGCCGCCGAGGGTGTCGACACCCTGTCCCGCCTGGAGCAGGAGGGGGAGATCGCCGCCGACTACCTTGAGGGCCTGCTCGACATCGCCGACCTGGACGGCGACATCGACATGGACGTCGAGGCGGACCGTGCCGCGGTTTCGATCATCAGCGACGCCAACAGCCGTGACCTGCAGAAGCTCGTCGGCCGTGACGGTGAGGTGCTGGAGGCGCTCCAGGAGCTGACGCGACTGGCCGTGCACCGGGAGACCGGCGACCGCAGCCGTCTGATGCTCGACATCGCGGGCTTCCGGGCCAAGAAGCGCACGGAACTGTCCGAGCTGGGTGCCAAGACCGCGGACGAGGTCAAGGACTCCGGCCAGCCGGTGAAGCTCCAGCCCATGACGCCGTTCGAGCGCAAGGTCGTGCACGACGCGGTCGCCGCCGCCGGTCTGCGCAGCGAGTCCGAGGGCGAGGAGCCGCAGCGCTTCGTCGTCGTGCTCCCCGCCTGAGCGGTTCCTTGCTTGTTCGGCCCCGTCTGTTCGCAGGCGGGGCCGATCTTTGTCAGCCTGATATCAGCCACCCCAGCGCGGGAAGCGCGGTACGGAAGGACGGTCCCCCGTGACGGAGGCAGCAGCAGAGCTTCCCCAGGCGCCCGAAGAGGCGCGCGCGGTATTCGGCGAGTACTTTCCGGAAGCCGTCCGGTACGCCGAGCTGCTCGCGGACGCGGGAGTCAAGCGCGGCCTGATCGGCCCGCGCGAGGTGCCCCGCCTCTGGGAGCGCCACCTGCTCAATTGCGCCGTGCTCTCCGAGGTCGTTCCCGAGGGCGTCACGGTCTGCGATGTCGGCTCCGGTGCCGGTCTGCCCGGTATCCCGCTGGCGCTGGTGCGCCCGGATCTGAAGATCACGCTCCTTGAGCCGCTGCTGCGGCGCACCAATTTCCTCCAGGAGGTCGTGGAGCTGCTGGGCCTGGACCATGTGACCGTGGTGCGCGGCCGGGCCGAGGAGATGCTGGGCAAGGTGCAGCCGGTGCATGTGGTCACGGCCCGGGCGGTGGCTCCGCTGGACCGGCTGGCCGGGTGGGGCGTGCCCCTGCTGCGCCCTTACGGCGAGATGCTGGCGCTCAAGGGCGACACCGCCGAGGAGGAGCTCCAGAGCGCGCGGGCAGCGCTGAGCAAGCTCGGTGTGGTGAACACCTCAGTGCTGCATGTCGGCGAGGGCATCGTGGACCCGCTTTCCACGGTGGTGCGGGTCGAGGTCGGGGAGAGCCCGGGCGGTGTGCGGTTCGCCGCCAAGCGCGCCAAGGCCGCCAGGACCGGCCGTACCAGGCGCCGCCGCTGACCCGCAGGGCCCGTCGAGGGGCGGATGCTCCATAGAAGGTGCGATACGTACGCATTTCGGAGTGTCGTGACGATCTGACCGCAGGGCGCGTGCATCGTGTTTCACGTGAAACGTCGCTCTCTGCTGCATGGAATCATCAGCCGCGGCCGTAATGCCGCGCCGCGCGACCGCAAGCCCTTGGGCGGGGCCCTGGAGTCCCCTTCACGGGCTACGGAGTTGTCCACAGAGGTGGATTCATCCACAGAAGAACGGGCCTCGCTGGTTCACGACCCCGAAAGCATGGCAGGCTCTGTGCATTGCGAGCCTGAAGTCGAGGAGAGTGAATCCTTGCGGTCCGACGCCAACATCGCGGGACCGATGACCGACCCGGTCCCCGGTCCCCGTACCGAATCGGCGGGGGAGGATGTTTCACGTGAAACACCGCCCCCGATGGACGACACCCCCATCGGTCGTGCTGCCCAGCTGGCGGTGGAAGCTCTCGGCCGTGCCGGCGAGGGCCTGCCCCGGCCGGAGCAGACACGCATCATGGTGGTCGCCAACCAGAAGGGCGGCGTGGGAAAGACCACTACCACGGTCAATCTCGCCGCCTCCCTGGCGCTGCACGGTGCCCGGGTTCTGGTGGTCGACCTCGACCCGCAGGGCAATGCCTCCACCGCGCTGGGGATAGACCACCATGCCGATGTCCCCTCGATCTATGACGTCCTGGTGGAGAGCAGACCGCTCTCCGAGGTCGTCCAGCCGGTCCGGGACGTGGAGGGCCTCTTCTGTGCCCCGGCCACGATCGACCTGGCCGGTGCGGAGATCGAGCTGGTGTCCCTGGTGGCACGGGAGAGCCGTCTGCAGCGCGCCATCCAGGCGTATGAGCAGCCGCTGGATTACATCCTGATCGACTGCCCGCCGTCCCTGGGGCTCCTCACCGTCAACGCGCTCGTCGCCGGTGCCGAGGTCCTGATCCCCATCCAGTGCGAGTACTACGCGCTGGAGGGGCTGGGCCAGCTGCTGCGGAACGTCGACCTGGTGCGAGGGCATCTGAACCCCACGCTGCATGTCTCGACGATCCTGCTCACCATGTACGACGGCAGGACCAGGCTCGCCTCCCAAGTGGCCGACGAGGTGCGCAGCCACTTCGGCCACGAGGTCCTGCGGACGAGCATCCCGCGATCAGTACGTATCTCGGAGGCTCCGAGCTACGGCCAGACGGTGCTCACCTATGACCCGGGCTCCAGCGGCTCGCTCTCGTATCTCGAAGCCGCCCGCGAGATCGCACTGCGCGGGGTCGGCATCAACTACGACCCGACGCACATCCCCGTGGGCAGTCAGAACAACCAGCACAGCATGTCGGAGGGGATCCAGTGAGTGAGCGACGTAGAGGTCTGGGGCGCGGGCTCGGTGCGCTGATCCCCGCCGCCCCGCAGGAGAAGCCCGTGCCCTCGGTGGGGACGGCTTCCACGTCCCCGGCGGCGGTGCCGGTGCTGACCGCGGAGCGCGGGGTGGCGGCGGCGAAGGTTGCCACGCTCGCGGCGCCCTCTGTTTCACGTGAAACACCGGTGCCGGTCCAGGCACACGAGCCGACGGTGTCGCAGCTGAAGGCGCCTGCGGGGGCGTACTTCGCGGAGCTGCCGCTGGACGCCATCACGCCCAACCCGCGCCAGCCGCGTGAGGTGTTCGACGAGGACGCCCTCGCCGAGCTCATCACCTCCATCAAGGAAGTCGGGCTTCTCCAGCCCGTCGTCGTCCGGCAGCTGACGCCCGAGCGCTTTGAGCTCATCATGGGCGAGCGGCGCTGGCGGGCCTGCCGCGAGGCGGGCCTGGAGCGGATCCCCTCGATCGTGCGGGACACGGACGACGACAAGCTGCTCCTGGACGCACTCCTGGAGAACCTGCACCGCTCCCAGCTGAACCCGCTGGAAGAGGCTGCGGCGTACGACCAGCTGCTGAGGGACTTCGAGTGCACGCATGACCAGCTGGCCGACCGCATCGGCCGATCGCGCCCGCAGGTCTCCAACACCCTGCGCCTGCTGCGGCTCTCGCCGCCGGTTCAGCGCAGGGTGGCGGCCGGGGTCCTCTCGGCGGGCCACGCCCGGGCGCTGCTCTCCGTCGACGACTCGGACGAGCAGGACCGGCTGGCGCACCGCATCGTGGCCGAGGGGCTTTCGGTGCGAGCGGTCGAGGAGATCGTGACCCTGCTGAACTCGGAGCCCAAGAGCGCTGCCAAGGCGAAGGGCCCGCGCGCCGGGACCCGGCTGGCGCCGGCGCTCTCCGATCTGGCCTCCCGGCTCTCGGACCGCTTCGAGACGCGGGTGAAGGTCGACCTCGGCCAGAAGAAGGGAAAGATCGTCGTCGAGTTCGCGTCGATGGACGATCTGGAGCGGATCCTCGGCACCCTCGCCCCGGGCGAGGGTCGGGTCCTCAACAAGGGCCTCGCCGAGGAGTCCGAGGAGGGCGACGAAGCCTGAGCCGGTGAGCTGCTCACCTTCTGAGCCACGGCAGTTGTCGTGAAGGGCGGGCTGTGTTCCGATGCATACGGGAACACAGCCCGCCCTTTGCTGTTGTGCGGTATCCGCACTGGCGTTGGGTGGATACGATGCGTTCTGGTATGGCACATCCACCTTGGGCCACTTCGGAGGGAGGGCGGGGAGCCATGCGAACGGTGAGCCGTACCCGACTGGTGACAGCGGGGCTGGGCCTCGGGGCGGTCGGCGGGTTCGTCGGCAGTCTCCTCCGGGAACGGAGTGCACTGGCAGCCGCCCACGGGGCGGCAGGCGAGGGAAGCGAGGAACAGCCTTCATGGGGCGTCGGCTTGCACCGCTCACGCTGGACAACCTTCCGGACCTCCCCAAGCGCTGCCGCGCCTGTGTCTTCTGGGAACTTGACCCAGTCAGCGGAGAGGCCGCGATAAAGGCGGGGACGCCCGAGCTCGAAAAAGAAGCCTGGATATCGGCCGTGCTCCTGGAGTGGGGCTCGTGCGGCCGGGTCGTCTACGTCGACGAGGTGCCGGTGGGCTTCGTGCTCTACGCCCCACCCGCGTATGTGCCGCGCGCCACGGCCTTCCCCACCAGCCCGGTGTCCCCCGACGCGGTGCAGCTGATAACGGGGTGGATCATGCCCGGGTATCAGGGCCAGGGGCTGGGGAGAGTGATGGTGCAGACGGTTGCCAAGGATCTGCTGCGCCGGGGCTTCAAGGCCATCGAGGCGTTCGGGGACGCCCGCTGGCACGAGCCCGCGTGTGTGCTGCCCGCCGACCATCTCCTGGCGGTGGGCTTCAAGACCGTACGGCCGCATCCCCGGTATCCCCGGCTGCGGCTGGAGCTGAGGACGACGCTCTCCTGGAAGGAAGACGTCGAACTGGCCCTGGACCGGCTGCTGGGAGCCGTCCAGAAGGAACCCGCCCTGCGGCCGCTGTAGAACATCACGCCACTCGCGGAACGCTACGGCCGTCGGGCGTCCGGAAAATGCGAACGGGCCCGGCCCTCTGATGAGGGTCGGGCCCGTTCACGCTGTTTCACGTGAAACAGCGCGGCTGGGACTTACTCGCCGATGAAGCCGTCGAGGTCGCGCAGAAGAGCGGCCTTGGGCTTGGCGCCGACGATGGTCTTGGCGACCTCGCCACCCTGGTAGACGTTCAGGGTCGGGATGGACATCACGCCGTACTTGGCGGCAGTGGCCGGGTTCTCGTCGATGTTGAGCTTGACGATCTCGATCTGGTCGCCGTGCTCCGCCGCGATGGCCTCCAGGGACGGGGCGATCTGGCGGCACGGACCGCACCACGCCGCCCAGAAGTCCACGAGTACGGGCTTGTCGCTCTTGAGGACGACCTCGTCGAAGTCGGCGTCGGTCACGTTCTTCAGGGTGCCGGCCACGGCAGCCTCCTTGCGGGTGTGGGGTGAGGGGGTGGGGAGGGAGGTCAGATGGTTCAGACGGCGGCCGCGGCGGCCTTCTCGTCGTCGGCGAGCGCGGCCAGGAAGCGCTCGGCGTCGAGAGCGGCGGAGCAGCCCGTACCGGCGGCGGTGATCGCCTGGCGGTAGGTGTGGTCCACCACGTCACCGGCGCCGAAGACACCGGTCAGGTTGGTGTGGGTGGAGGGCGCGGCGACCTTGAGGTAGCCCTCGTCGTCCAGGTCGAGCTGGCCCTTGAAGAGCTCGGTGCGCGGGTCGTGGCCCACAGCGATGAAGAGGCCGGTCACCGCCAGCGCGGAGGTCTCGCCGGTCTTGGTGTTGCGCAGGGTCAGACCGGAGAGCTTCTGGTCGCCGTGGATCTCGGCGACCTCGCTGTCCCAGGCGAACTTGATCTTCGGGTCGGCGAAGGCGCGCTCCTGCATCGCCTTGGAGGCGCGCAGGCTGTCCCGGCGGTGGACGATGGTGACCGACTTGGCGAAGCGCGAGAGGAAGGTCGCCTCCTCCATCGCGGTGTCGCCGCCGCCGACCACGGCGATGTCCTGGTCCTTGAAGAAGAACCCATCGCAGGTGGCGCACCAGGAGACACCGCGCCCGGAGAGCTTGTCCTCGTTCGGCAGCCCGAGCTTGCGGTGCTGGGAGCCGGTCGTGACGATCACGGCCTTGGCGCGGTGGACGGTGCCGGCGGTGTCCGTGACGGTCTTGATGTCGCCGCTGAGGTCGACGGCCACGACGTCGTCGGGGACCAGCTCGGCGCCGAAGCGCTCGGCCTGCGCCCGCATGTTGTCCATGAGGTCGGGACCCACGATTCCGTCGCGGAAGCCGGGGAAGTTCTCCACCTCGGTGGTGTTCATCAGCGCGCCACCGGCGGTGACGGCGCCCTCGAACACCAGCGGCTGAAGCGACGCACGCGCGGTGTAGAGCGCAGCCGTGTAGCCGGCCGGCCCGGAGCCAATGATGATCACGTTACGGACGTCGCTCACGGGTTTCTTCCTCGTCTCTGCGGACTGCCTACTGCCTACCGGGGCCCGGTCCAGGACTCTCACCCCACCCAACGGATCCTACGGGGCGAGCATTCCCGGAGCGTCTCACCGACGGGGATAGGCGTGGGTCAGCAGCAGCTTGCCCTTGGCGTCGGGCGCCGCGGTCTCGCAGGCCGCGTCGACGACATACGCCTGGACCTGCGAGGTGTCCGTGGGGTGCGGAAGGACGACGAGGTACGCCCGGGTCCCCTGGTACTCGCCGGTTTCGTAGGCGAGCGGAGTCTCCGAGGTCCGGCCGGTGCCCGCCTGGACGCACGGCGGCACGGTGACGTCGACGCCGAGCTTCGGGGAGTTGGACGTGATGCCGAGGTCCGGCTTCTTGCCCGACGGGGAGGTCCCGGCGCTCTCCAGTGCGGGCCGGGAAGACAGCAGGGTCTGCACCTGCCCGGCGAGGGAGGCGTCGGAGAAGACGTCCCCGTGCTGCTGGGGGGACGCCATGTCGGACTTCTGGGCGTGGTTGTCGTCGGACGGCTGGAGCGTCTGTACCAGGAAGACACTCACCCCGATCGCCGCGGCGCCGAAGACAGCTCCGAGCACGGCCGTGCGGCGACGCCGAGGTGTGCGGGGGCGACCGGGTCCGGTGGCTGCCCTGGGGCGCCCGGCCGGGCGGTCTGCCGCGGGAGTGTCGGCAGGGCCGGATCCGAGCGATGTTTCACGTGAAACATGCGCCGCGTCGTCGGCCGTCTCGGCGCTGACGGGCGTTCCCTTGGTGACGGATACCGCGGTCGCCTCCACGGGTACGGGCGACTCGTTGGGCGCCGTGGCGTCGAGGAGGGCCTCGGCGGCCAGCGCCGCGTCGATCCGGCCCGCGATGTCGGCGGGCATGCGCGGCGGCCCGGGCAGGGTGCCGAGCAGCTCGCGGATCTCCGCCAAAGAGGCGTGGACGTCCGCGCAGAGGTCACAGGCGTCCAGGTGCCGGCGTACGTCGGCCGTACGGGAGGGGGGCAGCAGGCCCTCGTGGAGGTCGGAGATCTCCGAGACGTCCGGGTGCTGAGTCATGTCGGCCGTGGATGTCACGTGCGCCCACCTCCGCCCTTCACAGCAGCAGGATCATTCGGTCCTGCGTCCCTTGGTCCCGACGCAGGTGGGACGGATGTCCCCGGCGTCCGGTTCCTTCCCCCACCGGGCTCCTGGCTATCCCCCGTGTCGCCGGCATCACCGCGCAGATGACTGAGCAGGGGTTGCAGCCGCGCCCGGCCCCGGGCGCAGCGGCTTTTGACGGTTCCCACCGGTACGTCGAGGACCTCCGCCGCCTCCGCCACCGGATAGCCCTGCATGTCGACCAGGACCAGAGCGGCGCGCTGTTCGGCCGGGAGCGTCCCCAGCGCCTTCACCAGCTGCCGGTGCAGGTCCTGGCGCTCCGCGGGGGCCTCGGCCGACTCGTGGGGCTCCAGGAGCAGCTCCAGGCGCACCGCGTCGTCGACCGGCGAGGTCTTGCGGGACGCCGCCTTGCGGGCCCGGTCGAGGCAGGCGTTCACCGTGATGCGGTGCAGCCACGTCGTGACGGCCGACTGGCCACGGAAGGTGTGCGCGGCCCGGTAGGCCGACACCAGGGCGTCCTGGACGGCGTCGGCGGCCTCCTCGCGGTCGCCCAGTGTCCGCAGAGCGACCGCCCAGAGTCTGTCCCGGTGGCGCCGGACGAGCTCACCGAAGGCGTCGGGGTCACCGTCGACATGGCGGGCCAGAAGGTCCTGGTCGCTCGCGCCGCCGTATGTGGCGTCGTCCAACGGTGAGCCCCCTCCCCGCGCTGTCGGATCTTCTGTCGGATTTCCGGATCAGCCGGTGAACTTGACGTCCGTTATGGCCTGCTTGAAACCGGCGCCGCTGAATTCGTCCTGGGGCGCGTCCGGCAGTGCCGTGAGCCACAGGAGGACATAGCGGGTCTTCACCGGCTTTTTCGCCTTGAGATCGGCCGAGGTGCTGCTCGTCGTCGTGGTCGCGATCTGCTTCATCGAGCCGACCGGCGTGCTCGGCGACATGGAGTCCGCCGCGTACAGCGCCAGCGTGGTGTGGTCGCCGCCGTACCGGAGTGCTATCGACGCCGCCGACACGTCCTTCTCGGACCCGAGGTCGTAGACGATGCCCACACCCTGCTTGAAGGGGGCGAGCTTGGGGCCGCCGATGTAGCTCTTGGAGTTCCAGTACGTGGACGAGTCGCCGTCGTACGTCTTGCCCACCGCCTCGGGCTTCTGCGGCTTGCCGTCCGGGGCGTACTCCTCCGCGCCCTGGATCCGCAGCGGCACCGGCGCCTTCGGCTTGTCGCCGTCGCTCTTGTTCGGCTGCTGGGACGTCCCGGACTCGCCGGAGCCCTTGTCGTGGCCCAGGACCTTGTCCGCGAGCTGCCAGCTGCCGAGGCCGAGGGCGGCGATCAGGAGCGCCGAGACGGCCCACTTGATCGCCTTGCCGGTACGGCCCTGGAGCGTGGGCGGCGGGGCCGGCACGACCTGGGTGACCGCCGGGTGCGGTCCCGCGGGCGGGCGGCCGTAGGTGCCCTGCTGGTAGGTGGTGCGCTGGTACTCGGGCGGCGCGGTGAACGCGGGCTCCGGCGGGCGGATCCGCGGCATCGCCGAGACGGCCTTGACCAGCTCGTCCGGTGTGGTGCAGGCCGGCTCCTGGCGCGACGCGGTGGCGCCGTCGTTGGCCAGCGCCCGCATGGCGAGCTCGGAAAGGCCCCGGTGGACGCCCGCGCGCACCTGGTCGGGAGCGATCAGGCCGACGCCCTTGGGCAGCCCGTGCAGGCCGTAGGCATCGCTGTCGTACGGCCAGCGCTGGGTCAGCGAGGCGTACAGCAGCGCGCCGATCGCCTCCGTGTCGGTCCGCTGGGGCGTGTCGGAGGTGATGCCGCGCAGTGCGGCGTTCACCGCGAGCCCGCGGATGCGGTACTGCCCCGAGGAGGTCCGCAGGACCGCGCCGGGAGTTAGCCGCAGATGCGCGAGGCCCTCGCGGTGGGCCGCCGCCATGGCCTGGGAGATCTGGGTGACCATCTGGTAGGCGTCGTGCGCCTCCAGCGGGCCGGAGGCCAGCAGCGCGGTCAACTCGGTGGCGTCCGGCAGCCACTCGTGGACCACGTAGACGAGATCGTTCTCCTCCACCGCGTCCAGGACCTGGACGAAGCGCGGGTCCCCCAGGAGCGCGGACGAGCGGGCAGCCGCCAGCACGGAACGCGCCCGCGGGTGGTCCGCCGGGAGCAGATGGACCCCGACGGCGCGGCGCAGCTTTTCGTCGACCGCCCGCCAGCTGCTGAAACCGTCCAGACGGGTGACGCACTCTTCGAGCCGGTAGCGTCTGGCGAGCTTGTGGCCGCTGTGCAACTCCGGTGTGGCGATGGAGGGCTCGGCGGGCTTCCGTTCACCGCCCGTGTCGCCGGGGCCCTGCTCCGCCGTGTCTGCCGTATCGATGGATTCCGCCACCCCGTCGGTCGTGGTCCCGTCCGCCTTGGCGGTCAGCGGGTTGTCGCCGCTGTTGTCGGCCACGTCGACGGCAGCCGTGCTACGTTCCGCCACCGTCGTTCCTGCCTCCCCATCCGTTGCGTGCTGTCGGCCAGCCATGCAAAGTCCTGCCAATTGTGCCCACAGTCCGGCGCTATGCACGACACACGGCGGCGGACGATGGTTGTGCGCGAGAGAACGGACTCAGCGTCCGAGCCGTCCCCGCACCATTCCGACCATGGAGTTGAGCTCCTCGATCCGCATCTTCTTCGCCGCGACGAAGAAGACACCGAGCAGCACGGTCCCGCCCACCACGAGTGCGACCAGCGAGCCGAGCGCCCCCTGGCCGAGCCCCTTGAGGACGACGTAGCCCAGCGCGCCGCCGATCGCGGCCGCCGGGACGGCCGCCAGGGACAGCCTCGCGTACGTACGCAGGACGCGCGTGCCGTCCAGGTCGCCGCCCAGACGGTTGCGCAGCCGGCGCCAGGCCACCCCGACGCCCACGGCGTAGGCCAGACCGTACGCGCCCGCCATCCCCACGACTGCCCACTGGGCGGGCAGGACCACGTAGCAGGCGGCCGAAACCGCGGCGTTCACTGCGGCCACGATGACCGTGTTGTAGAACGGCGTCCGCGTGTCCTCGTACGCGTAGAAGCCGCGCAGCACGACGTACTGGACCGAGTACGGGATCAGCCCCAACGCGAACGCCATCAGGATGAAGCCCATGGACCGGCCCGCCTCGACGCCGCTGCTGGAGTACAGCAGGGTGCACATCGGGACGCCGAGCGCGAGGAACATGAAGGAGACCGGGACGATCGCGACCGCCGAGTTGCGCAGGCCCTGCGAGATGTCGTCGCGGACCGCGCCCGGGTCGTTGTCGTGCGCGGCCCGGGAGATGCGCGGCAGCAGCGCCGCCATCACCGAGACCGTGATGATCGCCTGCGGCATGCCCCAGATCAGCTGGGCGTTGGAGTAGGCGAGGAAGCCGGCGCCGTGCTCGCCGGAGGCCTTTCCGGCCGCCGTGGCGAGCTGGGTGACGACGAGCACGCCGGCCTGGTTGGCGAGCACGAACAGTACGGTCCACTTGGCGAGCTGGACCGTCTTGCCGAGACCGTGGCCCCGCCAGTCGAAGCGCGGCCGGAAGCGGAAGCCGGTCTCCCGCAGGTACGGGACCATCGCCAGGGCCTGGACGACCAGGCCGAGCAGGGTACCGAGGCCCAGGAGGCGGATGCCCTCCGGCGGGATCGTCTGCACGCCCATGTGGGACTCGGCCGACGTGCCGTACACCCAGATGAACAGGCCGAACGTGCCGATCATGACGATGTTGTTGAGGACCGGGGTCCACATCATCGCGCCGAACTTGCCGCGGGCGTTGAGGATCTGGCCCATCACCACGTGCACACCCATGAAGAAGATCGTGGGCAGGCAGTAGCGGGCGAAGGTGACGGCGACGCTGTTGGCGGCCGTGTCGTCGGAGATGGTGCCCGACATCAGCTTGATCAGCAGCGGAGCGGCGAAGACGACGATGGCGACGATGGCGCCGAGCGCCACCATGACGAGGGTGAGCAGCCGGTTGGCGTATGCCTCGCCGCCGTCCTCGTCGTCCTTCATGGACCGCACCAGCTGCGGCACGAAGACGGAGTTCAGGCCACCGCCGACGGTGAGGATGTAGATCATCGTCGGCAGGGTGTACGCGATGGTGTACGTGTCGCCCAGCAGCGAGGTGCCCAGCGCCGCGGTGATCACCAGGCTGCGGACGAAGCCGGTCAGGCGCGACACGAGCGTGCCCGCTGCCATCACGGCGCTCGACTTGAGCAGCCCGGAGGCGCGGCCGCCGGACTTCTGCTGCGGTGCGGCGGGCAGCGGCTCGGGCTCCGGGGTGGCCGGTGCCGGACCGGACCCCTGCTGGTCGCGGTAGAGATACGCGAAGGCGTCCTGCTCCGGCGGCTCCTCGCCGGCCTGGGTGACCAGGTCGTCGACGCCCACGAACTGCGTGGTGCCGGCGGTGTCGCCGTACGGCAGATGGCGCGAGGGGCCGTCCGGCTCGGGCGGCGGGGTCTGGGCCCAGATCCGGGGGTCCGGCGCGTACTGCTGCGCGGGCGGCTGCTGGTAGAGCGGCTGCGGCTCGGCGTAGGTGCCCGGGGGCGGCGGCGGGTGCGCGGCGCGGTCGTACAGCGCCTCGGTCACCGGGTCCTGGGCGTACAGGTCCTGCGCCCGGTACGGATCGTTGCCGTAGGCGTCCTGGAAGTACGGGTCCGGCACGGGCTGCTGCGGCGGCACCTGCTCGGCGTAGGGAGGCACCGGAGGCGTGTTGCCGGACGACGCGGAGCCGCCGCCCGCGCCCTGCCCGCGGTCACCGTCGTACGGCGCGTTCATGGTTACCCCACCTCATCGTCCCCGGCCTGGCCGGCCACGGTGCATAGCGATAGCTCAATGCTCCACTTTCTCACCCGTGCCGGGCGAGGCCCCGCTTTCCGGACCGGTGTCCGGTGTCGGGTCACTCGGCTGCTCGGGATCGTCGCCGCCGTCCGCCTCCGCGCCGTCGCCTTCCCCGGTCTCCCCGGCCGCCTTGCGGGCCGTCGACCGCTTGCGCTGGGTGTACATCCTGATGCCCGCGAGGACGAGCAGCAGGACACCGCCGGCGATCACCAGCATCACGGTGGGGGTGATCTCGGAGACCTTGACCGTGAACTCCATCGGATCGCCGTACGGCGTGCCGTCCTGCGTGTAGAGCCGTGCGGTCACCTGAACGGGGCCGTTGGCGTTCGCGGTGGCCGTGAACTTCACCGACTGGCTGTGACCACCGTCGATCTTGACCGGCTGCCCGCCGTTCGCGTCCTCGTTGGTGGTCACCTTCAGGCGGGAGGGGTTGCTCGGCTCCAGCCGCAGCACCAGATTGCCCACGGGCTGGACCAGCTGGTTCTGCACGGTGACGGCGAGGGTGGCGCTGCGCCCCGACATGGTGGCCGTGGACTTCTGGATCAGCCGCACCTCGCCGGTGAGCCCGTCCAGATAGCTCTGCACCCCGGCCCGGTAGATCACGGCCCCTTCGCGGTCGCCGCGCCAGGACGTCGACATCTCGCGGTTGACGGCGTTGCCGAAGGGCGTGACGACGCGGTCGGGGGCGGTCAGGATGACCTTGAACTTGTCCAGGGTGCCCTGGGTGCTCTTCATGTCCTGGAACGCCTGCACCGGCAGTTCCTGCCTGCGCAGCGACCCGGGGTACGAGGAGGAGCCGGGCACCCGGGCGGTGGCGCGCGCGTCCGGCTTGGCCGTGGCGGCAGCGGTGAGGTCGAGCGGCTCGGTCCAGCGCTGCGTGCTCAGGGCGCGGATGGCGCTCGCCATCGTCTGGGCCTGGCTGGCGGTCGGCATCCGCTGCGGGGCGACGACGATGCTGCGCTGCTTCTCCGTGTCCTGGAGCGTGATCGCCAGCGTCTGGGCGAGGAACTCCTGGACGGCCGGGGTGGAGTTCCCGGCCCGGGACATGTCGCCCTCGAACGCCGTCGAGAGGCGGGCGTCGGAGACCACGGCCGTGGTGCCGCCGCCGATCGGCCGCGCGGCCGACGGCGAGTACAGGAGGCCGCCGGTCTCGCGGAGGCTGTCGCTGCGGGCGATCACGTTGTGGGCGCCCGCCGAGGTGGCCACGTCGACGATCGAGGGGTCGACCGCGCCCTCCACCGGCCAGGTGAAGTCGACCGAAGGCGTCACATGGAGGATGGTCTCCACGGTCTTCTCGGCCACCTCGGTGGCCCCCTGCAGATGGCTCAGCGACCCGGAGACGTCCTTGCCGCGATGGGCGAGCGAGGCCAGGTCCGGGTCGGCGAAGGGCAGCGCGACGACCTTCTCGCCCTGTACCGCGTCCTCAAGCTCGCCCAGCCACTGCTTGGCCACGTCCTGGTTGGTGCCCGGCACATCGGTGTCGCCGGACTTGACCCGGTAGTTGCGGGTCATCGCGTCGACGGTGGCGAGCAGATCGGGGTCGATCACCCAGGTCACCGGCAGCTGACCGCCCAGCGAGACCATCCGCTCCAGCCGGCCGCCGGGCGCGAGCTCTGCGGCCAGCGCGTCGTCGGCGAAGACCGGGGTCTGCTGCTCGTCCGAGCCCGTCTGGGCGGTGAGGTGGGTCGACGACATCAGCGGCCACATATAGGTGAGCTGCGACTTCTTGCCGTCGACGGCCTCGGGCTGCCACGGCAGGAAGGTCCGCTGGATGCCCAGGACCTGCTCGTACTGCTGGTTCGCCGTCTGCCCGGACAGGGAGACGCCCAGCTGGTAGACGCCGTCGCCGCCCAGCCCCAGCTTGCTCACCGGCACCGAGAGGGTGAAGTCCCGGCTGATCCCGGGGGCCAGCTTCGCGAACTTGACCGTGTACTTGTCACCGACCTCGGCCGGGTCCAGGCCCGGCGCGTAGCCGCTGCGCTGGGAGGCGTCGTCGATCGCGGTCCGGCCGTTGAGCCGCTGGCCCACCCGCAGACCCACATGGGCGCCTGTGACGGTCTGCTTGCCCGTGTTGGTGACCGTGCCGGAGATCGTCAGCGTGTCGCTCTTGACGGGGGCGCTGGGCGACATCGAGTCGAGCGTCACCTGGACGGTGCGCGAGACAGGCGCCGCTCTGCCCGGTGCGGCCGCCTCGCTGGCGTGGGCCGCCGTGGTGGCGGCCGTGCCGGAGAGCAGACCGGCGATCAGGGGAGCGCCGACGAGCAGTGCCGCTGTGCGGCGCAGCCACCGGCGGGCAGGAGAGGAGCCCATCCCCTGAGAATCTGCCGCCTCGGCCACGCGTCGCCCGTCCCTCGTCGTCGTCAGCTGTGTCGGTGGTTGTCGATTCCTGCGTCCACGCATGGTAACGAGGTCGACTGTGGCGAAGTGCCGTGGACTGCTCCACATGATCGGAAGAGTGTGCCAGGGAGCCAGGTGAGGCGGCTTTCCGGGGCCGTGGAGAGCCCGCGAGGACGAGTGAGCCGGGGCGGGCGGAAACGGTGACGCCCCGGTCGGCCGGGGCACGTACCCTTTTCTGTTGTGCCGAACGCCAACGAAGACAACCCCAGCGCCCTGAGCCAGGTGCAGCGCCGCGCGGTCAGCGAACTGCTGCGGGTCTCCCCGGTCGCCGACGACCTCGCCCGCCGCTTCCAGGAGGCCGGGTTCTCGCTTGCCCTGGTCGGCGGGTCGGTACGGGACGCGCTCCTCGGCCGGCTCGGGAACGACCTGGACTTCACGACCGACGCCCGCCCCGAGGACGTGCTGAAGATCGTGCGCCCGTGGGCGGATGCGGTCTGGGAGGTCGGGATCGCGTTCGGCACCGTCGGCTGCCAGAAGGACGGCTACCTCATCGAGGTGACGACGTACCGCTCCGAGGCGTACGACCGCACCTCGCGCAAGCCCGAGGTGTCCTACGGCGACTCCATCGAGGAAGACCTCGTCCGCCGCGACTTCACCGTCAACGCGATGGCCGTGGCACTCCCCGAGAAGGAGTTCATCGACCCGCACGGCGGCCTGGAGGACCTGGCGGAGCGCATCCTGCGCACCCCCGGCACCCCGGAGGGGTCTTTCTCCGACGACCCGCTGCGCATGATGCGGGCCGCGCGTTTCGCGGCCCAGCTCGACTTCGAGGTGGCTCCCGAGGTCGTCGCCGCGATGACGTCGATGGCCGAGCGGATCGAGATCGTCTCCGCCGAGCGCGTGCGCGACGAGCTGAACAAGCTGCTGGTCTCCGTACACCCGCGCAAGGGGCTGCGGCTGCTCGTGGAGACCGGGCTCGCGGACCACGTGCTGCCCGAGCTTCCCGCGCTGCGGCTGGAGAGTGACGAGCACCACCGGCACAAGGACGTCTACGAGCACTCGCTCACGGTGCTCGACCAGGCCATCGCCCTGGAGAAGGACGGGCCCGACCTGGTGCTGCGCCTCGCCGCGCTGCTGCACGACATCGGCAAGCCGAGGACGCGCCGGTTCGAGCAGGACGGCCGGGTCTCCTTCCACCACCACGAGGTGGTCGGCGCGAAGATGACCAAGAAGCGCATGATCGCGCTGAAGTACTCCAACGACATGGTCAAGGACGTCTCGCGCCTGGTGGAGCTGCATCTGCGCTTCCACGGCTACGGAACCGGCGAGTGGACCGACTCGGCGGTGCGCCGGTACGTACGAGACGGCGGCCCGCTCCTGGCGCGGCTGCACAAGCTGACCCGCTCGGACTGCACCACGCGCAACAAGCGCAAGGCGACCGCGCTGTCGCGGGCCTATGACGGGCTGGAGGAGCGGATCGCGCAGCTCCAGGAGCAGGAGGAGCTCGACTCGATCCGCCCGGACCTGGACGGCAACCAGATCCAGGAGATCCTGGGGATCGGGCCGGGCCCGGCGATCGGTCAGGCGTACAAGCACCTGCTGGAGCTGCGCCTGGAGAACGGGCCGATGGAGCACGACGCGGCCGTAGCGGCGCTCAAGGAGTGGTGGGCCCAGCAGGGCTGAGGTCGGCCACGAGGACGTTTCACGTGAAACATGCGCCGATGTTTCACGTGAAACACGGCGACCCGTCGATATGCCGAGGGGCGGTGTTTCACGTGAAACACCGCCCCTCAGGTCTCCGCTGGGACTACTTCTTGTAGTTCTCCAGGCAGAGGGTGAAGTCCTTGCTGCCGCCCGTCTCGGTGTACTCCGAGTACTTGTTGCGGTCGCAGCCGCTGTTGTCGTCCTTCTTCTGGACAACCTTGTACTTGGCCTTGGAGTCGCCGCAGTCCACGACCTTCAGGTCCGGGTTGGTCGTGGAGTCGGGGTTGCCGATGCTCATGCAGTCGCCGACCTTGGCGGTGTCGGCGTCATGACGGCTGGTGTACCAGCCGATGGCCGCGGCGATGAGGACGCTCACCACGACGACGATCCGGACGATCTTCTTGATGTTGCGGCGCGGCGGGGCGGGCGCCGGCGCGTGGGGTATCGGACCGCCCTGGTTGATGTAGGGCGACTGCTGCGGCGGGACTCCCGGCTGACCCGGCTGCTGACCGTACGGCGCGCCTCCCTGCGGCTGCCCGTACGGGGCTGCGCCCTGCGGCTGTCCGTAGGGAGCGTTGGGCTGCGGCGCGTACGGGTTCTGGCCCTGGGGCGGCGGAGTGGACACTTGGGGGTTCCCCCTTGGTGAAAAACAGATGATGTATGACGCCCGTAAGGTAGCGGGCCCGGCTGACATCCCTGCTACCGGAGGGGACTCTGTGGCCCTGATGTGACACTCAGCCGCGCTGAAAGCGGGTCATAAACACCGCTACTGCCGCGTAGATCACAGAGACCGTGACAACCAGAAGTGCCGACTTTCCGTCAGGCGGCAGCATCAGCGCGGCAACCGCGGCGGCGCCGACGAAGGCGACGTTGAAGAGCACGTCGTACAGCGAGAAGATCCGGCCGCGGTAGGAGTCGTCCACCGAGGACTGCACCACGGTGTCCGTGGAGATCTTCGCGCCCTGGGTGACCAGCCCCAGGACGAAGGCGGCGACGAGCACCGGCACGGGGGCGAACGGCAGCCCCAGGGCGGGCTCCAGGACCGCCGCCGTCCCCGCGCACACCGCCATCCAGCGGTAGGGCCCCAGCCGCGCCACCGCCCCCGGCGTCACCACGGCCGCCGCGAAGAACCCCGCCCCCGAGATGCCCACCGCAAGCCCCAGCAGCGCCAGCCCGTCGGAGGTGCCGTCGGCCCAGGCGTACCGGCAGAGCATCAGCACCAGCACGGTGAGCGCCCCGTAGCAGAAGCGCATCAGCGTCATCGCGATCAGCACGTGGGCGGCCGTGCGGCGCTTGTGCAAGTGACGCAGCCCGTCGGTGAGTCCGCGTGCCGTCGTGCCGATCGCGGAGCGGATTCCGGGCCGCACCGCGTCGGGGTCGGGCCCCAGCAGTCCGTGTGGCAGGCGCAGCGACCACAGGGCCGCGCACAGATAGAGGAGCGAGCCGAGCAGCACGGTGGCGGCGTCCGCCGGGAGCACCAGACGCAGCCCGAAGGCCAGACCGCCGCCCGCGGTCGCGGCGAGGGTTCCGGCGGTCGGCGAGAGGGAGTTGGCCATGACGAGCCGCTCCTCGTCCACGACCCGGGGCAGCGCGGCCGAAAGTCCCGCGAGGACGAAGCGGTTGACGGCCGTGACGCAGAGCGCGGAGGTGTAGAAGAGCACGTCGGGCGCGGAGGTGAGCAGAAGCAGCGCGGTGCAGCCGGCCAGCAGGGCGCGCAGCAGATTGCCGTACAGAAAGACCTGGCGCCGCTGCCAGCGGTCCAGGAGGACGCCCGCGAAGGGGCCGACGACCGAGTAGGGCAGCAGCAGAACGGCCATGGCCGAGGCGATCGCCGTGGGCGAGGTCTGCTTCTCGGGGGAGAAGACGACGTGTGTGGCGAGCGCGACCTGGTAGACGCCGTCCGACGCCTGGGAGAGCAGTCGTACGGCCAGCAGATGCCGGAAATTCCTCAGGCGCAGGAGTACGCGCAGATCACGCACGACAGGCATGTGTGCAAGCGTCACATACGGAGAGGGCCCCTGCGCCGGCACGGCACAGGGACCCTCAACAGTCGGGCGGAAGCCGAGGCTTAGCGCTCGACCTCGCCCTTGATGAACTTCTCGACGTTCTCAAGGGCCTCGTCGTCGAAGTACTGCACCGGCGGGGACTTCATGAAGTACGAGGACGCGGAGAGGATCGGGCCGCCGATGCCGCGGTCCTTGGCGATCTTCGCGGCACGCACGGCGTCGATGATGACACCCGCGGAGTTCGGGGAGTCCCACACCTCAAGCTTGTACTCAAGGTTCAGCGGAACGTCACCGAAGGCGCGGCCCTCAAGGCGCACGTACGCCCACTTGCGGTCGTCCAGCCAGGCCACGTAGTCCGAGGGGCCGATGTGGACGTTGTTCTCGCCCAGCTCGCGGTCGCGGATCTGCGAGGTGACGGCCTGCGTCTTCGAGATCTTCTTGGACTCCAGGCGCTCACGCTCAAGCATGTTCTTGAAGTCCATGTTGCCGCCGACGTTCAGCTGCATGGTGCGCTCCAGGCGGACACCGCGGTCCTCGAAGAGCTTCGCCATCACGCGGTGCGTGATGGTGGCGCCGACCTGGGACTTGATGTCGTCGCCGACGATCGGGACGCCCGCCTCGGTGAACTTGTCAGCCCACTCCTTGGTGCCGGCGATGAAGACCGGAAGGGCGTTGACGAACGCGACCTTGGCGTCGATGGCGCACTGCGCGTAGAACTTCGCAGCGACCTCGGAGCCGACGGGCAGGTAGCAGACGAGAACGTCGACCTGCTTGTCCTTGAGGATCTGGACCACGTCGACCGGGGCCTCGGCGGACTCCTCGATGGTCTGGCGGTAGTACTTGCCCAGACCGTCGTGGGTGTGACCACGCTGGACCGTGACGCCCTTGTTCGGGACGTCGCAGATCTTGATGGTGTTGTTCTCGCTGGCGCCGATGGCGTCCGCGAGGTCGAGGCCGACCTTCTTGGCGTCCACGTCGAACGCGGCCACGAACTCCACGTCCTTGACGTGGTAGTCGCCGAACTGGACGTGCATCAGACCCGGCACCTTGCCGGCCGGGTCGGCGTCCTTGTAGTACTCGACGCCCTGCACCAGCGAGGCGGCGCAGTTTCCTACGCCGACGATGGCTACGCGAACCGAACCCATTCCGGTTGCTCCCTGTGTGTTCTCGACGAAGTCCTGCGGACGCAGGGCCTTCAGTTGGCGGTGTCCTCGGACGGATCCGGCCGGGTGCTGTCCCGATGCCGGGGCAGGCCGCCCGTCTCTCCTGATGTGTGGTCCTGCTGAGCGGAGCCGGTGGCGGGGCCGGATCGCTGATCCCGTCCCGCCCGCTCGCTCTCGATGAGCTCGTTCAGCCAGCGCACTTCGCGCTCCACGGACTCCATGCCGTGACGCTGCAGCTCAAGCGTGTAGTCGTCCAGGCGCTCGCGCGTACGTGCCAGGGAGGCGCGCATCTTTTCGAGGCGCTCCTCCAGCCGGCTGCGACGACCTTCCAGCACGCGCATCCGCACCTCGCGCTCCGTCTGCCCGAAAAAGGCGAAACGTGCCGCGAAGTGCTCGTCCTCCCAGGTGTCGGGACCGGTGTGGGAGAGCAGTTCTTCGAAATGCTCCTTCCCTTCGGCCGTCAACCGGTAGACGATCTTGGCCCGGCGCCCTGCGAGTGAAGCAGCGAGAGCGTCCTCGGGAGCGCTGCCCGGTTCCTCGATCAACCAGCCGCTCGCGACCAGCGTCTTGAGGCAGGGGTAGAGGGTCCCGTAACTGAAGGCCCGGAAGATCCCCAGTGAGGTGTTGAGCCGCTTGCGCAGCTCGTACCCGTGCATCGGGGCCTCGCGAAGCAGACCGAGTACGGCGAATTCGAGGATGCCGGAGCGCCTGCTCAACCTTCGCCTCCTCTGCTGCCGCGGACCTTTATGCCGTGCTGATGTATCGACTCGATACATCCTGACGATAGAACGGTGTCGCCTCTGCGACAAGAGGGGCCATGGTGAACGGCGTCACATCGTCAATTCGTAGGAAGCAAGTTGCCTGATTTGGGGTGAACTTCGGCCCCTGGCTGGTTTTGACCGTGCGTAGTCTGTGCGGCATGCAGACCACCGGGAGCCGAGTGACGTCAGGGGGCGTCGGCGCGTACCGCGCCATCGGTATACCGGGTGCACGGCGGACGGGCTCGTCGCAGGGCTGGTCCGTCTGTCGGGGGGACCGGAACTCACCAGTCGCTTTCAGGCGCTCTCGCCTGCCCGAGGAGTAGTCGTTCGATGAGCGAGCACCGTCGCAAACCGCCGGAGTCGCAAGGTGGCGGCCGGGCCGCCGCCCGACGGGCTGCCCAGCAGCCCTCCGGCCGCCGCGCGGCCCCCGCCCGGGAGTCCGTCACGGATTCCCCCTCCGGCTCGTACGGAGAGCAGCGGTCGGCCGGTGGGCGCGCCGAGGCGCGACGGGCCGCCCAGCGGGGCGGACGCAGACGAGCGGCCGAGCCCGGCGGCGGCGGTCCGGCGGGTCCGGGCGGGCGCCGCGGTGGTACGGGCCCCGGCAACCGGCGGCCCGGCAAGAAGCGCTTCATCGACTACCCGCGCTTCAACAAGCGCGGGTGGCGGCGCTGGATGCCTTCCTGGAAGCTCGTCAGCGGGCTGTGTCTGGGCTTCCTCGGCACACTGGTGGTCGTGATCGGCGTCGCCTACTGGATGGTGAGCGTCCCGAACGTGGCCCAGGCGGCCCAGGCCGAGAACAACGTCTACTACTGGTCCGACGGATCCCAGATGGTCGCGACCGGCGGCGAGATCAACCGCCAGATCATCGCGTACGAGAAGATCCCGGCGGCCATGCGGTACGCGGTGATCTCGGCGGAGAACAAGACCTTCGAGACCGACTCCGGCGTCGACCCCCAGGGCATCGCGCGCGCCCTGGTGAACATGGCCAAGGGCGGCCACACGCAGGGTGGCTCCACGATCACCCAGCAGTACGTGAAGAACGCCCGGCTCGACGACCAGTCGCAGACGATGACCCGTAAGTTCAAAGAGCTCTTCATCTCCATCAAGGTCGGCGCGACCAAGAAGAAGAGCGAGATCATGGCGGGCTATCTGAACACCGCCTACTACGGGCGCGGCGCCTACGGTCTGCAGGCCGCGGCCCGCACGTACTACAGCAAGGACGCCAAGGACCTCGACCCCAGCCAGTGCGCCTTCCTCGCCTCGCTGCTCAAGGGCGCCACCTACTTCGACCCGGCCGGCGCCACCGAGACCGACCCGGCGGCCACGCCGCAGCAGAACACCAAGAACGCCATGAGCCGGTGGGCCTGGATCCTCGACGAGGAAGTGAAGGACGGCCACCTCGGCGCGGCGGACCGGGCCAAGTACAAGACCTTCCCGATGCCGGACAAGCCCAAGAAGAACGCGCAGCTCAGCGGGCAGATCGGCTATCTGGTCAGCCTGTCCAAGGCGTACTTCGTGAACAACAACACCCAGGGCATCAGCTCCGGTGACCTGGACCAGGGCGGCTACGAGATCCACACGACCTTCGACAAGAAGAAGGTCCAGGCGCTCGAAGACGTGGTGAAGAAGGTCCGCAAGAAGAACATCGATCCGAAGAAGCGTCCGGAGCACGACACGTTCGTCCAGTTCGGCGCGGCGTCGGTGGACACCAAGAGCGGCGCCATCAAGGCGCTGTACGGCGGCGAGGACGCGACCAAGCACTTCACCAACAACGCCGACCAGACCGGTGCCCAGGTCGGCTCGACCTTCAAGCCGTTCGTGCTGGCCGCCGCCATGGAGTACGGAAAGCGCGACCCGAAGGGCCCCAAGGACCAGGGCGAAACGGATCGGACCCCGGTCTCCCCGAAGAGCATCTACAGCGGCATGAACAAGCTGAAGATCAAGAACTACGACGGGAGCGTGTGGACCAACGAGAAGGGCGAGCAGTGGCTGCAGACCAACGACGGCAATGAGTCGTACAACAAGCCCAGCTACGCCATCGACCTGCGGTACGCGATGCAGGAGTCGGCGAACACGCCCTATGTCCAGCTCGGCATGGACGTCGGCACGGACAAGGTGAGGGACGTCGCCCTCGCCACGGGGCTGCGCAAGGACAGCCTGGCCTCGTCGAGCGTGCCGTCGTTCTCCATCGGCACCTCCTCCCCCAGCGCGATCCGCATGGCCGGCGCGTACTCCACCTTCGCCACCAGCGGGATGCACCACGATCCGTACTCGGTCGAGAAGGTCAACAAGCGCGGCCGGGTCGTCTACCAGCACGACGACAAGGCGACCCGCGCCTTCTCGGCCGCGATCGCGGACAACGTGACGGACGTCCTGAAGAACGTCGTGGAGAAGGGCACCGGCACCAACGCCCAGCTCAGCGGCCGTGATGTGGCGGGCAAGACCGGTACCACCGACGGCAACCGCTCCGCCTGGTTCGTCGGCTACACGCCGCAGCTGTCGACCGCGGTGAGCATGTACCGCCTCGACGACAACGAGACGAACAAGAAGCGCGAGTTCCTGAAGATGTTCGGGACCGGCGGCCAGGAGAAGATCCACGGTGCGTCGTTCCCGTCGACCATCTGGCACGACTACATGGAGCAGGCGCTGAACGGCGTGCCGGCCGTCGACTTCCCGACGCCCGAGGCGATCGGCGACAAGGTGTACGGCGGCGGCATGTCGCCCAGCCCGAGCCCTTCCCCGTCGCCCTCGGACTCCCCGTCGCCCTCCGGAACCCCCTCGCCCAGCCCGTCGCTGACGCCGTCGCCGTCCCCGAAGCCCAGCAAGACCTGTGGCAAGTGGGACTGGAACTGCGGCGGACCCGGCGGGCCCGGTGGCCCCGGCGGTAGCGACGCGGGCACCGACCAGGGCACCACCGTCGGGGACACCAGTGGCCCTTCCGGCAGCCCGTCGCCCAGTAAGTCCAAACCGGGCAGCGGCCCCCAAGGGAATATCTTCGGAGGCCCTAACGGCTAGCGGGCCCGGCGCGCGCGGCTGAATGTCAGGGGCGGTGTTTCACGTGAAACCAGGCATGGTGTTTCACGTGAAACATCGCCCCTCGGCATTTCCACAGAGGTGTACGGCAGGATGTGCGGCATGACGAGCGAGACCAGTGCCCGCGCGTACGAGAACAGGCGTGCGGAGCCCGCCGAACCCGTCGTACGGCCCACGGAGCAGGACGAGGTCGCCACGGCCGGCAGCGAGCTGCTGGGCGGTCCGATGGGCCGCTGGGCCTGGGGGGCGGGCCACTGGCTCACCCCTGTCCGGGTGATCGCCCTCGTCGCGATCGGCATGTTCGCCCTCGGTATGGCGCAGAAGGCCCCCTGCTACGAATGGGCCTGGTTCCGGGGCGTGAACTCCCAGTACACCCACGCCTGCTACTCCGACATCCCGCATCTGTACGTGGGGCGGGGCTTCGCCGACGATCTCGTGCCGTACTTCGACCGGCTGAGCGGCGACATGGACTACCTCGAATATCCCGTCCTGACGGGACTGTTCATGGAGGTGGCCTCCTGGCTGACGCCCAGCGGCGGCAGCATGCAGCACCGCGAGCAGATGTACTGGATGGTCAACGCGGGGATGCTGATGGCCTGCACGGCCGTCATCGCCGTCTGTGTCGCGCGGACACACCGCCGCCGCCCCTGGGACGCCCTGCTGGTCGCCCTGGCGCCCGCCTTCGCGCTCACCGCGACGATCAACTGGGACCTCTTCGCCATCGCCCTGACGGCCGCCGCCATGCTCATGTGGTCCCGCAGCCGCCCGCTCGCCTTCGGCATCCTCGTCGGGCTCGCGACGGCCGCCAAGCTCTATCCCGCCCTGCTCCTCGGGCCGCTGCTGTTCCTGTGCTGGCGGGCCGGGAAGTGGCGGGAGTACGGGGTGGCCTTGTTCGGCGCGGCGGGCTCCTGGCTGGCGGTGAACGTGCCGGTGATGCTGCTCGCGCCCGAAGGCTGGAAGAAGTTCTACACGTTCAGCCAGGAGCGGTCCGTCGACTTCGGCTCGTTCTGGCTGATCATCTCGCAGCGCACCGGCAAGTCCCTGGACGTCGGCACGGTGAACAACCTGGCGACCCTGCTGATGGTGCTGCTGTGCGCGGGCGTCGCGGCGCTGACGCTCACCGCACCGCGCCGGCCGCGCTTCGCGCAGCTCGCCTTCCTGGTCGTCGCCGCGTTCATCCTGACCAACAAGGTCTACTCGCCGCAGTACGTGCTGTGGCTGATCCCGCTGGCCGCGCTGGCCCGGCCGCGCTGGCGGGACTTCCTGATCTGGCAGGCCGGGGAGGTCGTCTACTTCCTCGGGATCTGGATGTACCTCGCGTACACGATGAGCGGCGAGAAGCACCAGGGACTGCCGCCGGAGGGCTACCAACTGGCCATCGCCGCCCATCTGCTGGCGACGCTCTACCTGTGCGCGGTGATCGTGCGGGACATCATGATGCCCGAGCGGGACGTCGTACGGCGCGACGGCTCGGACGACCCGTCCGGTGGCGTTCTCGACGGGGCCGAGGACGTCTTCGTCCTGGGGCAGGCGGCGCATCCGCCCCGGCACGCGGCTCCCCTGGTGGAGGGCCCCCGGGTGGAGTGGGGCACACGGCAGCCGGGCACCTAGCCCGGGCGGCCGGGAAGCGACGCGAAGGGGCCCCCGCCACCGGCGGGGGCCCTTCGTCATGTCCGGCGGCGACGCGTCGTCTAGCGGTCGACCAGGCGGTCGAACTGCGTCGTGGTGTGCCGCAGATGGGCCACCAGCTCATCGCCCACGCGCGGCTCCTGGGAGTCCGACGGGACGAAGAGGATCGACACCTGCATGTGCGGCGGCTCGGCGAACCAGCGCTGCTTGCCGTCCCAGACGAACGGCGACAGATTGCGGTTGACGGTCGCCAGACCGGCCCGCGCGACGCCCTTGGCGCGAGGCATCACACCGTGCAGCGCCTTGGGAGCCTCAAGCCCGACGCCGTGCGAGGTACCGCCGGCGACCACGACCAGCCAGCCGTCGGAGGCGGCCTTCTGCTGGCGGTAGCCGAAACGATCCCCCTTCGCGACCCGGGTGACGTCCAGGACGGCGCCCCGGTACTCGGTGGCATCGTGGTCGCCGAGCCACAGCCGCGTACCGATGCGGGCGCGGAAGCGGGTCTGCGGGAACTGCTGCTGCAGCCGCGCCTGCTCCTCGGCCCGCAGATGGCTGACGAACATGGTGTGCAGCGGCAGCCGGGCCGCGCGCAACCGGTCCATCCAGCCGATGACCTCCTCGACCGCGTCCGAGCCGTCGGTGCGGTCGAGCGGGAGGTGCAGGGCGAAGCCCTCCAGGCGCACGTCGTCGATGGCGGAGTGGAGCATGCCGAGCTCCTCCTCCTTGATGCCGTGGCGCTTCATCGAGCTCATGCACTCGATGACGACGCGCGCGCCCACCAGGGCGTGCACCCCGTCCACGGACGACACGGAGCGGATGACGCGGTCCGGCAGCGGCACCGGCTCCTCGCTCCGGCGGAACGGCGTGAGCACCAGCAGGTCGCCGCCGAACCAGTCCTTGATGCGGGCCGCCTCGTAGGTGGTGCCGACCGCCAGGACGTCCGAGCCGAAGCGGTTCACCTCCTCGGCCAGCCGCTCGTGGCCGAAGCCGTAGCCGTTGCCCTTGCAGACCGGGACGATGCCCGGGAACTGGTCGACCACGGACTTCTGGTGCGCCCGCCAGCGCGCGGTGTCGACGTACAGGGAGAGCGCCATGGCCGGATCCGGAACCTTTCTGGTGGCTGCGGTGTATCAGAGGTATGAGAGACGAGATTACGCAACCATCAGCGCCGCGACATGTAGATGTCGAGGGCCTTGTGCAGCAGCTTGTTCAGCGGGAAGTCCCACTCACCGACGTACTCGACGGCCTCGCCGCCGGTGCCCACCTTGAACTGGATGAGACCGAAGAGGTGGTCGGTCTCGTCGAGCGAGTCGGAGATGCCGCGCAGGTCGTAGACGGTCGCGCCCATGGCGTACGCGTCACGCAGCATCCGCCACTGCATCGCGTTCGAGGGCCGGACCTCACGGCCGATGTTGTCGGAGGCGCCGTAGGAGTACCAGACGTGCCCACCGACGACGAGCATCGTCGCCGCCGACAGGTTCACGCCGTTGTGGCGCGCGAAGTAGAGCCGCATCCGGTTGGGGTCCTCGTTGTTGAGGACCGTCCACATGCGCTGGAAGTACGAGAGCGGGCGCGGCCGGAAGTGGTCGCGGACAGCGGTGATCTCGTACAGCCGCTGCCACTCGGCCAGGTCCTCGTAGCCGCCCTGGACGACCTCGACACCGGCCTTCTCGGCCTTCTTGATGTTGCGGCGCCACAGCTGGTTGAAGCCCTTGAGGACGTCGTCGAGCGAGCGGTTGGCGAGCGGCACCTGGAAGACATAGCGCGGCTGCACATCGCCGAAGCCCGCGCCGCCGTCCTCGCCCTGCTGCCAGCCCATCTTGCGCAGCCGGTCGGCGACTTCGAAGGCGCGCGGCTCGATGTGGGTGGCCTCGACGTCCCGCAGACGCTTGACGTCCGGGTCCTGGATGCCGGACTTGATGGCGGCCGAGTCCCAGCGCCGGATGACGACCGGCGGGCCCATCTTCACCGAGAAGGCGCCCTGGTGCTTCAGGTGCGCCAGCATCGGCTGCAGCCACTCGTCGAGGTTCGGGGCGTACCAGTTGATGACCGGGCCCTCGGGCATGTACGCGAGGTACCGCTTGATCTTCGGCAGCTGGCGGTAGAGCACCAGACCGGCGCCGACCATCTGGCCGTTCTTGTCGAACCACCCGAGATTCTCCGAGCGCCACTCGGTCTTCACATCAGCCCACGCCGGGACCTGGCAGTGGCTCGCCGCGGGCAGGCTCTGGATATACGCCAGATGCTGCTCACGGCTGATGGTCCTCAGGGTCAGGCTCATGCGGGGCGCTCCTCGGCAGGTGTGTCCCCATGGGTACAGGGGCTCCGGCTCTCGCGCCGAAGCCTACTGCGCCCGGGGAGCGCCCCGGATGGCTGTACGGACCCTGGGCTGGTGCGGGGTGCTCTCAGCCGCCGACCACACCGCCGAAGAGGCCGCCGTGCGCCATGCCAAGGAAGAAGCCCACCGCTGAGGCGCCGAGCCCGAGGATCAGCAGGAACCGCTCGCGGGTGGTCTCCGAGATGAACTGCCCGTACGCACCGGTGAGGATCCCGATGAGGCCTGCCCAGGAGCTGACCAGGTGCAGGCTGTGGAAGAACGCGGTGCTGAACGCCAGCGCTCCCAGCACGACGGTCACCGCCATGAAGGCGTCCTGGAGGGGATGAGGCTTGCCGTCGGTGGCGAAGAGGGAGACGACGGACGAGTTCGATCGCACTGCCTGTGCCATGAGGCACCTCCTGGCGGTAGCGGAGCGCGGCGAAGGGTAGCGCCGCGCACACCCGATGTGTACAGATTGCGGCCCCTGACCGCCGGATTTCAACCGGAAGCGGGTGTGCAGGTAGTCTGTACGGTCTGCACCGGTGTCTGCCCTGGCCAGGACGCGGTCCCTCTCCCTCGGAGCGGGATTGTCAGTGGCGGCGGATACCGTTGCTTACGCATCACGACCCTCCTGCCACGGAACGACCGTGGCCGCTGAGTCCAAAGGAGGTGGGTTCCACATGCGTCACTACGAGGTGATGGTCATCCTCGACCCCGATCTGGAGGAGCGCGCTGTCTCTCCCCTGATCGAGAACTTCCTCTCCGTCGTCCGCGAGGGCAACGGAAAGGTTGAGAAGGTCGACACCTGGGGCCGTCGTCGTCTCTCCTACGAGATCAAGAAGAAGCCCGAGGGCATCTACACGGTCATCGACCTGCAGGCCGAGCCTGCGGTCGTCAAGGAGCTCGACCGTCAGATGAACCTGAACGAGTCGGTCCTCCGGACGAAGGTCCTCCGCCCCGAGACCCACTGAGCTTCCGCTCAGAGGCAATCGGGTTCCGAGTAGCAACACAGCAGCCAGCAGCAATCCCCGCCGAGAGGTTCATCCATGGCAGGCGAGACCGTCATCACGGTCGTCGGCAATCTCGTCGACGACCCCGAGCTGCGCTTCACCCCCTCGGGTGCGGCCGTCGCGAAGTTCCGTGTCGCGTCGACTCCCCGCACCTTCGACCGTCAGACCAATGAGTGGAAGGACGGCGAAGGCCTGTTCCTGACCTGCTCGGTCTGGCGTCAGGCGGCGGAGAACGTCGCCGAGTCGCTCCAGCGAGGCATGCGCGTCGTCGTGCAGGGCCGGCTGAAGCAGCGGTCCTACGAGGACCGCGAGGGCGTCAAGCGCACGGTCTACGAGCTGGACGTCGAGGAAGTCGGCCCCAGTCTCAAGAACGCCACGGCCAAGGTCACCAAGACCACCGGCCGAGGCGGCCAGGGTGGTTACGGCGGCGGTGGCCAGCAGCAGGGCGGCGGCAACTGGGGCGGAGCCCCCAGCGGTGGTTCCCAGGGTGGCGGCGCTCCCGCCGACGACCCCTGGGCCTCCGGCGCGCCGGCCGGCGGCGGCCAGCAGCAGGGTGCCGGCGGTGGCAGCTGGGGCGGAAGCTCTGGCAGCTCCGGCGGCTCCGGCGGCGGCTACTCGGACGAGCCGCCCTTCTAGGGCAGCCCGTACCCCCACTTCTTGATCACACAGGAGAAACACCATGGCGAAGCCGCCTGTGCGCAAGCCTAAGAAGAAGGTCTGCGCTTTCTGCAAGGACAAGACCGCTTACGTGGACTACAAGGACACGAACATGCTGCGGAAGTTCATTTCCGACCGCGGCAAGATCCGTGCCCGCCGCGTGACCGGCAACTGCACGCAGCACCAGCGTGACGTCGCCACGGCCGTCAAGAACAGCCGTGAGATGGCGCTGCTGCCCTACACGTCCACCGCGCGATAAGGGAAGGGTGACCGAAAAATGAAGATCATCCTCACCCACGAGGTCTCTGGCCTCGGCACTGCCGGCGACGTCGTTGACGTCAAGGACGGCTACGCTCGCAACTACCTGGTCCCGCGTGGTTTCGCGATCCGCTGGACCAAGGGTGGCGAGAAGGACGTGGCGCAGATCCGCCGCGCCCGCAAGATCCACGAGATCGCCACCATCGAGCAGGCCAACGAGATCAAGGCCCGCCTCGAAGGCGTGAAGGTGCGTCTGGCCGTTCGCTCCGGCGACGCCGGCCGTCTCTTCGGCTCCGTCACCCAGGCCGATGTCGCTGCGGCGATCAAGGCTGCCGGTGGCCCGGACGTGGACAAGCGTCGCGTCGAGCTCGGCTCGCCGATCAAGACCCTGGGCGCGCACCAGGTGTCCGTGCGTCTGCACGCCGAGGTTGTCGCGAAGGTTGGCGTCGAGGTCGTCGCCGCCTAAGCGCAGCGCTCAGCAGAGCATAAGAAGGGCCGCACCCTCCGGGGTGCGGCCCTTCGCCGTGTGCGGCGCGTGTGATGTTTCACGTGAAACGCCGCGCTTCGGGTGCCGCGTTTCACGTGAAACATGGGTCAATCAACTGGTCCTCAACCAGCGCTCAACAGTCCTCGGGGGGCCTCGACGCTCCCCAAGTGGTCCTCAGCGCGTGGCGCCCGTCACCAGCCAGCGTCCCGAGCGGGCGCGGGCCCACAGCGTCACCATCCGGACGGTCATCATCAGGGTCATCGCCCACCACAGCGTCGTGAGCCCGCCGCCGAGTACCGGGACCAGGAGCGCCACCGGAGCGAAGCAGGCGAGGGTCAGCAACATCGCCCGGGCCAGATAGGGGCCGTCGCCCGCACCCATCAGCACCCCGTCGAGGACGAAGACGATGCCGGAGATCGGCTGGGAGACGGCGACCACGAGGAGAGCGGGCAGCAGGGTGTCCTGGACCGTGTGGTCGCCGGTGAAGAGCGGGATGAACAGCGGCCGGGCGACGGCCACCAGCAGGCCGAGAGCCACTCCGGCGGCGATGCCCCACTCCACCATGCGCCGGCACGCCTGGCGGGCGCCCTCGGTGTCCCCGGCCCCCAGATAGCGGCCGATGATGGCCTGCCCGGCGATGGCGATCGCGTCGAGGGCGAAGGCCAGCAGGCTCCACAGGGACAGGATGATCTGGTGGGCGGCGATGTCGGTGTCACCGAGACGGGCGGCCACGGCGGTGGCGATCATCAGGACGGCCCGCAGCGAGAGCGTACGGACCAGCAGTGGGACCCCCGCCTGGGCGCTGGCGCGGATGCCTGCCGCGTCGGGGCGCAGCGAGGCGCCGTGCCGCCGGGCTCCTCGTACGACGACCGAGAGGTAGACGGCCGCCATCGCGAACTGGGCGATCACGGTGCCCCAGGCGGAGCCCGCGATGCCGAGGTCCGCCCCGTAGACGAGCCCGACGTTCAGCGCCGCGTTCAGCGTGAAGCCGCCGATGGCCACGTAGAGCGGCGTCCTCGTGTCCTGGAGGCCGCGCAGGATGCCGGTGGCCGCGAGGACCATGAGCATGGCGGGGATGCCGAGCGCGGAGATACGCAGATAGGTGACGGCGTAGGGGGCGGCGGTGTCCGAGGCGCCGAAGAGATCGATGAACCAGGGGGCCGCGGGCAGGACGACGGCTATGACGGCCGCGCCGAGCAGCAGGGCGAGCCAGACGCCGTCCATGCCCTGGCGGATGGCGGCCTGCAGGTCTCCGGCGCCGACGCGGCGTGCGACGGCGGCCGTGGTGGCGTAGGCGAGGAAGACGAAGACGCTCACGGCGGTGGTGAGGAGTGCCGCGGCGATGCCCAGACCGGCCAGTTGCGGGGTGCCGAGGTGGCCGACGATCGCGCTGTCGGCCATGACGAAGAGCGGCTCGGCGACGAGTGCGCCGAAGGCGGGCACGGCGAGGGAGACGATCTCGCGGTCGTGTCGGCGCCGGATGTTCTTCGGTGCCACTGGGGCCTGTGTCATGAACTCAATCTAATCTTCCACAGGTAAGAGATGCAATGCATTAGTGGTCCTTACCTTGGAACCGGAGTGCGGTTCGGCTGTGCGCCGTTTGTCGTGATCTTGGGCCAGCCGGGAAAGTTTTTCTCCCCCACAGCCGGTGGATGGAAAAGCCGCAGGTCAAGTGGGTGTTGGTGGGATGGCTATGACTTTGTCCACAGTGCTGTCCCCCGGTCCGTGCACAGGTTCTGCGGGGTTCTCCACAGCATCTGGTCCGTCGTCCACATGGCCTGTGGATAACCAGATTGGCGGACGGTGCCGACGGGCCTAACGTGGACCGGCGCCCGACGCGCCGGAACCGGAGTCGGGCATCTCGTTTTGTCAGTGTCGTGCCGTAGAAAGAGTGGCACGGCTAGGTCCGCGGAGCGGACGGGAGGAGGTGGCCCGGTGAGCATTCCCGAGCCCTTGGACGACCCCTGGGCCGACAGCGGTCCGGGTGACCGTCTGCCCGTCTCCCGCCCCCGCCGCGCCGACGGACGGGGCCGTGGCCGCGACGACCAGCACGACCGGGGCAGCGAGAGCGAGTCCTGGGACGGCGGCGGCTCGTCCGGCTTCGAGCGGGTCCCCCCGCAGGACATCGACGCCGAGCAGTCCGTTCTGGGCGGCATGCTGCTCTCCAAGGACGCCATCGCGGACGTCGTGGAGATCATCAAGGGCCATGACTTCTACCGGCCGGCGCACGAGACCGTGTACACGGCGATCCTCGACCTGTACGCGAAGGGCGAGCCGGCCGACCCGATCACCGTCGCGGCCGAGCTGGTCAAGCGGGGCGAGATCACCCGCGTCGGCGGCGCCTCGTATCTGCACACCCTGGTCCAGTCGGTGCCGACCGCGGCCAACGCCTCGTACTACGCGGAGATCGTCCACGAGCGGGCGGTGCTCCGCCGTCTCGTCGAGGCGGGCACCAAGATCACGCAGATGGGATACGCGGCGGACGGCGATGTCGACGAGATCGTCAACTCCGCCCAGGCCGAGATCTACGCGGTCACCGAGCAGCGCACCAGCGAGGACTATCTGCCGCTCGGCGACATCATGGAGGGCGCGCTCGACGAGATCGAGGCGATCGGCTCCCGCAGCGGCGAGATGACCGGTGTGCCGACCGGCTTCACCGACTTCGACTCGCTCACCAACGGTCTCCACCCGGGCCAGATGATCGTCATCGCGGCCCGTCCCGCCATGGGTAAGTCCACGCTGGCGCTGGACTTCGCCCGGGCCTGCTCGATCAAGCACAACCTGCCCAGCGTGATCTTCTCCCTCGAAATGGGCCGTAACGAGATCGCGATGCGTCTCCTGTCGGCCGAGGCCCGGGTCGCGCTGCACCACATGCGTTCCGGCACCATGACCGACGAGGACTGGACCCGGCTCGCCCGCCGGATGCCGGACGTCTCCCAGGCCCCGCTGTACATCGACGACTCCCCGAACCTGTCGATGATGGAGATCCGCGCCAAGTGCCGTCGGCTCAAGCAGCGCAACGACCTCAAGCTCGTCGTCATCGACTATCTGCAGCTGATGCAGTCCGGTGGGTCCAAGCGCGCCGAGAGCCGCCAGCAGGAGGTCTCGGACATGTCGCGAAACCTCAAGCTGCTCGCCAAGGAACTGGAGCTTCCGGTCATCGCGCTGTCGCAGCTGAACCGTGGCCCCGAGCAGCGTACGGACAAGAAGCCGATGGTCTCCGACCTGCGTGAGTCCGGCTCCATCGAGCAGGACGCGGACATGGTCATCCTGCTGCACCGCGAGGACGCGTACGAGAAGGAGTCGCCGCGCGCGGGCGAGGCGGACCTGATCGTGGCCAAGCACCGTAACGGTCCGACGGCCACGATCACGGTGGCCTTCCAGGGTCACTACTCGCGTTTCGTGGACATGGCACAGACCTGACCGGGCCCTGACACGCGCGAGCCGATACGCACGGGCTGATGCGCACGGGCCCGAACCGGGCGGCCCGTGCCGACTCGTGCGTGTCGGACGAAAAACCGGTCGACGGCCGCGTGACCCGGGGATAGACCTGGGGCCATGACCTCATCCCCGCATGCGCCGATCACCCCGCCGACGACCACGGCCCCCCTTGACCTTCTGCCCAGTACAGAGCGCGCTCTGATCCACCGCCTCGCCGTCGCCCAGTCCGAGGGGCGGCTCCCTTCGCTGGTCGCCGGCGTGGTGCGCGAGGGCCGGATCGTCTGGACGGGCTCGCGCACCTCGGTCGAGGGCCACGGGCCGGACGCCGACGTCCAGTACCGCATCGGTTCGATCACCAAGACCTTCACCGCTGTCCTGGTCACGCGGCTGCGGGACGAGGGGCTACTGGACCTCGAAGACCCGCTGGACAAGCACCTGCCCAACACCGGGGTCGGTGAGGTGACCATCGCCCAACTCCTCAGCCACAGCGCAGGGTTGGCGGCCGAGACGCCCGCGCCCTGGTGGGAGCGGAGCTCGGCGGCGCTGCGCCCGGAGCTCGCGGACGTGCTGGGCGAGAACCCGTTTTTGCACCCGGTCGGCAGGCTGCACCACTACTCCAACCCGGGCTACACGCTGCTCGGTTCGCTGGTCGAGGCGGTACGGGGAGTGCCCTGGGAGGAGGCGCTGCAGAGCGAGATCCTCGATCCGCTGGGGCTGAACAGGACGAGCACGCAGCCGGTGGCCCCGCATGCGGGCGGCTGGGCCGTGCACCCCTGGGCCGACGCCCTGCTCCCCGAGCCGTCCGAGGACCTGGGGATCATGGCCCCCGCGGGCCAGTTGTGGTCGACGGCAGCGGACCTCTGCCGCTTCGCGGTTTTCCTCGCCGAGGGAGACGACCGTGTGCTGAGCGCCGCGTCCGTACGGGAGATGCGGGCGCCGTCTGCTCCGCCCGAGGCGGGGGACTGGCAGGGCGGTTACGGACTGGGCGTACAGCTGAGCCGCCAGGACGACCACCGCACCCTCGCCGGGCACACCGGCTCGCTGCCCGGGTTCGTCGCAGGGCTGTGGATCAGCGTGGAGGACGGCATCGGGGCGGTAGCGCTCGCCAACTCCACCTCGGGGACGGCCCCGGCGGTCGCCGCCGATCTCGTCCGGATCGTCGTCGAGGCCGAGCCGAAGCTCCCTGAGCCGTGGCGGCCCCTCTCCGAGGTCGACCCGTCTCTGCTGGAGCTCACCGGCCCCTGGTACTGGGGGACTTATGCCTACGGCCTGCGACTGAATGCCGATGGCACGGTGGCGCTGGAGCCGCTGCGCGGAACCGGCCGCGCGGCGAGGTTCGAGGCTCGGGCCGATGGCAGCTGGATCGGTCTCAACGGCTACTACAAGGGCGAGATCCTGCGGGCGGTGCGCCGCCCGGACGGCTCGGTGAGCCATCTCGACCTCGGGTCGTTCGCCTTCACCCGGGAGCCGTACGGGCCGGACGATGCCGTCCCGGGAGGCGTCGACCCCGAGGGCTGGCGCGGGGTCTGATGTTTCACGTGAAACGTGCCCCACGTGCCCCCGGGGCGCTCAGCGAGTTCCGGTCCCGGAGGCTCAGAGGGCTTTCTTGAAGCCCAGGTGGGACGCGTCGAAGCCCAGTCGCTCATAGAAGCGGTGGGCATCGATCCGGGTGGCGTCCGACGTCAGCTGGACCAACTGGCAGCCCAGGCGCCCGGATTCCTCGACGGCCCACTCGACGAGCCGGGTGCCGAGGCCGCTGCCGCGCTCATCGGCGTGGATGCGTACGCCTTCGATGATCGAGCGGGTGGCGCCGCGCCGGGACAGCCCGGGGATGACGGTCAGCTGGAGTGTGCCGACGACCTGGTCGTCGCGGACGGCGACGACCAGGTGCTGGTTGGGGTCCTTGGCCAGCCGGTCGAAGGCGGCGAGGTACGGGGCGAGGTCGTTCGGCGACTCCCGCTGGGCGCCCAGCGGGTCATCGGCGAGCATCGCCACGATCGCCGGGATGTCCTGGGGTGCCGCCGGCCTTATCTCAAGATCGCTCATGGACCGGAGACTACGCGGGGACGCGGAGTTCCTCGACGGCCCTGACCAGCGGGGCGAGTTCCGGATTCAGCGCGGCCTCGTCGAGCGCCTCGCGCAGTGCGCGGTCATTGGTCGGCCGGGCCTCGGAGAGCAGCTCCTGGCCGGACTCGGTGACGTCCGTGTAGATCCCGCGCCGGTCGGTGTCGCAGAGGTACCGGGTGAGCAGGCCGCGGTCCTCCAGGCGGGTCACCAGCCGGGTGGTGGCGGACTGGCTGAGGACGACCGCGTCCGCGACCTGCTTCATCTGCAGATGGCCGCCCGGGCCGCTGTGCTGGCGGCTGAGGACGTCCAGGAGCGAGTACTCGCGCACGCTCAGCTCGTGCCCCGACTGCAGGGCCCGCTCGATATGGGCCTCGATCCTTCCGTGCAGCAGGGAGAGGGCGCACCAGCCCTGGGAGAGGGCGGTGAGTGCGGGGTCCGTCGCGGTCATGCGTCTGTCCTCCGTCCGGAGCGGCTTGAGACCAGGATAGGTCACGAGCGCAATAGCCCGCGTTTGCAATTAACCCGCGCCTGCAATTATTGTGGACGCCCGTAAGGCGCTCGTGCAATCTCCTGGAAGGGTGAACATCCCATGCCACTCGCGCTCCTAGCCCTGGCCATCGGGGCGTTCGGTATCGGCACCACCGAATTCGTGATCATGGGCCTGCTGCCGGAGGTGGCCGACACCTTCGACGTGACCATCCCCATGGCCGGCTACCTGGTGACCGGATACGCGCTCGGCGTGGTGCTCGGCGCCCCGCTGATGACCGTCCTGGGCACCAGAATCTCCCGCAAGCGCATGCTGATGCTGCTGATGGGCTTCTTCATCGTCGGCAACGTGCTCTCCGCCGTCGCCCCCGTCTTCGGGCTGATGCTGGCCGGGCGGATCGTCGCCTCCCTGGCGCACGGCGCGTTCTTCGGCATCGGCTCGGTCGTCGCGGCCGATCTGGTCGCCCCGGAGAAGAAGGCCGGGGCCATCGCGATGATGTTCACCGGTCTGACCGTCGCCAATGTCATCGGCGTCCCGCTGGGCACGCTGGTCGGCCAGCAGATCGGCTGGCGTACGACGTTCTTCATCGTGGCCGCACTCGGTGTGGTCGGGCTCCTCGGCGTCGCCAAGCTCGTCCCCGACCTGCCCAGGGCCGAGGGTGTCCGGCTGCGCCACGAGATCGCCGCGTTCCGCAACGTCCAGGTGCTGCTCGCCATGGCGATGACCGTGTTGGGCTTCGGCGGCGTCTTCGCCGCGATCACCTACATCACGCCGATGATGACCCACGTCACCGGCTACGCGGACGGCTCCGTCACGTGGCTGCTCGTCCTCTTCGGCCTCGGCATGGTCGCCGGGAACCTGATCGGCGGGCGGTTCGCCGACCGGGCTCTGATGGCGATGCTCTACGTATCGCTGAGCGGCCTCGCCGTCGTGCTGGCCCTGTTCACCCTCACCGCCCACGACAAGACCGCTTCGGCCGTCACCGTCTTCCTGATCGGCGCGCTCGGCTTCGCGACCGTACCGCCGCTGCAGAAGCGGGTCCTCGATCAGGCCGCGGGCGCCCCCACCCTCGCCTCCGCCATGAACATCGGCGCCTTCAACCTCGGGAACGCGCTCTCCGCCTGGCTCGGCGGGCTCGTGATCGCCGCCGGACTCGGGTACACCGCCCCGAACTGGGTCGGCGCCACGCTCGCCGCCTCGGCCGTCGTCCTCGCCGTCGTCTCCAGCGCGCTGGAACGGCGTACGCGGACGGACAGCCGGATCGTCACGGGCGCCGCCCCCGAGCCGGTCCGCGCCACCGCGGCGCACCACTGACCGACCCGCAGCACCCGGTCACCCCTGACCAACCGCTCTACCGCACCAAGGAGTCACCCCTCATGAGCACCACCACCGCAGTCGCCCCGCTCACCATCCAGGACGCCGAGGCCCTCGTGGAGGCGGCCCGCGCAGCCGCCGAGGAGGCCGGGGCCACGGTCGCCGTCACTGTGCTCGACGCGGGCGGCCATCTGCTGGCCTTCCGCCGCGACGACCGCGCCGTACTGATCGCGGGCGAGACCAGCACCCGCAAGGCGTACACCGCGCTCCAACTCGGCACCGCGACCGCCGACCTCGTCGATGCGGTCCAGCCCGGTGGGCTCTTCCACACCCTGCCGACCGCGCTCGACCGGCCGCTGCTCTTCATCGCGGGCGGCGTCCCTGTCCACCGCGACGGACGGCTGATCGGGGCGATCGGTGTGGGCGGCGGATCCCCCGAGCAGGACCACGGCTTCGCCACGGAGTCCGTTCAGCGGCTCGTCTGAGCCCGCTGTCGAGCCCGCCGCCGGGTCGCGGCCGGCAGCCTGTGTTCAGCCCGCGGCGACTGTCAGCGGAGCGAAGCGACGGGTCCAGTCACCGGGCAGTCCGGGGATGTTGCGGGTCATCACCGCGTTGAAGGCGATCGGTTCCAGACCGTTCGCCTTCAGCCAGTTGAGCAACTCTTCGTGGCGTACGTCGACGTCGGTGCGCAGCGGGCGGTCCGTGCCCGCGGCGAGCGAGGCGACCAGGGCCTTGGCGGTCTCGGTGTCACGCGCCACCAGCGGACCCACGACATGGGTCTCCATGTTCGGCCAGGCCGCCGCATAGCCGATGATGCCCCCCGAGTCCTCGGCGACTCGCAACTGGTCGGCGAAGGCGGGCAGCCGGGTGATCACATGAGTGCGGTCGCGGCCGAAGACATCGGCGTCCAGCCGCAGGATGGCGGGCAGGTCCTCGGCGGTCGCCGGGCGGGTCGCCACGGTGGGGGACGGGCCCGAGGGGCGGAAGTGGCCACGGACCATCTCGGCGCGGCCGGTGGTCTCGAAGCCCAGCTGTTCGTAGAGCGGCTGCCCGTACGGTGTGGCGTGCAGCGTGATCGGCCGGTCGCCCAGCTCCGCCAGAACGTGCCGCATCAACCGCCGCCCCACGCCCAGCCGTGCGTGCTTCTCGGCCACCAGGACCATTCCGATGGCGGCGAGATCCGCGTACGAGGTGACCACGCAGGCGCTGACCAGCCCTTTGCCGTCCGGGTCGTCGATGCCGTAGCCCCTTCCCGCTGTGAGCAGCAGGCCCCACTTGTGCTCCTCGCGCGGCCAGCCGCGGTTCTCGGAGAGGTCGGCGCAGGAAACGAGGTCGTCAATGGTCAGGCGGCGGATCGGAAGCTCGTCGAGCGGTGAGGGCATGGGGATCAGGCTGTCCGATGGACCCGCACTTCGTCCACCGTTTTGCGCATACAGGGCGTTGCTTTCGGCCACGCTCTGTCAGCCTTCGCCCGGATGTTTCACGTGAAACATGGAGCGAAGGCGTTGTTTCACGTGAAACATGGAGGCCCTGAGCGACCCCGGCGCCCGGCTGGGGTGCCCGGTGCACGGGTGTGACCAGGGGTACTAGCCTCTGGACACATGGCGAGACTTCATCTCTTCGACCTCGACGGGACCCTCATGCGGGGATCCGCCGCGCCGGTCGAGATATCCCGGCAGCTAGGGCTGCTGGAGGAAATCGGCGAGCTGGAGAGGGAGCTGTCCGGCGGTCTGATCGGGCCGCCCGAGTACGCGGTCCGGGTCCACGAGCTCTGGTCGGGGCTGACGCAGGCGCATGTGACGGCGGCTTTCGTCTCTGCGCCATGGCTCGCCGGGATCCAGGAGGTGTGGCGGGAGATCCGGGAGGGCGGTGACTACTGCGCCGTGATCTCGCTCTCGCCGTCGTTCTTCGTCGAGCGGCTGCTGGAGTGGGGAGCCGATGCCGCGCACGGCTCCGTCTTCCCCGAGGTGCCCTTCACCCGGCCCGTCGACCCGGCCGGGATCCTGAGCGCCGCCGCGAAGGTGACACTCGCCGAGCGGCTGCGCGCCGAGTTCGGGGTGAGCCGGGCGGACTGTGTCGCGTACGGGGACTCGATGTCGGACGTGGAACTCTTCGCCGCGGTGCCCCTGTCGGTCGCGGTGAACGCCGACCACCACCTCGCCGGAAGGGCCACGCACATCTACTCCGGGGGCGACCTCCGTGAGGCCTACGCGCTGGCACAGGTCACACGAGCCTAACGGGAATGTCGGTTCGGATACCCGGGATTCCTGCTATTTGTCCCCGCAGCCGCACTGAAGCTGACATGCTCCGGTACGGGAGGGACGGGACTCCCGGACGTCGGTAACTGCGGCCAGAGGTTCGAGGCGAGACAAGGGATGAACGCTCCGACCAACACGTCGACCGACGCTGTGCTGATACGCCGCACACTCGCGGAGATCGCACCTTTAGCGGACAAGGTCACGTCGTATTTCTACGCATTGCTCTTCATAGGCGATCCGGAGCTGCGCACGCTCTTTCCGGCAGCGATGGACGCCCAGCGGGACCGGTTGCTCAAGGCGTTGCTCACGGCCGCCGAGCATCTGGAGAACACCGCCACACTCACTGAATATCTTCGCCAGCTGGGCCGGGGCCACCGTAAGTACGGCACCCGGCCCGAGCATTATCCGGCCGTCGGAGAGGCGCTGATCGGGGCACTGGTCCGGTACGCCGCGAAGACCTGGGACGAGGCGACCCAGGCCGCCTGGGTCCGGGCGTACACGACGATGTCGCAGATCATGATCGACGCGGCCGACGAGGACGAGCTGCGCCGGCCCGCCTGGTGGTACGCCGAGGTCGTCTCGCACGATCTGAGGACCCCGGACATCGCGGTGGTCACCCTCCGCCCGGACCAGCCGTACCCCTTTCTGGCCGGGCAGTACGCGACGCTGGAGACGCCCTGGTGGCCGCGGATCTGGCGGCACTACTCGCTGGCCTCCGCGCCCCGCACCGACGGACTGCTGTCGCTGCACGTCAAGGCGGTGCCGGCCGGCTGGGTCTCCGGCGCGCTGGTCCACCGCGCCCGCCCCGGGGACACCCTGCGCCTGGGGCCGCCCGCCGGGTCGATGGTGGTCGACCACACCACCGACAACGGCCTGCTCTGTCTGGGCGGCGGCACCGGCATAGCGCCCATCAAGGCGCTGGTCGAGGACGTCGCCCGGTACGGCGAGCGGCGGCCCGTCGAGGTCTTCTACGGCGCCCGCAGCAACCACGACCTCTACGACATCGACACCCTGCTGCGGATGCAGCAGGCGCACTCGTGGCTGTCGGTGCGGCCGGTGATCTCGGAGGGTCCGGGCCGGGGGCTCGGCGGACGGCTCCCGGAGGCGGTGCGCGAGTACGGGCCGTGGAACTCGTACGACGCCTATGTGTCCGGGCCGCCGGGAATGATCCGCAGCGGCGTGACCACCCTGCGGGACATCGGGATCCCCTCCGACCGCATCCGCCACGACTCCGTCGAGGAGCTCGTCGCGGCGAACGACTGAGGCGCGGCGCAGCACCGAGGACCGCGCGCCCGGCGGGGGATCAGCCCAGGTCGGGCGCGTGCATCGCGCGGACTCCCTCGATGTTGCCGTCGAGGTAGTGCCGCAGCGACAGCGGTACGAGGTGGACGGAGGCGATACCGACGCGGGTGAACGGGATCCGTACGATCTCGTACTCGCCGCACGGGTCGTCCACTTCGGGGCCGTGCCGCAGGGACTCGTCCATGGAGTCGAGCCGGCAGACGAAGAAGTGCTGCACCTTCACGCCGGTCGCCCCGCCGTCGGCGCCGATGTGCTCGACGGTGTCGACGAAGCAGGGCACCACATCGGTGATCTTCGCGCCGAGCTCCTCGTGCACCTCGCGGTGCAGGGCCTCGACGACGGTGGAGTCCTCCGGCTCGACGCCGCCGCCGGGGGTGAGCCAGTAGGGATCCATGCCGGGCTTGGTGCGCTTGATCAGGATCAGGTCGTCGCCGTCCAGCAGGACGGCTCGTGCGGTGCGCTTGACCACGGGTCGGACGGTCATGGGAGAAATGTGGCCCGTGGCGGCGCCCGCGAAACTCTCTCAGCTCCAGTCGACCGCGGCACGCAGCAGCCACTCCTGCGCCCGAGCGATGTGCGGCAGGGCGAGCGTGCCGGTGCGCACCGCCAGGAAGTAGGTCCGCAGCGGGGGCACCGGAGGGTCGAGCAGGGCCACCAGCTCGCCGCGCTCCAGCGCCCCCTCGCACAGATAGCGCGGCAGTACGGCCAGGCCGGCACCCGCCGTCACCGTCTCCAGGACCGCCCGCAGGTCGGGTGCGATCACCGTGCCCGCGGCGGCCGGCTTGGTGTCGAAGACCGCGGCCCAGTAGCGCGAGACGAACGGGAGCGACTCGTGCACCTCCACCACCGGAATGTGCTCCAGTACGCCGGGGCCTCCGCGCCGCAGCGCCCCCGGCGCGACCCGCGAGGCCCAGCGCACCCCGGCGACCAGCACATGCTCCTCGTCGCAGAGCGGGGTCGCGCTGAGCAGCCGGCCGCGGGGCCGGGCGGTGGCGATGGCCAGGTCGTGGTGGCCCGCGGCCAGGCCCTCCAGGGTCTCCTCGGCGTTGCCGAAGGAGGCCCGCAGCGCGAGCCCCTGCGGGACGAGGGAGGTCAGTGCGGGCAGGGCGCGCAGCGAGGTGAACTCCGGTGGCCCGGCGAGGTGGAGGGTGCGTACACCCGACTCCTCGTACGAGCCGGACTCCGCGATCTCGACCAGCGCGTCCAGGTGCGGGGCGGCCCGCTGGGCCAGTTCGTCCCCGACGGTCGTCGGTGTCACCCCGCGCGCCTGGCGCAGGAACAGCGGGCGCCCCAACTGCCGCTCCAGGGTGCGGATCTGGCTGGTCACGGCGGGCTGCGAGAGGCCGAGCAGGGCGGCGGCCCGGGTGAAGGAACCCGCGCGATGGACCGTGACGAACGTGCGCAGCAGGGCGAGGTCCATGGCTGCCCTCCCGTCCCGAACTGCCTCACAACGTCCCCGGCCGGACACAACTATAAATATGTCGATAGGTCTCTGTCGCTACTGTGATTGGACACTGACACAGAGTCAACTAGCCTTGGTGACACGGTTCTTCGCGCGTGGAACCGGGGCGGTCCGAGCCATGAGGGGGGAGGCTCGGACCGCCCGTCTCATGCCCCGGCGGCCGCGGCCTCGTCCAGCGCCCGCCGTACGTCGGCGACGAGATCCGCGGTGTCCTCGGCCCCGGCGGAGAAGCGGATGAAGCCCTCCGAGACCTTGTCGCCGCCCCAGCGGCCACGCCGCTCGGCAGTGGAGCGCACCCCGCCGAAGCTCGTGGCGTCGTCCACCAGCCGCAGCGCCGCCAGGAACCGCTCCGCGTAAGCGCGGTCGGGCAGGTCGAAGGAGACGACACAGCCGAAGCGGCGCATCTGCGCGGCCGCCTGCCGGTGCGCGGGGTCGGACGGCAGCCCGGGATGGCGCACCCCGCTCACCTCGGGGCGCTCGGACAGCGCCTCCGCGACGGCCAGCGCGTTCGCCGACTGCCGGTCCGCGCGCAGCTGGAGCGTGGCCAGCGACCGGTGCGCCAGCCAGGCCTCCATCGGCCCGGGAATCGCCCCGACGACCTTGCGCCATGTGCGTACGCGCGCGGCGAGCCCAGGGTCCCGGCAGACCACATAGCCGAGCAGCAGATCGCCGTGGCCGGTGAGGCCCTTGGTGCCGCTCGCCACCGCGAAGTCCGCGCCGAGCTCCAGCGGGCGCTGGCCGAGCGGGGTCGCCAGCGTGTTGTCGACCGCGACCAGCGCGCCCGTGTCGTGGGCGGCCGCCGCCAGCCGCCGGATGTCGCAGACGTCCAGGCCCGGGTTGGAGGGCGTCTCGATCCACAGCAGAGCCGCGCCGTCCAGGACGTCCAGTTGGGCGTCGCCCGCGGTCGGCGCGGTGCGCACCTCGACTCCGTAGGCGGCGAGCTGCTCGCGCACCAGGGGCAGCGCCTGGTAGCCGTCGTCCGGCAGGACCACGGCGTCGCCCACGCGCGCGTGGGAGAGCAGGACCGCCGAGATCGCGGCCATGCCGGAGGCGAACACGACCGCCTCGGCGGGCGCGTCCGGGGACTCCAGCTCGGCGAGGGCGCGCTCCAGATGGGTCCAGGTCGGATTGGTGTCCCGGCCGTAGGTGTAGGGGCCCACGGCCTCGCCCGGGAGGTGGAAGTGCGCGGCGAACACCGGCCCCGGCAGCGAGGGTTCGTACGCCACCGGGTCCGGGAGCCCGGCCCGCACCGCTCTGGTGCCGTCACCCGGCGCCCGGGGAGGGTTCACACCGGAGGTCATCCGCGCTCCCCTCAGTCCTTGTCGTCGGGCAGGACGACGTTCAGCGCCCAGGACACGATCGAGATGATCAGGCCGCCGAGCAGTGCGGTCCAGAAGCCCTCGACATGGAAGTTGAGGTCGAGCTTCCCGGCCAGCCACGAGGTGAGCAGCAGCATCAGGGCGTTGATCACAAAGGTGATCAGGCCGAGCGTGAGGATGAACAGCGGGAACGAGAGGAGCTTCACGACCGGCTTGACGATGAAGTTCACCACGCCGAAGAGCAGCGCGACCAGAACCAGCGTCAGGGCCTTCTTGCCGGTGCTGTCACCGGTGAGCGTGATGTCCTGAACCAGCCAGATGGCCACGGCCAGGGCCGCCGCGTTGGCGAGCGTCTTGACTACGAAATTCTTCATGTGTCTGATCGTGGCAGACGTGATCGGTACCAGTGCAGGGGCGGACGGCGATGAAGCAATTCCGGCTTGACGAACTTGAGGCGGAGCGCGCCGCGAACGACGGCGCGTATCTGCAGTTTCTGCGGGAAAGGAACATGTCGGCCGGGCTCTACGCACTGGACGCGGGCGATCACGACCCGCAGAAGCCGCACGCCCAGGACGAGATCTACTTCGTGGTGAGCGGCCGGGCATCCATCACCGTCGGCCTGGAGACCACCGAGGTGGCGCGGGGCAGCGTCGTCTATGTGCCGGCCGGGGTCGCCCACCGGTTCCACCACATCGCCGAGGACCTGCGGGTTCTGGTCGTCTTCTCTCCCCCTGAGAGCTGAGGGCGACCCCCGGGACTCCCTAGGGGTCCGGTCAGGGGAGACCAAGGGCTGCGAGGCCCCCGTTCGGTACCCCCGCGCCCCTAGCATCGAGGGTGTCGAAGGCAGCAGCCCGAGACCTCAGGAGAATCACGAGTACGAAAGAGGTAAGGATGATGGCCGCACGGGAGATATTCACGGGGATGCCCTGGTGGGTGAAGTGGGTTGCCGTGCCCGTCATCGCCCTGGTCGTATTCGGCGGTCTCATCGCCAGTGTGGTCGGCTTCCTGTTCGGACTGCTCTTCAAGGTGCTGATCTTCGTGGCCCTGGTCGGCGGTCTCGTCTACGTCGTGCGGCGGTTCATGTCGGGCTCGTCGTCCTCGCGCGGAGACTGGTAGGCGGCAGCGCGCATTTCGTACGGGCGCGGCCCCGCAAAGGCACAGCGCTCGTACAGAACGCCCCAGGATTAGCCCGGCTGAGGGACGGAGAGGCCAAACCCCTCATGGCGCCGGAGGCGGCCGTTATGGTGAAAACCTCTGCTGCCTCGGGCGGGCCCCCTGTCCGTCAGCACGCCTGGGGGTGACTTTTGGCCACGGCTGCGAACGCCGGTGTCCCTACCCTGATCGGTTCGGTCCAGCGGGCGTTGCGCCTGCTGGAGGCCGTGGGTGCCCATGTGGACGGCGCTCCTGCCAAACAGCTGGCGCGGGAGGCCGGACTGCCGCTCCCCACCGCGTACCACCTGCTGCGCACCCTCACCCACGAGGGCTATCTGCGCCGAGAGAACGGTGTGTTCGTCTTCGGCGAGGCCGCCGAGCGGCTGGCGGACGGCGGGGCGATGCAGAATCGGCGCACCAAGATCAGCCGCTCTCTCGCGGAGTGGCGCGACGCCATCGGGGTCCCCGTCTACTTCGCGGTCTACCGCGAGGGTGAGATCGAGATCGCCGGAGTGGCCGACACGCCGTCGGCCCCGGCCGTCGAGGAGTGGGCCGACTTCCGGGAGACCGGGCACGCGCACGCCATCGGCCAGTGCCTGCTGAGCCAACTCGACGAGAAGGCCCGCGAGGACCATCTGAACCGGCACCCCGTCCGCGCGGTCACCCCCTATTCCGTACGCGACCGCCGGGCCCTCCTGGACCGCCTCGCGGCTACGGAGCGTATGCAACCGGTCGTCGAACGCCAGGAGTACGCACTGGGCACGGTCTGCGCGGCCATCCCGATCGCGGCGGGCTCCGGAGCCGCCACCATGGCCATTTCCCTCCCCCTCCACCAGCAAGAACGCCTGATTCCGGCGATCGAGCAGCTCCGTGGCGAAGTCGGCCGTCTCCTCGGCTCCCTCGCGTTCTCTATCAGTATCTGAAAACTCACTCCTTGTGATCTGTTAGTGCTTCCAGCACGATTGCGTCAAGAGGGCCAGGGGGGATCATTCCTGGCCATTTCAGCTACAGCGGGGTACATGATGCGTGAGGTCCTGGCAGAGGTCATGATGAGCTTCCTCGTCTCCGAGGAGCTCTCCTTCAGGATCCCGGTGGAGCTCACATACCGCGCCGACGATCCGTACGCGGTCCGCATGACCTTCCACCTTCCCGGCGACGAACCCGTGACATGGACGTTCGGGCGGGAACTGCTGCTCGACGGCATCAACACCCCCACCGGCGACGGCGATGTGCACATCGCGCCCTCCTGCCCGGAGGAGCTCTGCGACGTCCACATCCGCCTCCAGGTGGGCGGCGAACGGGCGCTCTTCCGGGCCGGGGCCGGCCCGCTGGTGGCCTTCCTCGACCGCACCGACAAGCTCGTACCGCTGGGGCAGGAGCGCGCGCTCGGCGACTTCGACGGACATCTGGACGAGGCGCTGGGGCGGATCCTGGCCGAGGAGCAGAACGCGGGCTGAGCGCCGCCTACTTCTTGCGGCGCTTGCCTCGTCCGCCGCGCACCGGCCCGCGTGCCGCGACGGCCGGGCGGTCGGCCGAGACCACCAGCGCCGCGAGGGCGGTGGTCACCGGGACCGAGGCCACCAGGCCGATCGAGCCCACCAGCGTCCGGACGATCTCCTCGGCGACCAGCTCGCTGTTGGCCACCGTCCCCACGCTGCTCTGCGCGATCGAGAACAGCAGCAACAGCGGCAGCGCCGCGCCCGCGTACGCCAGGACCAGGGTGTTGACCACCGACGCGATGTGGTCGCGGCCGATCCGGATGCCCGCCCGGTACAGCCCGCGCGGACCCATCGTCGGATTGGCCTCGTGGAGCTCCCAGACCGCCGACGTCTGGGTGACCGTCACATCGTCGAGCACCCCGAGCGATCCGATGATCACGCCGGCCAGCAGCAGACCGGACATGTCGATGTTCGGGTACAGCGCGTGGATCAGGCCGGTGTTGTCGTCGGTGTTACCGGTCAGCGAGGCCCAGCCGATGAAGAGCGACCCGAGCAGCCCGATCAGGACGAGCGAGACCAGCGTGCCGAGCACGGCGACCGAGGTGCGCGCCGACAGGCCGTGGCACATGTACAGCGCGATCAGCATGATCGCGCTCGACCCGACCACCGCGACCAGCAGCGGATTGGAGCCCTGGAGGATCGCCGGCAGGATGAACAGGGTCAGCACGGCGAACGAGACGACCAGCGCGACGAGCGCCATCACCCCGCGCAGCCGGCCGACGACCACGACCGCGAGGGCGAAGATGCCCGCGAGCAGCGCCATCGGGAGCCGCCGGTTCACATCGGTCACCGAATACTGCAGGTCGTGCGGGGCGTCGGGGGCGTACGCGACGATCACGCCCTGCCCCTTGTGCAGTTGGCGCGGAGCGTCCGGCTGGACGATCTCGGTGAAGGTGCGGCCCTTCTCCTTGCCGCTGGTGACCTCGATGGTCGCCTTGGCGCACAGGCCCCGATCGGAGCGCTCGGCCTCCTGGCCCTTGGCGGTCGAGGTGTTGCCGTTCGACGGGGTCTGACCGCCGTTGACCGTCTTGCAGTCGACCTTCTGGAGTGCGACGACCTTCGCCTGCTGGGTCTGGCGGTCGAAGCCGACTCCGGTGCGCTGGTGGGACGGGGATCCCCCGGGCCACAGCACGGCCAGGCCGACGAGCACCGCGACCGAGAAAGGGATCAGCACGGCGGCGATCACCTTGCGGAGATGCTTGGAGACGGGCGCCGCGGGACCGTGGCTGTGCGTGTGCCCGGAGGTCTGGCCGTGCGGGTGTCCGTGGGCGTCTTCGGGGGGCTGCTCTGCTGACGTCACCGCCCGATCATCGCAAGAACGGTGGGGCCCCTCTGTTCAGCGCGCTGGCGATGACGCTAGCGTGGTGACACCTTTGCACACGCGGGAGCTCGGAGCACCGGGCTGAGAGGGCGCTGAAAGCCGTACGAACCGTACGGAAGTGGCTGCGCCGACCGCCGAACCTGTTACCGGGTAATGCCGGCGTAGGGAGTAGGTCTCATGACCGTTCAGGACGCACGCACGCCTGCCTCGAATCAGAGCGAGGCCGGGAAGTCCATCGGCTGGCACAAGGGATACGTCGAGGGCTCGCGCCCCGACCTCCGGGTGCCGGTCCGCCAGGTGCACCTCACCAACGGCAAGGACGTCACGCTGTACGACACGTCCGGGCCGTACACGGACCCGAACATCGAGACGGACGTCCGCCGCGGACTCGCCCCGCTCCGGGAGAACTGGATCATCGCGCGCGGGGACACCGAGGAGTACGCGGGCCGCCCCGTGCGCCCCGAGGACGACGGCATCAAGCACACCTCGCCGCGTGGCGGGCTGAAGAACCTCGACGCGGTGTTCCCGGGCCGGCCGCGCCAGCCGCGCCGGGGCCGAGGCGGCCAGGCCGTCACCCAGCTCGCGTACGCCCGCCGGGGCGAGATCACCCCGGAGATGGAGTACGTCGCGATCCGCGAGAACGTCTCGCCCGAGGTCGTGCGCGAGGAGATCGCGGCCGGGCGCGCGGTGCTGCCCGCCAACGTCAACCACCCCGAGATCGAGCCGATGATCATCGGCAAGCGGTTCCTGGTGAAGGTCAACGCCAACATCGGCAACTCCGCCGTCACCTCCTCCATCGAGGAGGAGGTCGACAAGATGACCTGGGCCACCCGCTGGGGCGCCGACACGGTCATGGACCTCTCCACCGGCCGCAACATCCACACCACCCGCGAGTGGGTGCTGCGCAACTCCCCCGTCCCGATCGGCACCGTGCCGCTCTACCAGGCGCTGGAGAAGGTCGACGGCCGCGCCGAGGAGCTGACCTGGGACGTCTACAAGGACACGGTCATCGAGCAGGCCGAGCAGGGCGTCGACTACATGACGGTCCACGCCGGGGTGCTCCTGCGGTACGTGCCGCTCACCGCCCGCCGCAAGACCGGCATCGTCTCGCGCGGCGGCTCGATCATGGCCGCCTGGTGCCTCGCGCACCACAAGGAGTCGTTCCTGTACGAGAACTTCGAGGAGCTGTGCGAGATCCTCGCGGCGTACGACGTGACGTACTCCCTGGGCGACGGCCTGCGCCCGGGCTCCATCGCGGACGCCAACGACGAGGCGCAGTTCGCCGAGCTGCGCACGCTCGGTGAGCTCAACACGATCGCCAAGCGCCACAACGTCCAGACGATGATCGAGGGCCCGGGCCACGTCCCGATGCACAAGATCAAGGAGAACATCGACCTCCAGCAGGAGATCTGCGAGGAGGCGCCGTTCTACACGCTCGGCCCGCTGACCACCGACGTCGCCCCGGCGTACGACCACATCACCTCCGGCATCGGCGCGGCGATGATCGCCTGGTGGGGCACCGCGATGCTCTGCTACGTCACGCCCAAGGAGCACCTGGGCCTGCCGAACCGCGACGACGTGAAGACGGGCGTCATCACCTACAAGATCGCGGCGCACGCGGCCGACCTCGCCAAGGGGCACCCGGGCGCCCAGGACTGGGACGACGCGCTCTCGGACGCCCGCTTCGAGTTCCGCTGGGAGGACCAGTTCAATCTGGCCCTCGACCCGGACACCGCCCGGGAGTTCCACGACGAGACGCTGCCCGCCGAGCCGGCGAAGACCGCGCACTTCTGCTCGATGTGCGGGCCGAAGTTCTGCTCGATGAAGATCTCGCAGGACATCCGGCGCCAGCACGGCGGGGATCTGGCGGCGGGGGACATCGAGGCCGGGATGGCGGAGAAGTCCAAGGAGTTCGCCGAGGCGGGCAACCGCGTCTATCTGCCGATCGCGGAGTGACGTCCGCGTACCGATGTTTCACGTGAAACAGCGATCCCTGTTTCACGTGAAACATGCGCGGCCGTGGTTTCACGTGAAACGAACGCGCCGGTGGTTTCCCGGTGGGATCCCGGCGGTTTCACGTGAAACGGGCGCCCCGAAGCCGGTCACTCCGGCTGGTGTTCGGGGCCCCCGAAGTCGGGACTGGTGAAGTCCGGGCTGGTGAAGCTGGGCCGGGTCCCCTTGGACGAGTCACCCGGGCTGTCGAAGTCGGGCCGGTCGTAGCCGAGGCTCGGTATCCGGCCCGCCGAGCGGCGCCTCGGCGCACCCGGACCGGCACCCGGGTCGGCCAGCGCCTCACGCAGGAACGGGTAGATGCCCCGCTCCACCAGGGCGTGGCGCCATGCGTCACGGGCCCGGGAGACCTCCTGCGTTCTCTCGTCGCCCACCTCGGCCTCCTCCGGCTCGGCGACGACCTGGGTGGCGCCGTTGCGGATCGCGGTGAGCAGGAGGCTGATCGCGGCGGCGAGTATCGCGGCCGCGGTGAGCGCGCCGAAGAACCAGCCGGCGGTCAGTAAAGTGTCGGCGAAGGCGGGCTCGGGGTTGAGCATCTTCAGGATGTAGCCCACCAACAGGAAGATCGCGGCGGCGGTCCCGGAGAGGACCGGCGCCAGCACCGCGACGACCGCGCCGACGCCTGCACCCGAGGTGGATTCCGGGCTGTCGACCACCGGAGGCGTCATCACCGAGCCGCGCTCCGATGTGAGCGCGGGGGTGGAGGGCGTGCGCAACTCCTCGCGCACCCTGACGTAGTGGTCGTACTCGGCCGCCGCGGCCGCCGAGACGAGGGCACCGGCGTTGAGCACCATGGTGCGCAACTGCTCGGTGTTGAGCCTTACTCCTACGCCGGCCAGCTCAGGCCGGTCGGGCGCGGTGCGCAGTGCGTCGTCGAGGATCCGCTCGAACTCCGGGCGGTCCTCGGTCAGCAGGTGCGGAGCGCTGTTCATGTGCATCCCCCGATGCTCCGTAGGGCCGGAAAGCCCGCCTGACGAACGGGCAATCGGGCGGAAACGGAGGAGAGCCTGCTACGGATAAGCCGATGGTAGAGCGGTTACGGCACGGGGTGACAGGGTGTTTCCGAAATCACCTTGCTGCCGCCCGAGCCGGTGTTTTCCCGATTACGCGTCAGTCATGCAGAGGCAACTGCACGACCAGCAGTTTTCCGGCCATGGTCACCCCACCGTCCATGGCGATGGCGAGGCCGTCCGCGTACACATGCGGTCCCTCCACGACCGGACGGGAGTCTTCCTCGCCGTCTTCGGTACCCACTTCGCCCAGCAGATAGGGAATCGGGCTGTGTCCGTGGACCACCCGCTGCCCGCCGTACGCCGAGAGCAGCTCACGCGCGGCCTCGGGGCCACCGTCGTCGCGGAAGGCGAAGCGCTTGGTGAACTTCCGGAACAGGTCCCAGCATTCGTCGGCGTCGTTGCGGGTGAGCAGCGCGTGCACGGTGTCGTTCACGGCCTCGATGGAGTCGCCGTACTCCAGATACGCGGTGGTGTCGGAGTGCATCAGCAGATGCCCGTCCTCCTGCTCGATCGCGTCGAGGCGGGACATCCACTGCAGATGGACGTCCTGGAGGCGATCCATGTCGACCTTCTGGCCGCCGTTGAGCAGCCAGGCGGCCTGGAAGGTGGCGGTGCCCGCACCGGAGTTGACCGGGGTGTCACCGAAACGCTTGGCGCCGATCAGGAGCAGCTCGTGGTTGCCCATGAGGGCCTTGCAGTAGCCGCCGGCGGCCGCGGCCTCGGCCGACAGCCGCATCACCAGGTCGATGACGCCGATGCCGTCGGGACCGCGATCGGTGAAGTCGCCGAGGAACCAGAGGCGGGCATTGCCCGCGGCCCAGTTCGCGTCGACGTCGATCAGCCCCTGCTCGCGCAGCGCGGCCAGGAGTTCGTCGAGGTAGCCGTGGACGTCGCCCACGACGTAGAGCGGCCCGAGCCCGTCCGGCAGGGGCGCCGGGGTGGGGTCGGTCTGCACCCGGACCTGCACGGTGTCCCCCCGGTTGATCACCGGGAGGTCGCGTGCCGTCGGGGTGTAGCCCTCGGGCGGCTCGTCGTCCGCGAAGGCGTTCCCCGGGTGGATGTCCGGGGGGTACGCCTCCGCCGGGTGCACGGCCGCGGGAGGATGCGGCTGCGCCGGTGGAGGCATCTCGACTGGTGGGGGCGGCGGGGGGACCTGCGCGGAATGCGCGGGAGCCTGCGCGTACGGAGGCACCCGGAAGTCACGCAACGTCTCCGTCCGCTCGGGTCCCTGACCGGCCCCCTGAGTCATCGACCCCTCCACCACCGTCGCGCCGCCGTACACCGTGGGACCCCCCTGGTCGGGCGGGGATCCGTGGTGTCGTGCGCCCATCATAGGAATGAGGCTCGTGCTGTGTGACGCACCAGGGGTGGTGAATCCGGGCGCGGCCTTGCTTCCCCGGTTGTTATGTCCCCCAATGTGTTGGTCTAGTCCTTGTCCGCATCGCTGTCGGGGCTCCTGTCCGGCACGTTCGGGTCCTGGCCGAGTCCCCTGGGTTCCGCGACGGGGGAGCGCGGGGGACTGACCGTCGTACGCGGCGACCGGCGCTGCGACGACGTGCGGATGATGAGTTCGGTCGGTATCACCTGCTCGATCGGGTGACCGTGGTCGATGCCTTCGATGGCGTCGATGAGCAGTTGGACCACGGCGGTGCCGATGCGCCGGGGCTTGAGCGAGAGGGTGGTGATGGGCGGTTCGGTGCTCGCGTACACGGTGGACTCGCTGCAGCAGACGAGCAGCAGGTCCTCGGGCACCCGCAGGCCGTATCTGCGGGCGGCCGCCAGCAGATCGGTGCCGTTGGGGTCGAACAGTCCGTACACGGCGTCGGGGCGGTCCGGGCGGGCGAGCAGCCGGTCGGCCGCGACGGCGCCCGCGCACGGGTCGTGGGCGGGGTAGGACTCGTAGACCGGGTCCTGCCCGACCCGCTCGCACCAGCTCAGATACGCCTCGGTGGAGAGCCGGGTATAGGTGTCGGTGGTGGTGCCGGTGAGGAGGCCGATCCGGCGGGCGCCGGCGGCTGCGAGATGGTCGAGCAGTTCGAGTACGGCGGCCTCGTGGTCGTTGTCGACCCAGGCGGTCACCGGTAGCGAACCCGCCGGACGTCCGTCGGAGACCACCGGTAGTCCCTGGCGGACCAGTTCGGTGACGACGGGGTCCTGGTCGGAGGGGTCGATCACGACGGTGCCGTCGAGGGCGACGTTCGACCAGACGTCCGCGGGGCTGCGGCGTGAGGTGGCGGGCAGGATGACGAGGGCGTAGCCGCGCGCGAGCGCGGCCGATGTCGCGGCCCTCGCCATCTCGGCGAAATAGGCGAACTCGGTGAAGGTGAAAGGTTCATCCCCGTATGTCGTCACAGTCAGGCCGATCAAGCCCGACTTGCCGGTACGGAGCGTGCGGGCCGCTGCGGATGGGCGATAGCCCAGCCGGTCTGCGACCTCGCGGACGTGGCGGCGGGTGGCGTCGGGGAGCCGGCCCTTGCCGTTGAGCGCGTCGGAGACGGTCGTGATGGAGACACCGGCGGCGGCGGCAACGTCCCGAATGCCCGCCCTCCCCAGCCGGCGACCGGTCGACCGGCTCACCTGGTGCTTCCCTGCTGCTGTCATGGCGAGCCGATAGTAGGGCGAGGCGAGACAGTTGGCCCGGGTGCATATGCACGCGTTGACAGGCACGTTTCTGCATGATCGTAAATGGCTAAGCGCCTTGATTTGCATGGGAGTTGGGCGGAGTCACGTTGTGGTGGCGGTTGTCGATCGGTGGGCGGCTGCCGAATGCCCGATGTTTCGAAGAGGTCTCAACTCACCTGCACGAGGGATGCGCGCCACGGCGCGAGCCACCGGCGCACGGCTTTGACGGGGAGCGCTCCCCCTCCCGCGTGCCCACGTCCCCGGGGCGGGGCGGGCGGGGCGGCCGCGTCCGGAGGATGCCTTTTGGCTCTTCGCAGGGGCGCCGAATCCTCATAAGGTGAGCAGTATTCGTACGGACGGAACGGTCGAGGAGGACCTGCGGTGAGCGAGACGAGCCCCAAGCTGCGCGCCGAGCTGGACGGCATCCCCACCTACAAGCCCGGCAAGCCCGCGGCCGCCGGCGGCCCGGTCGCGTACAAGCTGTCCTCCAACGAGAATCCGTACCCGCCGCTGCCGGGGGTGATGGAGGGCGTCGTGGCCGCCGCCGGGAGCTTCAACCGCTACCCGGACATGGCGTGCACCGGTCTGATGAACGAGCTGGCGGACCGTTTCGGCGTGCCGCTCACCCACCTCGCCACCGGCACGGGCTCGGTCGGTGTCGCCCAGCAGCTGCTCCAGGCCACCTCCGGCCCCGGCGACGAGGTCATCTACGCCTGGCGCTCCTTCGAGGCGTACCCGATCATCACCCAGATCAGTGGAGCGACGTCCGTAAAGGTGCCGCTGACCTCGGACGATGTGCACGACCTGGACGCGATGGCCGAGGCGATCACCGACCGGACCCGGCTGATCTTCGTCTGCAACCCGAACAACCCGACCGGCACCGTGGTCCGCCGGGCGGAGCTGGAACGATTCCTCGACCGGGTGCCGTCGGACGTGCTGGTGGTCCTGGACGAGGCGTACAAGGAGTTCGTCCGCGACGCCGACGTGCCGGACGGGCTGGAGATCTACCGCGACCGCCCGAACGTGGCGGTGCTGCGCACCTTCTCCAAGGCGTACGGGCTCGCCGGGCTCCGGATCGGCTTCGCCGTCGCCCACGAGCCGGTGGCGGCGGCGCTGCGCAAGACGGCCGTCCCCTTCGGCGTCAGCCAGCTCGCCCAGGACGCGGCGGTCGCCTCCCTGCGCGCCGAGGACGAACTGCTCGGGCGTGTCGGCTCGTTGGTGGGCGAGCGCGCCCGGGTGTACGAGGGGCTTGTCGGCCAGGGCTGGACCGTGCCCGAGACGCAGGCGAACTTCGTCTGGCTGCGCCTCGGCGAGCGGACGGTCGAGTTCGCGCAGGCCTGTGAGGCGGCGGGCGTGGTGGTCCGGCCGTTCGCGGGCGAGGGCGTGCGGGTCACGATCGGTGAGACCGAGGCCAATGACCTCTTCCTGAAGGTGGCCGAGGGCTTCCGCAAGGCGAACTAGGGCCTTTGCACCCCGAGCCCGGTCCGGGACGGTCCCAGGGGCTGTCCGGCGATTCCGGTCGGTTTCGGGCCCACCACCTCGCGCGCGTCCGACTCCAGCGCGGGGGAGACCGGGGTCGCGAAGTAGCTCCTCGCCCCGGATGCGGGCGGTGGAGAGGTTCGGAAGTGCCCCCACGAGCGCCGCGCTCGTGGGGGTTTCTTCGTGTGTGGCGGTGAGCTGCCCGGTGGGCCAGGAGATCCGCATCCGCCGGAGCTCGCCCCATACGGGTCCCGCACAGAGGTCCCCCCCCGCTTGAAGGTCACGGAAGCGTGTGCGACATAATGCTTGTGAATGTGAACGCGTTCACAAGCGTGTCCTGCTTCGTCCCGGAATCAGTGGGATCAGTGGGACAAACTGCCGCTGTGATCACGGCGATGTAAGGAGATGACGTTGTGAATCTGGCTCTGGCGCCGGAAACACTGGCGCGCTGGCAGTTCGGCATCACCACCGTCTACCACTTCCTCTTCGTGCCGCTCACGATCTCGCTCGCCGCGCTCACGGCCGGGCTGCAGACCGCGTGGGTGCGGACCGAGAACCAGAAGTACCTCAAGGCGACGAAGTTCTGGGGCAAGCTCTTCCTGATCAACATCGCGATGGGCGTCGTCACCGGCATCGTCCAGGAGTTCCAGTTCGGCATGAACTGGTCCGACTACTCGCGGTTCGTGGGTGACATCTTCGGGGCCCCGCTCGCGTTCGAGGCGCTCATCGCCTTCTTCTTCGAGTCGACCTTCATCGGCCTCTGGATCTTCGGCTGGGACAAACTGCCGAAGAAGATCCACCTAGCCTGCATCTGGATGGTCTCGATCGGCACCATCCTCTCCGCGTACTTCATCCTGGCCGCCAACTCCTGGATGCAGCACCCGGTCGGCTACAAGCTCAACAAGGCCACCGGGCGTGCGGAGCTCACCGACTTCTGGCAGGTGCTGACGCAGGACACCACCCTGGTCGTCGTCTTCCACACGCTCACCGCGGCCTTCCTCACCGGTGGCGCGTTCATGGTCGGCGTCTCCGCCATCCATCTGCGCCGCAAGAAGCACATCCCGGTGATGCGCACCTCGCTCCGGCTCGGCCTGGTCACGCTCGTCGTGGGCGGACTGCTCACGGCCGTCAGCGGCGACCAGCTCGGCAAGGTCATGTTCAAGCAGCAGCCCATGAAGATGGCGGCGGCCGAGGCGCTGTGGGACGGCGAGAAGTCGGCGCCCTTCTCGATATTCGCCTACGGAGACGTGGCCAAGGGCCACAACAGCGTCGAGGTCTCGGTCCCGGGTGTGCTCTCCTTCCTCGCCGACAACAACTTCTCCTCGTACGTCCCCGGCATCAACGACGTGAACAAGCAGGAGCAGCAGAAGTACGGGCCCGGCGACTACCGGCCCAACATCCCGGTCACCTTCTGGGGCTTCCGCTGGATGATCGGCTTCGGCATGGCGTCCTTCGCCATCGGAGCCGTCGGCCTCTGGCTCACCCGCAAGAAGTTCCTGCTGGCACCCGGACTCAGGACCGGTGACGACGAGGTGCCGCATCTGGTCCTCTTCCGGAACAAGGCGCTCAGCACCCGGCTGACCGGCTGGTACTGGTTCATCGCCATCTGGACGCTCGGCTTCCCGCTGATCGCCAACTCCTGGGGCTGGATCTTCACCGAGATGGGCCGCCAGCCCTGGGTCGTGTACGGCGTACTGCGCACCAGTGACGCGGTCTCCCCCGGTGTCTCGCAGGGCGAGGTCCTCACCTCGATGATCGTCTTCACCCTGCTCTACGCCGTGCTCGCGGTGATCGAGGTGCGGCTGCTCGCGAAGTACGTCAAGGCCGGACCACCCGAGCTCACCGAGTCCGACCTCAACCCGCCCACCAAGATCGGCGGGGACGACCGCGACCCCGACCGGCCGATGGCCTTCTCGTACTGAGGCTGAGGAGACAGAGGCATGGAACTCCACGACGTCTGGTTCGTACTCATCGCCGTTCTGTGGACCGGCTACTTCTTCCTGGAGGGCTTCGACTTCGGAGTCGGGATCCTCACGAAACTGCTGGCCCGCGACCGTACGGAGAAGCGGGTCCTGATCAACACGATCGGGCCCGTCTGGGACGGCAACGAGGTGTGGCTGCTGACCGCGGGCGGTGCGACCTTCGCCGCCTTCCCCGAGTGGTACGCCACGCTCTTCTCCGGCTTCTACCTGCCGCTGCTGATCATCCTGGTCTGTCTGATCGTGCGCGGTGTGGCCTTCGAGTACCGGGCGAAGCGGCCCGAGGAGAAGTGGCAGCGCAACTGGGAGGAGGCCATCTTCTGGACCTCGCTGATCCCGGCGTTCCTGTGGGGCGTGGCCTTCGGCAACATCGTGCGCGGAGTGAAGATCGACGCGCACAAGGAGTACGTGGGCACCTTCTGGGACCTGTTCAATGTGTACGCGATCCTCGGCGGACTGGTGACGCTGTTCCTGTTCACCTTCCACGGCTCGGTCTTCACCTCCCTGAAGACCGTTGGTGAGATCCGCGAGCGGTCGCGGGCACTGGCACTGAAGCTGGGCCTGGTCACGGCCGTACTGGCGCTCGTGTTCCTGATCTGGACGCAGGTCTCGCGCGGTGACACCAAGAGCCTGGTCGCGATGGTGATCGCGGTCGTCGCCCTGGTCGGGGCGATCGGAGCGATCAAGGTCGGTCGCGAAGGCTGGTCGTTCGCCCTGTCGGGCATCACGATCGCGGCCGCCGTGGCGATGCTCTTCCTGACGCTCTTCCCGAACGTCATGCCGTCCTCGCTGCACGAGGAGTGGAACCTCACGGTCTCCAACGCCTCGTCGAGCCCGTACACGCTGAAGATCATGACCTGGTGCGCGGGCATCGCGACCCCGGTGGTGCTCCTCTACCAGGGCTGGACGTACTGGGTGTTCCGCAAGCGGATCGGCACACAGCACATCGCCGACGCGCACTGAAGTCCGCACAGGGGGTGTGTTTCACGTGAAACACACCCCCTGACCCGTAGGCCCCTGACCCTTCGAGGGGATGTTTCACGTGAAACCGATCGACCCGCGACTGCTCCGATACGCCCGGGCCACCCGTCTCTTCCTCGCGGCCGTCGTCGCCCTCGGCCTGGTCGGGGCGGGGCTGGTCGTCGCGCAGGCGATGCTCATCGCCGAAGTGGTGGTGGGGGCGTTCCAGGACGACCTCGGCGCCGGTGGGCTGCGGACGCCTCTGCTGCTGCTCGGGGCGGTCGCGGTCGGGCGGGGGCTGGTGTCCTGGCTGACCGAGCTGGCCGCCCACCGGGCGAGCGCCGCGGTCAAGTCGGAGCTGCGGGGCCGGCTTCTCGAACGGGCGGCCCTGCTGGGGCCCGAGTGGCTCAGTGGCCAGCGGACCGGCTCGCTGGTCGCCCTGGCCACCCGCGGGGTGGACGCGCTCGACGACTACTTCTCGCGCTATCTGCCGCAGTTGGGGCTCGCGGTGGTGGTGCCGGTGGCGGTGCTCGCCAGGATCGTCACCGAGGACTGGGTGTCGGCCGCGACCATCGTCGTCACCCTGCCGCTCATCCCGCTCTTCATGGCGCTGATCGGCTGGGCCACCCAGGCGCAGACGGACCGCCAGTGGCGGCTCCTCTCCGGGCTGTCGGGGCACTTCCTGGATGTGGTCGCCGGGCTGCCGACGCTCAAGGTGTTCGGCCGGGCCAAGGCGCAGGCCGAGTCGATCCGGACGATCACCTCGGAGTACCGCCGGGCCACGTTGAAGACCCTGCGGATCGCCTTCCTGTCGTCGTTCGCCCTGGAGCTCCTCGCGACGCTGTCGGTGGCGCTGGTCGCCGTCGGCATCGGCATGCGCCTGGTCCACGGTGATCTGGACCTCTACACCGGGCTGGTGATCCTGGTCCTCGCCCCCGAGGCATATCTGCCGCTGCGGCAGGTCGGAGCGCAGTACCACGCGGCGGCGGAGGGGCTGTCGGCCGCCGAGGAGATCTTCGAGGTCCTGGAGACCCCGCTGCCCGAGGGCGGTACGGGAGCGGTGCCGGCCGGTCCCGTGCGGATCGAGGTCGACGGGGTGACGGTTCGTCATCCGGGCCGCGCCGAGCCGTCGTTGGCGGCTGCCTCGCTGACGGTGCAGCCGGGCGAGACAGTGGCGCTGACCGGGCCGAGCGGTGTCGGGAAGTCGACGCTCCTGGGTGCGGTGCTGGGGTTCGTGGCGCCGGACGAGGGCCAGGTGCGGATCTCCGGCACCGATCTGGGCGCGCTCTCGCTGGAGCAGTGGCGCGAGCGGATCGCCTGGGTGCCGCAGCGGCCGCACCTGTTCGCCGGGACGATCGCGGAGAACGTACGCCTCGCACGGCCGGACGCGGACGACACGGCGGTACGGGAAGCCCTGCGGGACGCGGGCGCCCTGGAGTTCGTGACCGCGCTGCCCGATGGCCTGGGAACCGAGCTGGGGGAGGACGGCGCCGGGCTTTCGGCCGGTCAGCGCCAACGGCTCGCGCTGGCAAGGGCGTTCCTCGCGGACCGGCCGGTCCTGTTGCTCGACGAGCCGACGGCGGCGCTGGACGGGGCGACCGAGGCGGGCATCGTCGACGCGGTACGGAGGCTGTCGGCGGGCCGCACCGTACTGCTGGTGGTCCACCGCCCCGCCCTGCTCGCGGTCGCGGACCGGGTGGTGGAGCTGCGGCCGGCCGAGGGCGGGGCCGGCGGGGCGGTGGCGCGGGACGCGGTGGGCGGGGCCGGTGAGGCGGTCGTCGTGACGACTTCCCGTGCTGATGTCCCCGTACCGGCTCCGGCCTTGGCTTCAGCTCCGGCCGTGGCTTCGGCTTCTGTCGGGCATTCCGCCCCCCAGGACGTGCTCGCGCGGGTGCGCGGGGCTGCCGGGGGGCTGCGCGGGCGCCTCGTCCTGGCGTTGGTGCTGGGGGCGTTGGCGCTCGGGTCGGCCGTGGGGCTGATGGCCGTGTCCGGGTGGCTCATCTCGCGGGCTTCCGAGCAGCCGCCGGTGCTGTATCTGATGGTGGCCGTGACGGCGACCCGGGCGTTCGGCATCGGGCGGGCCGTGTTCCGGTACGCCGAGCGGCTGGTGTCCCACGACGCGGTGCTGCGGATGCTCTCCGAGGTGCGCGTCGCGGTGTACCGCAGGCTGGAGCGGATCGCTCCGGCCGGGCTGCGCTCCACCCGGCGCGGCGATCTGCTGTCCCGCCTGGTCGCGGATGTGGACGAGCTCCAGGACTACTGGCTGCGCTGGGTGCTGCCCGCCGCCACGGCCGTGGTGGTCTCGGTGGCCAGTGCCGGGTTCACCGCCTGGCTGCTGCCCGAGGCCGGGGCGGTGCTCGCGATCGGACTGCTGGTCGCCGGGGTGGCCGTGCCGATGGTCAGCGGCGCGTGCGCGCGTCGGGCCGAGCGCCAACTGGCACCCGCACGCGGCCTGCTGGCCACTCGGGTGGCCGATCTGCTCACCGGAACAGGCGAGTTGACGGTGGCGGGCGCGCTCGGCCGCCGTACCCGGGAGGCGAAGGACGCCGACTCCGCGCTCACACGGATCGCGTCGCGGGCCGCTGCCGCCACCGCGCTCGGCGGCGGCCTCTCCGCGCTGACCTGCGGGCTGACCGTGGCGGCCGCCGCCCTCGTCGGGGCTCAGGCGGTCGCCGACGGGCGCCTGGACGGAGTGCGGCTCGCCGTCGTGGTCCTGGTGCCGCTCGCCGCCTTCGAGGCCGTCAACGGTCTGCCGCTCGCCGTACAGGCACGCCAGCGGGTCAGGCGCAGCGCCGAGCGGGTGTACGAGGTGCTCGACGCCCCCGTGCCGGTACGGGAGCCGGAGCACCCGGCCACCGCACCCGCGTCGCCCTTCCCCCTGGAGGTGCGGGGACTGGCCGCCCGCCACGAAGGGCAGGGCCGGGACGCGCTGAGCGACTTCACACTGACGCTCACCCCGGGCCGGCGCGTCGCCGTCGTCGGGACCTCCGGGTCCGGCAAGACCACCCTCGCCCAGGTGCTGCTGCGCTTCCTGGACGCGCGCGAGGGCACGTACCGGATCGGCGGGAAGGACGCGGCGGAGCTGGCGGGCGACGACGTCCGCCGCCTGGTGGGGCTCTGTGCCCAGGACGCCCACATCTTCGACAGCTCCGTACGCGAGAACCTGCGGCTGGCCCGTACCGGCGCGGACGAGGAAGCGCTGCGCGACGCGCTGGCAGCGGCCCGGTTGCTCGACTGGGTGGACGGGCTGCCCGACGGCCTCGACACGCTCGTCGGGGAGCACGGCGCCCGGCTCTCGGGCGGCCAGCGCCAGCGGCTCGCGCTGGCGCGAGCGATCCTGGCCGACTTCCCGGTGCTCGTCCTGGACGAGCCCGCCGAGCATCTGGACCTGGTGACGGCCGACGCGCTCACGGCGGATCTGCTGCGGGCGACGGAGGGCCGGACGACCGTGCTGATCACCCACCGGCTGCGCGGCCTGGAAGCCGTGGACGAGGTGGTGGTGCTGGCCGAGGGCCGGGTCGTGCAGCGCGGGGCGTACGACGATCTCGCTCTGGTCGACGGGGAGCTGCGGCGGATGCTGGAGCGCGAGCGCGACAGCGACCTCCTCCAGGAGGCCCGCCCGGCCTGAGGCGGTTTCCGTGCCGGGGCCTCGCTCTGCGGGGCCCCGGCTGTCGCGATCTTCACCCGGCCTTCCGGTCTGCGCCCTGGCCCTTCGAGGTTCTGCCCCCTGCCTCTCGCCAGGCCCGACTTTCCTCGCCAATTGGGACTTACTAGGCTCAAGGGCATGTCAGTGCCGGATCCGAAGGACCCCCAGGACACCAAGGACCGTGACGCGCTCGAAGCGGCGACCCTGGCCACCCGAAGCCTCCAGGGTCTGTCCACCGAGCTCACCGCGCGCGTGCCGCAGCTGCTTGAGGCGATGCGTTCCGTCGGTACCGGCCTGGAGCTGCACTCCACGCTCGACCGGATCTGTGAGACCGCCGCCGAGCTGGCCGACGCCCGGTACGCGGCGATCGGGGTCGTCGACGAGACCGGCACGGGACTCTCCGACTTCGTGACGTACGGCGTCACGTGCGAGGAGGCCGCCGCCATCGGGCGACGCCCCGACGGCCACCGGGGGCTGCTCGGCCGGCTGATCGACCACCCCGAGCCGCTGCGGCTCGGGGACCTCTCCGCGGACCCGCGCTCGGCCGGATTCCCCGCGCACCACCCGCCGATGCGGACCTTCCTCGGGGTTCCCATCCGGGTGCAGGGCGAGGTCTTCGGGAACCTCTATCTCACGGAGAAGAGCGGCGGGGCCGAGTTCAACGACTACGACCTGCACATGGTGCGGGTGCTGGCCACCGAGGCGGGGATCGCGATCGGCAACGCCCGGCTGTACGAGGCGGCGCGCCAGCGGGAGCGGTGGATCGACGGATCGGTCGCCGTCACCACCGCGCTGCTCTCGGGCGGCGACGCGGACGACGCCCTGGAGGTCGTCGCCGAGCAGGCCCGGCACCTCGCGGACTCCGCCGCCGGCATCGTGCTGCTGCCCGCCGAGGAGGGCGGCCTTGAGATCGTCGCCGTCTCCTCCGACGAACCCGGCTCGGTGCTGGGTGTGGTGATCCCACCGGAGAGCCCGGTCGTCGCCACGCTTCTGGACGGCGAGGCGGTCTTCGTGGACGACGCGGCGACCGACCCCCGGATGATCACCAAACTCGCGGAGCGGTACGGGCCGAGCATGATGCTGCCGCTGCACAGCGGCGGCCGGGTACTGGGCGCGCTCGCCACCCCGCGTGCGCGGGGAGACCGCCCGTTCACCGAGGCGGAGCGGACGCTGGCCACCCAGTTCGCCTCACAGGCGGCGCTCGCGCTGATGATGGCGGAGGCGCAGCGGGACCGGGAGCGGCTCGCCGTGTACGAGGACCGCGACCGGATCGCCCGGGACCTCCACGACCTGGTCATCCAGCGGCTGTTCGCCACCGGGATGATGCTGGAGGGCGCCCAGCGCAAGTCGGTCGTGCCCGAGGTGCAGCTGGGCGTCGGCAAGGCCGTCGACGAGCTGGACGTGACGATCCAGGAGATCCGCACGGCGATCTTCGCGCTCCAGCAGGGGCCGGCCGAGGCGCCTTCCGGCCTGCGCACCCGGGTACTGCGGGAGATCAACATGGCGGCGGTGCCGCTCGGCTTCAAGCCCGCGCACCGCTTCGTCGGCCCGGTCGACGCCCTGGTCGGTGAGCTGACCGGCAAGAACCTCATCGCGGCCCTGCGCGAGGCACTGTCCAACGCATTCCGGCACGCCGAGGCCTCGCGTATCGAGGTCGTCGTGGACGCCACCGTCCAGCTCCCGGACGGGAGTCAGGGCGTGCGGCTCACCGTCGCGGACGACGGTGTCGGCATCCCCGAGGGCGGCCGCCGCAGCGGGCTGCGCAACCTGGGGCGGCGCGCGGAGGCGCTGGGCGGGTCCAGTACGTACGGGCCCGGGACCGGGGAGGACGGCGGCGGGACAGCAGTGGTGTGGGAGGCCCCGCTGTAGAGGGCAGGCGTGAGCCCGGTGAAGCCGACTGCCGATCGGGACGCGGGCCGCCTCGATCCCGTATCTGTACGCCACTTGGGGGGAGCGGCCCCCGGGCGAGAGGTGTGTTTCACGTGAAACATGCTCCGGCCGCGCGACGATCCGGGCATGCGTCTCGGACACCTGCGCAGGGCCCTCACACTGGTCCTGTGTGCCCTCGCCGGGCCGCTCGCTCCCGCCGCCACGGCCGCCGACGACCCCGATGTGCCCCGTACGAGCGTGGCGGTGGCTCGGCTGTACCTGGACGCCGCCCATGCGACCACCGCGTACGAACAGGGCAGACGCGCGGCCGAGGCCCAGCGGGCGAAGGCGGAGTGGCTCGACCGGCTCCTCGCTGACCGGCGACGTGATCTCGTACGGCTTCATGACGACATGGGCCGGGTGGCCCGCGCCCAGTACCGGACCGGCGGGAACATCGCGTACACCGCACAGCTGCTGCTCGCCGATGACCCCGAAGAGCTGATGCGCGGTCAGCGGCTGGCCTGGCAGGCCGACATGGCCGTGACCCGGCTCTACGGGAAGGCGCACCGCGCGGAAGGGCGGCTCACGGCGGCCCAGCGGGGGGCACAGGACGCCTGGCGCGACCTCGCGGACCGCAGGGACCAGCTGGAAGGCATCAAGAAGTCGATCGCAGCGCGCCTGGAGGAGGCGCGCTGGGAGCTCCAGGGCGAGGCCGACCGGAGCGTGGCGGCGGGCCGGTGCCGTGGTGCCGTACGCCTTGAGGAGCCGCCGGGCTCACGCCCCGCGAGTGCGTGGACGGCGCCCGTGGAGACGTACCGGCTGTCGGCGGGCTTCGACAGCGCGGGCGAGCGCTGGGCCCAGCGCCACACCGGCCAGGACTTCGCGGTGGACATCGGTACGCCCGTACGGGCGGTCGGCGCGGGCCGGGTCGTCTCCGTCTCGTGCGGCGGCGGCTTCGGGATCGAGATCGTCGTCGGACACCCCGGCGGCTACTACTCGCAGTACGCCCATCTCGCGGCGGTCACCGTCGACCAGGGCGACCGGGTGAGCACCGGCCAGTGGATCGGCCAGACGGGCACCACCGGCAACTCGACCGGCCCGCACCTCCACTTCGAGATCCGGCTCACCCCCGAGATGGGCTCGGCGGTCGACCCGGTGCCGTGGCTGAGCGAGCACGGGGTGGCGCTGCACAGCAACGCCGCCGAGCCCGAACCGGACGGGTCGTGACGCGGGTGTGCCGCTGAGCACGCGCGCGTTGCGGGAGTGCGGCTCAGAGGGAGGCGAGGATCCGCTCGATGACGACCGCCACGCCGTCGTCGTTGTTGGCGACCGTGTGACCCGAGGCGGCGGCCACGACGTCCGGGTGGGCGTTGCCCATGGCGTACGAGGTGCCCGCCCAGGTGAGCATCTCGACGTCGTTGGGCATGTCGCCGAAGGCGACGACCTCGGCGGGGGTGATGCCGCGCTCGGCGCAGCACAGTTCGAGCGTGGACGCCTTGGAGACGCCCGGGCCGCTGATCTCAAGCAGCGCGGTCGGACTGGACCGGGTGATCTCGGCACGCGCCCCCACGGCCTTGCGGGCCAGTGCGAGGAAGTCGTCGGGCGGCAGCTCGGGGTGGTGGGCGAGCACCTTGAGGATGGGCTCACCGACCGTGTCGGCGTCCTCGGCCAGCAGCTTCTCGGCGGGCGCGATACTGCTGGCCGCATCCATCAGCATCGGCGGATAGGACAGTTCGTGGTGGAGTCCGCCGGTCTGCTCGACGGCGAAGGACGTACCCGGGGCGGCGGCGCGCAGGATCTCGACGACCTCCAGGGCGGCCGCACGCTCCAGCGGGCGGACCTTGACGAACCGGTGCTCGCCGACGCCGTCGTGCAGATCGACGACGGCCGCGCCGTTGCCGCAGATGGCCAGGCCGTGGCCGTGGAGGTGGTCACTGACCACATCCATCCAGCGGGCGGGGCGACCGGTGACGAAGAAGACCTCGATGCCCGCCTCCTCGGCGGCCGCGAGCGCAGCGACCGTACGCTCCGAGACGGATTTGTCGTCGCGCAGCAACGTGCCGTCCAGGTCGGTCGCGATGAGCCGGGGGACGGCAGGGGCGGGGTGCTCGGCGGGGAGGGGCTCGGTAGCTGAGGTCACAGATGCCATTCTCCCGTACACCGGTGCACGGGCGTGCGAGGGAGTGCACATGTGAGTACGCACGCTGGGGGCGTGCGGGGCGCAAGGGGCGCAAGGGGCGCATGAGGCGCCGGGCTCCAGTCGGCCTCTGTCGGCCCCGGAGCGAGACTCTGGCCGGCCTCTGCCGGCCCTGCCTGGCTTGCCGCCCTGCCCGCTGGGCGGCGCCGGGAGTGTCAGAGACAGCCGTTAGTGTCGTAGGTATGCGTCTGAGCACTGTGATTCTTCCGGTACGCCGCTGGCACGACGGCGGTCGCGACGAGTGGCTGCGAGCCGAGGAGCTGGGCTTCCACACCGCGTACACCTACGACCACCTGTCCTGGCGGACGTTCCGCGACGGGCCATGGTTCGGCGCGGTGCCGACGCTGACCGCCGCGGCCGCCGCCACCTCGCGGATGCGGCTCGGCACACTGGTCACCTCGCCGAACTTCAGGCACCCGGTGACCCTGGCCAAGGACCTGATCACGCTCGACGACGTCTCGAACGGCCGGATCACGCTCGGGATCGGGGCCGGTGGCAACGGCTTCGACGCCACCGCGCTGGGCCAGCAGGCGTGGACGCCGCGCGAGCGGGCCGACCGCTTCGCCGAGTTCGTGCCGCTGCTCGACCGACTGCTGACCGAGGACTCGGTGACGTCCGAGGGCACCTCCTACTCGGCGGTCGAGGCGCGCAACATCCCCGGCTGTGTCCAGCGGCCGCGGCTGCCGTTCGCCGTGGCGGCCACCGGTCCGCGCGGGCTGAAGCTGGCGGCGCGGCACGGGCAGGCGTGGGTGACCACGGGCGACCCGAAGCTCTTCGAGACCGGCACGCCCGACCAGTCGGTCGAGGCGATCCGCGGACAGATCAAGAAGCTCGGCGAGGCCTGCGACGACATCGGCCGTGATGTGGACGAACTGGACAAGATCCTGCTCACCGGCTTCACGCCGGAGCCCGGGCGGGTGCTGGAGTCCCTCGACTCCTTCGTGGACTTCGCGGGCAGGCACTTCGAGCTCGGCGTGACGGAGATCGTTCTGCACGCGCCGATCCCGGACTCGGACTTCGCCGCGGACCGGAAGGTGTTCGAGCAGATCGCCACGGAGGGGCTGGCGCAGCTGCGCTGACGCGGCGGGGGCGTCGGCGCCGCCCCCGTTCCCCGTCCTGCCCCCGCTTCCGGGCCCGTACGGCCCGTACGGCTCAGCTCAGCTCTTGGCGCGTACGTGTCCGCTCAGCCAGGGCGTGAGCGTGCCGCCGAGGACGAGTTCCTTGTACGTCTCGTCGCCGGGCAGCGGCACCACCAGCCACCACCCCGGCGGGAAGAAGCGGCCCTTGACGTACGCCAGGTCGCCGTAGACCGAGCGGAGGAACGCGGGAACCGCGTCGCGCGGCACGTCGTTGAACTCCACACCGTCGACGGTGATCTTGGCGTCGTCCTCCGTGAAGAGCTGCACGGTGACGGCGGGAGAGCCGCCGAGCTCGACGAACGCCTCGTGCGGAAGCGAGCCGTCCGGGTCCAGGACGGCGAACGCCCCGGCCGAGCTGCGGCGCGATGAGCGGTCGGCGCCTATGTCGTCGGTGACCTCGACGGCGAGGTGGTGTTCGCGGGCGACCTCGCGGATCGCGGCGACGGCGCTCTCGGTGCTGGGCAGACGCGGATGTGACATGCCGTCGATCATCCCACCGGGGAGTGCGACCCGACCCGGCAGCGTGCCTCACTCGGCGACGGACCTCACTCCGGAAAGCGCAGGTACTTCGGCGGTACGCAGTCGGTGAGCCACACCCCGTTCGCGCTGATGTGGAAGACATGGCCGTCCCGCCGCATCGCCGCGGCGTCCACGCCAAGGACGACGGGGCGGCCGCGCCGGGCGCCGACCCGGGTCGCCGTCTCGCGGTCGGCGGAGAGGTGCACATGGTGGCGGGCCATGGGCCGCAGCCCCTCGGCCCGGATCGCGTCCAGGCTGCGGGCCACGGTGCCGTGGTAGAGGTGCGCGGGCGGCTCGACGGCCGGCAGGCCCAGGTCGACGGCGACGGTGTGGCCCTGACTGGCCCGGATCCGGTCGCCCTCGATCGCGAAGCGGCGCTTGTCGTTCACGGCGACGACATGGTCGAGCTCGGCGCGGGTGATGGGGAAGCGGTGCGCGGCAGCCGCCCGCAGCAGGGTGTCGATCTCGACCCAGCCGTGCGGGTCGAGGGTCAGTCCGATGTGTTCGGGCTGGTGGCGCAGGTGTTTCGACAGGTATTTGGACACCTTCACGGTGCGTCTGTCGTCCGGTGTTTCGGCCATGTCGCCAGGGTGCCGGGCAGGGACCGTCCCGGCACCCCAATTTCCCTTGGCCTCACGCCTTGAGCTGCTCGGCCGCCCAGCGGGCCCACTCCTCGTGCATCGCGCTGAGCCGCTTGCCGTACTCCAGGGCCAGGCGGCCGTGGAGGGAGAGCGGGTCGTTGTCCCACTCGATCGCCGCCTCCGCCTCCTGGAGGCCGGCGAGCTGGCGGGCGGAGCGCTCGGCCTCGGTCAGGAGGTACGTCTGCGCCTCCAGCGGGGTGAGGAGGCCGAGGAAGAAGACGCGCAGCAGTGAGTCGCTGCGGCGGGTACGGGAGGGCTCGGTCTCGGTGAGCCAGTGGCGCAGCTCGGCCCGCCCCGGGTCGGTGATGGCGTACTCCTTTCGGCCCCGGGGGCCCGCGGCCGACACCCCGATCAGGCCGGAGTCGGCGAGCTTGCCCAGCTCGCCGTACACCTGGCTCTGGGTCGCCGACCAGACGTGGGAAAGCGAGGTCTCGAACAGTTTCATCAGGTCGTAGCCGCTGGCCGGACGTTCGGCCAGCAGCCCCAGGACCGCGTGACGAAGGCTCATGACCTCAACTTTACATTCCACTCTTGACACGTCAATCCAGGAACCTCTAATTTTGACATGTCGAAGTTGGAATGTGGAGCGGGTGAGAGCCCGACGAAGGGGGACTCCCATGAACTACCTGCGCGGTTTCATCCCGTGGATCGTCTTCGCCGCCGTTGGCAGCGCGCACTGGCAGTGGGGCGCGGTCGCCGCGCTCGCCGTGGGAGCCTGGCTGTTCTCCACCGACCGCAAGCGCGGTGCGGCGGCCGACTCGCTGATTCTTGAGCAGTCCACCATCGCCTTCTTCGCCGTGCTGAGCGTCGTCGCCTTCGCGGCGCCGGACAGCGGGCTGCGGGAGTACGGCGGGGCGCTGGCCACCGGGTGGCTGGCCCTCACCGCCTGGGCGACGCTGGCCGTCCGGCGGCCCTTCACCACCGGGATAGCCAAGCGGCAGGCGCCGCGCGAGGTGTGGAACAACCCGGTGTTCCTGCGCATCAACGTGGTGCTGACCGCCGCCTGGGCCGCCGCCTTCACCGTCACCGCCGTCGGGCTCGCCGTCATCCACGCCGAGTCGCTGGGCAGCACCGCCGCGATAGCCGTGCAGGTCGCCGGGTTCGCGCTGCCCGCGCTCTTCACCGCCAAGTACCCGGAGAACGCCCGGCGCGCCGCTGAGGCCGCCAAAGTGACTGCAATCACGGACTAATGACGGTCAGTTAGGTTTGATCCACAGACAAGTGCGGTTATCCACAGGGTGTGTGACTATTCTGTGGACAACGGCCGGGCCGAAAGAGCGTCCAACGTACGGGACTGAACCTCCCGTTCGGCCGCGGCGGAGATGAACGCGGCGACGTTCTCCGGGCCGACCAGGGCCTGTACGGCCCGGACCGTGTGCGCGGGCAGGGTGACCGGCCCGGGGTCGGGATCGGCCGGGACCGCCGGGACCGCGGCGCCGAGATGCTGCTGGAGATGCCGGGTGGCGAACAGGCGCATGGCCCGGGCGAGTTCGGCGTCCACGGTCTGCTGGGCGAGCGGGCGCAACCGGCGCACCAGACCGGCGGCCTCGGCGGCCTCCGCGTCTGTGGGCGGACGGTGGCCCAGATAGCGGGCGAAGACGTGCTCGGTGGTGAAGTCGAGGAAGCGGGCGGCGATGTGCTCCACCTGGCCGCGCAGCTCGCGCAGATGCCCGGAGATGGCGTCCAGGGGAACCCCGGCCGCGTGCAGCTCGGCGGCGACCGCCAGCTCCTGCGGGCTGGGGACCAGGAACTCGCGGTCGCTGCCGGGGATGCGTTCCAGGATGCCCAGTTCGACCGCATCGGCGACGGCCTGGTCGTCGGGCTCGCCGCCGAAGGTGGCGTCGAGATCGGCCCGGGAGATCCGGGCGGCCTCCTCGTCGGTCCAGGGCCCGCTGACCTCGGCGACCAGGCCGAGGACACCACCGAGACCGCGGCCCGCGTCCCAGGCCTCCAGGAGTTCCTTGATGGAGGCCAGGGTGTAGCCGCGGTCGAGCAGATCGGCGATCTGGCGCAGCCGGGCCAGATGGGCCTCGCCGTACACATTGGACCGGCCGCGCCGCTCGGGCCTGGGCAGCAGGCCGCGGTCCTGGTAGGCGCGGATCGTACGGACCGTGGCGCCGCTCGCATGGGCCAGGTCCTCGATGCGGTACTCGGAGGAGGGGAGGGAGTGCGGCGCCGCTTGCTGCGGCGCAGGCTGGACCGCCTGCTGGACTGCTTGCTGAGCGGGTGACTGGGCCGCAGCCGGGACCGGCGGCTGGAGCGTCGCCTGAGCCGTCGGCCGGACCGGTGGCTGCGTCGGCACGGCCGATGCCACCGGGGCGTGGACCGGCGTCGCCGACGCACCCGGCGCCGCCGGTGGCTGTGTTGCTGGCTGCCCGGACAAACCGTCTCCCTCTACCCCAGGGCGGCGCGGCCCACCGCACCCGCTGCCGCACGGGCCGCCGGCGAGGTCGCGAGATATTCGACGGCCTTGCGCAGGGAGCCCTCCTGCGAGGGATGGTACGACCGCCGGAAGTAGCGGGGTATGGCCGCGCCGAGCTCCTTCCAGCTGGGCAGCAGCCCGCGCCCTACCGCCCGGTTGTGCTCACGCAGCGAGTAGCGCAGTCGGCCGGCGAGCTGGGGGTCGTGGCGGATCAGATAGGAGGCGCCCCACCCCCACAGCCAGAGCAGCACCGGGGCGACCACGACCATGCCCTCCACCCGGCGGGCGTAGCGGGGCAGGCCCTCGCCGCCGCAGTGCTGGTACATGTCGAAGGCGACGGCGCGGTGTTCGACCTCCTCGGCGCCGTGCCAGCGCAGCAGGTCGAGCATGACCGGGTCCGAGTCGGCCCGGTCGAGGGCCTCGGCGTGCAGCACCCAGTCCCCCAGGACCGCGGTGAACTGTTCGATCGCGGCGATCAGCGAGAGCCGGAAGCGCAGCCATTCCTGGGTCGGTATCGGCGCGCCGAACGGGGGCCGCTCACCGAGGAGTTTGTCGAAGAGGAAGTCGACATGGCGGGTGTAGGCGGCGGTGTCGAGGCGCTGCTCGGCGAGGTGGTCGAGGACATAGGCGTGCTGGACGCTGTGGGTGGCCTCCTGGCCCATGAAGCCCTTGACGTCCTTGAGCAGTGCCGGGTCGGTGACCAGCGGAAGGGCTTCCTTGAAGACCTTCACGAACCACCGCTCGCCCGCCGGAAGGAGCAGGTGCAGGACGTTGATGACATGGGTGGCGGTGGGCTCGTCCGGTATCCAGTGCAGGGGGGTCTCGTGCCAGTCGAACGAGACCCGGCGCGGGCTGATCCTGTACGGCTCCCGGCTCACAGCGGTGGCTCCAGTCGGGCGATCGCGCGCAGGGTGCGGGGCGTGAAGCGGGACATGAGGTGGGCGCCGCGGGCCTCGGGCGTCACGGGCACCACGGCCTGGTTCTTCACGACCGCGCGCAGGATCGCCGTGGCGACCTTCTCCGGCGGATAGTTGCGCAGGCCGTAGAGCCGGGCGGACTTCTTCTGGCGGCGCTTCTCCTCGGTCTCGTCGACCCCGGCGAAGCGGGCGGTGGAGGTGATGTTGGTGTTGACGAAGCCGGGGCAGATGGCGCTGACTCCGATGCCCTGGCCGGCCAGTTCGGCGCGCAGGCACTCGCTGAGCATCAGCACCGCCGCCTTGGTGGTGGAGTACGCGGGCAGCGCCTTGGAGGGCTGGTAGGCGGCGGCCGAGGCGGTGTTGACGATGTGGCCTCCCTGGCCGCGCTCGGTCATCTGCTTGCCGAAGATCCGGCAGCCGTGGATGACGCCCCAGAGATTGACGTCGAGGACCTTCTTCCAGTCCTCGGTGGTGGTGTCGAAGAACGAGCCGGAGAGGCCGATCCCGGCGTTGTTCACCAGGACGTCCACGATGCCGTACTCGGCGGCGACCTTCTCGGCGAGCTTCTCCATGGCCTGCTCGTCGCTGACGTCGACCGTCTCGGCCCAGGCCTCGGGGGCGCCGATGAGCCGGGACATGTCGGCGGTCCGGGCCGCACCCTCCGCGTCCCGGTCCACGGCGACGATCCGCGCCCCGGCCTCCGCGAACGCGAAGGCGGTGGCCCGGCCGATGCCGCTGGCCGCGCCGGTGATGAGGACCAGCTGTCCGCCGAAGCGGTCCGCGTACGGGCCGGTGGCCGCGGCGTCCTTGGCCGGGACGCCGTCCTCGTTGGCGGTGATGAACTCGGTGATCCAGGCGGCCAGGCGGTCGGGCCGGGTGCGCGGGACCCAGTGCTTGGCGGGCAGGGTGCGGCGGACCAACTGGGGCGCCCAGAGCTCCAGGTCGTCGTAGAGCCGCTCGGAGAGGAACGCGTCGCCGGTCGGCGTGATCAGCTGCACCGGCACGTGCGCGTACGCGTCGGCGCGCGGGCGGCGCAGCCGGGCCCGGATGTTGTCCCGGTAGAGCCAGGCGCCGTGCGCCGCGTCCTGCGGCAGGGAGGACGTCGGGTAGTCGCCGGAGGGGACCTTCTCCACCCGTTCGAGGATCCTCGGCCACCGCTTGCCGAGCGGGCCGCGCCAGGCGAGCTCGGGGAGGACCGGGGTGTGCAGCATGTACACGTACCAGGACTTGGCGCCCTGGCCGAGCAGCTGGCCCACCCGGCGGGGGGTCGGGCGGGTCATCCGGCTCTTGATCCAGTGCCCGAAGTGGTCGAGGGAGGGACCGGACATCGAGGTGAAGGAGGCGATCCGGCCCTCGGTGCGCTTGACGGTCACGAACTCCCAGGCCTGTACGGAGCCCCAGTCGTGGCCGACCAGGTGCACCGGCCTGTCCGGGCTCACCGCGTCTACGACCGCCAGGAAGTCGTCGGTCAGCTTCTCCAGGGTGAAGCCGCCGCGCAGCGGGGCCGGAGCGGTCGAGCGACCGTGGCCCCGTACGTCGTACAGCACGACGTGGAAGCGCTCGGCCAGCCGGACGGCGACCTCCGACCAGACCTCCTTGCTGTCCGGATAGCCGTGCACGAGCACCACGGTCGGCTGCTCCGGATCGCCGAGTTCGGCGACGCACAGCTCGATCCCTCCCGTGCGCACCCAGCGCTCGCGCGCGCCCTCCATACCGTTGCCCGCCCGGTCTCCCACGCTCACGCCGCCTTCTCCTCGGCCCAGCGCCGCACATGCGGCAGATCGTCGTCCAGCCAGAACGCGCTCTGTTCGGGGTCCTTGGAGTCGGTGACGACCAGGATCTCCTCGAACTTCGCGCCCGTACCCCGGAACCCGAGGTGCGGCTCGACCGCCCACAGCCCCGGCCGGGGCGGGTGGTCGGAGAACTTGTAGGGACTCCACAGCGGCGACCAGCCGTCGCGATGGCCGTGCAGCGCGTCGCTCGCCAGGCCCTTGAGGGACTGGGTGCCGAACCCGAAGACGTTCGGCGACCAGCGGCGCTCCTTGACCTGGTCGACCTTGTGGGCGATCACGCCGAACGGGTACGCGCGGTGCCGGTTGGCGTAGCCCTGGCGGACCATGAGCCGGTCCACGTCCTCGTAGATCTCGCGCAGCGGCCGCTGTTCGCGGACCTCCCGCAGGATCAGCTCCCGGTGCACCTCCAGATCCGCGAGGAGCCGGTTGTGCACGGGGTTGAGGCCGAGGCAGCCCGAGTAGCCGATGTCGGCCGTGAAGCCCTTGTAGACCGGGGCCATGTCGAGGATGAACGGCATCCCCGCCTCCAGCCTCCGGTTGGTGGGGAAGAACTGGAGCGGGATGCGGAAGTTCACGAACGCCGTGCGGTCCCCGAACCAGGCGAACGGCAGGTGGAACCAGTCCCGCACGCCGCGCTCGCGCAGCCACTCCCGCTGCATGCGGGCCGCCTCGCGCTCCGTCACACCCGGCTTGAGCTGGGCCGCGACGGCCTCCGCGCACTCGTAGGCGAGCCGCTGCACTTCCCTGAACCCGCTGAGCCGCGCGTCGAGTTCCGTCTTGACCGCCGTTGGCATCGCGCCCACACCCCTGTCGTCGTACGCGTGCGTAACTTGACACTGATGAATGTGACAATGCCCGGCGGCTACGTCAAGGGTTCTGCGCCCGCCTGTGGACGACGACCGCGTTGTGGACAACCCGATCCCCCTTCGGAGGGCGTTTCTCGGGGTTCCGTCACTCTTCCGTAGGGGGCACCTAGGGGGCCGTACCTCTGGAGTCGGACACGGATACAGCCGCCTGGTCTGACGATCGATGTGGTCTGCGCCACTACCTTCGAAGTGTGAATGTGATCGCGACCGAAAGCCTGAGCAAGCGGTTCCCCCGGGTGACCGCGCTTGACCGGCTCTCCTTGGACATCGGGCCCGGTGTGACCGGCCTGGTGGGTGCCAACGGAGCCGGCAAGTCGACGTTGATCAAGATCCTCCTCGGCCTCTCCCCGGCCACGGAGGGCACCGCCGCGGTGCTCGGCCTCGACGTCGCCACCAGCGGCGGCGCGATCCGTGAACGCGTCGGCTACATGCCGGAGCACGACTGTCTGCCGCCCGACGTCTCGGCCACCGAGTTCGTCGTGCACATGGCGCGCATGTCGGGCCTCCCGGTGACCGCCGCCCGGGAGCGCACCGCCGACACCCTGCGCCACGTAGGGCTGTACGAGGAGCGGTACCGCCCGATCGGCGGCTACTCGACCGGTATGAAGCAGCGCGTCAAGCTCGCGCAGGCGCTGGTCCACGACCCGCAGCTGGTCCTGCTCGACGAGCCGACCAACGGGCTGGACCCGGTCGGCCGCGACGAGATGCTCGGCCTGATCCGCCGCATCCACACCGACTTCGGCATCTCCGTCCTGGTCACCTCGCACCTCCTTGGTGAGCTGGAGCGCACCTGTGACCACGTAGTGGTCATCGACGGCGGCACGCTGCTGCGGTCCAGCTCCACCAGCGACTTCACCCAGACCACCACCACCCTCGCGGTCGAGGTCACCGACTCCGACGCGCACCCGGACGGCGCCGAAGCCGTGCGCGGCGCGCTCGTCGCGGCCGGCATCACCCTCCACGCGGGCGTGGAGGAAGGGCTGCCGGGCGCCGGGCACATCCTGCTCGTGGAGGCGGCGGGTGAGGAGACGTACGACGTGGTGCGCGACACCGTCGCCGGGCTCGGCCTCGGGCTCGTACGGATGGAGCAGCGCCGCCACCACATCGCGGAGGTCTTCAAGACCCCGGCGCAGGCCCCGGAGCCGGTCTCCGAGCGTGCCGCCGCCTGGGCGGCGACCGCCGCCGCACAGCAGAACGGAGGCGGCAGCCATGGCAGCTGAGGCCGCAGGGACGCGGATGACACAGAACCAGATCGCCCAGACCCAGATCCACAACATCGGCTACCGGGGCTACGACGGCCCGCGCCTTGGCCGGGCGTATGCACGGCGCTCGCTCTTCTCGCAGTCGCTGCGCGGCGCGTACGGACTGGGCCGCAGCGCCAAGTCCAAGGTGCTGCCGATGCTGCTCTTCGCGGTGATGTGCCTGCCCGCGGCCATCATGGTCGCGGTCGCCGTCGCCACCAAAGCCAACGACCTGCCGGTGGACTACACGCGCAACGCGATCCTGATGCAGGCCGTCATCGGCCTCTTCATCGCCGCGCAGGCCCCCCAGACCGTCTCGCGCGACCTGCGGTTCCGCACCGTGCCGCTGTACTTCTCGCGGCCCATCGAGCGGGTGGACTACGTCCTCGCCAAGTTCGCGGCGATGGCCTCGGCGCTCTTCATCCTCACGGCGGCGCCGCTCGTCGTGCTCTACGCGGGCGCGCTGCTCGCCAAACTCGACTTCGCGGACCAGACCAAGGGGTTCGCACAGGGACTGGTCTCGGTGGCGCTGCTCTCGCTCCTGTTCGCCGGCATCGGCCTGGTGGTCTCGGCGCTCACCCCGCGCCGCGGCTTCGGCGTCGCGGCCGTCATCGCCGTGCTGACCATCTCCTACGGGGCGGTCTCCGCGGTCCAGGGCGTCGCCTTCGACCAGCAGTCCACCGGGGTCATCCAGTGGCTCGGGCTCTTCTCCCCCATCACGCTCATCGACGGGGTGCAGACCGCCTTCCTCGGCGCGACCTCGGCCTTCCCGGGCCGCGAGGGGCCCGGCGCGGGAGCCGGCGCGGTGTATCTGCTCGTCGTCCTCGCGCTGATCGCCGGCTCGTACGCCGTCCTGATGCGCCGCTACCGGAAGGTCGGGCTGTGACCACCATCGACATCGACCACACCTCCCGCTGGTTCGGCAACGTGGTGGCCGTCAACGACGTCACCATGTCGATCGGCCCCGGGGTGACCGGACTGCTCGGCCCCAACGGCGCCGGAAAGTCCACGCTCATCAACATGATGGGTGGTTTCCTCGCCCCCTCGACGGGAAGCGTGACGCTCGACGGGCGCCCCATCTGGCGCAACGAGGACGTCTACCGGCAGATCGGCATCGTCCCCGAGCGGGAGGCGATGTACGACTTCCTGACCGGCCGCGAGTTCGTCGTCGCCAACGCCGAGCTGCACGGGCTCGGGGCCAGTCAGGCCCAGCGGGCGCTCGCCACGGTCGAGATGGAGTACGCGCAGGACCGCAAGATCCAGACGTACAGCAAGGGCATGCGCCAGCGCGTGAAGATGGCATCCGCGCTGGTCCACGACCCTTCGGTGCTGCTGCTCGACGAGCCGTTCAACGGCATGGACCCGCGCCAGCGCATGCAGCTGATGGAGCTGCTGCGGCGGATGGGCGCCGAGGGCCGCACCGTCCTGTTCTCCTCGCACATCCTCGAAGAGGTCGAGCAGCTCGCCGCGCACATCGAGGTGGTCGTGGCCGGGCGGCACGCGGCGAGCGGTGACTTCCGCAAGATCCGCCGGCTGATGACCGACCGCCCGCACCGCTATCTGATCCGCTCCAGCGACGACCGCGCGCTCGCCGCCGCGCTGATCGCCGACCCCTCGACGGCCGGGATCGAGGTGGACCTCAAGGAGGGCGCGCTGCGCATCCAGGCGGTCGACTTCGGGCGGTTCACGACGCTGCTCCCGCAGGTCGCGAAGGCACACGGGATCCGTCTGCTGACCGTCTCGCCGTCCGACGAGTCGCTCGAATCCGTCTTCTCCTACCTCGTAGCGGCCTGAAAGGAGCTGTGAGCGTCATGTACAACCCCACAGTCGCCCGGCTCACCTACCGGGCCCTGCTCGGCCGCCGCCGGGCCGCCATCCTCTGCGTGCTGCCGGTGCTGCTGATCGTCATCGCGGCGGCGGTACGTTCCTTCAGCGGCGCCGACGACCAGGTCGCGGCCAATCTGCTCGGCGGGTTCGCGCTCGCCACGATGGTCCCGCTGATCGGTGTCATCGCGGGCACGGGAGCCATCGGGCCCGAGATCGACGACGGCTCGATCGTCTATCTGCTGGCCAAGCCGGTGAAACGCCCGACGATCATCCTGACCAAGCTGATCGTGGCGATCGCGGTGACCATGGCCTTCTCGGCCGTCCCCACCTTCATCGCCGGAATGATCCTCAACGGCAACGGCCAGCAGATCGCGATCGCCTACACGGTCGCCGCCCTGGTCGCCTCGATCGCGTACGCGGCGGTCTTCCTGCTCCTGGGCACGGTCACCCGGCACGCGGTGGTCTTCGGCCTGGTCTACGCGCTGGTCTGGGAGAGCCTGTTCGGCAACCTGGTCCCGGGCGCGCGCACGCTGAGCGTCCAGCAGTGGTCGCTCGCCCTCGCCGAGCGGATCGGCACGAACGGCTTCATCACCTCGGACGTCGGCCTGCCGGCCGCGGTCGTCCTGCTGACGGCGGTCACGGTCCTGGCGACCTGGTACGCGGGCCAGAAGCTGCGGACGCTGAAGCTGGCCGGGGAGGAGTGAGGCGCCGGGGGGTGACGCGCGCCGAGTGGTGACCTCCGGGGCAGGCGTCACCCTCCCGGGACCCGGGCGGCGGTCTTCCGGCCCCGCCCGGGTCATCATCGAGGGATGACGACGCTTCACGGTCCGGGCACGCGCCGGGCCCCCGAGCCGGCCCGGCCGGTGCGGGCCTGGGTGCGCTCCTCGCCGGGGACGCACATCTGGCTGCTGGTCATCGCGATCACCAGCATCGTCATCCAACTGTCCAGCCAGGACCTTGAGCACTATCTGCTGCACCGCAACAGCAGCAACATCCACGAGCTCACCAGGCACCCCGCCCAGTCGCTGTTCACCAGCGCCTTCTGGATCGAGAACCCGTCCTCGTTCCTGCTGTACCTGGTGCTCTTCGAGCTCGTCCACGCGCCCGTGGAACGCTGGATCGGCACCGTACGGTGGCTGGTCGCGGTCGCCACCGCCCATGTCGCGGCCACGCTGATCAGCCAGGAAGTGATCCTGTGGAGCATCCAGAACCACGAGGTGCCCAAGCGGATGGCACACGTGGTGGACATCGGGGTCAGCTACGGGCTCGCCGCTTCGGCGGGGCTCCTTGTGTACCGGCTGCCGCAGCCGTGGCGGTGGCTCTACCTCGCGTGCGTGGTCGCGTTCTTCGGGATCCCGCTGCTGACGGGTGGCACGTTCACGGACATCGGGCATGCGGTCTCACTGGCCATCGGGCTGGCCTGCTGGCCGCTGACCAGGGGTAAATCAGTGGCTTCGAACGGACGTGCGGTGCACAGTGGTTGAGGGCCCCAGGGCAGACCGCTTCGAGCGCGCTACGGCGCGGGTCGCCCCGGGGCACGGGGATCAGTAAGGGGCGTCCACCTATGGCGGACGCCCCTTACTTCTGCTTACTTCTGCCCGTACAGGCGCTCTCGTCAGGGCGCTCCCGTACGTACGCGCTCACGCGCCCAGCAACTGCTCCAGCACCACAGCGATCCCGTCGTCCTCGTTGGACGCCGTGATCTCGTGGGCGACGGCCTTCAGCTCGTCGTGGGCGTTGGCCATGGCCACGCCGTGCTCGGCCCAGCCGAACATCGGGATGTCGTTGGGCATGTCGCCGAACGCGATCGTGTCCGTCGACCTGCAGCCGAGCCGGCGCGCGGCCAGCGACAGACCCGTCGCCTTGCTCAGGCCCAGCGGAAGCAGCTCCACCACGCCCTCGCCCGCCATCACCACGTCGACGAGGCTGCCGACGACCTGGCGCGCGATCCGCGCCAGCGCGTCGTCACCGAGCTCCGGGTGCTGGATGTAGACCTTGTTCAGCGGGGCCGACCACAACTCGGCGACCTGGTCGAAGGCGACGACCGGCAGCGAGCCCTCGTGGACCCGGTAGCCGGGGCCGACCAGCACCTCGCCGTCGAGCCCGTCCCGGCTCGCGGCCAGCGCCAGCGGGCCGACCTCGGCCTCTATCTTCGACAGCGCGAGCCCCGCCAGCTGGCGGTCCAGCGTCACCGACGTCAGCAGCCGGTGCTCGCCCGCGTGGTAGACCTGCGCGCCCTGGCCGCACACCGCGAGACCCTGGTACCCCAGGTCGTCCAGGATGTGCCGGGTCCAGGGCACCGAGCGGCCGGTGACCACGATGTGGGCCGCGCCCGCCGCGGTGGCCGCGGCGAGCGCTTCACGGGTGCGCTCCGAGACGGTCTCGTCGGACCGCAGCAGCGTCCCGTCCAGATCGGTCGCGATCAGCTTGTACGGGAACGGCTTCCCCGGGGCGGTGCTCACTTGGCGATGGGCTCCAGCACCTCGCGGCCGCCCAGGTACGGGCGGAGCACGGCCGGGACCCGCACGGAGCCGTCGGCCTGCTGGTGGTTCTCCAGGATCGCCACGATGGTGCGCGGCACCGCGCAGAGCGTGCCGTTCAGCGTCGACAGCGGCTGGACCTTGCTCTTGCCGTCGGCGTTTTCGCGCATCCGCACGGACAGTCGGCGCGCCTGGAAGCTGTTGCAGTTGGAGGCCGAGGTCAGCTCGCGGTACTTGCCCTGCGTCGGGATCCACGCCTCGCAGTCGTACTTGCGCGAGGCCGAGGCGCCCAGGTCGCCGGTGGCCACGTCGATCACCTGGAAGGGCAGTTCGAGGCCGGTCAGCCACTGCTTCTCCCAGTCCAGGAGCCGCTTGTGCTCGCTCTCGGCGTCGTCCGGGTGGACGTACGAGAACATCTCGACCTTGTCGAACTGGTGGACCCGGAAGATGCCCCGGGTGTCCTTGCCGTACGTACCGGCCTCGCGGCGGAAGCACGGCGAGAAGCCCGCGTAGCGCAGCGGCAGCTTCTCCGCGTCGATGATCTCGTCCATGTGGTACGCGGCGAGCGGGACCTCGGAGGTGCCGACCAGGTAGTAGTCGTCCTTCTCCAGGTGGTACACGTTCTCCGCGGCCTGGCCGAGGAAGCCGGTGCCCTCCATGGCGCGCGGGCGGACCAGCGCCGGGGTGAGCATCGGGATGAAGCCGGCCTCGGTGGCCTGCGCGATCGCCGCGTTGACGAGGGCGAGCTCCAGGAGCGCGCCGACACCCGTCAGGTAGTAGAAGCGCGAGCCGGAGACCTTGGCGCCGCGCTCGACGTCGATGGCGCCCAGCGCCTCGCCGAGCTCCAGGTGGTCCTTGGGCTCGAAGCCCTCGGCCGCGAAGTCGCGGACGGTGCCGTGCGTCTCCAGGACGACGAAGTCCTCCTCGCCGCCGACCGGCACGTCCTCGTGGACGATGTTGCCGAGCTGGAGCAGGAGGTGCTTGGCCGCCTCGTCCGCCTCGTTCTGCTCGGCCTCGGCGCTCTTGACGTCGGCCTTGAGCTGCTCGGCCTTCTGCAGGAGCTGGGCGCGCTCCTCGGGCGAGGCCTTGGGGATCAGCTTGCCGAGCGCCTTCTGCTCGGAGCGCAGCTCGTCGAAGCGGACGCCGGACGACCTGCGCCGCTCGTCGGCTGAGAGCAGGGCGTCGACGAGCGCGACGTCCTCTCCACGGGCGCGCTGGGAGGCGCGAACACGGTCGGGGTCCTCACGGAGCAGGCGAAGGTCAATCACCCCTCCAGGCTACCGGTGCGGATCCCTGGGACCCCACCGGATATCCCCGCCACGCTTGTTCCGCGTGTCGGTTTGCCCGAATTGACCGTATTGAGAAATGTGGTGGAGGAATTCCGGGACGGGCGTCAATAAAGCCAGCCCTTTTCCCTGAAAAGGGGTGCTTTCCGGACTTTCGTTGACCTGAATCCCTTGTGGTTCAAGGGACTTGTCCACAGAGGCGTCCAGGTCGGGAAAGTTATCCACAGGGTGTGGGGACTTCCTGTGGACCGCCCGGAAGATCCCTTCCGTGGCGCGATGTGGGGCCAAGGATTCCCAGTTCACACCTCTCGCACACACTCATTCGGGTGGGAATTGCTCGCTCTAAAGAGTTGATCGAGGGAATTGGGGTGACATCGCCCCCGCTGATCTTCTGTGGACGGATGTGTCGTCACTAGAGGTATTTGTCGACTCTGTCTGGTTGCGTTGTCGACTTACCCACAGGTCGAGAAGAGAGCCTGTGGATAACTTTGTGGACAGTGAAAATCAGCAGGTAGGACTGCAGGCGGGGCCGGTGGAAAACGTGCTCAGGCCCGGCCGTCCTGGCTGCGCGCCAGCCACTCCGCCGCCGCCACGAACTCGGCGTCCGAGGTCCCCGGCCGTACCGGCCGCACCTCGTCGGCCGTCACGCCCGCGCGCGGGTACGAGCCGAGGAAGCGCACCTTCGGGCAGATCCGCTTCAGCCCCATCAGCGCCTCGCCGACGCGCCGGTCCGAGATGTGGCCCTCGGCGTCCACCGCGAAGCAGTAGTTGCCGATGCCCGCACCCGTCGGCCGGGACTGGATGAGCATCAGGTTGACCCCGCGTACGGCGAACTCCTGGAGCAGTTCGAGCAGCGCGCCCGGGTGGTCGTCGCCCAGCCAGATCACCACGGACGTCTTGTCCGCCCCGGTCGGCGCGGCCGGCCGGGCCGGGCGGCCCACCAGGACGAACCGCGTCTCCGCGTTCTCCGCGTCGTGGATCTCGGTGACCAACGGCACCAGGCCGTACGTCGCCGCCGCGAACTCGCCCGCGAACGCCGCGTCGAACCGGCCCTCCTGGACGAGGCGGGCGCCGTCCGCGTTGGACGCGGCCGACTCCCACAGCGCCTCGGGCAGATGCGCGCGCAGCCAGTTGCGCACCTGCGGCTGGGCCACCGGGTGCCCGGTCACCGTCTTGACGTCCGACAGCTTCGTCCCCGGCCGCACCAGCAGCGCGAAGGCGATCGGCAGCAGCACCTCGCGGTAGATCATCAGCGGCTCGCCGGAGGCCAGTTCGTCCAGGGTCGCGGTGACCCCGCCCTCCACCGAGTTCTCGATGGGCACGAGCGCGGCCGCGGCCTCCCCGTTGCGTACCGCGTCGAGCGCGGCGGGCACGGACACCATCGGCACCAGCTCACGGGTCGCCGCCTCCGGCAGCGTGCGCAGGGCGGCCTCGGTGAAGGTGCCTTCGGGACCCAGATAGGTGTATCGCGTGGCGGACATACTCGTCACCCTAATGGCCTGCCGTCACGGGCGAGAGCCGTCTCGGCGGGTCAGGACTCCAGCAGCAGCTGGCCCACGTACTCGCCCGCGCGCGGGCCGCCGGGCACCGCGAACAGGCCGCTCGACTCGTGCCGGATGAACTCCGACAGCGCGTCGCCCCGGTCGAGCTTGCGCTGCACGGGCACGAAGCCCCGCAGCGGGTCGGCCTGCCAGGCGACGAACAGCAGGCCCGCGTCCGGCACCCCGTCAGCCGAGAAGCCGTCGTGGTACGAGAAGGCGCGCCGCAGCATCGCCGCGCCGCCGTTCTGCTCGGGCGCGGAGATCCGGGCGTGCGCGTTGTCGGGGATGACCAGCTTGCCGTCCGGGCCGAACTTGTCGAGCTGCATCGCGGTGGTCTCGGTACCCCCCGAAAGAGGGGCGCCGTTCGCCTTCCTGCGGCCGATCACCTGCTCCTGCTGGGTGAGCGGCACCTTCTCCCAGTCGTCGAGCAGCATCCTGATGCGACGCACCACCGCGTACGAGCCGTTCGCCATCCACGCCGGCTTCCCGCCGTCCGGGACGAAGATCCGCTTCTCGAAGTCGGGGTCGGAGGGCTTGGGGTTGCCAGTGCCGTCGATCTGGCCCATCAGATTGCGGGCCGTCATCGGCTTCTTGGTGGCACCGGGCGTCCGGTTGAAGCCGTTCATCTGCCAGCGCACCCGGGCCGCCGCGCCCGCGTCCTTCTGGAGCGCGCGCAGCGCGTGGAAGGCCACCAGGGCGTCGTCCGCGCCGATCTGCACCCACAGGTCGCCGTTGGAGCGCTTGGCGTCCAGCCGGTCCGAGGAGAAGTCCGGCAGCGGGTCCAGTTCGGCCGGTCGCTGCGCCACCAGGCCCGTACGGTCGAAGAAGGTGCGGCCGAAGCCGAAGGTGACGGTGAGCGAGGACGGGCCCGCGTCCAGCGCGACCCCGGTGTCCGCGCCCCCCGGCTCGCCCGCCATCAGCGCCTTCGCCGTCGCCGACCAGCGCCGCAGCAGCGCCGCCGCCTCCTTGCGCCCGGCGCCGGGCGCAAGGTCGAAGGCGACCAGATGGCCGCAGGCCTGAACCGGAGTGGAGATCCCCGCTTGGTGTTTCACGTGAAACAGGACCTCGGTGGAGCCGACCGAGGACAGCTCGGTGGCCCCCGACCCGTCCGACGCGACGGCGGCGTGGACGAGCGCGCCGCCCGTCGCGCCCAGCGCGACACCGGCCGCGCCCGCCGCTCCCACCGTGCCGAGCAGGCGCCGACGGGTCATGTCGAGGGACTCGCCGGTGTCGTCGGCGCTCTTGTTGATCTGGTCCGTCATGTGGTCCGTACTCAGCCGATCTTGATGTTCTTGTCCACGGTGACCTGGTCGATGTCGGAGGTCCGCACGGTCACGGACACCTGCCACTCGCCCGGCATCGGGAGCTGGACGCCGCTCGCGCTCCAGTGTCCCCGGGTGATGCGCTCGGGCTCCACCGGCAGCGGGCCGATCGCCTTGGCGGTCAGCGTGAACGCGACCTTCACCTCGGCCGCGTCCAGCGGCTTGGCCGCGGCGTCGTCCGTCCACACGTGCATCTCGTTGGCGCCGGTGCGGCCCGGGTCCAGGGTGAGGCGGACCGTGCCCTTGCCGTTCTTGCCACCGGTGTCGAAGGGGATGCGGATGCTGATCGGCCGGTCCGGCACGGCCACCTGGTTGGTCGACTGGGCGGCGGCCGCCGCCTCCTGCGTACGCCCCGGCTCGGTCGACGACAGGAGCGTCGCCACGGCGAGCACCGCCACCGCGACCCCGGCCTCGGTGAGCACCGAGCGCCGCAGCCCCGACCGCTGCGGGTCGGCGTCGCGGATGCGCTTCTCCCGTGCGACCGTCACGGCGGCCTGCTGGCGGGCCAGCTGCTGGGCGCGCTTGCGGTCGGCCGGGTTCTTGGCGTCGTCCGGCACGGTCACCGGCTCCGGCTCCTCGGAGAGCTCCGGCTCGGCCGCCCTCTGCTCGACGATGGACGCCGCCTCGGCCTCGGGGGCCGCGTGCTCGGAGAGCTGCCCGGTCCAGCGGCGCGAGATGTACGCGGCGCAGAGCAGCACCGCGATCAGCCCGGCCTTGACGAGCAGCAGCTGCCCGTAGCCGGTCCCGGTCAGCGCGGACCAGGAACCGACCTGCCGCCAGCCCTGGTAGACGCCGGTCGCCACCAGGACGGTCACGGTCCAGAAGGCGATCCGGGAGAACCGCCGCACCGCGGCCCGCTCCACCGCGGGCGTCAGGTGCAGCGCCACCAGCAGGGTCGCGAGCCCGCCCAGCCAGGTCGCCACGGCCAGCAGGTGCACCACCGCGACGGGCATCGCGAGCGCAGTCTGGATGCCGGTCGAGGCGTGCTCGGCGAGCGCCCAGGTGGCGGCTATACCGGCGGCCACCACGAAGCCGCCGATGGCGAGCCCGTAGGTGAGGTCCTTCTTCTCCTCGTCCTCGCGCTTGGCGTACGCGCCGAACAGTACGGAGATGAACAGCGCCGCGGCGCTGAGCAGCAGCAGCCGGGAGCTGAGCGCGGCACCCGACTTGGTCTGCAGGACCGCCTTGAGCCCGTCGAGGTCGAAGGCGTCCGAGAGCTGCCCGGAGCCGGTGTAGGGGGTCCGCAGGAGCAGCAGCGCGATGGTGGCCGCGGTCATCGTCAGCCAGCCGCCGACGACGAGGCGCTGCACCGGCCGCACCGAGGCGCCCCGCTGCCAGCAGGCCAGGATGAAGGCGCCGCCGCCGGCGAAGAGGATGAAGCCGGCGTACGCGGCGTAGCGCATGGTGTCGTACAGCGCGCCGACCAGACCGCCGCCGACATCCGGGGCCGACAGCGAGACGGTGGTCTTGGAGGGGGCGCCGATGGAGAACGTGAAGGCGCCCGCGACCGGGTGGCTGTCGGCCGAGACGGCCTGCCAGGCCACGGTGTAGGTGCCCTTGGGCAGTCCGTCGCGCAGGCTCACTCCGTACTTCACGATGGAGCCGCTGCACAGGTTGAGCAGTTCGCCGGTGTCGGCGCGTTTGCCGTTCGGGTCGAGGACCCGGATGGACTTGTTGTCCATGGCGACCTGCTCGGAGAAGGTGAGGTCGACGTCCTTGGGGGCGGAGGCGACCACCGCCCCGTCCTTCGGGTTGGTCGCGGTGACCGCGGCGTGCGCCGAGGCGGGCGAGGCGGTCGCGAACACCGCGCCGAGCAGGGCGGCCGCGACGAGCAGCAGCCGGGCCAGGGCGGTTCCGAAGCGTGGGGCGGTGGCCGTCATCGTCTGTTCAGTCCCTCATCCCTCAGTGGTGCTTCGGGTTGTAGGTGGATTCCTTGACCGGCAGTTCGACCTTGACCGTGCCGGCCTTCTCGAAGTGCAGGTCGACGGCGATCTTCTCGCCCTGCTTCGGCTTCTTCTTCAGGCCCATGAACATGATGTGGTTGCCACCGCGTTCGAGGTCGAGCTCGCCGCCCGCCGGGATGTCGAAGGTCTTCACCTCCCGCATCTTCTGGTCCTTGGTCGCGTGCATCGTGACGTCGTTCGAGACGTCACTGGTGACCTTGGTCAGCTTGTCCGCGGTCTTGCCGTCGTTCTTCACGACCAGGAAGCCGCCGGCCATGTCCGCGCTCACCGGCTCCGGCATGAACGCCTGGCCGATCTTCAGGTCGGGCTTGCCGTCGGAGCTGTCGGACGAGCAGCCCGCCAGCGCCAGCCCGGCGGTCAGGGCTATGGCGGAGGCGAGGGTGGTGCGGCGGTTCACGGGTTCTCTCCAAGAATGATCTTCGGCAGGTCCTTGGTGTAGTCCTCTGGGGTGGCGGACTCGCCGTACAGGACGTACCCCTGGTCGGTCTTCGGCGAGAAGGCGATGACCTGGGCGCCGTGCATGGACACGACGTTCCCGTTCTTGTCCTTCGTCGCCGGGTCGATACCGATGCCGATCGAGCGGGCCCCGGCCTGGATGGTCGGGAAGTCACCGGTCAGCCCGATGAACGCCGGGTCCTGCCCCTTGAGCCACTTGCCGAGCGTCTCGGGGGTGTCCCGTTCGGGGTCGGTGGTCACGAAGACGACCTGGAGCTTGTCCTGGTCGGCCTTGGGCAGGTGCTTCTTGGCGACGGCGATGTTGCTCATCGTCAGCGGGCACACGTCGGGGCAGTGGGTGTAGCCGAAGTAGATGAGGGTCGGCCTGCCCTTGGTCCGCTCACGGAAGTCGAACTTCTTGCCCTGGGTGTCGGTCAGGACGAAGTCCGGCTTGGTGAACGGCCGGTCGAGCACGGTGCCGGCCTTGTTGCTGGTGTCGGCGGAGACATCGGTGACGGGGCTCTTGGCCTTGTCGTCGCTGCCACCGCACGCGGTCAGGGTGAGCGCCGCCGCCACCGCGAATGCGATGGCAGCGGGCACGTACTTGGTGCGCATGGGGAAAGTTTCCGGTCGGGGGGAGGGCCTGGCGGGATTACGCGGCCCGGCGGCGCCCGGCGAGCACGCCGAAGGCCACACCGGCGACGCCGACGACGATGCCCACGACGCCCAGGACGCGCGCGGTGTTGTCGGTGTCCTTGGAGTCCGAGGCGGCCTCGGTCTTCTTGTCGTCGTGCCCGGCCATGTCGTCCTTCTTGTCGTCGGACGCGGGCGCGGCAGCACCGTGGTGGTCAGCGGCGGCGGCGGACAGCGTGAGCACCGGCGCCGGGTTCGCCGGCTCCTCGGCGCCCTGCTTCTGCTCCTCGATCCAGCGGACGGTCTCGCCGTTGCTGTACGTCTGGATGGCCTTGAAGACCAGCTTGTCGGTGTCGGTGGGCAGCGCGCCGATGGAGAGCGGGAACTTCTGGAAGTAGCCGGACTCGACCTTGCCACCGCTCCAGGTCACCTTGGTGACGGCCTCGTTGATCTGCTTGCCGTGCACCGTCAGCGGCTTGTCGAGCTTGGACTTGGTGACCTCGACGGTCCAGCCGGGCAGGGCCTGGGGCTGCACGGACGCCAGTGGGTGGTCGGCCGGGAAGCTGACCTCAAGCTTCACGGTCTGGGCGTCGTCGCGCTCGTTGGGCACCTTGAAGTTGACGACGGCGTAGCCGCCCTTCGCGGCCGCGCCCTCGGGCTGCACGCTGACGTGCGCGAGGGCCGGGCCGGCCAGCATCAGGACGGACGAGGCGGCGACGGCACCGGCGATGGCGATACGACGGGAAACGTTCATGGCGGAGACACTCCAGTCAGCAGGAAGGTAAGTGGTGACGGTCCGGAGCGCAGATGCGCGCGGACTCCACGGACCACTCCTGGGACGGGTGTCGTCTGGGCGTTACGGAGTGGGCCGCGTCAGGCTGCGAGGGTGTATACGGCGGGCGGCCCGCGCCTGATCACCGAGTGCTGAAGTGCTTCCCCGGCCGGCAGCAGGGGGGTGGCGAGCCCGGCGAGCGGCAGGCGCGGGCCGTGCCCGGGCGCCCCCGGCAGACCGGCACGCAGGGCCCGTACGAGCGAGAGAGCGGCGCGCAGCGAACGAGCGCACGCCCCTTCGGCGGCAGCGGTGGCGGCCTGGGCGGAGAGCCGCACCAGACGGAAGAGCGCGGCCTCGCCCCGCCGCAGCAGCCAGCCGGTCAGCAGCGCGGCCAGCAGATGGCCGAGGAGCATCGGGAGCGAGGGGAACAGTCCGGCCAAGGCGCTGTGCGCCGAGCCGGAATCAGCCATCCCGGGCATTCCGGCCATGCTTGTCGTGGGGCCGTGTGCGGCGGAGGTGGCACCGGAGGGCGGGCGCAGGCCCGCGTCGGTGACGATCCGTCGCGCGTCCGAGGCCGTCAGCTGGGCCGACGCGGCCGGGCCGCAGACCAGCTTGGCGGCGAGCCGCAGCAGCGAGGTGTCGCCGGGTGCCCCGTTTCCGGAGGCGGCGGCCGTGTGCTGGCCGATGCCGAACAGGGCGTGCAGCCCGAGCTGTCCGGCGGCCAGGGCGCCCGCGATGGACGGCAGCGCGCGCTCCCGTCCGGCGAGCGGCGCGGCGACCGCGAACACCCCGAGGAACCCGGCGAGCAGCGTCCACCACGGGACCGTCGCACAGGCGGCCAGGACGTGCCCGAGCGCGGACAGCACGACGCAGACCGCGGCGAAGACCGCGGCCCTCAGCAGCCGGAGACCGGCGCCTGCGTCGGTGTGTCGGGCGTGTCGGGCAGACATGGCGGGGCCATCATCGCACCAGCCTTGGCCGTCCTACACGGCAGGTCCACAAGGTGCCGTATTCCTGTGATGATCACATCCGTACCCGACTGTCCGGAACCGGACGGGTGTCCGTCCGCCGCGTCCATACACCGGTACGAGGGGCGCACACATCCGCCGAATGAGCGCTATCACGTCAAGTCCGTGCTTACGAACCAAGGGTTGCGGCAATACGTAGGGGTATGTCGAGCCGCAGCCAGGAGGCCGGAGCATGAGCATCTGGTGGTCACTCCATTTGCGGCGCGAGGCCGCGAGCGTTCCGCTCGCACGTCGTCTACTGCTCGGCACCATGGAGACCGCGGGCGTCGATCCGGACATCTCCTACGACCTGTCGGTCGCACTCGGTGAAGCGTGTGCGAACGCGGTCGAGCACGGTGGGGACGAAGGTTCCGGCACCTCGGCGGCGTACCGGGTGACCGCGTATCTGGATGGCGAGAAATGCCGTATCGAGGTCGCCGACTCGGGGCCGGGCTTTCCCGTACGACGAGGCCGTCGCACCGCAGCACGGATGAACAGCACATTGGGCTCCGCCATGGCGGAGCAGGGCAGAGGGCTCTGTCTGATCGAACAGCTCGCCGACCACGTCCACTTCGGCAACAGACCGGGCAGAGGCGCCGTGGTGAGCTTCGACAAGATCCTGAAATGGCGGGAAGGCGCCCTCCTCAACGTCTCGTGAAGGTCCCGTGCGGTGAGTGGAGCTACTCATCCGTCCCCCTACGCGCGCGTGAGGGAAGGGGCGGACACGACGGAGGCGTGAACGGCGGCATGAGAAGAGCCCGGCCGCCCCTGGGGCGACCGGGCTCCGGCACTCGTGGCGGCGTCAGCCCTGCTTGACCCGCGCCATCCACGCCTCGACCTCGTCGGCCCGGCGCGGCAGCGAGGCCGACAGGTTCTCGTTGCCGTCCTCGGTCACCAGGATGTCGTCCTCGATCCGGATGCCGATGCCCCGGTACTCCTCGGGCACGGTCAGGTCGTCGGCCTGGAAGTACAGACCCGGCTCGACGGTCAGGCACATGCCCGGCTCCAGGTCGCCCGCGACGTACGTCTCGGTGCGCGCGGCGGCGCAGTCGTGGACGTCCATGCCGAGCATGTGGCCGGTGCCGTGCAGGGTCCAGCGGCGCTGGAGGCCGAGCTCCAGGACCTTCGCCACGTCCAGGTCGCCGCACAGGCCCCACTCGACGAGCTTCTCGGCGAGGACGCGCTGGGCGGCGTCGTGGAAGGCGCGGTACGGGGCGCCGGGCTTGACCGCGGCGATACCGGCCTCCTGGGCCTCGTACACCGCGTCGTAGATCTTCCGCTGGAGCGGCGAGAACGTGCCGTTGATCGGCAGCGTGCGCGTGATGTCCGCGGTGTACAGCTCGTTGGTCTCGACGCCGGCGTCGAGCAGGAGCAGCTCACCCGGGCGCACGGCGCCGTCGTTGCGCACCCAGTGCAGGGTGGTGGCGTGCGGGCCGGCCGCGCAGATCGAGCCGTAGCCGATGTCGTTGCCCTCGACGCGAGCCCGCAGGAAGAACGTTCCTTCGATGTAGCGCTCGCTGGTCGCCTCGGCCTTGTCGAGCACCTTGACGACGTCCTCGAAGCCGCGCGCGGTGGCGTCGCAGGCCTTGCGCAGCTCGGAGACCTCGAAGGCGTCCTTGACCAGGCGCGCCTCGGACAGGAACTCCCGCAGCTCCTCGTCGCGCTCGGCGGTGACCTTGTCGGTGAGCGCCGCCTCGATGCCGGCGTCGTGACCGCGCACGTTGCGGACCGGACCAGTGGCCTCCTTGAGCGCGGCGGCCAGCTCGCGGACGTCCTTGGCCGGGATCCCGAGGAGCTGCTCGGCCTCGCCCAGCGAGTGGCGCCGGCCGACCCACAGCTCGCCCTGGCCGTCCAGCCAGAACTCGCCGTTCTCCCGGTCGGAGCGCGGCAGCAGGTAGAGCGTCGCCTCGTGCCCGTCGCCCTTGGGCTCCAGGACGAGCACGCCGTCCTGGGTCTGGTCGCCGGTCAGGTACGCGTACTCGGTGGAGGCGCGGAAGCTGTACTCGGTGTCGTTCGAGCGGGTCTTCAGGTTGCCCGCGGGGATCACCAGGCGCTCGCCGGGGAAGCGCTTGGACAGCGCGGCGCGGCGGTCGGCGGTGTGCGCGGCCTGGGCGATTGGCTCAAGGCCGTGCAGCTCGGTGTCGGCCCAGCCGGACTTCATGTTCTCGGCCAGCTCGTCGGACACGCCCGGGTACAGGCCGTTCTTGCGCTGCTTGATCGGCTGCTCTTCCGACTCGTCCGGGGTCTCCGGGGTGAGCTGCTCGGCCACGGTCTGCCTCCACTTAGTACGACATTGGACCTCCGTCCATCGTACGGGCGGGTGGAAAAGGGTCCAGGGCCGTAGGGCCTGTCACACCCCGTAGGCGACCGCTACCGGCGCCGCGGCCGTCCGTGACCTGCGCCGATCCCCGTTCCCGGCCCGCGGAGCCGCCCGATCCGCTACGCGAAGCGGGCCGCCAGCAGCACCACGTCCTCGACGCCGTCCGACGCGTCGAGCCCGTCCGGCAGCACGGTCCGCAGGACGTGGTCGGCGATCGCGCCCGGGTCGTCGCGGGCCGCCCGGGGGACGCTCGCGGCCGCCGCGTGGAGGCGGGCGAAGGCCCGGTCCATCGGGTCACCGGTGCGGTGGAGCAGCCCGTCGGTGTACAGCAGCACCGTTTCTCCGGCCGCGGGCTGGATCTCCACGCTGGGCGCCTCCCAGCACGCGAGCATCCCCAGCGGCGCGGAGAGCGAGGTCTCCACGTACTCGGTGCGGCGCTCGCCGACGATCAGCGGCGGCGCGTGCCCGGCCCCGGCGAGGACGATCTTGCCGCGCGCGGGCTCGCAGTACGCGAAGAGCGCGGTCGCCGAGCGGGCCGGCTCGGTCAGCCGCAGCAGCAGTTCGAGGTCGGAGAGGACGGCGACCGGGTCCTCGCCCTCCATCACCGCATACGCCCGCAGGCTGGCCCGCAGCCGGCCCATCGCGGCGACGGCGCTCGGCCCGGACCCGGTGACGGAGCCGACCGCGAGACCGAGCGCGCCCTCGGGCAGCGGCAGTGCGTCGTACCAGTCGCCGCCGCCGCGCGGCCCGGTGCGGTGGCGGGCGGCGAGCTGCACCCGCGCCACCCGGGGCAGTCTGCTGGGCAGCAGCTCCTCGGTGACGGTGGCGAGCCGCGTCCGCGCGCGGTCCAGCTCGACGAGCCGGGCCACGTGCTCGGCGGCCTGCCGCAGATAGAGCCCGACGAGGTGGCGGCGGCGCTCGGGCGGCTCGGCGGGTTCGTCGTAGAGCCAGACCGCCGCGCCCAGGCGGTCGCCCGTGTCGGTGGTGAGGGGCAGCGCGTAGCTGGCGGCGTAGCCGAGCCGGGCGGCCACCTCGCGGTGGCGCGGGTCGGGGCCGGGGCCGCTGCCCACCTCTCCGACCAGATCCGATCCGCCGTCGGCGTCGGGGAGGCCGTCGAGGATCCTGCCGTACGGGGTGGCGCTGCGCGGGACCGTCTCGATGTGGCCCAGGTCGGCGTGGGCGAGGCCGAGGCCGGTGGTGACGGCGGGGCCCAGACCGTCGGCGGGCTCCAGGACGACCAGACCGCGCCGGGCGCCGACCAGCGCGGCACCGGCCCGCAGCAGCTCGTTGAGGGCGTCGTCGAGCACGGAGGTGCGGGAGAGGCGCTCGGTGAGTTCGTGCAGCGTGGTGAGGTCGGAGACCCAACTGGCGAGCCGGTCCTGGATCACCGCGCAGGGGCCTGCGGGGGAGTCGGGGGTGGATGTGGGCAGAGGCGCAGAAGTGTGCGCGGCGGGCGGGACGGCTGGATCGATTCCAGCCACTTTCGGCAGGTGTGGGGCGCTCATGGCAGTCGGCTTTCCGGCCAGTCGATTCCGCGCAATAGCATCGCAAACCCCCATGTCAATCTGCGCCGCCATCAATGCATCCAGATGTACACGTACAAGTAAGGGGATGTCCAGCATTGTCATAGCGGGATTGTTGGTGTCCGGGGAGTGTTCAACTTGGCGGAAAATTGCCCCCTATGGCCCATCTCTGGGGTCGACTGAGGGCGTTCAAGAGCGCGTCATATCGAGCGGGTTGGGTACGTACTCGGTGATGGCCAGGGGCAGTTGACGATGTCCCGGAACCCGGCGGCGGGCCACGGCGTCTTAGGAGCCGACGGCCGCGCCCCATCCCCGAGTGGCGGGGTTTTTGCACAAGGGACGGCAAGCGCCAGGCGCGCGCCACCCCTCGCCATGCTTTTAATGGTCACAGCCCACGTTCGGTCCTGACGGGTTACCCGTACCGCAGGCTCGCAGAGCTCACAGAGCATGTACGCGCAGTGAAGTGATGCACACATGGTGTGATGTGGACCTCGGCGTTCAACGGAAAGGAACGAGCGCTCATGCGCGAGATCCTCGGAAGGCGACGCAGGCTCCGGTTCCGGCGCAGTGAAAGGGCTGCTCAGCTTGGCGCCGCGCTGACCTGCGCGACCGAGTGGAAATGGCCCGTACTCCCAGGTGTGGGACTCAAGGCGGCCGGCGGCCGCGGTGACCGGGGCCGCGGCTGTGCCTGTCCCGACCCCGATTGCGCCGTCCCGGGGGCGCACCCCTTCGACCCGGGGCTCCTCGCGGCCTCGACCGACGAACGCCTGGTGCGCTGGTGGTGGACCAACCGCCCGGCCGCGCCCGTGCTCCTCGCGACGGGCGACAGGGCGCCGTGCGCGGTGAGCCTCCCGGCTGTCGCCGGGGCGCGGGCGCTCACGGTCCTCGACGAGATGGGTATCCGGCTCGGCCCGGTGGTGGCGACGCCCACCCGGTGGTCGCTGCTGGTGGCTCCTTACTCGATGGAACGTCTGGGTGACCTCCTCTACTCCAAGGACTGGGTGCCGAGTTCGCTCCGCTTCCACGGAGAGGGCGGATATCTGGTGCTGCCCCCGTCCGAGACGGGCAAGGGGCAGGTGCGCTGGGAGCGGGCTCCACTGCCGGGGTCGGCCAGGCCCTGGCTGCCGGATGTGGAGGCGGTGGTGGACGCGCTGGTCGCGGCGTCGACCAGTGCACCGGACGGCGGGTCCCGGCTCGCGTACTGAGCCGGCGACCCGGTCGGCCCAGTCTGCGTACCGGGTCAGCGAACGGGACCCGCGCCGAGTTCCCACCGGAGCGCGGTGTCACTCGTTCGGGTGTAGGAGCACCCCACTTGTACGGGAAACGGGCGCGCGGATCACCGGGCGCCCGGTTTCCGTCGCTATCTTCGGCCCACCGCAGGAATTCCATGGGATGGGTGGGCCGCCGTGAACCTCCGCATGATCGGTATCGGGGCCGTGGTGGTGTTCGCGGTGCTGCTGCCGCTGGCGGCTTCGGCCGGACCGGCCGAAGAGCCGGATCCGACGGGGGCCGAGTCATCGGGTGGCGATCCCGCCCGGGCCGACTCCACCCGTGCCGAGGCGGCGGGCTCCGGGTCGGCCGACTCCGTGGGACCCGAGTCCGTAGGGACTGAATCCGGTGGGCCCGCTTCCGGTGGGCGCGATTCCGCTCGGTCCGGCGGCTCCGGCTCCGAACCGGACGACGCGAAGCAGGCTCCCCACGCGCGCGTGGGTGGTGCGTCCGCCGAGCCGGCCGCCCACTGCGGACCCGAACTCGTCTCGCCCGACGGCGTCGAGGCGCAGACCTGTGTGCTGACCGAGGGCCGCGATGCCTGGGCGCGCACGTACTACCGCAATGCCACGGGCGGACGGTTGCGCTCGGTGCTCACCCTGATGGGGCCGGGCGGCCACACCGTGCAGACGAACTGCGCCGTCGGTGCGGGAGATCAACCGGGAGTGTGCGAGACCCCGAGAGAGCCTTCGAAGGGAAAACCTGGCGCGTACTCGGCGGTCGCGGAGTTTGCCGGAACGGGCGAGGAAGCGCCTCTGCTGCTGCGTTCCGGGTCCAATGCGGCCGACGGCGCGGCGCTCAACTCGGCGGCGGACGCGGCTCGTTGAGCGGGAAGCGGCCACGTGGGCGCGTGCGGCGAACCGGAAGAGGAAATGGAAGGGCCCGGTCGCTGGCGACGGGGGATGCACCAGCGACCGGGCTCTTAGAACGGTAACAAGAGATCTGTCATTCGCAAATTCGATCTCGGTTATTCGGACACCGATTTATCTGCGACTACCGGGAGTTGTGACGCGGGTCACCTGTCCCGTGACAGGAATGGTCACGCTCAGCTCAACGTCACCTGGCGGTTGGTGAGGCCGCCGCGCGCCCTGCGCTCCTCCGGCGTGAGCGGCGACTCGTCCGCCAGCGCCGCCGTCAGCCGCTCCGCGAACGCGGCGGCGGGCTTCTCGCACTCCTCGGCCGTCATCGAGCTCGGCAGGTCCCAGACCGGAACGGTCAGACCGTGCGCCCGGAACGAGCCGACGAGCCGGGTGCCCTCGCCGAGCGAGGAGGTGCCGGCCGCGTGCAGCCGGGCGAGCGCGTCCAGAAGGCGCTCCTCGGCGTGCGGCATGACCCACCGGAGGTGGTTCTTCTCGGGCGTCTCGCACCAGTAGGAGGAGTCGACCGACTTGAGCCGTACGGTCGGGATCGCGGCCGCGTTGGCGCGCTCCAGGGAGGCGGTCACCTCGGGGGTGGCGTTCTCCGCGTCCGGCACCCAGAACTCGAACCCGCTGTGCACGGCGGGCTCGAACGCGGCGGCCGGGTCCAGCAGGTCCTGGAGCCGCGGGCCCTGAGGGTCGACGCGCTGGGCGGCGACCGGCGTACCCGGCTCCGTCGTCAACGCGCGCGTGAGCGTGTCCGCCAGGTCGCGGCTGATGTCGCCGGAGGGCGTGTCGTTCTGCAGGCCGAGCAGCACCGAGCCGTCGTCGCGGCGCAGCGCGGGCCACGCCATCGGCAGGACGGTCGCGAGCGTCACGGACGGCACGCCCTCGGGCAGCCCGTCCTTGAGGGTGAGTTCGACGGTCGCGGCGGGGACCAGCTCGCGCAGCGCGACCCAGTCGCCCTCGCCCGCCAGGCCCTCGAACGGGCGCTGGACCAGCTCGGTCACGGCGTGCGAGGCGGCCCGGCCGTGACAGGCCTTGTAGCGGCGGCCGGAGCCGCACGGGCAGGGCTCGCGGGCCCCGACGACCGGGACCTCCCCGTCCTTGAGCTGCGGCGCGGCGGCCTTCGTCTGGGGGCGCTTCTTGGCCATGGTGTGGCTCTCTCCCGGCTGCGGTGGTGCGGTGTCGCTGTGTCGGGCGCGAGCCTAGTCGTACCGGTCGGCGCACGGCGTACGGCTCGGTGCAAGTCGTACGGTGCGGTTCGCGTACGGGGGTGGGCCGTGCGGCTGGGCTCGCGGTGCGGGCGGTCAGGTCCGGCCCGGCGGTGGGACTCGGCCCAGGTCGGTGACGCACTCTGGGCTCAGTCCGGGCCCCCGACGGCGCCCTGGCCTCAGTCCAGGTCGTCGAAGGCGTCCGCGAATTCCAGTCCCGGCATCGCCACGCGCGCGACGAAGCCGTCCGGCGCGGGCCCGCGTCCGTTCTCGCGCCCCTGGGCGCGGTCGTACCCGGCGGTGATGATCACCCAGACGGTCACCTCGCCGGCCGCGCTGTCCCGTACGCCCCAGTCCTGGGCGAGCGCGCTGATGATGTTCAGACCGCGGCCCCCGCGCGCGGTGACCGACGGCGTGGCCGGAATCGGCCGGGTCGGGCCGCCGCCGTCGGTTACTTCGACCGTCAGCCGGCCCGCCTTGTCGACGCGCCAGGCGGCCCGGACGTCTCCGTCACCCACGTCCGCGCGCCCCAGCGGTCTGCCGTGTCGGCAGGCATTGCTGAGCAGTTCGGAAAGGACCAGTACGGCATCGTCCACGACCGGCTCGGACACCCCGCTGCCGAGCAGTTGCTCGCGCATCCGGTGTCTTGCCTTGCCCACGCCCGCAGGGCCGTGGGGCACGGCCATGCTCGACGACGTGGGCACCTCCTGTGCCACCACCAACGCCACCCCCGAGACCTCCTTCACCCCACGCCACGGTGTGGATGCCCCAATGGACTGGACCGGAAACCGGCCAACCGGCGTCCGGTGACGCACTCGTAACGATCGAATACGGACCGAACGCGCCGGTGCACTCCCTGTCACCAGTATTACTGGTGACAGAGCGAGGGGAGGGCGACAAAGGAAGCGGCGCTCCTGCGGCCCTCGTACAGCGCTCCGAGAGGCCCCGAGGATGCCCCGCGCAGCTGCCTCAGATGCGTCCCAGCTGGTGGAGGACCTGCTTCGGACGGTTGGTGATGATGGCCTCGACCCCGAGGCGCACGCACAGTTCGACGTCCTCCGGCTCGTTCACCGTCCAGACGTGGACCTGGTGGCCCGCCGCGTGCAACCGGTCGATGTAGCCGGGGTGATTGCGGACGATCCGCATGCCGGGGCCCGCGATCCGCGCCCCCGCGGGCAGCCGCCCGTCGCGCAGCCGGGGCGACAGGAACTGCATCAGGTAGACGGTCGGGATGTCCGGCGCTGCCGCCGCGACGCGGTGCAGGGAGCGGGCGGAGAAGCTCATGATGCGTACGGGCGAGGTCTCGCCGACCGGCGGCGGTTCGGCCATTCCGAAGCGCTTGAGCAGGTGCAGCAGCCGGTCCTCGACCTGCCCGGCCCAGCGGGTGGGGTGCTTGGTCTCGATGGCCAGCTCGATGCGGCGGCCCGCGTCGGCGACGAGTTCCAGGAGCCGTTCGAGGGTGAGGACGGAGGTGAAGGACGGGTCGCCCCAGTCCGGGCTCTCCTCGCTGTCCTTCCAGGAGCCGAAGTCGAGCGCCGAGAGCTCGGAGAGCTCCAGGGCGGAGACGGCGCCGCGGCCGTTGGAGGTCCGGTTGACGCGGCGGTCGTGGACGCAGACGAGATGGCCGTCGGCGGTGAGCCGGACGTCGCACTCAAGGGCGTCCGCACCGTCCTCGATGGCCTTCACGTACGCGGCGAGGGTGTGCTCGGGCGCGTCCTCGGAGGCGCCGCGGTGGGCGACCACCTGGATGGAGGCCCGGTGGGGCGTATGACTGTCGTGCTGCCGTGCTTGGGTCACCGCGTCATCGTGCCACTGCGACGGGGGTGAGGGGCGGCTTGCGGCGGGCGCCCCGGGCCGGGTGCGCTGTCCGGTGGCCGACGGGCGGTCCCCCTGACCGGCGCCCTGTGATCGGCGTCCTGTGGACGGGAGCACGAATACACAGCTCCTGCTTACAGTGGCCCGACAGCTTGTGGGAAAAGCTGAGCGCTGACATGTGCACACGTCCGCACCGTGCGATACGCGATTGTCGGACCCCTGGCGCACCATGGTCGGTGTCGCGTCCCCCAGCCGAAACATGCCGACCCCGAGACTGAGTGGAACCGAGGAGAGAGAGCTGTGAGCACCGAGAACGAGGGCACCGCGGCCCCGGCCGTCCCGCCTGCCCCGTCGTCAGCACCGCCCGCGCCTCCCGCCCCTCCCGTGACGTCCGAGGAGGCTGCGGCGCCGTCCCCTGCGGCTGAGCCCGCCGCCCCGCAGGCGGAGCCGGTGGCTCCGTCCACGGTAGCCGGGCCTGCGGCCACGCACGCGACGCCGGAGTCCGCCGCCACGTACGCCGAGACCGCGGCCACGCACGCGACGGCCGCGCCGGAGGCGGCGAGCGGACAGGAAGCGACCTCCGTACAGGAAGCGACCCTCGTACAGCAGCCGGTCTCCGCGCAGGAGTCCGCGCACGAGCCGGTCACCGCGCAGTTGCCCGGCCCGGTGCCGGCCGAGCCGTACGGCGGGGCGCCCGCCACGCACCCGCAGGCGGCCGGCGGCGGGTGGCCGACGCCCCCGCCCGCGCTGCCCGCGTACGGCGGCGGAGGCGGCGGCCCGGTCTGGGGCGCGCCCGTGCCCGAGCCGCAGGGCCCGCGCCCCCGCCGGGGCGGCCTGGTCGCGGCCGTCCTGGCGGCCGCGCTGGTCGCGGGCGGCGTCGGCGGTGCCATCGGCTACTGGGCGGCGGACCGCGAGGACGGCTCCGGCGGCTCGACCACGGTCTCGGCGTCCGACACCCCGAAGGACTTCAAGCGCGACCCGGGCACGGTCGCGGCGGTCGCCGCGAAGGCGCTGCCGAGCGTCGTGACGATCGAGGCGCAGGGCGGCGACGGCGAGGGCGGCACCGGTACCGGCTTCGTGTACGACCGGGAGGGCCACATCGTCACCAACAACCACGTGGTGGCCTCCGCCGCCAACAGCGGCAAGGTGACGGCGACGTTCTCCAACGGCAAGAAGTACGACGCCGAGGTGGTCGGCCGGGCTCAGGGCTACGACGTGGCCGTCATCAAGCTCAAGAACGCCCCGTCCAACCTGATCCCGCTCGCCCTCGGCAACTCGGACCAGGTCGCCGTCGGCGACTCGACCATCGCGATCGGCGCGCCCTTCGGCCTCTCCAACACCGTCACCACGGGCATCATCAGCGCCAAGAACCGCCCGGTGTCGTCCAGCGACGGCGCCAACTCCAAGGCGTCGTACATGAGCGCCCTCCAGACCGACGCCTCCATCAACCCGGGCAACTCGGGCGGCCCGCTGCTCGATTCGCGCGGCGCGGTCATCGGCATCAACTCGGCCATCCAGTCGGCCGGCAGCGGCGGCTTCGGCCAGTCGCAGGCGGGCTCGATCGGCCTGGGCTTCGCGATCCCGGTCAACCAGGCGAAGAACGTGGCGGAGCAGCTCATCAAGACCGGCAAGCCGGTCTACCCGGTGATCGGCGCGACTGTCGCCATGGACGAGAAGGGCCAGGGCGCCAAGATCTCCCCGCAGGCGTCCGGCGGCGCCGCAGCCGTGGTGACCGGCGGCCCGGCGGACAAGGCGGGCCTCAAGCCCGGCGACGTCATCACCAAGTTCGGCGACACGGTGATCGACAGCGGCCCGACCCTGATCAGCGAGATCTGGACGCACAAGCCGGGCGACCAGGTCCAGCTCACGTACAAGCGCGACGGCAAGGAGGCGACGGTCACGGTCACCCTGGGCGAGCGCATGGGCGACAGCTGACCACCACCGACGCGGCAACTGCCCGAGCAGCCTCGGCAACTGCCACGGGAGCCCGGCCGTCCCCCGGCCGGGCCTCCGCACCACGATGGCCCCTCCGCTAGGCTGTAGCCGCCCCACTGCCGGTCGGCCCGGGGCAAGGGTGGGTTGCCCGAGCGGCCTAAGGGAACGGTCTTGAAAACCGTCGTGGCGCGAGTCACCGTGGGTTCAAATCCCACACCCACCGCGTGTATGGGCCGTACGGCCTGTGAAAAAGAGGTGCCCCGGAAATCCGGGGCACCTCTTTTTTGATCCGGGGTTTCGATCAGGGGTTTTGATCCGGGGCGCCTCTCTACGTCGAGTCTCTGCGTCGAGGCGCCCGGCCCGTACGGGATCAGATGCGGCCCGCGGCGCGGCGGCGAGTGCGGCGGACAGGGTGAGGAGGGCCCGGGCGAGCGCGGCGGTGGCGATCGCGGCGTGGGCGGTGGTGCGGCGGGAGGTGTAGGCGTGTAGGGGGCGTTGGCCATGGGGCGGCGCCCCTTACACGCGTGCGTACTTGTGCGACACCCGCACTCCTGCGTACGCCTTCGTTTCGTAATCCTGCGTCCGCGACCGCCCCTCAGTACGCCGCCGTCAGCCGCGCCGCCGACGCGATCGTCGCCCGTGCCTCCCGCTCGGTGAGGCCGGTGTGGACTGCGGCGGCGGTGAGGCGGTCGGCCAGGGAGTCGCCGATGCCGTTCTCGTAGGCGCGGCAGGCGGCCCAGAAGAGGCGCGTGTTGCGCTGGCCCGCGTGAGCGGCGAGGACGAACTGCACCAGGCCATGGCCCCGTTCCGTGCCGTACGCCCGGGGGTGGTGGGCGCGCGCCGGGGGCGTGAGCAGATCGAGAAGCGCGTCGGGGCAGGGAGCGGGGGCCAGATGGGCCGTGCCCGGGGCGAGGCGGTAGACGCCGTTGCTGGTCAGCGAGCCGGGGCCGACCAGATAGCCGCCCGCGCCCCGGACGTCGATACCGGGCGCGAGTCGGCTCGCGGAGTTGGGGACGACCCGGTCGGGCGGACCGGTCAGCCAGATGTGTCGCCCGCCGCTCGGTGTGATCACCACGACGGTCTCCGGGATCGTGAACAGGTGCCGCAGCGCCAGGTGTTGGAGGGCCGCCACGGACTCGGGCGGCGGGTCGGCGGCGAGCGGCATGAAGGGCGACGGCGGCGACGGACGCACCGCCCCCGGATCGCGCTGGGGCGGGACCGACGACCCTGCCGCCGTCCCCGTCGGCGAATCCGCCACAGACCCCGCAGTCGGCCCCGGAGCCGAGCCCGTCGCCGCTCCCACCGAATCGGCCGCACCCTGCTCCGCGTGGACCGGCTTCATCGTGTCCAGATCGATCCCGATGAGGTGATGCGGCGGCCGCCCGCAGGCGATGCCGTATCCGGTGGCCCAGGGCGCGGCCGCGAACAGCGCGCGTACGGCCGCGGGGTCCGTGGTCGCGTCGTGCACCCCGTGCCCCGGCAGCCCGCACTCGCCCCGGCAGAGGGCGGGCTGCGGCTCGTCGTGGTGCGGTGAGCGGAGCGCGGGGAGCTTCGAACGGGACAGCGGAATGACGGGGAGCCCGCGCTCGGCGACGGAGAGAGCGTGGGCGAGGGCCAGGGTGGAGGCATGCCGGTCGATGGTGGCCATGTCTTCCATGTTCGTACGAGTGTTCGAAAAAGGGAAGCGGGAATCGGTTCGGGTTCCAAGGGGGGCGGGGAGCGTCCGTGGGTGGGACGCGACCGGGTGGATACGGGGTGCGGGCTGAGCCGATCCGGGGGCCTGGGCCGGGCGAATACAGGCTAGGGCGGGACGGGAGGTGGGTGTGTGGCAGGCGAGGTACGGACGCCCGTCGCCCCGGTGACAGCAGAGTGGCGCGGAAGATTGGCCGAAAGTGCGCTGAAACGCTTCTTCACCCCTGGGGGCTGGTGTGTGGCGCGGTGCGCCTGAGTCGGCAGGGGGGCTCTGGGGTTTTGGAGGCGTGTTGGTGGTTTATCGACATGTCCTCACGCTTGCGAGCGAAACGCGCCGACTGGGCTGGTTCGCCGGGGATTCGGTGGGCAACTCTGATCTCGCGACGTCGCAACAGCGCCCGGGGCGGTTGGCCAACTTCCCTGGAGCAAGCCGTACTTCTGGTTCCTGGAGGAATAGACATGGCAAGCATCCGTACCGCCCGCGTCATCGCCGCCGTCGCCGCCCTGCCTCTCGCAGTGGGGCTCTTCACGGGGGTGGCCGCCGCGGACAACGGCTCCTTCGCGGACCACGGATCGAACGCGGCAGTGGCGACCGTCAGCGGGAGCGGTGTCGGGCACGACAACAACGGGAACTCGTCCACCACGCAGCAGCAGGCGGTGGGGTCGGGCGCCTCGAACCAGAGCAACACCGCCCAGGTGAACGGCTCCGCCTTCACGGCGATCCGTCAGGACAACGTGTCGGTCAACTTCACCAACCTCTGGTGAGCCGGGGCCCCTCGGGGTCGGGGTCAGTGGGGTGAACGACTGCCCGGGTGGCGGCGCTGCGGCGTGGCCACCCGGGCTGTTGCGTGTCCGGATGGCGCCGCGCGGCAGGGGTGTGGGCGCGGGCGCAGGTGCAGGCAGAGACACAGGCGGCGGCATCGGCACCGGTATGGGCATCGGCACTGGCACCGGACCGGCATGAGCATTGACAGAGCGACCATATCTGACGGACAGTCAGAAACCCCGACCCGTAAGCGTACGTCCGGACTCCGGAGGCCGCCGCCGTGCACCTCGCCCCGACCGAACGCCAGCAGCGCCTGCGCGCCGAACTCCGCTCGTACTTCCGTGCCTTGATGCCGGACGGTGCGGGCGCCGCGCCGGGTGGCGATCCGGAGGGCGGCGATCCGGCGGCGCAGCGCGCTCTGCTCCGGCGCATCGGCGCGGACGGGATGCTGGGACTCGGCTGGCCCGTCGAGTACGGCGGCCAGGGGCGCGGCCCCGATGAGCAGTTCGTCTTCTTCGACGAGGCGTACCGCGCGGGCGCCCCCGTCTCGATGGTCACGCTGAACACGGTCGGGCCGACCCTGATGCGGTACGGGACCGAGGAGCAGAAGACGTACTTCCTGCCCCGGATCCTGGCCGGCGACCTCGTCTTCGCCATCGGCTACACCGAGCCGGAGGCCGGGACCGACCTCGCCTCGCTGCGGACCCGGGCCGTACGGGACGGCGGGGACTGGCTGATCGACGGCCAGAAGATCTTCACCTCCAACGCCCAGAACGCCGACTGGATCTGGCTCGCCTGCCGAACGGACCCGTCGGCGCCCAAGCACCGGGGCATCTCGATCATCCTGGTCCCGACCGACGCGCCGGGCTTCTCGTGGACGCCGATCCGCACCGTGGGCGGCCTGACCACGACGGCCACGTACTACGACGGGATCCGCGTTCCGGCCGGGAACCTGGTCGGCGAGGAGAACGGCGGCTGGGGGCTGATCACCAATCAGCTCAACCACGAACGGGTCGCGCTCGCAGCGATCGGCATGCAGGCCGAGGATTTCTACGAGGCGGCGCTCGCTCGCGCCCGTACCCCCGATCCAGTGAGTGGGCGGCGCAGGGTTGACGAGCCGTGGGTGCGTTCCAAGGTCGCCGAAACGCATGCCCGGTTGGCGGCGAATCGCCTGCTCAACTGGCGTTTGGTGGGGGCTGTGGGGGCGGGTTCGCTGGCCCCCGGCGACGCGAGCGGCGTGAAGTTCATGGGAACCGAATCGGCCGTCGAGGTGTATCGAATGTGCCAGGAGATCACGGGGGAAGCGGCGCTGGTGCGGCGAGGTTCGCCGGGCGCCGTGGGGGACGGGGAGCTGGAGCGGATGAACAGGGCGGCACAGATCAACACGTTCGGGGGCGGGGTGAGCGAGGTGCAGCGGGAGATCGTCGCGACGATGCGGCTCGGGATGAAGAGGGGGCGGAGGTAGGTGAACGAGAACGTGTCCGCGCGCCCGGAGGGGCGGTCTGCGAGCTTGGAGGGGTCTGCGAGCTTGGAGGGACGACCTACAGGTCCGGAGGCTCGGTCTACGGGTCCGGAGGGGCGGGACGTGCGCGGGGAGGGGCGGCCCGCGCGCACGGACCCGGGCGGGCTGTACGGGCGGCTGAAGGCGTACGAGGGGAAGTCGGCGGCGAGCGAGGGCGTCGGCAAGGACCTGGTCAACGAGCCGATGATCAGGCACTGGTGCGAGGCGATGGGCGACACCAACCCGGCCTACCGGGGGCCGGGCGCGATCGCGCCGCCGACCATGCTCCAGGCCTGGACGATGGGCGGCCTCTCGGGGCACACGGACCGCTCGGGAGCCCACGACGAACTATTCGCGCTGCTCGACGGCGCCGGTTTCACCTCTGTGGTCGCGACCGACTGCGAGCAGGAGTACGTACGGGAGCTGCGCCCGGGCGACCGGATCACCTATGACGCGGTGATCGAGACGGTCTCGGAGCGGAAGACCACCAAGCTGGGGACGGGCTACTTCATCACCACGCGGATGGACGTGCGGGCGAACGGCGAGCTCGCGGGCACGCACCGCTTCCGGATCCTCAAGTACGCCCCGGCGCGCCGCAAACCCAAGGGGCAGCGCCCGAGACCGGTCGTCAACCGGGACAACGCCGGGTTCTGGGACGGAGTCTCCGCGCACAAGCTGCTGATCCAGCGCTGCACCGAGTGCGGTGAGCTGCGCTTCCCCTGGCTGCCGGGGTGCAACGGGTGCGGGGCGGCCGAGTGGGACACGGTGGAGGCGAGCGGCGCCGGGACGGTGTTCTCGTACGTGGTGATGCACCACCCTCGCTTTCCGGGGTTCGCGGTGTCCGACGCCATCGGTGCGGGTGCAGGAGCCAGCACCGCTGCCGATCCCGCCGGCTCGGGCCCGTACGCGGTGGGGCTGATCGAGCTGGCCGAGGGCGTGCGGATGATCAGCAACGTGGTGGGGGTCCCGTACGACAAGGTGCGGATCGGGATGCCCGTGCGGCTCGAATTCCTCTGCGTGGACGAGGAGTTGGAGCTGCCGGTGTTCCGAGGGGGTGAGGGTGGCTGATGGACTTCACCCCCACCGAGGAGCAGTCGGCCGTCCGTGAGCTGGCCGGGGAGATCTTCGGGGACCTGTCCACCCATGAGCGCCTGACCGCCGCAGGGACGGGGACGGACACCGAGCTGTGGAAGGCCCTGTGCGGCGCGGGGCTGCCCGCGGCGGTCGAGGAGACGGGGCTGCTCGGGCTGGTCCTCGCCCTGGAGGAGCAGGGCCGGACCACCGCCCAGGTGCCGTTCGCGGCGAGCTGTGTCTACGGAGTCCTGGCGCTGGCCGCCCACGGCTCAGGGGAACAACGCGACCGGCTGCTCCCGGCCCTGAGGGATGGCACCGCGGTGGCGACCGGTGCTTTCCCCGCGCACGGCGGAGTACGAGCCTCGGCGGACGGGGGGCCGACAGGGGAGCTGACCGGAGTGGTGCCGGTGGTCCCCTGGCTGCGGGATGCCACCCACGTCCTGGTAGCGGACGCGGACCGGGCGCTGTGGTGGATACGGACGGGGGCACCTGGGACGCGGACGGAGCCGGTCGAGACGACCGCGCCCTGGTCGGCCGGGCGGCTCACGCTCTCGGGTGCGCGGGGCGAACGGGTCGGCGGGCCCGGACCGGGCGCGTACGAGGACGTGCTGGCGACCGCCCGTACCGCCTTCGCCGGACTGCAGACGGGGGTGTGCGCGGGGTCGCTGGCCCGGGCCGTGGAGCACACCGGCACCCGTGAGCAGTTCGGGCGGCCGCTCTCGACCAACCAGGCGGTCCTGCTGCGGGCGGCCGACGCGTACATGGAGACCGAGGCGATACGGGTGACCTCGTACGAGGCGGCCTGGCGGCGCGACCGGGCGCTGGCGTACCGCACGCACGCGCTGACGGCGGCCTGGTGGGCGTCCGAGGCGGGCAGAAGGGTCGTCCACACGGGCCAGCATCTGCACGGCGGACTCGGTGCCGACCTGGAGCACCCGGTGCACCGGCACTTCCTCTGGGGACGCCAGATCGACGCCTACCTGGGGTGCGGCGCCGAACTGCTGGAGGAGCTGGGCGCGTTGATCGTCGACGGAGAGGGCGCACCGGGTGGCCCGAACGGAGAGGTGGGCGCCTTGAACGAACAGGATGAACAGGACGGGCAGGACGGGCGGGGCGGAGAGGAGGGCGTGGCATGAAGGTGGGCGATGAGTTGCCACCGCTGGAGATCCCGGTCACCCGGACGCTGATAGTCGCCGGGGCCGTGGCCTCCCGCGACTACCAGGACGTGCACCACGACGCGGTGCTCGCCCAGGAGAAGGGGTCCCCGGACATCTTCATGAACATCCTGACCACCAACGGCCTGGTCGGGCGTTACATCACCGACCACTTCGGTCCCGAGTCACGGCTGAGCTCGGTGCGCATACGGCTGGGGGCGCCCAACCATCCCGGCGACACGATGACCTTGACGGGCACGGTCACCGCAGTGGAGGCGGACACGGCCGAGGTGCGGGTGGTGGGGGCGAACGGGCTGGGCCACCACGTCACCGGGACCGTGACGGTCGCACTCCCCCGGGCCGGGGCGAGCGGTGCCGGGGAGGTGGCGGTATGAGCGTCCGGCGGGCCGACTCGCTCGGTGGGAAGGCGGCGATCGTCGGGATAGGGGCGACCGAGTTCTCCAAGGACTCGGGCCGCAGCGAGCTGAAGCTCGCGGTGGAGGCGGTGCGCGCCGCGCTCGACGACGCCGGGCTCACCCCCGACGACGTCGACGGCATGGTCACGTTCACCATGGACACCAGCCCCGAGATCACCGTGGCGCAGGCGGCCGGCATCGGCGAGCTGTCGTTCTTCTCGCGGATCCACTACGGCGGCGGTGCCGCGTGCGCGACCGTCCAGCAGGCCGCGCTGGCGGTGGCCTCGGGGGTGGCGGAAGTGGTCGTCTGCTACCGGGCGTTCAACGAGCGTTCGGGGCGGCGGTTCGGGTCCGGGGTGCAGCACCGGGAGCCGTCCGCCGAGGGGGCGGCGCTCGGCTGGTCGCTGCCGTTCGGGCTGCTCACTCCGGCCTCCTGGGTCGCCATGGCCGCCCAGCGCTATCTGCACGCGTACGGACTGACGCCGGAGGCGTTCGGGCACGTGGCCGTCGTCGACCGGAGGCATGCGGCGACCAATCCGGCGGCGTACTTCTACGGCAGGCCGATCACGCTGGCCGACCACGCCGCCTCGCGGTGGATCGTGGAGCCGCTGCGACTCCTGGACTGCTGCCAGGAGACGGACGGCGGTCAGGCGATCGTCGTCACGACGGCCGAGCGGGCGCGGGATCTGCGCCGCCCGCCCGCCGTGATCACCGCGGCCGCACAGGGGGCGGGCCGCAGACAGGAGGGGATGACGAGTTTCTACCGGGACGGTCTGACCGGGCTGCCCGAGATGGGGGTGGTCGCGCGGCAGCTCTGGCGGACGTCCGGGCTCACTCCGGCCGAGATCGATGTGGCGATCCTGTACGACCACTTCACCCCGTTCGTGCTGATGCAGCTGGAGGAGTTCGGGTTCTGCGGGCCGGGGGAGGCGGCGGATTTTGTGGCGGCGGACGCGTTGCCGCTGAACACGCACGGGGGACAGCTGGGGGAGGCGTATCTGCACGGGATGAACGGGATAGCGGAAGCGGTCCGGCAGGTCAGGGGGCTGGCGGTCAATCAGATACCGGGTGCCGGACGGGTGCTGGTGACGGCCGGTACGGGAGTTCCGACGTCGGGGCTGGTTCTGAGCGCGGAGGGCTGAACACGGCGGGGCGGGGCAGGGCGGTCCGGTGCTGTGCGGTGCTGTGCGGTGCGGTGCGGTGCGGTGCGGTGCGGTGCGGTGCGGCTGAGCATGGCACGCCGGCCACCGGCTTCTCGGACGCCGGCTACCGGCTTCCCCGCGCGCCGGCCACCGGCTTTCCGCACGCGGACCACCCGTCTCCCGCACGCGTACCACTGGCCCCGCCGCGCGCGGACGGCTGAACCTCCGCACACGGAAGGATGATCCTGTCCACGGACGGCTGAGGCGGAGGGCCGAGCGGTGGCCGATGGAAGCTGACGGCCTTTCACTCGCCTTATGCGCAGCCTTACATCGATCCGGCCCTGGTGCCTGGGCATCGTCACGCCACCGCTCGCCGTGGCCACCACGCTCGCCGCTCTGCTCACGCTGAGCCCACCCGCGTCGGCCTCACCGGCGCCCGATGTCCCGACCGTCGCCGCCGCGCCGGAGGCCGCCTCGGGCATCGCCTCGGACGCCGACGCTGCCGCTGCCCCGGATGCGGTCCCGGACGCCGTCTCGCAGGCCGCCCCGGACGCCGCCCCGGCGGACGCGGTGGACAGTCCTGCGGTGCTGGCGCGGGCCGTGCACTTCAAGGGGGCGGCGTTCGACACCTGTCAGGCGCCGCCGCTGGCGACGATGAAGGCCTGGCGGTCCTCGTCGTATCGAGGGGTCGGCGTCTACTTCGCGGGGCGCGGGCGCGGCTGCCCGAACCAGCTCCATCTCAGCCGGAGCTGGCTGGCGAGTGTGGACGGGATGGGCTGGCGGGTGCTGCCGATCTTCGTCGGCTCGCAGTCGCCGTGCGTGCGGTCGGAGGCGAAGCGGAAGGTGCGGATGGGCAGCAACTCGGCGGCCCAGGGCCGGACAGAGGGGAGGCAGGCGGCCGACGCGGCCGAGAGGCTGGGCATCCGGCAGGGCAGCGCGCTCTACCTGGACATGGAGGCGTACGACGCGGGCAACTCGGGGTGCGCGCGGACCACGCTGGCGTTCGTCCGTGCCTGGAACCGCGCGGTGCGCGGCGAGGGCTTCCTGCCCGGGTTCTACAGCAGCGCCGCGTCGGGTGTGCGGCACATGGAGCAGGCCCGACGGGCCGGGCAGTCCGACCTGCCGTCGGTGATGTGGTTCGCGCGGTGGGGCTCCGGGTCGTCCTTGTACGGGGAACCGACCCTGCACGCGGACGCGTGGCGGCCGCACCGGCGCATCCACCAGTACGCGGGGAACGTGACCGAGACGCACGGCGGGCGCCGGCTCGTGGTGGACCGGAACACCGTGGACGCGCCGGTCGCGCGGTTCCGACCCTGACGAGCCCGGGGGCGTTCTCCACCTTCAGGAGGTGCAGCCACCCCCACCCGTACAACCTGAGAGGGACCCAGCTTCGCGACCTGGGGCCGATCCGTGGCGTAGCGGGCGCTCCTAGCGTGGAGGTATGACCACGCCTGTCTGCAACAGCGCCTCCCGGGCGGCGACGCCGTACCCGTCGTTCGCCTCGTACATGCGGGCCCGAGGCCCCGTGCTGCTGCGCACCGCACGCTCGCTGACCGCGAACCCGAGCGACGCCGAGGACCTGCTGCAGACGGCCCTCACCAAGACGTATGTCGCCTGGGACCGGATCGAGGACCACCGCGCCCTCGACGGCTATGTGCGCCGCGCGCTCCTCAACACCCGGACCTCGCAGTGGCGCAAGCGCAAGGTGGACGAGTTCGCCTGCGACGAGCTGCCCGAGCCGGAGACGGTGCCGGAGCCGGACCCGGCCGACCAGCAGGTTCTGCACGACGCGATGTGGCGCGCCGTGATGAAGCTGCCGGACCGCCAGCGGGCGATGGTCGTGCTGCGGTACTACGAGGACCTGAGCGAGGCGCAGACCGCCGAGGTGCTGGGGGTCTCCGTCGGTACGGTGAAGAGCGCGGTCTCCCGGGCGCTGGGCAAGCTCCGCGAGGACCCGGAGCTCGCCCCCGTCCGCTGACCGGATACCTGGTGGCCGATACCGGGCGGCCGATAACGGGCGCAGGGGCCCCGCGCGCCGCGTGACCTTGGTCTCGTGGGTGATTCATTACCTCCGGGTAGTGACATACCGCGCGGTACGTGAGCAGAATCGGCACACCCCTATCGCCACGTGGCGCACCGTAGCGCCCACCGGGAGGCCGCCGTGCTGAGCACCATGCAGGACGTACCGCTGCTGATCTCGCGGATCCTGACCCACGGGTCGACGATCCACGGCAAGTCGCAGGTCACGACCTGGACCGGCGAGGCGGAGCCACGGCGCCGCAGTTTCGCCGAGATCGGGGGCCGGGCCGCACAGCTGGCACACGCTCTGCGTGAGCTCGGCGTCGAGGACGGCCAGGCGACCGCCACCCTGATGTGGAACAACGCCGAGCATGTCGAGGCGTATCTCGCGATCCCCTCCATGGGCGCGGTGCTGCACACGCTGAACCTGCGGCTCCCGGCCGAGCAGTTGATCTGGATCGTCAACCACGCGGCCGACCGCGTGATCATCGTTAACGGTTCGCTGCTGCCGCTGCTCGCCCCGCTGCTGCCGCATCTGCCGACCGTCGAGCACATCCTGGTCTCCGGGCCCGGCGACCGTTCGCTGCTCGACGACATCGACGGCGCGGGACCGCAGGTGCACGAGTACGAGGAGCTGCTCGCGGGCCGCCCGACCTCGTACGACTGGCCGCAGCTGGACGAGCGCAGCGCCGCCGCCATGTGCTACACCTCCGGCACGACGGGCGACCCCAAGGGCGTCGTCTACTCGCACCGGTCGGTCTATCTGCACTCGATGCAGGTCAACATGTCCGAGTCGATGGGGCTCACGGACAAGGACACGACCCTGGTCGTGGTGCCGCAGTTCCATGTGAACGCCTGGGGGCTGCCGCACGCGACCTTCATGACCGGCGTCGACATGCTGATGCCGGACCGCTTCCTGCAGCCCGCGCCGCTCGCCGAGATGATCGAGCGCGAGAAGCCCACGCACGCCGCCGCCGTGCCGACCATCTGGCAGGGGCTGCTCGCCGAGGTCACCGCGCGCCCCCGGGACCTCTCCTCGATGGTGAGGGTCACCATCGGCGGCGCGGCCTGTCCGCCCTCGCTGATGGAGGCGTACGACAAGCTGGGCGTCCGGCTCTGCCACGCGTGGGGCATGACGGAGACGTCGCCGCTGGGCACCATGGCCAACCCGCCGGCCGGGCTCTCGGCCGAGGAGGAGTGGCCGTACCGGATCACCCAGGGCCGCTTCCCGGCGGGCGTCGAGGCGCGGCTGGTCGGTCCCGGCGGGGACCTCCTGCCCTGGGACAACGAGTCGGCGGGCGAGCTGGAGGTCCGAGGCACCTGGATCGCGGGCGCGTACTACGGCGGCGCGGGCGGCGAGGACTTCCGCCCCGCCGACAAGTTCAGCGAGGACGGCTGGCTGAAGACGGGCGACGTCGGTGTGATCAGCCCCGACGGCTTCCTGACGCTCACCGACCGCGCCAAGGACGTCATCAAGTCGGGCGGGGAGTGGATCTCCTCGGTCGACCTGGAGAACGCGCTGATGGCCCACCCCGAGGTCGCCGAGGCCGCGGTCGTCGCGGTCCCCGACGAGAAGTGGGGCGAGCGCCCGCTCGCCACGGTCGTACTGAAGCCGGGGGCGACCGCCGACTACGCGGCCCTGAAGGACTTCCTCGCCCGGTCGGTCGCGAAGTGGCAACTGCCGGAGCGGTGGACGATCGTCGAGTCGGTGCCGAAGACGAGCGTGGGGAAGTTCGACAAGAAGGTGATCCGCAAGCAGTACGCGGACGGGGAGCTGGAGGTCACGGAGCTGCGCTGACGGGTGCGCTGACGAGCGCGCCGACGGGTGCGCTGACGGTGGCCGAGTGAGGTGGGCTGGGCCATGTTTCACGTGAAACGTGGCCGACGGAGTGGGCCGGGGTGTGTTTCACGTGAAACATGCTCCGGCCCACTCCCGTCCGGCGTCGGTCAGTTGGTGCCGATCTTCGCGAGCAGGTCCACGATCCGGCCCTGGACCTCGGTGCTCGTCGAGCGCTCGGCCAGGAACAGCACCGTCTCCCCCGCCGACAGCTTGGGGAGCTCCGGCTGGTTGAGGCCCGCCGAGGTGTAGACGACGAGCGGGGTGTGGTTCAACTGCCCGTTCGCGCGCAGCCAGTCGACGATCCCGGCGCGGCGGCGGCGTACCTGCATCAGGTCCATCACGACCAGGTTCGGCCGCATCTGGCCCGCCAGCGTCACGGCCTCGGTGTCGGTGGCGGCGCGGGCGACCTGCATGCCGCGCCGCTCCAGGGTGGCCGCCAGGGCGAGGGCGATCTCCTCGTGCTCCTCGATCAGCAGGACCCGGGGCGGGTGCTGCTCGCTGTCGCGGGGGGCGAGGGCCTTGAGGAGTACGGCGGGGTCGGCACCGTACGCCGCCTCGCGCGTCGCCTGTCCGAGCCCGGCCGTCACCAGCACCGGCACCTCGGCGGCGACGGCCGCCTGGCGCAGCGACTGCAGCGCGGTACGGGTGATCGGCCCGGTCAGCGGGTCGACGAAGAGCGCGGCGGGGAACGCCGCGATCTGGGCGTCGACCTCCTCGCGGGAGTGCACGACCACGGGCCGGTAGCCGCGGTCGCTCAGCGCCTGCGAGGTGGAGACGTCGGGCGCGGGCCAGACGAGCAGCCGTCGCGGGTTGTCGAGCGGCTCGGGCGGCAGCTCGTCGTCGACGGGCTGCGGGTGCGGGCGGTTGGCGACCTCTACGGCGCCGCCGGGTCCGTCCAGCGGCTCGGGCCCCTCGGCGCCCTCGTCCGGCGCCCCTATGGCGTACGCGCGCCCCTGGCCCTCCGAGGGGGGCGAGAGCAGCGAGGTGGGGGACGGGCCGGGGCGCTCGGCCTCGGCGGTTCCGGCCGGGCGTTCGCCCTCGGAGGGCGTTCCGAGCTTGCGGCGCCGCCCCGAGCCGGAGGAGCCGGAGGTCTGCTGGGTGAAGGGCACGCCCTGGCCGAGCGTACGCACGCTGATGGAACGGCCCTGGGAGGCGTCGTCGGGCGCGGGGCCCGCCTCGGCGGGCAACGGCTGGCGCGCGGGCTGCGGTACGGCGCCGGGGCCGCCCGCCGTCTCCGGCCCGTTCGCCGGAACCGCTCCGCCCACGGCCCACGCGGGCGGCTGCTCGACGGGGTGCGGCTGCGGCGGGGTGTGCTCGTCGGCGGCCTCGTTGCGTACGGCGTCGTGGCGCCCGCGACCGGCGGCCGGGAGGGGCTGACCGGCCTGGGAGGCCTGCGCGGGCCCGTTCGCCAGCGGGCGGTGGGCCGGGGCCGTGGCGGCGGTGGGGCCGCCGCTCCGGCCGGGGCCGTTCGCCAGGGGGCGATGAGCCGGCGCCGAAGGGGCCGGGAGGGGCTGGTGGGGGTCGGGGACCCCGGGGCGGTTCGGGTCCACGGGGATGCCGGTGCCCTGGCCGGGCGCTGATCCGGGGAGCCCGAGGGGCCTGCCGGGCCCGGTCGCCGGGGGCCGCTCGGCGTCGGCCGGACCGGAAGCCGGTGCGGTGGCCGGGCCGGAAGCCGGGCCGGTGGCGGGGAAGCCCTCGGGTCTGGCCGGGCGGTCGGCGTCGGCGGGCGGGAGCGCGAACGCCGTGCGCACCGCCCCCTCCTCGGCCTCCGGGGCAGCCGCCAGAGCCCTGCGGGCACGACGGCCGCCGGGCTCCGCGTCAGCGGTGGGTGCGTCGGCGCTGCTGGCGGGCAGGGCGCGGCGGGCGCGGCGGCCCGAGGGCGCGGCCGGGTCGGCCGCCATGCCCTGGGGCGGAACGGTCTCGCTCAGCGCGGCCGGTCTGCCGGCGCCGGGCTGGCGGGCGCTCTCGGCGGCGGTGACGACAGACCCCTCGGAGGGCAGGGCGGGCGCGGCGCCGTCCTCGGCCGGGCTGGGCCGTCCGCGCCGCCGCCCCGTGCCCGAGGAGCCGCCGGTGTCGCCGGACGGTCCGGCGCCCGGGCCGCCCGAAGTCCCGTCGCCGGGGCCGCCGATGGGGCCCGCGGGTCCGGCGCCGGGGGCGTAGGGGTGCGCGCCGCCCGTCATGTTCTGGCCGCCCGTGGAGCCCTCGGGCCCCGCCATACCGGCGGCCGGGCCGTTGGGGGTCCCGCCGGACGGGCCGCCGGGGCCGAAGGGGTGGCCGCCGGGGGAGCCCTCGGGCGTACCGCTCGAAGAGCCGTGGGGCGCGCCGCCGGACGGACCGGCACCGGGCACTCCCGGCACTCCGCCGGGCCCCGGGCCGCCGGACGGCCCCGCGCCCGGACCGCCCCGGCCCGTACCGGAACTCCCACCGGAGCCCGCGCCGTCGCCCTCGCCCGCCTGCTGCGCGGGGATGCGTTCAAGAGCCGCCGGGGACGCGGCGGACGGGTCGATCGGCCGGCCCTCGTGGGCACGCGCCCGACGGCGGCCGGTGGGGGACTTCTCCTCCTCGACGGGGCTCTCCAGGAACGCGTCCGTGGAGGCCCGCCGGGCGCGGCGGCGCCCCGAGCCGGTCGGCTGCTGGACGGGAACCACCGCGACCTCGGCCGCGGCGGGCTCCGGAACCGAGCCCGCGCCCTCCCCCAGCGGCACCTCCAGGACGTACGCGCTGCCGCTCATGCCCGGCACCTCGACCGTCTGGAGCACACCGCCGTGGGCGCGCACGATGCCCTGGACGATGGGCTCGTGGACGGGGTCGCCCCCGGCGTACGGCCCGCGCACCTCGATGCGTACGACCTCGCCGCGCACCGCCGCCGCGACGACGACCGTGGAGTCCATGTAGCCGCCGGCGGCGACCGGCGCGTTGCCCGTGGCGTCGACGCCCGCGACATCCGCCACCAGGTGCGCAAGGGCCGTGGAGAGCCGCGCGGGGTCGATCTCGGCCTCGATCGGGGGCGCGTGGACGGCGAATTGGGCCCGGCCGGGCCCGATCAGCTCGACGGCACCCTCGACGCCCGCCGCGACCACGGTCCCGACCAGCACCTTCGCCTTCTTCAGCTCCTCCGTACCGGAGTCGAGCCGCTGGAAGGCCAGCACATTGTCGACGAGGGTGGTCATCCGGGCGTATCCGGCGGCCAGATGGTGCAGGACCTGGTTGGCCTCGGGCCACAGCTGGCCCGCGTCGTCCGCCGCCAGCGTGGACAGTTCGCGGCGCAGCTCGTCCAGCGGTCCGCGCAGCGAGCCGCCGAGCACGGAGAGCAGCTGCTGGTGGCGCGCGGACAGCGCGTCGTAGCGGGTGGTCTCGCGCTCCAGGACCTCCGCGTGCTTCTTGGCCTGGTCCTCGTACGGGCGGCGGTCGGTGAACGTCATCACCGCGCCGACCAGCAGGTCCCCGTCCCGTACCGGCGCGGTCGTCAGGTCGACGGGCACGCCCGCGCCGCTCTTCGCCCACAGCATCTGGCCGCGCACACGGTGCTTGCGGCCGGACTTCAGCGTGTCCGCGAGCGGGCTCTCCTCGTACGGGAACGCCTCGCCGTCGGCGCGCGAGTGCAGCACCAGCGGGTGCAGCTCCTGGCCGCCGAGGTCGCTGGCGCGGTAGCCGAGGATCTGCGCGGCGGCCGGGTTGACCAGGACGACGCGCCCCTCGGTGTCGGTGCCGACGACACCCTCCGCCGCCGCGCGCAGGATCATCTCGGTCTGCCGCTGCGAACGGGCCAGCTCGGCCTCGGTGTCGACGGTTCCGGAGAGGTCGCGGACGACGATCATGAGGAGCTCGTCGCCTGAGTAGTGCGCGCCGCCGACCCCGTAGGAGGTGGACGGCGAGGCGTACGCGTCTCTTCCGTCCTCCAGGTTGGCGCTGGTCACCTCGACGGGGAACTCGCCGCCGTCGGTGCGCCGGGCCACCATCCGGGTCGGTTTGGTGCGGCCCAGCTCGTCCTCGGTGTCGGGGCGGCGCATCGAGCCCGGGATGAGCTTGGAGTCGAAGGAGGGCAGCAGGTCGAGCACGCCCCGCCCCACGAGCCCGGTCCCCGGAGACTCGAACATCTCCAGGGCGATGGTGTTCGCGTTGACGACCGTGCCGTTGCAGTTGACGAGTACGAGCCCGTCCGGAAGGGCGTCAAGTATGGCTGCGAGGCGAGCAGCGCCTCGGGATGGCCTGCTGCTCACGACGACGCTTCCTCCCTGAACCACTGCACCTTGCGGCCTGTCACTGGGAGGGAGTCTAAAGGCAGGGGATGTGCGCGCGACGGCGGATGAGGGGGAGCTCTCACCAATGTTCTGTGACCACGGCGTATGCCGGGAGATTGCGCCGACGGGGTGGGGCGCACCCGGCTGCCCTGTCGGGGCCGCGTGCTTCGGGCGCCCCGTCGGCGCGCTCACCGTGTCGCCGTCCCAGCCCTCACCGAACCTTCACCGGACACTCACCGGGCTCCGGGGAGGACCGGCACGAACGCGTCCCACCGCGCCATCTCGCATCCGTCGTGCCGGTTGTAGGTGGCGTCCACCGGCCGTCCCGCCCAGGTGCCGGTGACCCGGGCGGTGGAGTCGCCGCCGTAGATCATCGTGCACGTGGCCCTCGATGAGACGGGCGCGAACGGGTCCTTGCCCCAGGTGGTGAGCTTGTCCAGCCGGTCGCACGCCTGGAGGATCTGCGGGTGGTTGCCCCCGGCGGGGTGGCACTCCAGCTCGTACGTGCCGTCGGTCTCCCCGTTGTGCGCGACGGTGACCGTGAGGTGGTCGTGGTTGCCTCCGCCGCTGTCGAGGAGGGGGAGCGGGGGCAGCGGCAGGGGGGCGGCAGCTAAGGCGGCGGGCGAGGCGGCGAGGGCGGCCGTGGCGGTGGTGGCGAGCGCGGTGACGACGAGGCGACGCAGCATGCGGGGCTCCACGGGCTGGACGGGGTGGGTCCGGCCCCACCGAGGTGAACGGATTCGCCATGCCTAACGCGCCGGGACGCCGGGCGTTGCGCACGGGCTCGGAGCCCGGCCCCGGAGCCCCGTCCCGGAGCCCTCGGCGGAGGCCTCCCCCGGGCCGGTCGCCGCGCAGGTCGCCGAGGCGTTTCCGACTCGGCTCCCACGGCCGGAAATCGTGGGTCGCCTAACGCTTTGCTCTGGCGCCCGCCTGCCTAGTACCGTGGGGTGCGATTGGTGACGCGGAGCAAGGCTGTGTCATCATCTGCACGCACCACTCGCGCACGCGGGAGGTTGTGCTGGAGGCGTCGCCTAGTCCGGTCTATGGCGCCGCACTGCTAATGCGGTTTGGGTCTTAAAGCCCATCGAGGGTTCAAATCCCTCCGCCTCCGCCAGTTGAACCCGAAGCCCCGGCCCCACGGCCGGGGCTTCGGTCGTTCCCGGGCCGGTGCGGACGTCGGGGGTCCGCTCTCGGGCGCCGATCCGGTGACCCCGGTCACATTTCCCCTGTTACGGGCACATCGCCCCCGCCGGACCCTCTCCCCCGCATCTGCCCTCACAGGGGCGTTTTCGCAGGTCAGGATGGGTGTGGCCAATGGATTTCGCGTGACGGCGCAGGTCATGTAATGTTGTTCTCGCAACGCCGACCGGGAAGAAAAAAACCGGGAAGCAAGCACTCGTAGCTTAACGGATAGAGCATCTGACTACGGATCAGAAGGTTGCAGGTTCGAATCCTGCCGAGTGCACAGCCGAAAGGCCCCCTGGAGAGATCCAGGGGGCCTTTCTCGTATGCCCAGCTCCAACCCGACGCCGGCCCCGGCCCCGGCCCCAGCCCCGTTGTCAGTGGTCCCCGCTACCGTCGAGACATGGCTGGGGTGTGGCGCAGTGGTGGGGTTCGTTGGGGGGAGGACGGGCCTGGGCTGGTGTGGGTGGGGGACCGGGGGGAGCGGCGGGTCAGCCGGATCGCGTTCGGGGGTGCTGTCGGGTTCCGGGTGGTCGGGGAGCGTACGTGCGTGGGGGCCCGGGGGAATCCCTGCCCCGGGGGCGTGGCCGTGGCGCGGGGGAGTACCCAGGCGCGGTGCGGCGAGTGCGGTCGGCTCGACCGGGTGCATTCCGTCGCCGCCGACGGGGTGCCCGACGATCCTCGGGTCTACCGGGTCTATCTGGCGTGGTTCGGGCCGGGGCTCGTCAAGGTCGGGATCACCGCCGAGGAGCGCGAGGGCGCGCGGCTGAGGGAGCAGGGGGCCGTCTGCTTCTCCTGGCTGGGGCGCGGGCCGCTGATGGCCGCCCGGCGGTGCGAGGAGCTGCTGCGGGCCGCGCTGGGGGTGCCCGATCGCGTCTCGTACGAGCAGAAGCGGGTCGTACGGGCCGCGCTTCCCGGAACCGGTGAGCGCGGTGACGAGATACGGGACATGCACGGGCGGGCCGTCGGGCTCGGTGGGTGGCCCGAGTCCCTGGAGCCCCTGCCGTGCCGGGTTGTCGACCACGGGCCGCTGTTCGGGCTCGACGGCCTCGGGCCCGCGCACGGGGTCGTGCGCGAGCTGGTGCCCGAGGGGGTCGTCGGCGGGCGCGTTCTCGCCGCCGCCGGGCCCGATCTCCATCTGGAGGTGGAGGAGGGGCGCGTCGTCGTCCTGGACACGCGGCTCATGAGCGGGTGGGGGCTCGGGGCGGCGCCCGCCGACGGGGGGATCACCGTGCCCGTTCGGGCACTGCGCCCTCCTGACGTGCAGGATCAGCTCTTCTGATCCTCGGGGGGATCCCACTGGGGCCCTCCTCGGATCCCTTTGGTCAAGACTTGGATCCCCTTTGGATCCCTTCGGGTAAGGGGTATGGACACGTTCACCGATGACAGCGGAGGGTGGAGCGCATGAGCGATCAACTCGTGGCCGGTATTGAACCGCCTTACTACGCCGTCGTGTTCACCTCCCTGCGCACCGAAGGCGACCGGGGGTACGGCGAGACGGCCGACCTCATGAAGAAGCTCGTCGAGGAGATACCGGGCTACCTCGGATACGAGACCGCGCGCACCCCGGGCGGCATCGGCATCACCGTCGGGTACTTCCGCGACGAGGACGCCATCGCCGCCTGGCGCTCCCGCCTGGAGCACCAGAGGGCGCAGAAGCAGGGCCGCGCCGAGTGGTACGAGAGCTACAGCGTCCACGTCGCCAAGGTCGAGCGGAGCTACAGCTTCCAGCGCGAGGGCAGCGAGGGCGGCGAGAGCTCCGGTGAACATGCTGGCCGCTGAGGCCGAGGCCGCTCTTGTGCGGACCTTCTGGGCCCGCCTCGGGCTGCCCGGGCTCGTCGACGTGCACACGCACTTCATGCCCGACCGCGTCCTGAAGAAGGTCTGGGCCTACTTCGACTCGGCCGGGCCGCTCACCGGAGTGGAGTGGCCCATCGCGTACCGCGAGGAGGAGGCGCGGCGCATCGAGCTGCTCGCCGACTTCGGCGTGACCGCGTTCACCTCGATGCTGTACCCGCACAAGGCGGACATGGCGCGATGGCTCAACGGGTGGGCCGTCGACTTCGCGCGCCGCACCCCCGGCTGTCTGCACACCGCCACCTTCTTCCCGGAGGAGGGAGCGGGCGCGTACGTCGAGGAGGCGCTCGACGGCGGGGCCCGGGTCTTCAAGGCGCACGTCCAGGTGGGGGGTTACGACCCCAACGACCCCCTCCTCGACGCCGTGTGGGGCGCGCTCGCCGAGGCCGCCGTGCCCGTCGTCGTCCACTGCGGCTCCGGGCCCGCGCCCGGCAAGCACACCGGGCCCGAGCCCATCGGGCGCCTCCTCGCCCGGCACCCCCGGCTGCGGCTGATCGTGGCGCATATGGGGATGCCGGAGTACGTCGACTTCCTGGCGCTGGCCGACGCGTACGAGGGGGTCATGCTCGACACGACCATGGCGTTCACGGACTTCAGTGAGCGGCTCGCGCCCTTCCCGCCGGACGCGCTGCCCCGGCTCCGCGACCTGGGCGACCGGGTGCTGCTGGGGTCGGACTTCCCCAACATCCCGTACGGCTATCTCCACCAGCTCGAATCCCTCGAACGGCTCGGGCTCGGCGACGACTGGCTGCGGGACGTCTGCCACGGGAACGGCGCCCGGCTGTTCGGCCTCCCGGGCGCCGGTCTTTAGAAGGCCGCCACCCTTTCTCAGGAAATTCACAGGAACGCGCAAGGGCGTTCTCAGGGGGCGCTCACAGGGTGGTCGGCATGACCACCACCTCCCCGCAGGGGCGCACCGAATTGCTGAGGCCGGACGGGACCGCCGTCCGGGTGCTCGTCGTGGACGACGAGGCGGCGCTCAGCGAGCTGCTGTCCATGGCGCTGCGCTACGAAGGGTGGCAGGTGCGCAGCGCCGGGGACGGGGCCGGTGCGGTGCGCGCCGCCCGGGAGTTCCGGCCCGACGCGGTCATCCTCGACATCATGCTGCCCGACATGGACGGGCTCGCCGTGCTCGGACGGCTGCGCCGCGAACTCCCGGACGTGCCCGTGCTGTTCCTCACCGCCAAGGACGCGGTCGAGGACCGGATCGCGGGGCTCACGGCCGGCGGCGACGACTACGTCACCAAGCCGTTCTCGCTCGAAGAGGTCGTGGCCCGGCTGCGCGGGCTCATCCGCCGGTCCGGCAGCGCGACCGTGCGGAGCGAGTCGCTGCTCGCCGTCGGCGACCTCACGCTCGACGAGGACAGCCACGACGTGACCCGGGGCGGGGTGAACATCCACCTCACGGCCACCGAGTTCGAGCTGCTGCGCTATCTGATGCGCAACCCGCGCCGGGTGCTCAGCAAGGCGCAGATCCTCGACCGGGTCTGGTCGTACGACTTCGGCGGCCAGGCCAACGTGGTGGAGCTGTACATCTCGTATCTGCGGCGGAAGATCGACGCGGGGCGGTCGCCGATGATCCACACCCGGCGTGGGGCCGGGTACCTCATCAAGCCCGGCGAGTGAGCCGGATGCGTTCCGGGCGCGCCCCGAGGCGGCCGCGCCGGTGGACGCTGCGGACCCGGCTCGTCGTCTCCGCCGTCGCGCTGATCGCCGTCGTGGCCGCCGTGATCGGCACGGTCACGGTCATCGGGATGCGCTCCAACCTCCAGCGGCAGCTGGACGACTCGCTGCGCCCCGCCGTCGAGCGCACGCACCACCTCGCGCCCGACCTCTCCACGGGCTTCGTCTCCGCGCCCGGGCAGCCGTTCGGCACGGTCGGGCTGCGCATCGGCCCCGACGGGCAGCCCGCCGGGGCCACCAGCGTCCGGGGCGAGCCCGGGTCGTCGCCCCGGGGGGCCCAGGAGCCCCTCACCGCCGGCCAGATCGGCGCGCTGGCGGCGGTGGCCAAGGACGGGCGCATCCACACCGTCGCGGTGCCGGGCCTCGGCTCGTACCGGGCGCAGTGGGCGAGGGACGGCTCGGCCCTCGTCGGCTTCCCGCTCAAGGACGTCGAGTCCACCGTCAACGCCCTGATCCTGGTCGTCGTCTCGGTGACCGCCGCCGGTCTGGTCGCCGCCGGGATCGCGGGCACCGCCATCGTCGGCGTCGCGCTCCGCCCGCTGCGCCGGGTCGCCGCGACGGCCACCCGGGTCTCCGAACTGCCGCTCCACAGCGGCGAGGTGGCCCTGCACGAGCGTGTCCGGGACGCCGAGGCCGACCCGCGTACCGAGGTCGGGCAGGTCGGCGCGGCGCTCAACCGGATGCTGGGGCACGTCGGCTCCGCGCTTGCCGCGCGGCAGGAGAGCGAGACGCGCGTACGGCAGTTCGTCGCCGACGCCAGCCATGAGCTGCGCACCCCGCTCGCCTCCATTCGCGGGTACGCCGAGCTCACCCGGCGCGGCACGGAGGAGGTCGGGCCCGCGACCCGCCACGCGCTGGGGCGCGTCGAGGCGGAGGCCCAGCGGATGACCGGCCTGGTGGAGGATCTGCTGCTGCTCGCACGGCTCGACGCCGGACGCCCGCTCTCGTACGAGAGCACTGATCTCTCCCCGTTGGTCGTGGACGCGGTGAGCGACGCGCGGGCGGCCGGGCAGGGACACCGGTGGCGCCTGGAGCTCCCGGACCTGCCCGACGACCCGGTCTCCGTCCTCGGCGACGGCGCCCGGCTCCACCAGGTCCTGGTCAATCTGCTCGGCAACGCGCGCACCCACACCCCGGACGGCACGACCGTCACCGCGCGCGTGGCGCGCCAGGGCGCGTGGGCCGTGCTCGAAGTCGAGGACGACGGCCCGGGCATCCCGCCCGCGCTGCTGCCGCACGTCTTCGAGCGGTTCGCGCGCGGCGACGCCTCCCGGTCCCGGGCGCACGGCTCGACCGGGCTCGGCCTCGCCATCGTGCAGGCGGTGGTGGCCGCGCACGGGGGCGGCGTCTCGGTGCGCTCGGCCCCGGGCAGCACGGTCTTCAGCGTCCACCTGCCGGTCCCGGGCGCCCCGCCCGCGCCGGCCACCCGGCCCGCGACGACCCCCGCTCCCGTACCCGTTCACCACTCACAGCCTGCCCACAGTCGCGCCACACAGGTGTGACAGCGGTCCTCGCGAGGGTCGGTGGCATGCGAACCGACATCTCCGTGGGCACCCTGCCGGCACGCGAGCACCTGCCCGTCGGTGCGGCGGGCGGGCCCGTACTCGACGTGGTGGTCCCCGTCTACAACGAGGAGCGGGACCTGGAGCCGTGTGTGCGCCGGCTCCAGCAGCACCTCGCACGCACCTTCCCGTACGCGTTCCGGATCACCGTCGCCGACAACGCCTCCACCGACCGCACGCCCGAGGTCGCGGCGCGCCTGGCCCGCGAGATCGAGGGCGTACGCCACTTCCGGCTCGAAGAGAAGGGACGCGGGCGGGCGTTGCGGACCGTGTGGTCGGCCTCGGACGCGCCCGTGCTCGCGTACATGGACGTCGACCTCTCGACCGACCTGAACGCCCTGCTCCCGCTGGTCGCCCCGCTGATCTCGGGCCACTCCGACCTCGCGATCGGCTCCCGCCTCAGCCGGGCCTCGCGGGTGGTGCGCGGGCCCAAGCGCGAGTTCATCTCCCGCGCGTACAACCTGATACTCAAGTCGTCGCTGGCGGCGCGCTTCTCGGACGCCCAGTGCGGGTTCAAGGCGATACGCCGTGACGTGGCCGAGCGGCTGCTGCCGATGGTGGAGGACACCGGCTGGTTCTTCGACACCGAACTCCTGGTGCTCGCCGAGCGGGCCGGTCTGCGCATCCACGAGGTGCCGGTGGACTGGGTCGACGACCCGGACTCGACCGTCCATATCGTGCGGACGGCGACCGACGACCTCAAGGGTGTGTGGCGGGTCGGGCGCGCCCTCGCCGTCGGTGCGCTCCCCCTGGACCGGCTCGCGCGCCCGTTCGGTGACGACCCGCGCGACCGAGGGATCAGCGGCGTACCGGGCGGGCTCGCCCGCCAGCTCGTCGGCTTCTGCGTGATCGGCGCGCTCTCCACCCTCTTCTACCTCGGCCTCTACTCGCTCTTCCGGACCGGCACCGGACCCCAAGTGGCCAACGCCGCCGCCCTGTTGGTGTCCGCCGTCGCCAACACCGCCGCCAACCGCCGGCTCACCTTCGGCGTACGGGGGCGGGACCGCGCGATGCGCCACCAGGCGCAGGGCCTCGTCGTGTTCGCCATCGGACTCGCCCTCACCAGCGGCTCGCTCGCGGCCCTGGGCGCCGCGAACGGCGACCCCTCGCACTCCACCGAGGTCGCGGTCCTGGTCGCGGCGAACCTGGCGGCCACCGTGCTGCGCTTCCTGCTCTTCCGCGCCTGGGTCTTCCCGGACCGCGCCACGTCGATCCCCCACCAGAAGGACGCCACCCGATGACCACGACCTCCTACCCGGCCGGCGCGCACGAGGGGGTCGCCGCGGCCCGGCACAAGGCCGCCGCGGGCCGCCTCTGGCGCGGCCGCACCACCGACCCGGCCTGGGTGCGCCCCGCCTTCCTCGGCCTCCTCCTGCTCACCTTCCTCGCCTACCTCTGGAACCTCAGCGCCTCCGGATACGCCAACTCCTTCTACTCGGCGGCCGTCCAGGCGGGCGGCGAGAGCTGGAAGGCGATGTTCTTCGGCTCGCTGGACTCCGCGAACGCCATCACCGTCGACAAGCCCCCGGCCGCGCTGTGGCCGATGGCGCTCTCCGTACGGCTCTTCGGCCTCGGCTCCTGGCAGATCCTGCTGCCCGAGGTGCTGATGGGGGTCGGCACGGTGGCGGTGCTGTACGCGGCCGTACGGCGCAGGTTCAGCCCGGCGGCGGGCCTGATCGCGGGCGCGGTGCTCGCGCTCACCCCGGTCGCGGCGCTGATGTTCCGCTTCAACAACCCGGACGCGCTGCTCGCCCTGCTGATGACCGTGACGGTCTACTGCGTGCTGCGCGCGTTGGAGGGCGCGCGGACGAAGTGGCTGGTGTGGGCGGGTGTGGCCGTCGGCTTCGCCTTCCTGACGAAGACCCTCCAGGCGTTCCTGATCCTGCCGCCGCTCGCCGTGCTGTACGCGGTGTGCGCGCCCACGACCGTACGCAGGCGGCTCGGCCAGCTCGCCCTGTCCGGGCTCGCGACGGTGGTGTCCGGCGGCTGGTGGGTGGCGGTCGTGGAGCTGTGGCCCGCGTCCTCGCGCCCGTACATCGGCGGCTCGCAGAACGACTCCTTCCTGGAGCTGACCTTCGGCTACAACGGCCTCGGCCGGATCAACGGAGACGAGACCGGCAGCGTGGGCGGCGGGGGCGGCGGCCGGGGAGGCGGCGGGTGGGGCACGACCGGCCTCGACCGGATGTTCGGCTCCGAGGTGGGCAGCCAGATCTCCTGGCTGCTGCCCGCCGCGCTGCTGCTGCTCGTCGCGGGCCTGGCGATCACCTGGCGGGGCAAGCGGACCGACACGGCCCGGGCGGCGTTCCTGGCCTGGGGCGGGGCGCTGCTGATGACCGCCGGGATCTTCAGCTTCATGGCGGGGATCTTCCACCAGTACTACACGGTCGCCCTCGCCCCCTACATCGCCGCGCTCGTCGGCATGGGCGCGACCGTGCTGTGGGAGGAGCGGACCCGGCTCGCGGCGGCCGCGACGCTGGGCGCGTCGGTGGCGCTCACGGCCTGGTGGTCGTACGTGCTGCTCGGCCGCACACCGGACTATCTGCCGTGGCTGCGGTGGACGGTGCTGATCGGCGGCCTGGCGGCGGCGGTCGGGATCGCGCTCGCGGGACGGCTCGACCGGAGGCTGGCCCTTGGCGCGGCCGGGGTGGGTCTGGTGGCGTCGCTGGCCGGGCCGTTCGCGTACACGGTGAGCACGCTCCAGACCGGCCACACCGGCTCGATCGTCACGGCGGGCCCGGCGGGCGCGTCCATGGGCGGCGGGCCCGGCGGCGGGCGGATGCGGGGCGGTCCGGGCGGCGAGTTCACCGCGCCGGGCGGGCAGAACGGGCGCCCGGCGCAGGCCGGCCAGGGCCAGGGCCAGGGCCAGGGCCAGGGCCAGGGCCAGGGCCAGGGCCAGGGCCAGGGCCAGGGCCAGGGTCAGGGTCAGGGTCAGGGTCAGGGGCCGCAGGGCGGCGGGATGGTTCCTCCGGGCGGCGGCGCCCAGCAGGGCGGCCGGACGGGCATGCCGTCCCAGCTTCCCGGCGGCGGTGGGCAGTTCCCCGGCGCGGGCGGCGGCGAGCGCGGCGGACCCGGTGGCATGGGCGGGCTGCTCAACGGCGCCCGGGTCAGCGCCAAGGCGAAGTCCCTGCTCAAGACGGATGCCGACCGGTTCACCTGGGTCGCGGCGGCCGTCGGCTCGCAGAACGCGGCCAGCTACCAACTCGCTACCGAGAAGCCGGTGATGGCGATCGGCGGCTTCAACGGCAGCGACCCGTCGCCCACGCTCGCGCAGTTCAAGAAGTACGTGGCCGAAGGGAAGATCCACTACTTCATCGCCGGAGGCGGGGGCGGTGGCGGCGGCATGATGGGCGGCCAGGGCGGCGGCACCTCCATCGCCACCTGGGTGGCGGCCACCTTCACCAAGGTGACCGTCGGCAGTGCCACGTTCTACGACCTGACGGCTCCCGCCAAGTAGCGGCCGTCGGTGGGGGCGGTGGTCCGGGGACGACCCGGACCACCGCCCTTTTCGTATGCCGGTTCCGCACGTTCCGCCCATTCCGTACGAGTTCCGCAGGCCCCGGAGAAATGAGCTTTACACCGTACAAGGACCTCCTTTACGGTGTACGGCGTCGTCCCCATACGCTGTACAACTCGACTAGGAGCCCGCATGACGGCCACCGCCGCCGATCCGACGGCCGCCCCCACGGGGCACCCACAGCGCTGGCTGATCCTGGGTGTCATCTGCCTGGCCCAGCTCACCGTGCTGCTCGACAACACCGTCCTGAACGTCGCGATCCCCTCCCTGAGCACGTCGATCGACGCCTCGTCGGCGGACATCCAGTGGATGATCAACGCGTACTCGCTCGTCCAGTCCGGACTGCTGCTCACCGCGGGCAGCGCGTCCGACCGCTACGGCCGCAAGAAGATGCTGGCGGCCGGGCTCGCGCTCTTCGGCATCGGCTCGCTGGCGGCCGGACTCTCCCAGAGCGCCGGGCAGCTGATCGCCGCGCGCGCCGGGATGGGCGTCGGCGGCGCGCTCCTGATGACCACCACGCTCGCCGTCGTCGTGCAGATCTTCGACAACGAGGAGCGGGTCAAGGCCATCGGCCTCTGGGCCACGGTCAACTCCCTCGGCTTCGCCGCCGGGCCGCTGATCGGCGGTCTGATGCTCGACCACTTCTGGTGGGGCTCGATCTTCCTGATCAACATCCCGGTCGCGGCGCTCGGCCTGGTGGCCGTGCTCATCCTGGTCCCCGAGTCGAAGAACCCGCTGGGCGACCGGCCGGACCTGCTCGGCGCGCTGCTCTCGACGGTCGGTATGACCGGAGTGGTGTACGCGATCATCTCGGGCCCGGGCCACGGCTGGACGTCGGTGCACGTGCTGGCCTCGGCCGGGGTGGGTCTGGTCTTCCTCGCCGCGTTCGCCCGCTGGGAGCTGTCCATCCCGTACCCGATGCTGGACATGCACTTCTTCCGCAACCAGAAGTTCACCGGCGCGGTCGCGGGCTCGATCCTGGTCGCCTTCGGCATGGGCGGCTCGCTGTTCCTGCTGACCCAGCACCTCCAGTTCGTCCTCGGATACGGGCCGTTGGAGGCGGGTCTGCGCATCGCGCCGCTGGCGCTGAGCGTGATCGCGCTGAACGTGGCGGGCGTGGGCGCGCGGCTGATGCCCAAGCTGGGCACGCCCAGGACGATCGCGGTCGGCATGGCGGCGAACGCGGCCGGACTCGCGGCGATAGCGGTGCTCGGCCGCGAGCACTACAGCGGCATGCTGCTGGGCCTCGTGGTGATGGGCGCGGGCATCGCCGTCTCGATGCCGGCCATGGCCAACACCCTGATGAGCGCGATCCCGCCGGAGAAGGCGGGCGTGGGCGCGGGCGTCAACGGCACCCTGGCGGAGTTCGGCAACGGGCTCGGCGTGGCCGTGCTCGGCGCGGTCCTCAACTCGCGCTTCGCGGCGCTGGTCCCGTCCGTGGTGGGCGCGGCCTCGCTCCCGGCGGCGCTCGCGGCGGCGGGCGACGACGCCGAACGCTCCCGGATCTCGGACGCGTTCGCCTCCGGCCTGGAGACGAGTCAGCTGGTCGGCGCGGCGGCGGTGCTCGCGGGCGGCCTGCTCGCGGCGGCGCTGCTGGCCCGGGCGGAGCGCGCTGACGCGCCGGTGGAGCCTGTGCCCGCGGCATAGCATCTACGGGTCGGACGGCAGCATTCCGCTGTTCTGCGCTGCCGTCCGCCCCACTCCACTACCGCCGCAGGAAACGCCGTACGACTGTCGTACGTATACGTACAGACAGTCCGACGACCCACGAGGAGGGCGCGCCATGGTGTCGGCAGCCGACCGCGCGAAGAATCCGACGCGTACCAGCGTGTGGCTGGAGGGCGGCAAACAGGCGGGCCGCGTCCGCCGGAGCGACCAGCCGACGACCGCGACGTCCCTCGACCGGGACCGGATCATCGCGGAGTCGGTGCGTCTGCTGGACGCGGAGGGCCCGACGAAGTTCTCCATGCGCCGCCTGGCGGGCGAGCTCGGGGTCACGGCCATGTCGCTGTACTGGTACGTGGACACCAAGGACGACCTGCTGGAACTTGCCCTGGACTCGGTGTTCGGGGAGCTGCGGGTGCCGGACGTGGAAGGCGCCGGGGCGGACGCGGACTGGCGCGACCAGCTCCGCGAACTCGCCGTCAGCTACCGCTCGGTCATGGTCCGCCACCCCTGGGTGTCGCCGCTCGTCGGCCGCTACCTCAACATCGGGCCGCGCTCGATGGAGTTCGCGAACGCCGCGCAGAAGATCCTCAGCCGCACGGGGCTGCCCGCCCACGGCATCACGGGCGGCCTGTCCGCCGTCTTCCAGTTCGTGTACGGCTTCGGCACGATCGAGGGCCACTTCGTCGCGCGGTGCGCGGAGGCCGGAGTCACCCAGGACGAGTACTTCGCCCAGGCGATGGGCGCCCTGCGCGAACGCCCCGACTTCCACCAGACGATGGAGCTGGCGGAGGAACTGATGGAGGCGCGGGGCGGGGACACGGTGGAGGAGATGCGGGAGCGGGACTTTGTGTTCGCGCTGGATATTTTGATCGCGGGGATTGAGGCTAAGCGGGAGCGGTAGGCGGGGGGTTGTTCTTCCCGTTCCTTCTCTACCCCTCCGGGGTGGTGTGGAGGGATGGGCCCGGACGGGCGCGCGGGGCATGGGCGTGGTTGGACGCCTCAATGGGAGAGGGCCCGAGGTGATTTCCCGGGCCCTTTCGGTTGGTGACGTGGGGCTGTGACCTTCTGCTCCGTAGCTATAGCGGGATGGGGCAGGGACGGTCATGGCGGTTGCTGTCGGGCCCCGGGAGGATGCCGCCGAATGGGGGTAGTTGCTGGGGTTGCGGTACGGAGCTGCTGTACAGCCACAACTGATCACGGACGGCCGTGACCTGCGGCCGCCTACTGGATCACTGCTCTGAACTGCGGCGCAGCTGTCGCCAGTTGTCAGCGCTGGTCACCATCAAGCGCCCTTTCACGGCCTCAGGGCGGCCCGGGAGGGCGCTCGTTCGGCTCCTTCGCATCATGCTGATCGGTACGCTACGCACATGAATCCGGAGGGGATCGCTAACGCCGTCGTCTCGGTATTGGCTGCTGTAGGGACGCTTGCCGGTGTGACCAGTCGCCAAAGGCGGCGCCGTAACGAAATTAAAGAGAATCTGATCCTGGCAGAGGAACTGCAGAAGAACGCGATTCTGAGTGATCATACGCCTGCAGTGGCTTGGCTTCATGGAAAGATTGCTCTTGACGTGGCTAAGCTCTCCGGGCAACCAACAGGAGCCCCCAAGAAGCCTATTCCGAAAGGAGGGGTCGCTTTTGCCGGTTTCTTCTTGCTTGGATTCGGCGGTTGGACGTACTGGCTAAACTTGGATGGTTTTGTCTGGTACTCGTTGGTGACGGGGGCCTTTGCTGCCTCAATGCTTATTTCGATTTTGGGGATGACTACGAATAGAGAGATCCCATCCGGTGAGGAAGGTGATCTACCAGAGGGTGCCGTTCCGATTTTGACTGAGGGCACGTCCGCATCTGACGAAGTTGTTGCATCGGTTGCTGTTGCCTCCATGAGTTCGGACGGCAGGTACGAAGATGACGGACAGATCGGAGTAGCAATCCGCTTTGTTCGGCACATGGTGGCAGGCGAATTTCATGAAGCCATCGAGCTGGCGGATTCGAACTGGCTATTGTGTCGAGTCCAGGCGTGGCTATGGAACACTCGAGAGCATCTCGACCGCGAGGACGGCCAACTCCCCGAACTGGCCGAAGCGATCGTAGGTGTTCGTGAAGACCACGAGCTATGGTCGATCTTCTGTGAAATTGAAATTGAAGGTTTTCGCAATGCTTGGGGAGAGATCGATCCTAATCGGCTCGGCGGAGCGAGTAGGCGGAGGAGGGTCGCCCGAGACTATGACTTGGTAGTTCTGGCGCCAGTCGGCGAAACTGGTGGATACTTTGTCAACTCTCCAACTCCCATTCCGGGAGGACTTACTCTCCTGCTGCATAGAACAGATAGAGGGTGGCTAGTTGCCAACCATGTCGGAGCAGCGCCGCCGCAGCCGGGTTTCCCTCCTGCCTGGTGGATTGTTGGGGATCCGAGCGTTCAAGAACTTGCAGATTAGGTCGGCGGAGCGGCTTTGGGCTGGAACTGCTTTGGCGCGAGTGTTCATGGCCTCGTAAGCTCTAGCGCGTCGGGCAGTCCGTGGACCTGCCCGCTCAAGCACGACGTGGGGCCATGATCTTCGAGGCTCGAGCCAATATGGCTGCCTAAAGCCGTGGAGCCGACCGCCCCAGCCACGATGTACCCCTTCTCTGACATCAGACGGCTGATGGCCCTGCGCTCGGCACGGGCGTCGGCCCGGCTGGGGTCGGGCAGCGCGCGGTGAGTGGAGCGGGCCGCCTGGAACCTGTAGAGAAAGTTGTGGCTCAGGCCCATGGCCATACGCAGATGCGGTGGCGCTCGCCCGCCGCTATCGGGCTGATCAGCCACACCATGGTCAGGGAGCCCTGGACCAGGGTCAGGGGCGTCAACTGGTTCTCGCGGAGCTCTCGTTCCGCCGTCCGGCCGTCCGCCAGGAACGCCCGCGCCGCCCGCAGTGTCTCGCCCTCGAACCCGGGCAGCGCCGCCCGCACCGCGATCCGCATCCAGCGCACCGCCGCCTCCACCGAGTCGACCTCCAGGGCCGCCTCGTTGACGCGCTCCCCCGTGTCCCGGCGCTCGACCGAGAACTCGCACAGGAACCCCGGCCCCCTCAGCATGGGAGCTCCGCCGTGACTGTGCGGCCCGCCTCGTCTCCCGTGACCGCCAGGCATTGCGCGAGCGCCATAACGATGCTCAACCCCCGCCCGTGAACGGCATCTTCAGTCGACTCAGTCACCTTCGGCCCCTGCGGCGCCCCGCCCGAGTCCGTGACCGCCACGGTCACCCGGCCCTCGGTCACGGTCAGCATCACCCGCAGCGCATCCCCCGCCGTATGCGTCAGCGCGTTCGTCCCCAGCTCGCTGACGACCAGGACCGCGTCGTCCACCCGGGGGTGCTCCCGTAAGACGTCGCGGGTCCAGCGCCGGGCGCGGGCCACTTCTTCCGGGGAACCTGGGCAGATCAAGCCCCAGATACCCGCCGGGACTCTACTCATATACTCGTCCATACAAGTTACTCCGTGCTGGTAGGCGGCCCATGGACAGTGGTTTCACGGGGCCCGTGCTAGATGAGTCGAACGCCGTCGTGTGCGCGGACAGCCGGCGGGGACATGCGATCAAGTGCGTCCAGGACGCGGATCGCGTACGCCTCGTCGGCGAGCTCGACCACTTCCTCGCGGGTGACCCAGCGCAGGGCGCGGGTCTCGTCACCGACCGTCGGAGCACCGTCGATGGCTTCGCAGCGGAAGACCAGGGAGACGATCAGGCCGGTCATGTTCTTGTACACGCCGGTCAACATCGATGGAAGGGCGATCTTGATGCCGGTCTCCTCCAGGACTTCGCGTTGCAGGGCGTCGGGAAGGGATTCCTCGCGTTCGACCACGCCGCCCGGCGGCTCCCACTTGCCGTTGTCGCGCCGCTTGATCACAAGCGCGCGGCCCGCGTCGTCGACGATGACGCCGGCGACGCTGACGGAGTGCGGGCGATCGGTGCTCACGTTCCTCGGCCCTCCCGGGTCTGGCTAGGCTCTCCACCATAGCGATCCAGGTCACCTGCTCGTCTAGATATCTAAAGGAGTACGCGCATGGCTCTCCCGTCCGGTCTTCTGGGCGCGCTGGACCCGACCAGTGACCGCGCTGTCTTCCGACAGATCGCCGACCACCTGCGCGAAGCCATCGACAAGGGCCGTTTCCGCGAAGGCGACAAGCTGCCCTCAGAGACCGAACTCGTCGAGCATTACGGCGTCTCCCGTATGACCGTTCGCAACGCCCTCTCGATCCTCCAGGGCGAAGGACTCGCCGTCTCCGAGCACGGCAAGGGCGTCTTCGTACGGCCCCGGCCGCCCGTACGCCGCCTCGCTTCCGACCGCTTCGCCCGCCGCCACCGCGACCAGGGCAAGTCCGCCTTCACCGTCGAGGCGGAAGCCGCGGGCGTGCACTCCGAAGTGGACGGCCTGGAGGTCAAGGAGGAGAAGCCCTCCCAGGATGTCGCCGCCCGCCTTGGCTCCCCGCGCAAGGTCCTCGCCCGCCGTCGCCGCTACCTCATCGACGGCCGCCCGGTCGAGTTCGCGACCTCCTACCTTCCCCTCGACATCGCACGCGGCACGCAGATCACCGAACCCAATCCCGGCCCCGGCGGCATCTATGCCCGCCTGGAAGAGCAAGGCCACCGCCTCGACCACTTCGACGAGGAGATCCGCGCCCGCATGCCCTCCCCACACGAGGTCCGCACACTCCACCTCGCCTCCGGCGTCCCCGTGATCCATCTGATCCGTACCGCGTACGACACCGAGGGCCGCGCCGTCGAAGTCTGCGACACCATCATGGCCGCCGACGCCTTCGTCCTCGCCTACCAACTTCCGGCTACGTAAGCACACTTGAACCTGTGAATACGGCGGGCTCTCTGGCCCCGGCTGCGGCTGACCAGGAGTTGGCGTAGCTCGTCGCGGTGGGGTGGCCGAGCTGGGGGCCTTAGTGCATTCGTAGTGGAGCTCCGAGAAGGTGTACGGCAGTTCAGCCGCAAGTCTGGGGAGTGTTGAGCCTGCGGGTGCGGTCAGGCGGGTCTTTGTCTGTACGGTCCAGACAGCCGGAACGAGCTGGACGAGACCGGTGAAGTTGCCCGCCCCGACGCGGAGGAAGCCCGTTGCCCGCACGACACGACATCGACAGTGAACGCGAACTGTGGGACACCTTCGCGCAGAGCACCAAGGGCAAGGTGTTCGACTCCGACCCCGTGTTCTGCTGGACGCAGTACTCCGGGCACGGGCCCGGCCCCGAGCTGCTGGGCGAGCCCGCAACGGTGCTGGAGATCGGATGCGGCACCGGACGAGCGCTCGCCCACCTCGCACAGCAAGGAGTGAAGGCAACGGGTGTCGACCTCTCACCCGTCATGGTCGCCAACACCACTGAGCGTTGGGGCCCGTTGGGAGCACGGTTCATCTGCGCCGAAGTGCTGGACCACCTCAGCACCCGTACGGACACGTACGACGCCATCTACTCGATCTTCGGAGCCGTGTGGTTCACCGACCCGGCCAGGCTGCTCCCGCTGATCGCCGAGCGGCTGAACCCCGGCGGAGTCCTGGCGTTCTCCCATCCCCCGGCCATCCCCGGCGCATACGGGCCGCAAGGCATGTACAAGGGCGGCTTCGCGGGAAAAGCGACGTTCACCTACCGCTACAGCTACACACCCCGCAAGTGGCACAACCTCTTGTCGAAAGCCGGCTTCACCGACATCGACGCGACGATCGTCAACGCCCCCGAACCCGGTCACATCGGCACGCTGATCGTCCGCGCCACCGTGTGAACCGGGCCCATGTGCCGACCCGCAGCCGGCGAACCCGGCCCGCCCAGGGGCAAAAAACGGGGCGGCAGGCCGTCCCCTGCCTGCCGCCCCTGTCGGGTGCCTCCGCTCGGGGCACCCGAGTTCAGTTACTCCGCCGCCGTCGGCGCCTGCTCCGACCGCGACTTCAGCGCGACCTCCTTGATGAACAGCGTCACGAAGAAGGCGAGCAGCGTGCACGGCGCGGCGTAGAGGAAGACGTCGGCCACCCCGTGGCCGTACGCGCTCTCCATCACCGTGCGCAGGGGCGCCGGCATCTTGTCCAGGTCGGGGATGCCGCCTCCGCCGCCCTGGGCCAGGCCCGCCGCCTTGGGGCCGAGGTCGGTCAGGCCGTCCTTGACGTAGTGCGTGACCCGGTTGGCCATCACCGCGCCGAGTGCGGACACGCCCACCGCGCCGCCCAGCGACCGGAAGAACGTCACCACGGACGACGCCGAGCCGAGGTCGGCCGCGGAGACCTGGTTCTGCGTGCACAGCACCAGGTTCTGCATCATCATGCCGATGCCGAGGCCCATCAGCGCCATGTAGATCGCGAGCTGCCAGTACGCCGTGTCGTACCGCATCGTGCCGAGCAGTGCGAGACCCGCCGTGACCAGGACGCCGCCGCTCACCAGCCACGCCTTCCAGCGGCCCGTCTTCGTGATGACCTGGCCCGAGACCGTGGAGGAGATGAACAGGCCGGCGATCATGGGGATCGTCAACACGCCTGACATCGTGGGGGACTCGCCTCGTGCCAGCTGGAAGTACTGGCTGAAGAACACCGTTCCCGAGAACATCGCCACACCCACGAACAGCGACGCCAGCGACGCCAGCGTGATCGTGCGGTTGCGGAACAGCCGCAGCGGGATGATCGGTTCGGCCGCCTTCGACTCCACGTACACGAAGACCGCGCCGAGCAGCACCGAGCCGCCGACCATCGCCGCCGTCTGCCACGACACCCAGTCGTACTTGTCGCCCGCGAACGTCACCCACACCAGCAGCAGCGACACCGCCGCGCTGATGAAGAACGCGCCCGCCCAGTCGACCTTCACCTCGCGCTTCACGACCGGAAGCTTCAAGGTCTTCTGCAACACGATCAGCGCTATCACCGCGAACGGCACGCCCACGTAGAAGCACCAGCGCCAGCCGAGCCAGGACGTGTCGGTGATCACGCCGCCGAGCAGCGGTCCGCCGACCGTCGCGACCGCGAACGTGGCACCGAGGTAGCCGCTGTACCGGCCGCGCTCACGCGGCGCGATCATCGCGGCCATGATGATCTGGGCGAGGGCGGAAAGGCCGCCGACGCCGATGCCCTGGACGACGCGGCAGGCGATCAGCATGCCCGCGTTCTGGGAGAGCCCGGCGATCACCGAACCGCTGACGTAGATGACCAGGGCTATCTGGACCAGCAGCTTCTTGCTGAACAGGTCGGAGAGCTTGCCCCACAGCGGGGTGGTCGCGGTCATCGCGAGCAGCGAGGCCGTGACGACCCAGGTGTACGCGGACTGGCCGCCGCCCAGATCGCCGATGATCTGCGGAAGGGCGTTGGAGACGATCGTCGAGGACAGGATGGCGACGAACATGCCGAGCAGCAGCCCGGACAGCGCCTCCATGATCTGCCGGTGAGTCATCGGCGCGTCGCCGTTGGAGGGCTGCCCTCCATGGGCGGCGCGGCCGTCCCGCACACCGGCCGGTGTGGATGTAGCCATGAACTTCCTTCTCTGGTGCGTCTGTTACGCCTGTTGTGCGGCGGGTGTACGGGTGAGGGGTGCGGCGGGGGCCTGGGCCAACGGTTCCTCGCGGCAGTTGAAGCTCTCTCTGAGCCGCGCGAGCATCGCGTTCAGCTGCCCGACCTCGTCGTCGGACCAGTCCCGCAGGGTCCGGGCGAACATGTCCGCCGTGCGCCGCCCGAGCTCGTCGAGCATGGCGCGGCCGGCGGGGGTGAGCCGCAGGATCCGGGAGCGCTTGTCCAGCGGGTCCGGGTCGCGCTCGATCCAGCCCCGCGCGGCCACGTGCTGGACGTGACGGCTCGTCACCGACATGTCCACATCGAGGAGTTCGGCGAGCCTGCTGATCCGCATCTCGCCGTGGCGGCCGAGGAGTGTGAGTACGGCGGCGGACCCGGCGGGGCACTCGGCGGGCAGGATCCGGCCGAGCCCGCGCTTGACGGCCCCGATGGCGCTGAGCTGCCGGGCCAGCTCCTCGTAGTGGCTCTGCGCGGCCATCGGGCTTCTCCCCTTGACTCTCATTGGCTCAATGATCTCGTTGCTTAGGGCAACCATAGGATTGATTGGTTGCTGAAGGCAAGCGAATGGGGGCGGGTGGGGGTAAAGTAAATGCAAAGTGTTCGCATGTGGGAAGTCAACGCGCAGGTGGGAGGGGTCGGGCGGCGCTCGCGCCCGGTGTGCGTACGCCGTGAGCGTGTGGTGTGCGTGCCGGGGCACGCGGGGGCGGGGGTTGGGCGGAACCCGGGACTTCGCTAGGGTCCCGTGCATGGCACACAACACCCCGGGCCCCGAGGGCAACTACGACCCCGCGGGCAGCACGCAGATGTTCCGCGCCTTCGTCGACGAGGGCGCGCCGCAGGGCCGCCAGGCGGCGGCGACCCCGGCGGCGGCGCCGGCCGGTCCGCGCGTCGGCCTGATCGTCGGCATCGTCGTCGTACTCGCCGTCCTCGCGGGCGTCGCCTGGCTCGCGCTGGGCTGACCCTCCCGCACCTCCCGTACCTCCACATCGAGACCTGTTTCGCTCAGCGCCAGTCGGCGGTGACCGTACGGGTCTCGATGTGCATTCCGAGCGGTACGCGCCAGGCGTCCACGCAGACGGTGTACGTACGTGACGTCGCGGCGTGCGCGGCGACGGGTGCGAGGGGCTGTTCCGTGGTGATGGTCGCCCAGTCGATGCCCAGCAGGCCGATGATGTGGGTCGCGAACGTGAGCGTGCCGGACCGCACGGGGGTGTCGCCGGTGTTGCGGACCGGGATCGTGACGTTTTCGCACCAGCGGGTGGGGGTGGGGGTCCGGGTCGGGGGGCCCAGGGTCAGGGCGGCGGGGGTGTCGGGGCTGGGGGTGGGCGTGGGGGTGCCGCCCGTGCTGGGGGTGCCGGTGGGGTCGCCCGTGGTGGGGCCGCCTCCGGGGGTGCTGCCGCCGCTGGTGCCCGGGGTGGCGCCGCTTCCCGCTGAACCGCTTCCCGCCGAGCCGCCTCCGGCGGAACTGCCGCCTCCGCTGCGGCTACCGCCACGGACCTCGGCCGTACCGCCGCGCGCCCCCGTCGTACCGTCGCCGCTACGGGCCTGCGGGCTGCTGGGCGCCGCGCTCCCGCCCGCAGGCGTGGTGCTCGCCCCGTCCAGCGGAACCAGCTCCACCTTGCCGTGGGGCGGCACCGCCTTGCTCGACGGGGCCTCCGTGCCCACGGCCACGTACGGCTTGCCGCCCTCCCCGCCGCAGGCGGCCAGCGCGCCGCCCAGCGCGAGCGTGGCGGCCGCCGATACGCCGATCAACGCAGCACGTCGCATCGCGCCAGTGTTGCTGACGGAGCGTCAATTGTGAACCCCGGGACGGGGCTGAGGCGGGGGGAGGAGGGGGAGGGGGCCCGGGCGGGACAGCCGGACCCCACTCAGCCCCTAGTCCGCGATCAACCCCTCCCGCAGTTGCGCCAGCGTCCGCGTCAGGAGGCGGGAGACGTGCATCTGGGAGATGCCCACCTCCTCGCCGATCTGGGACTGCGTCATGTTCGCGAAGAAGCGGAGCATGATGATCTGGCGTTCGCGCGGGGGGAGTTTGGCCAGGAGGGGCTTGAGGGACTCGCGGTACTCCACGCCCTCAAGGGCCGCGTCCTCGTAGCCGAGGCGGTCCGCGAGGGAGCCCTCGCCGCCGTCGTCCTCGGGGGAGGGGGAGTCGAGGGAGGAGGCCGTGTACGCGTTGCCGACCGCGAGGCCGTCCACCACGTCCTCTTCCGAGACGCCCAGGACCGCCGCCAGCTCGGGCACGGTGGGCGAACGGTCCAGCTTCTGGGCCAGTTCGTCGCTCGCCTTCGTCAGCGCGAGGCGGAGTTCCTGGAGGCGGCGCGGGACCCGGACCGACCAGCTCGTGTCGCGGAAGAAGCGCTTGATCTCACCGACCACCGTCGGCATCGCGAACGTCGGGAACTCCACGCCCCGTTCGCAGTCGAACCGGTCGATCGCCTTGATCAGGCCGATCGTGCCGACCTGGACGATGTCCTCCATCGGCTCGTTGCGGGAGCGGAAGCGGGCCGCCGCGTACCGCACGAGCGGGAGGTTCAGCTCGATCAGCGTGTCGCGTACGTACGTACGCTCCGGGCTCTCCCCGCCGCCCAGCGCGGCCAGCCGCAGGAACAGGGAGCGGGAGAGCGTGCGGGTGTCCAGCGGTTCGTGGGAGCGCGTCGCCTCCCGCCGGGCGGCCGCGGCGGAGGGCGCCGGTCCGGCGGAGTCGAGCGCCTCGGGGGAGCCGGGCACGGCGCAGGTGTCGATGGCTTCCGGGCTCTCGCGCACATCTGGCGCGGGCACGCTCTTCATGAGCGTGAGCACCTGCACCTTTGAGCTGCCCTGTTCTGCGGACATGCCACCCCCTTGAGGTCGCGGACGGTCGCGGTGGCCACGACCATCGGAGGAACGCAGCCTCCACCTGAATACCGGAGGCGGGGCTGCGGCAAACGCGGTTCCAGCAGAATGTCACATGTCGGCAACACGCTGTAGTGACATGTCGACAAGTCAGGTGTGGATCCGTGCAGTTAGCAGGGGGTGTGCCGGTTTTGCCGCCGGATTGTTCACCCGGACGTGGATCACTCGATCCGGTTATGCCTCGATTCGATTTGCGGATCGAAGCCGCGCGAAGCTCCTGGCCAGCAGCCTGGACACATGCATCTGGGACACGCCCAGCTCCTGGCTGATCTGGGACTGCGTCAGATTGCTGTAGTAGCGGAGCATCAGGATCCGCTGCTCGCGTTCGGGCAGTTGTACGAGGAGGTGGCGGACCAGATCGCGGTGTTCGACCCCGGCCAGCGCCGGGTCCTCGTAGCCGAGCCGGTCCAGGAGGCCCGGCAGGCCGTCGCCCTCCTGGGCCGCCTCCAGGGAGGTCGCGTGGTACGAGCGGCCCGCCTCGATGCAGGCCAGTACCTCGTCCTCGCCGATCTTCAGCCGGTCGGCGATCTCGGCGGTCGTGGGCGAGCGGCCGTGAGCGGTCGTCAGGTCCTCGGTGGCGCCGTTCACTTGGACCCAGAGCTCGTGCAGCCGGCGCGGGACGTGGACGGTGCGCACGTTGTCGCGGAAGTACCGCTTGATCTCGCCCACCACCGTCGGCATGGCGAAGGTCGGGAACTGCACCCCGCGCTCCGGGTCGAACCGGTCGATCGCGTTGATCAGACCGATCGTGCCGACCTGGACCACGTCCTCCATCGGCTCGTTGCGGGAGCGGAACCGCGCCGCCGCGTACCGCACCAGCGGCAGGTTGGCCTCGATCAGCGCCCCGCGCACCCGGTGGTGCTCCGGAGTGCCCGGCTCCAGGCCCTTGAGCTGCCCGAAGAGGACCTGGGTGAGCGCCCGGGTGTCCGCGCCCCGGCTGCTGGTCCGGACAGGGGCACGGTGGCTTTCGGGGGGCTCCTGGGGCTCGTTCTGGGGCGGCACTTGAGGTGCGGTACTGGCCGGCACGGTCAACGCCACCCCTTCGCGGTCACTGCTTGGTCAATGTCGCGGTCAACTTCGGTCGAACCATCGTCGACTCATCCGTCAAAAGCGGTCATAGCATCACAAGACATGTCCACTGTGTGCAAGCACCGTATAACCACGTGTTGAGGGCAAGTTGGGCATTTGGCCCGCCCGGCGCCCGCCCCCGGGCATACGAAAGGCCCCGCACCACCCGGGTGCGGGGCCTCGTCGCGTACCGGCTCAGAACGGATAGTCGGCGATCACCCAGGTGGCGAACTCGCGCCACTGCCCGGCCGCCGCCTGGTGGGCCGGGTGTTCGAGGTAGCGCTTCAGCGCGTCCGCGTCCTCGACCGCCGAGTTGATGGCGAAGTCGTACGCGATGGGCCGGTCGGTGATGTTCCAGGCGCATTCCCAGAACCTCAGCTCGGGGACGAGCCCGTCCAGTTCCTCGAACGCCTTCACCCCGGCGGCGACGCGCGCCTCGTCGCGCTCCACGCCTTCGTTGAGCTTGAAGAGGACCAGATGGCGGATCATGTGTGCTCCTTGCCGTGCGTACGTGTCAGCGCCCCCGCTGATCGTACGAGCAGGCCTTCGCGACTCAGCGGACCAGCTCGGTCATGAACTGGCCGATCCCCTTCGCGGCGGAGGAGATCCCCTCGAACCCCGTCTGGACCATCCCCGCGGCCTCCACCGGCGAGGTGATGATCGTGTACAACACGAAGACGACCGCGCAGTAGAGCAGCACCTTCTTCACGTCCACGTGCGTGCACCCTCCCCGGCTCCCCTGTGCGCTCGCGTGAGTCTAACCAACACCACTTCCGCCGTCCTCACCCCGTCTTTAAGGACCAAGGGCCCCCGGATCGGGGCCCTTCGCCGGACGTTACGGACGTGACAGGGGAGCAGGATGGTTCCAGAGCCCAGCGGATCTGGCAGGAATCCGAGGGGCCGGAACAGGGCCTCACTGCGGGGTCCGCGCCGCAGGCTTCCCCCCGAACGCGGCATGGACTTGCAGGCCCGTTCTCGTCGGGGGGAGCGGCTTTGTCCCCCCGATGCCGCTCCCCCCGTCCCAGCCACGAAAGCCCCGGTCGTCTCGGCCGGGGCTTTCGCGCGTCCGGACGGGCGCCGGGGCACGCAAGAAGGGCCCCGACGCTGTCGGGGCCCTTCTGAGAGCGGTAGCGGAGGGATTTGAACCCTCGGTTACTTGCGCAACACTCGCTTTCGAGGCGAGCTCCTTCGGCCGCTCGGACACGCTACCGAGAGAGAGCTTAGCCCAAGGTGGCCCGTGGTTTGAAATCCGTATGCGGCGACCGGGGTGAGACGTGGGTCACCGCCCGCCCACCTGCCCTGCCGACGCCCTGCCGACACCCGGTCGGCGCTCCCGGTCAGCGCTCCCGGAAGAACGCCGTCAGCTGGCGGGAGCACTCCTCCTCCAGGACGCCCTGGATCACCTCGGGGCGGTGGTTGAGCCGCCGGTCGCGCACCAGGTCCCACAAGGACCCGGCCGCGCCCGCCTTCTCGTCGCGCGCCCCGTACACGACCCGTTCGACCCGGGACTGCACCAACGCGCCCGCGCACATGACGCACGGCTCCAGGGTCACCACGAGCGTGCAGCCGGTCAGCCGCCACTCCCCGGTCTTCTGCGCCGCCCTCCGGAGCGCGACGATCTCCGCGTGCCCCGTGGGGTCGCCGGTGATCTCGCGCTCGTTGTGGGCGGTGGCGAGGACCGTGCCGGCCGCGGACAGGACGACGGCGCCGACCGGCACGTCGCCGGCCAGTGCGGCCCGCCCGGCCTCCCCCAGGGCGGTGCGCATCGGCTCCGCCCAGGGGTCGCGTACGGGATCGTGCGCCACGGCCACTAGCGCACGGCCTCCAGCACCTCGGCCGCTCCCAGCGCGTCGGCGATCTCCACCAGCGCGTCCGAGTCGAGCGTGAGCAGCTGGCCCTCGCTCACGCCGAGGTCCGCGAGGATCGCGGTGTCCCCGAGCGGGCCCGCGGGCACCGGGTCGAGGGCGTCCACGGCTTCGTCGTCCGGGTCCTCCTGTTCGTCGAGGTCGCCGTCCTCCGTGCCGTCGAGGTCCAGCGCGTCCAGCTCGTCGGCGCTGTCGTCGGAGGCCGGATCGCGGCCGAGCAGTTCGTCGGTGAGGAGGATTTCTCCGTATGAGGAACGGGCGGCGGCGGCTGCGTTGGAGACATAGATGCGAGGGTCCTCCTCGCCGTCCAAGCGGACGACGCCGAACCAGACATCCTCCTGCTCGATGAAGACGAGCACCGTGTCGTCGGCCCCGTCCGCCGTGGCCTCCCGGGCCAGGTCGGCGAGGTCGGCGAGGGTCTCCACATCGTCGAGCTCCGTGTCGCTCGCTTCCCACCCGTCTTCGGTGCGCGCGAGCAGTGCGGCGAAGTACACCGTGACTCTCCCACTGGTCATAGGCGTGCCGGTTGGGGGTCCCCCCGGCCGTGGCTTCACTGGAATCGTTGCAGAAACAACGCCGTTGCGAGAGTTCTTCCGCGGTTGCGTTTCTCCGGTCGGCGCGTCGGCCGCGTTCCCCGCGTCCGACGCGTCGTTTCTCAGGTCACCAGCGGAAGGTTCGCATGCGCATGGCCTGGCGCATACGGGCCGCGCGGGCGCGCCGGGGCTGGACGCGGTCGCGCAGGGCCTTCGCCTCGTGCAGCTCGCGCAGGAACTGGGCGCGCCGACGCCGCCGCTCGGCGGCGCTCTCGGGCCGCGCGTCGTCCCTGCCGTCCTGCTCGTCCGGCTGCTTGTCCGCCTGCTTGTCCGCCATGAGTGGGCACCGCCCCGGGGGTGTGTCAGTCCCTCGTCAGTCCCTCCCACCTTCCCTCGGGTGGGTGGTTTGATGCCAGCGCGGGCGGCGCGGGCGGGCCGTCGGCCCGGTTACTGTGGGGTTATGCGTCTCCACGTCGTCGACCACCCCCTGGTCGCCCACAAGCTCACCACCCTGCGCGACAAGCGCACCGACTCCGCGACCTTCCGGCGCCTCTCCGACGAGCTGGTCACCCTGCTCGCGTACGAGGCCACGCGCGACGTGCGCACCGAGCAGGTCGACATCGAGACCCCGGTGACCCCGACGACGGGCGTGAAGCTGTCGTACCCGCGTCCGCTGGTGGTCCCGATCCTGCGGGCGGGCCTCGGCATGCTGGACGGCATGGTCCGCCTGCTGCCGACCGCCGAGGTGGGCTTCCTGGGCATGATCCGCAACGAGGAGACCCTGGAGGCCTCCACGTACGCGACGCGCATGCCGGAGGACCTCTCCGGGCGCCAGGTGTACGTCCTGGACCCGATGCTGGCCACCGGCGGCACGCTGGTCGCGGCGATCAAGGAGCTCATCAGGCGCGGCGCGGACGACGTCACGGCGGTCGTCCTGCTGGCCGCGCCCGAGGGCGTCGAGGTCATGGAGCGCGAGCTCGCGGGCACGCCGGTGACGGTCGTGACGGCGTCGGTCGACGAGCGGCTCAACGAGCACGGGTACATCGTGCCGGGTCTGGGTGACGCGGGGGACCGCATGTACGGCTCGGCGGAGTAACCAGGCCTTGCCCGGGGGCTCGGCCCCCGGACGCCCCCGGTCGGCGCGCCGCCGCTGCCGGGGGCTCTGCCCCCGGACCCCCGCTCCTCAAACGCCGGAGGGGCTGAATTTGCCGCCCCTCCCCCCGGAGGGTTTAGGGAAGGGGCGGGGAGGGGCTCAACACTTGCCGGGAGCCTGCGGCGTCGGCTTGCCCAGGGTTGCCAGGGCCGTGGCCGCCTGTTGGGCCGGGTCCAGGGTCTGGAAGGTCGAGCCCAGGATGAGGTCGACGTCCGGGGTCGTGCGGGCGTCCGTCTTCTGGGTCGTGCCCTTCAGCTGCGTACCCAGGACCGAGAACATGCCCCGCGTCGCCCCGGGCGCGCCCAGCAGTATCCCGTTCCCGGTGACCTTCTTGTCGTACTCCTCCGGCGCGTTCCCCACCTTGCCGATGGCGAAGCCGCGTTTCTTGAGTTCGTCCGCCGTCTCCTTGGCGAGGCCGCCCCGCGGCGTCGCGTTGTAGACGTTCACCGTGATCTGGGCGGGCTTCGGCAGCGCGGCGGCCGCGGCGGTCGCCGTGGACGGCGACGGGCTCGGCGCGCAGTCGTGCTTCGCGCCCGCCGTCTCCTTCTTCGCGTCGTCCGACCCGCCGAAGACGTCGATGAGCTGGATCGTCCCCCAGCCGATCAGACCGAGGGCCACGACGGCGGCGACCGCCGCGAGCAGGAGTCGGCCGCGGCGGCGGGGGCGGCGCATCCGCGGGTACTTGTCGCCCGTGATGCGGTACTTTCCGCCCATGCCGGGGGGAGTGAGCATGCTCATGTGCGCAGCGTAGTGCGGCCCGGTGGCGATGCCTACTAAATGATCAATGGATGGCGGCCGTATGAGCGGTAAAGGGCCCGAAAGGATCAGTCCGGATCGGTCCGGACGGCCGTCGGCGGGTGACGCTCAGTCCATTTCCAGCACGCGCGCGTGGAGTACCTGGCGCTGCTGGAGCGCCGCGCGCACCGCGCGGTGCAGCCCGTCCTCCAGGTAGAGGTCGCCCTGCCACTTCACGACGTGGGCGAAGAGGTCGCCGTAGAACGTGGAGTCCTCCGCCAGGAGGGTCTCCAGGTCGAGCTGGCCCTTCGTGGTGACGAGCTGATCGAGCCGGACCGGGCGCGGCGCGACGTCCGCCCACTGCCGGGTGCTTTCCCGGCCGTGGTCGGGGTACGGCCGCCCGCTTCCGATGCGCTTGAAGATCACACGGAAAGCCTACCGGGCAAGCGGCTCCGGGCGCAGCCATGGTGCGCGAGTGCGATCCTGGGCGGAGTGCCGCAAACCCGACATTGGGGGCTCGCCATGACCGACAGCGACGAGACGCCGGGCGCGTCGGCGGGTGTGACCCCGGGTGGGGCGCCGCCCGTCGCCTCCTCCGTCTCCCTCCCTCCCCCCGTCGCCGAGATCGCCACCGGCTACGCCTTCACCGGCCCCGCCATGGAGCTCGGGGCCGTGCTCTGGGAGGGGCAGTGCCACGCCGACGCGCCGGTCTGTATCCCGCTCGCCATGCTCAACCGGCACGGCCTGGTCGCCGGAGCCACCGGCACCGGCAAGACCAAGACGCTCCAGCTCATCGCCGAGCAGCTGTCCGCGAACGGCGTCCCCGTCTTCCTGGCGGACGTGAAGGGGGACGTCTCCGGGATCGCCGCGCCCGGGCAGGACAGCCCCAAGGTGCGAGAGCGGGCCGGGCAGGTCGGGCAGACCTGGGAGGCGGCCGGATTCCCCTGCGAGTTCTACGCGCTCGGCGGCATCGGCGCGGGCATCCCGCTGCGGGCCACGGTCACCAGCTTCGGGCCCGTACTCCTGTCGAAGGTCCTGCAACTCAACCAGACGCAGGAGCAGTCGCTCGGGCTGATCTTCCACTACGCCGACTCCAAGGGCCTTGAGCTGTACGACCTGAAGGACCTCAAGGCGGTCACCGGCTTCCTGGTCTCGGATGTCGGCAAGCCGGAGCTGAAGGGGATCGGCGGGCTGTCGTCCGTCACCGCCGGGGTGATCCTGCGGTCGATCACCGCCTTCGAGCAGCAGGGCGCGAGTGAGTTCTTCGGGGAGCCGGAGTTCGACGTCAGCGAGCTGCTGCGGCTGGGGCCGGACGGGCGCGGGCTGGTGTCCGTACTGGAGCTGCCCGCCGTCCAGGACAAGCCGCAGCTCTTCTCCACCTTCCTGATGTGGCTGCTCGCGGAGCTGTTCAACGGGCTGCCGGAGGTCGGCGACGTGGACCGGCCCAAGCTCGTCTTCTTCTTCGACGAGGCGCATCTGCTGTTCAGCGGGGCGTCGAAGGCGTTCCTGGAGTCGATCACGCAGACCGTGCGGCTCATCCGCTCGAAGGGCGTCGGCGTCTTCTTCGTGACGCAGACGCCGAAGGACGTGCCCGCGGATGTGCTGGCGCAGCTGGGCAACCGGGTGCAGCACGCGCTGCGCGCGTTCACGCCGGACGACGCGAAGGCGCTGAAGGCGACGGTACGGACGTTTCCCAAGTCGCCGTACGACCTGGAGGAGACGCTCACCGGGCTCGGTACGGGCGAGGCGGTGATCACGGTCCTGAGCGAGACGGGCGCGCCGACGCCGGTCGCGGTGACGCGGCTGCGGGCGCCGCGGTCCCTGATGGGGCCGGTGCCGGCGGAGGACCTCGACCGGCTGGTCAAGTCCTCCCTCCTGTACGAGCGTTACGCGGAGGCCGTCGACCGCGAGTCGGCGTTCGAGAAGCTGTCGGCGGGGGAGAAGGAGCGGGAGGCTGCGGCGGTGGAGTCGGCGCTGGAGTCCCCCTCGGCGCCGAAGGAGCGGGGTGACAAGTCGCTGGCCGAGCAGGTGGTCGGCAGTGGGATCTTCCGCTCTCTGGCGCGGTCGGTGGGCACGCAGCTGGGCCGCGAGATCTCCCGCTCCCTCTTCGGCACCCGCCGCAGATAGCCCCCGGGGGGGGGTGGGGTTGAGGTGGGTTTCCCGGGGCTTCGCCCCCGGCCCCCGTTCGTCTGCGGGCCGTCTGTGGCTGGTCGCGCCCGCGCGGCGGAGCCGCAAATGTCACAGCCCCGCGCCCCTTGAATGCCGCTGCGCGGCAATCCCCTGGGCGCCCCGCAGGGGCGCATTAAGGGGCGCGGGGAACTGCGCGCTCAGCCACAGACAACCCGCACCCGAACAGCCAGCCCCCTCACTTCGGCGGCTTCGCCGCCCTCGCTGCTGCCTTCATTTCCTGTTTGTGTGCCCGCACCTTCGCCAGGGTCTCCGGGCCCGTGATGTCCGCGACCGAGCGGTGGCAGTTCGGTTCGCCGTACGCGCCCGCGGCCTCTTGCCAGCCCGGAGGGTGGACGGAGAGTTGCTTGCCGAGGAGGGCCAGGAAGATGCGGGCCTTCTGGTCGCCGAAGCCGGGGAGGGCCTTGAGGCGGGTCAGCAGGTCGGCGCCGGTCGGCGCGTCGCGCCAGATCGCCTCCGCGTCACCCCCGTACTCCTCCACCAGGTAGCGGCAGAGCTGCTGAACGCGCTGGGCCATGGAGCCGGGGTAGCGGTGCACGGCCGGTTTCTGCTTCAGGAGCTCGGCGAAGGCGTCCGGGTCGTAGGACGCGATCGCCGCCGCGTCGAGGTCGTCCGCGCCCATGCGGGTCGCGATCGTGTACGGGCCCGCGAAGGCCCACTCCATCGGGATCTGCTGGTCCAGCAGCATGCCGACCAGCGCGGCCAGAGGGCTGCGGCTGAGCAGCGCGTCGGCGTCCGGCTGCTGGGACAAGTGCAGCTCCTGCGTGGGTTTCTCACTCCGTGCCATACGCCGATGATCACCGGGGTGGTCAGGCTTCGCACCCCGCCGTCACCGTTTTCCCGGGAACTCACACTTTCGTATGACTGGCGCAACCGTTCGGAATGTCCACCCGGACGGCGGGTAGTGCTGGGGCCGACCAACTGGTGCCATCAGGAGGGGAAGCCCAGTGACGCAGCCGTTCGTCCTGCCGGATTTCTATATGCCGTATCCGGCCCGGCTCAATCCTCATCTCGAAGCCGCGCGGGTCCACTCCCGCGAGTGGGCCCGTGGGATGGGCATGCTGGAGGGGTCCGGCATCTGGGAGCTGAGCGACCTCGACGCCCATGACTACGCGCTGCTGTGCTCGTACACCCACCCCGACTGCGACGCGGAAGCCCTGTCGCTCGTCACCGACTGGTACGTGTGGGTGTTCTTCTTCGATGATCACTTTCTCGAAGAGTTCAAGCGGACCCAGGACCGGGAGGGCGGCAAGGCTTATCTTGAGCGGCTTGCCGCCTTCATGCCCATGGACCTCGCCGATGGGTTTCCCGAGCCGACCAACCAGGTGGAGAAAGGTCTCGCCGACCTGTGGGCGCGGACCGTGCCCAGCATGTCCTACGGCTGGAGGGAACGGTTCGCCGAGTCCACCCGCAACCTTCTCAACGAGTCGATGTGGGAGCTCGTCAACATCAACGCGGGGCGCATCGCCAACCCCGTCGAGTACATCGAGATGCGCCGCAAGGTCGGCGGCGCGCCCTGGTCGGCGGGGATCATCGAGTACGCGGCGAACGCCGAACTCCCGCCCGCCGTGGCGTCCTCGCGCCCGCTGCGGGTCCTCACCGACGCCTTCTCGGACGGCGTCCATCTGCGCAACGACCTCTTCTCGTACCAGAGGGAGGTGGAGGAGGAAGGGGAGCTGAGCAACGGGATTCTCGTGCTGGAGACCTTTCTCGGGTGTACGACCCAGGAAGCCGCCGAGACCGTCAACGATCTCCTCACCTCCAGGCTTCAGCAGTTCGAGAACACCGCCCTCACCGAAGTCCCCGCGCTGTGTCTGGAGAAGGGGCTCAGTCCGGAGGAGTGTGCTCGGATCGCCGCGTATGTGAAGGGGTTGCAGGACTGGCAGTCCGGCGGGCACGAGTGGCACATGCGCTCCAGCAGGTACATGAACAAGCAGGCGCAGGAGCGCAGTTCGATGTTCGGCGGGGTGCTCGGCACCTCGGCGCTGGACATCAAGAACCTCTTCGGGCGCCCGGCTCAGGCCCGGCTGCGCAGCCACGGCCATGTGCCGTTCGAGCGCGTCGGGCCGTCCCTGCTGCCCGACTTCGACGTGCCCTTCGAGCTGGGGCTCAGCCCGCACCACGCCGACGCGCGGGAGCGCTCGGTGGCCTGGGCGGGGCGGATGGGCCTGCTCAACGACATCTGGGACGAGCAGAAGCTGCTCGGCTACGACTTCGCGCTCTGCTCGGCCGGGCTCGACCCGGACGCCACCCCGGAGGAGCTGGAGCTCAGCGCGGAGTGGCTGACCTGGGGGACGTACGGGGACGACTACTACCCGCTGGTGTACGGGCGTTCGCGCGATCTCGTCGGTGCGCGGGTCGCCCATGAGCGGTTCCTGCACATCCTCGACGCCGACGATCCGGAGCGCGGGCGCGCCCTCGCGGTGAGCCCGATGGAACGTTCGCTCGCCGACCTGTGGGCGCGCACGGCGGGCCCGATGTCGCCGCAGGGGCGCCAGGGCTTCCGCCAGGCGGTCGAGGTGATGCTGGAGAGCTGGCTGTGGGAGCTGCACAACCAGGGACAGCACCGCATCCCCGACCCGGTCGACTACATCGAGATGCGGCGGCGCACCTTCGGCTCGGACCTGACCGTGGCCCTGAGCCGGATGCGGCACGCGGACGCGCTGCCGCCGGAGATCTTCCGTACGGGCACGATGAGCGCCCTGGAGAACTCCGCGATGGACTACGGGATGCTGATCAACGACTTCTTCTCGTACCAGAAGGAGATCGAGTTCGAGGGCGAGGTGCACAACCTGCTCCTGGTGGTGCAGCGCTTCTTCGACTGCGACTATCCGGCCTCGGTGCGGATCGTCGACGACCTGGTGCGCTCGCGGATGCAGCAGTTCCTCCACATCAAGGAGACCGAGATCCCGCTGCTGTACGAGGAGTTCGGGCTCGACGGGGAGGGCCGGGCGGCCCTCGACGCGTATGTGAAGGAGTTCGAGGACTGGATCGCGGGGATCCTCAACTGGCACCGGGGCGTGCGCCGCTACAGCGACGAGTCGCTGCGCGGCGGCTCGCTGCCGAACGTGATCCCCTCGGTGCTCGCCTCCTCCGGGCTAGGTACGGCCGCGCTCCGGTTCGCCCAGCTGGTGGCGCAGTCCACCGGCGGCCCGGTGGACAGCCAGGTCGCGGGGCTCACCGGGGCGTGATCGACTTGCGGGCATGGGTCATGACCATGGACCTCCACCCGGGGCCGCGGGCACCCTGAGCGGCACGTTCCGCAGCCGGCTGCTGTGGACCATCGGCATCAGCGCGTCGATCACCGTCATCCAGGTGGTCGGCGCGCTGCTCTCCGGCTCGCTCGCCCTGCTCGCGGACGCCGCACACAGCCTCACCGACGCGGTCGGCGTCGCGCTGGCGCTCGGCGCGATCACCCTGGCCCAGCGTGCCCCCACGCCCCGGCGCACCTTCGGCTTCTACCGGGTGGAGATCTTCTCGGCGGTCCTGAACGCCCTGCTGCTCGTGGCGATCTTCGTCTGGGTGCTGTGGTCGGCGATCGGCCGGTTCAACGAGCCGGTGGAGGTCAAGGGCGGGCTGATGTTCGCGGTCGCGGTGGGCGGGCTCGCGGCGAACCTGGTCGGGCTGTGGCTGCTGCGGGACGCCAAGGACCAGAGCCTCAATCTGCGCGGCGCCTATCTGGAGGTCCTGGGCGACGCGCTCGGCTCGGTCGCGGTGATCGTCGGCGGTCTGGTCATCCTCCTGACGGGCTGGCAGGCGGCCGACCCGATCGCGTCCATCGTGATCGGTCTGCTGATCGTGCCGAGGGCGTACGGACTGCTGCGCGACGCCCTGCACGTCCTGATGGAGGCCGCCCCGCAGGACATGGACCTGGCGGAGGTGCGCCGGCACCTGCTGGAGGAGCCCGGCGTGCTGGCGGTCCACGATCTGCACGGCTGGACGGTCACCTCCGGGATGCCGGTCCTCACCGCCCATGTGGTGGTGGCCGACGACGCGCTGGCCGACGGGTACGGGGACCTGCTGGGGCGCCTCCAGCGGTGCGTCGGCGACCACTTCGACGTGGCCCACTCCACGATCCAGCTGGAGCCCGAGGGACACCCCGAGTCCCCCGGTGCACTGCACAGCTAGGCCCGTGCCCGCTCACCAACTGGGGGAGCGGTACGCCCTTGTCACATCCGGGCCCGGCGCGTCGTCCTAGGGACATGGACATCGCCATTGCGGGAGGGACGGGGACGCTGGGTAGCCGCGTCGCCGAGGAGCTGCGTACGCGGGGGCACCGCGTGCGGGTGCTGAGCCGTAGGTCACCGGAGTACCGGGTCGACCTGACCACGGGGGAGGGGCTGATCGACGCCCTTGCGGGGTGCGACGTCGTGGTGGACGCGGCCAACGGCCACGGCACCGCCAAGGGGGTGGCCCGCACGCTCGTGGACGGATCGCGGCGGCTGCTCGCCGCCGCGCGGGCCGTGGGCGTACAGCACCACGTATGCGTCTCGATCGTGGGCTGCGACATGGTGCCGATGGGATATATGCAGGTCAAGGCCGAGCAGGAGTGGGTCGTACGGGAGGGCAGGGTGCCCTGGACGATTGTGCGGGCCACCCAGTTCCACGAACTGCTCGCCTCGGCGCTCGGGTCGGCCGCCAAGTGGGGGGTGGTGCCGGTGCCCCGGGCCCGGCTGCGCACGGTCGCCTGCATGGAGGCCGCCTGGGTGGTCGCCGACGTGGCGGAGGGGGTGCCGCACCGGGGGCGGATCGAGGTCTGCGGGCCCGAGGACACCGACGTCCGCGAGATGGCCCGGGTCTGGCGCAACGTCACCGGGCGCAAGGCCGTCCTGATGCCGGTGCCGCTGCCCGGCCGGATGGGCCAGGCGCTGCGGGCGGGCGCGCTCACGGTGGAGCGGCCGGACGTGCGCGGCACCATGTCGTTCGCGGAGTGGCTGCGGACCGAGCAGGTCTGGGCGAGCGTCGCGGGGCTGCGGTGAGCGCGGCCGGCGGGCGCGGCCCGCTGTCCAACGAGGACGGACTGGCCCGCGCCTTCGAGCGGGAGCGGCCCCGGCTGTTGCGGGTCGCCTATACGACGACGGGGTGCCTGGCGGAGGCGGAGGACTGCGTCCAGGAGGCGTGGCTGCGGCTGCGCGGCCTTGAGGACCCGGGGGCCGTCCGCGATCTGCGTGCCTGGCTGACCACGACGGTGGGCCGGCTCGCCCTGGACGCGCTGGGCAGCGCACGGGTGCGGCGCGAGCGGTACGTCGGCACCTGGCTGCCCGAGCCGCTGGTGGAGCAGGCGCCGGACGAGCAGGACCCCGCCGACCGGGTCACGCTCGACGAGTCGGTGTCGATGGCCCTGATGATCGTCCTGGACGAGCTGTCGCCCGCCCAGCGCACCGCGTTCCTGCTGCACGACGTGTTCGGGCTGCCCTTCGAGGAGGTCGCGGGCGTGGTGGGCCGCACCCCGGCGGCCGTACGCCAGTTGGCCTCGCGGGCCCGCCGCCACGTCGACGGCAGCCGCCCGCACCACCCCGCCGGATACGCCCGCCAGCGCGAGTTGGTCAGCGCTTTCGGCCAGGCCTGCCAGGAGGGGGATCTGGAGCGGCTGGTCTCGCTGCTCGACCCCGAGGTGGTCTGGCGCGGCGACGGCGGCGGCAAGGTGACCGCGCTGCACGGCATCGTGCGCGGCGCCGACAACGTGGCGCGCGGCATCGTCGCCCTCACCCGGGTGCACGTCCCGCCGGACGGGCTGCGGCTCGCCCACGTCAACGGGGCGCCCGGTCTCGCCCTGTACCACTGGGACGGTGCCCGCACGATCGTGGCGATCACCGTGGACGGCGGCCGGATCACCTCCGTGGACGCCATCCGCAACCCCGACAAGCTGACCCACGTACCGGACGCGTGAGCGCTTCGGCGTCCGCCCCCGCCTGAACGTCCGCCCGAGCCACGCCGACCGGCCCGGGCAGCCGCAAGAGCCGTCTCCGGCTGGTCACACGGTGACCGGCCGGAGCGCGGTCGGGGAACGGGGAGCAGCCGCTACTGGAGCGCCGCTTCCGCGAGTGCCCGGACCACCAGGGGGACCGCCTCGGCCCGGTGCTCCCGGTGCACCACGAACCGTACGGAGCCGGTGGGCAGCGGCAGTACGAGCACCCCCCGCTCCGCGAGCCGTTCGCGCAGGTCGTCGGGGTCGCGCCCGGGCAGCCGTACGGTCACGATGTTGGTGGGGCACGGGGGGTCGCCCACCTCCGCCCCGGGCACCCCCGCCAGCCCCTCGGCCAGCTGCGCGGCGAGCGCGTGGTCCTCGGCGAGACGGGACACCCGCGCGAGCCCCTCCAGGGCGGCCGCCGCGAGCACGCCCGACTGGTGCATGGTGCCGCCGAGCAGCAGCCGCAGCTCCCGGGCCCGCGCGACGAACTCCGCGCCCGCGCACAGCAGCGACCCGACCGGCGCGCCGAGCCCCTTGGCCAGGCAGAACGTCACGCTGTCCGCCGGGGCCGCGAGCTTCTCCACCGGCACCCCGAGCGCGACCGCCGCGTTGGCGAGCCGGGCCCCGTCCAGATGGACGTGCGCCCCCTGCTCCCGGCCGAGCCCCGCGAGCCGGTCGACCTCGGCCGGGTCGAGCGCGTTGCCGGTGTGCATCATGCAGGTGTTCTCCAGGGCCACGACCCCCGGCCGCCCGCCGCCCTCGCGCAGCGCCGCGACCAGCGCGTCCGGGTCCGGGGCGCCGTCGTCGCGCTCCGGCAGCGCCACCGGCTCGACCCCGGCGAACCGCCGCATCCCCTCGGCCTCGAAGAGCGCGATGTGGCTCTGGGCGCCCATGAGCAGCCGGGTGCCGGGGCCGGGCGCGGCCGCCAGCACCGCGACCAGGTTGGCCATGGTGCTGCTGGGCAGGAACAGCGCCGCCCCGGTCCCGAGCAGCCGCGCGCCCTCCTCCTCCAGCTCCCGTACGCAGGGGTCGTCCCCGTAGGCGTCGTCGCCCACCTCGGCCGCGGCCATCGCCGCCCGCATCGCCGCGTCCGGGGCGGTACGGGTGTCGCTGCGGAAGTCCAGGAAGACGGACACGGTCAGCTCGCCTCCAAGTCCGGGTGGCCGATCCAGACGGCCCGCGTGTGCGTGTACTGCTCGGCGGCGTGCACCCCGAGCTCACGGCCGTAGCCGCTCTGCCCGATGCCGCCCACGCTGATGTGCTCGTCGGTGTCGCCCCAGGTGTTGAACCAGAGCATCCCGGCCCGCAGCCGCCGCGCGAACCGCTCGACGCGCCCGCCGTCCGCCGTCCACACGGACGCCGACAGGCCGTACTCGGTGTCGTGCGCCAGGGCCAGCGCCTGCTCCTCGGTGCGGAACGAGCGCACCGCCAGGACCGGCCCGAACAACTCCTCGCGCCAGGCCCGGAGCGTGCCCGGCACCTCGTCGAGGATGGCGGGAGAGACGTAGTACCCGCCGCTCAACTGCCCGTCGAGCGGCGGCCGTACGTCCTTCTGGCCGGGCGGCAGCAGGGCCCTGACGCCGTGGGCCACCGCCTCCTCGACCGCCGACGCGACCCGCTCCACGGCCCGGCGGGTGATCAGCGGGCCGAGCTCGGTGCCCGGGTCGTCGGTGGGGCCGACGCGGCGCGCGAAGGCCCGCGCGGCCACCTCCCGTACGAAGTCGTCGTGCACGCTCTCGTGGACGATCAGCCGGGAGACGCCGACGCACATCTGGCCGGAGTTCCCGGTGAACGCCTCCACTGCCGAGGCCGCGGCCGTCGCCAGATCGGCGTCCGGGAAGACGACCAGGGGGTTCTTGCCGCCCAGTTCGAGCGAGACGCGCTTGACGGACTCGGCGCAGCGCGCCGCCACTTCGCGCCCCGCCGCCGTGGAGCCGGTGAAGGAGACGGCCGCGACCTCGGGCAGCGTGCACAGCAGCCGGCCCGCCTCCGCGCCGCCGTACACCGCGCCGAGCACGCCCTCGGGCAGCACCCGCCCGCCGAGCTCCACCAGCAGCCGCACGCTCAGCGGGGTCTCGGGCGCGGGCTTCACGACGGCCGTGTTGCCGTACGCGAGCGCCCCGCCCACCTTCCAGGCGGCCATCAGGAGCGGGTAGTTGGAGGGGACCACCGCCGCGCACACGCCGAGCGGGATCCGGTCCGTGTACGCGCGCATGCCCAGGGCCGACGGGTGCACCTCGCCCGCCGGGCGCAGCGCCTGTCCGGCGAACCAGCGCAGCGCCCGCACCGCGAAGTCGACCTCGCCGCCGATCCGCGCGACCGGCTTGCCCGCGCCGCGCCGCTCCAGCTCGACGAAGTCGGCCCGCCGCTCGTGGACCGCGTCGGCCAGCTCGTGCAGGCGGTCCGCGCGGTGGCGGGGCCCGGCCGCGTACCAGCCGTCGAAGGCCCGCGCCGCCCGCCGCACCACCTCGGCGCACTCGGCGGGCGTGCTGTCGGGGAGGCGGCCGTGGACCTCGCCGGTCGCGGGGTCGTACAACTCCCTTTCCCCGCCGGAGGTCACAGGACGGACCCCTTCCCCGTCAGGGGCGCGGCGGCCAGGACCTCCCGTACGAGGGCGAGGACGAACTGCTTGTCCAGGCCCTCGCGGGCGCTGCTCAGCAGCCTGGCCTCGACCCCGGCGTGCACGTCGTGCCACATCGCGTCGAAGGGGCCGACGCCCTCGTCGACGTACGCCAGGTACAGCGTCCGCCCGTCCAGGCCGATCTCCTTCGCGCGCGCCGGGTGCTTCTCGCGCTGCGGCGGGAACGGCATCCGGCCGCGGCCCGGGCGCTGGAGGGTCAGACGCAGCTCGTCGCCGCCCGCGGAGGTGTAGATCACCTCCAGTTCGCGGGAGCCGTCGGCGTCGGCGAAGACGGCCGCGCTGTCGGCGGGGAAGCCGCCGAGCAGGGCGGGCAGCCGCTGGTCGGCGAGGAAGCCGGTGAGCTCGTCCGGACCCACCCAGTCGCCCTCGTGCGGCCGGGTGCGCCGGTGGAAGGTGAACAGGCCGGTCGGCACGGACACCATGTCGACGTCCTGGTGGCGCGCCCAGTAGCTGAGTTCGCCGAACGGTGTGCCGATCACCCGTGCGGGCACCCCGGGCACGGCGGGCCGCAGCGAGCGGTAGAGCTCCACCAGCTCCTCGCCGGTGAACTCCCCTTCCAGTACGGACAGTTCGACGGTCGTCCGGCTCATCCGGGCCGACGCCGCCGCGTGCCCCAGATAGTCGGTGCCGAGCCACACCACCCGGCCCTCCCCGATCGGGAAGGTGAGGGTCTCGCTGCCCCACAGCGCCGGGTGGTCGGCCGCCGGGAACGCCCAGTCGTACAGGAACTGCTTGAGCCGCAGCCGCCTGCCGCCCCCGCCGATCTCGGTGCGGAACGCGGCCGGGTTCGCCCTCGACCACGGGGTGCGGCCCGAGTCCTGGCCGGTGCGGCCGGGGGGCGCCTCCTTGCGCAGGGTGGTGGTGGCGCTGTCGCACCCGGCGGGCAGCCGCTCGGGGTGCCACACGGTGAAGTTGCACCACTCCTGGGCCTCTTGGGGCCCCAGGTGCGGCGGTACGTCCTCCAGGGCGGCCGCGTCGTGCACGGTCCGCCAGTGCCAGCGTTCGGTGGAGGCCATCGTGGTGTTTCCTACTTCCCTGTTCCGGCCAGCCAGGCCGAGGCGGATGCGAGGTACATGAGCTCACCGGTGCCGAGGGCGTCCTTCAGCGGCCCGGGCGGCTCCGGCAGCCCGAAGGGCATGCCCTGCTCGTCCGCGAGCGCCCGCAGCGCCTCGCGGTACGACGGGTCGGACGGGGCCGGGAAACCCTGCTTGCGGCGGTGGACCACGGACGGCGGCAGCAGCCCGCCGAGCGCCTTCTTCAGCAGGTCCTTGTGGCTGCCGGGCTCCCCGGTGCTCTTGAGGTGCTCGGGCGAGCGGAAGGCCAGCTCGGCGAGCGTCACGTCCTGGAAGACCGGCCGGTCCTCCAGGGTGTACGTGGACGAGGTCAGGTCGACCATGTCGTTGACGTACACCAGGAAGCGGCGCATCAGATGGTGGCGGCCGCGCTTGAGGGGGTCGAGGGTGTCCGGCGAGCGGTACTCGCGCAGCACCCGCTCCCACACCCGCTCCCTGATCTCGCCCATGTCCACGTCGAGCCGCCCGGCGATCCACTCCACGAGCTCGCCCCACAGCGGCCGCTCGTCGGGGTGGAGGCGGTGGGTGAGGTAGTGGCGGCCGTGCAGATGGGTCGGCGCGTCCGGGGCCACCACGGGGAAGTAGCCGCCGTCCTGGTAGCCCCACATCTCGTCGGCGCCGTGGCCGGAGTAGACGACCACCTGGCCCTCGGCCGCGATCCGCTCGTACAGCTGGTACATGGCGAGCTCGGCGCCGTGCAGCATCGGCCGGGTGAGCCGCCCGGCCACCTCCGGGATCAGCTTCACGGCGTCACGGCGCGACAACTCGACGACAGTCAGCGGGACTTGGTGTTGCCCGGCCACGATCCGGGCGTGCTCGACGTCGCTGTCCGAGCCGCCGATGCCCTCCTCGTACTGGACGACGTACGGCCGCAGCCCGATGCCCCGGGTGTGCAGCGCGGCGAAGATCGCGGAGCTGTCGACGCCGCCGCTGAGCACCGCCGCCCGGGGCACGTCGGCCGCGGCCCGCAGGGTGACCGCCCGGTCGAAGGCGGCCCGGATCTCCTCGGCCCCGACCGGCTCGTCCCCGAACGCGGCCCGCCAGTACCGCCCGGTCCGCACCCGTGCGCCCTCGGCGACCAGATACTCGGCGGGTTGCAGCGAATGCACCCCGGTCAGCCAGGTCCGCTCGTCCGCCGCGTCCATCCGCACCCAGGACCGCAGCACGAACTCGGTGCGGTCCACCTCCGGCGCGATCAGCCCGGTGGCGAGCAGGGCCTGCGGCTCGGAGGCGAAGAGCAGGCCGCCCGCCGTGTAGCAGTAGACGAGTGGCTTGACCCCGAAGTGGTCGCGGGCCAGCGTGGTGCGGCCGGTCCGTTCGTCGTGCCAGGCCAGCGCGAACATGCCGTCCAGGCCCGCGAGTACGGGCTCGGGGTCGTCTCCCCGGCTCACCTGCTGGAGGACGAACTCGGTGTCGCAGTGCGTGCGCCGGGGCCACGGCTCGGGCAGCGGCGCCCGCGACCCGTACACCTCACCGTTGCTGACCAGCGTCACCCGCCCGTCCGGCGACGCCATCGGCTGGTCGCCGGCGGCCGAGCGGTCGCGCACCGCGAGCCGTACGCAGGCGAGCATCACCGTGCCGTCCGGGGAGACCCACGGCTCGGCGGCCGACTCGCCCCGGTGGTGCAGCGCCTCCGTCAGCGTCCGGCCGAGCGCGGCCAGCCACGGCCGCTCGCGCGGCCCGTCCAGGCTGATGAAGCCCGCGATCCCGCACATTCAGTCCCCCTGTCCGCTCCCGCGCCACACCCGGCCGAGCAGGGCCAGGGAGGTCAGGAAGCGGTGCTCGATGCCGTGGTGGCCGCCGTCGTGCTCCTGGTACTCGTGCGCGATGCCCTGCTCCTGCCAGACGGCGTGCAGCGCCCGGGCGCCCCAGTGCATGTGGTAGTCGTCCCGCAGCCCGGTGTCGAGGTAGAGCAGCCGCAGTGCTTTGAGCCGATCCGCGAACGCGGAGGCCGTCCGCACGGGGTCGTGCCGCAGCCAGCGCTCCCAGACGTCGGGCCGGAACACGCCCGTGCGCGGGTCGCAGGGCAGCGCGTCGGCGGGCGTGGTGCCGGGCTTGTCGGCGTAGCACATGCCCATCGCGAGCAGGCTCATGGCGACCATGAACGCGGTGTCGTGCGGCCCCGACTCCCTTCTGTCCAGCAGCCGTTCGATGCCGCCGGCCGCCTCCAGGGTGTCCAGGACGCCTGGCAGCAGCGGCAGATAGCTGTGCTCGAACCCGGCGTCGGGGGTGTGCGCCAGGACCGCGCCGAACAGGTCGGTGCGCATCGCGGCGAGGACCGCCCCGTACCCGCCGCTGGACTTGCCGCCCACCGCCCGCCACCGGGGCTCGGCCCGCGTCGGGAAGCGCCGGTCGACCTCGGCCACCACCTCGCCGAGGTGGCCGAGGTAGCGGCCGCAGGCGGGCGAGTCGATGTACTGCGAGCCGCCGTACGCCGTGGTGGCGTCCGGGACCACGATCAGCGCGGCCGGTATGTCGCCGCGCGCCATGGCCCGGTGGATGCGGTCCGCCGGGGCCTGTCCGAACGCCAACGCGCGTGTCGTCAACGTCGGGTGGGCACCGAAGCCCGGCAGCCAGTACACGACGGGATGGCGCGCCGACTCGTCGTACCCCGGCGGCAGCAGCACCTCGATGCGGCGGGTGGCCGGGTCGCCGAGCGGGTTGTCGCGCAGACAGGCGCTGGTGTGCTCGACGACCACACGGGTCCCCAGCGGTTCAGGCATGCGCGACCGGTCCCCGGTCGGTGTGGGCGTCGGTGCCGGTGGCGCTCAGCGCGCGGTCGACCTGGCGGGTGTAGTACGCCGGGTGGTGGAAGACCGCCGAGAGCAGATTGCTGTTGCTCGCCCACAGCCCGTACGAGCTGCCGAAGAGCAACTCGCTGTCCAGGAGCGCCTGGAGGGTGCTCGCGGCGATCTCGGTGTAGCCGTTGTCCTGGCTGAGGTGGTCGCGGGCGGGGCCCGGGCCCAGATGGCTGATGCGGCCGCTCACCGGCTCCAGGAGGTACGTGTGCGTGGAGCCGTTGTCGTCGCGGAGCGAGAGGGTGTGGGTGGCGCCGCTGTCGAGCGCCCGGTACCAGAAGTCGGTGCCGACCACGAGCTCCATCACCTCGGTGAGCAGCCGGTGCGAGCCGCGGGTCTGGCGGCCGACGCGGTCGCGCTCGGGGTCGAAGGCCGGGACCTCGGCATCCGGGTCGAGGGCGACCTCGGCGTACACCGCCTCGAAGTCGTAACCCTGCGGCACCTGCGGCCCGTTGTGCAGTTCGGCCTTGCCGCCCGCGACCTCCAGGACCTGCCCCGGCCCCCACAGCAGCCCCTCGCGGCCCAGCTCGCGCAGCCGGCCGAGCGCCTCCCACGGTGTGAACGGGAAGATCGTGCGGTTGCACCAGCCGTAGTCCTGCTCCCCCTCGCCGCTGACCTTCCAGCCGAAGGAGGACGGGACGGTGACGGCCGCGCCCAGCGTCTCCACGTACCGGTCGAAGTTGGCGACCGCGCGGGCCCGCACCGCCTCGGGTTCGACGAGCGGCCTGCGCTCGGTGAGCACCCCGGGCGGCGAGACGCTGTGCGCCGGGACGAAGGCGACGTCGATCGGGCGCGCGTCGGGGCCCGTGAAGTGGCGGACGGTCGACTCGTGCAGGATCGAGTCTCCGCACAGCATCACCACCGCCTCCTCGGTCTCCACCAGCACGCTCATCTCGGGGAACGGCACATGGGAGACGAAGGTGCGCAGCACGACGTCGCCCAGGTGCACCGTGTTGCCCGGGGTGACCGGCGTCAGCCGCTCGAAGCCGAGCCTGCGCAGGGTCCACGGGATGGCCTGGTGGCCCAGGCCCGACGCGGTGAAGCGGGGCGGGATCTGGCCGACCGGGAAGATGCACTCGGTCTCGGCCGCCCGGTGCGGGCTGTCGTCGAAGTCGACCTCGCCGTCCTCCAACAGCCGGGTCAGCGAAGGGAAGTGGTGGTGGTCGAAGTGGTGGTGGCTGAAGACGATGTGGTCGACGCCGCCGTCCAGGACCTCGTCGAGGCCGTCCGGCAGCGCCGGGTGGTGCTCCCAGAAGCGGTCCAGGCGCTGGGTGAGCCAGGGGTCGACGAGGATGCGCCGCCCGCCGGTCTCGATGAGGACGGCCGCGTGGCCGAGGGAGGTGAGCCGCATCGGTCGTCCTCTCATTCCGCTTCGTAGACGCAGCGGAACCCGACCTCGTTGTGCAGATCGGTGATCAGGTCCTTGCCCCGGTAGAACGTGGTCAGACAGGCGAGCGGCGAGGTCCAGGTGCCGCCGCGCAGCACATGGAAGGCGTCCTTGCGGTTCATGAACTCCATCGGGTGGCGGCCCTTGAAGAACGGGTCCATGTCGTCGCCCGTGTAGAAGTTGGTCCGGGTCAGCTCCCAGACGTTCCCGGACATCTGGAGCACGCCGTACGGACTCGCGCCCCCGGGAAGGCTGTCGGCGGGCAGCACCGGGTGTGCGGGCCGGTCGTCGTGGGTAGTGGTGACCAGCAGCGCCTCCAGCTCGTCCAGGTCGGCCACCTGCCGCCCGTAGGAGCGCTCGACGTAGTTCACCCGCTCCGGATCCCAGGTGTTCCCCCACGGGTAGGTCCGGCCGTCCGTCCCGCGCGCCGCCTTCTCCCACTGGAGCTCGCTCGGCAGCGAGCCGCCCGCCCAATTCGCGAATGCCCACGCGTCGTACCAGTCGATTCCCACCTGCGGCATTTCCGGCGCGTTGAACCGGGGGTCGTGGGCGTGTGCGGGCCGGTGATTCCGGCCGTCCTCCGGCTGGTCCGGGTGGTCGAACACACCGCTTTCCCCGGCCTCTTCCAGGAACTGCGCGTAGCGGGCATTGGTGACGGTGGTCCGGTCGATGTAGTACGCCGACAGCTCGACCGCCCGCAGTGGATTGTCGTCCTGCTTCATGCGGAAAGGGCCGCTCTGCGCGGAGGCGGTTCCGGCAAGAAAAGGACCAGCCGGTATCAGAATCGCGTCCTCGGTCCTGCGCGGTCGCGCCGCATGTGTGCGTATGCGCGCACGCATGTCCGTGAAGTATTCGTCCTCCAGACGCCGGAGCTCTTCCGGGTCCCGGGTGCCGAATATGGTGAGCAGGGCTCTCTTGGTGAACGCGGCGCCGCAGCCGACCGGTTTACGGGAGAAGTCCTCGCGGGCGAAATTGCTCGGCCAGCCGGAAATGCGGATGAGATCGGGAACGGCCGCCTTGATGCGGTACTGGGTGATCACTTTCAGGGAGGCGAAAGCGACCCAGTCGACCGGGTCGTGGGTGCCGCCGGCGATCGCCGACGCGGCAGCAGGGTCGTCCCGGTGGTGCTCCGCGAGCAGCCTGACGGCGGCCGCCCGCACCGGCCACTCCGGGTGCTGGACAGCCAGGCTGACCAGCAGCGGGACACCCTTGGCGTCCCGGCCGCGACGGTCGGCGAGCTCCACCACGGACTGGACCGACTCCCAGTACCGGGTGTCGTCGGACCCGTCCACCTCAAGAAACTCGGGCGACAGTTCCACGGTCGTGGATGGAAGGTTGCCGACCACAGTTGTTCTCCCCTCCGGGCTGAGGGGCCGCCCGCACTGGAGGGTGCGGGCGGCCTTTTCATCTTGTTCGCGTCGCTGAAACGCTAAAACGGGACTACCACTTGGTGGTGTCCTGCTCGTTGTCGCGCGTTCCCATGAAGTCCTTTTCCGACATCAGAATCAGCCTCCTCCCACATAGGAAATGACAAGACCGCCGGCAGGTAGCGGTCGGACAGCAACCGCTTGCCGACCCAAAACATGTTCCGTGCCCTCCGCGGCTCCGTCAACCATACGATCATCAATTGCGTGCCGACGGGGCCGATTCGGTCGCCTTGACAGCGGAGTATTCGATGAGTGGATCAAGGGTTCCGCTGTTCGGATGGTTTTGGATTGACTGCCGCGGAGTAATTGACAAGCCAGGACCTGGCCAGAAAACAACTGTTGCGCAGATCACAACTAAAATGTTCAATCATCCCCTGTCGCTTTTAGCGGAGGCTGAGCTACCGTCCTCGGCGTGGATTCATTGCAGTTCGCAGTGGTACGCCAGGAGATTGCCTTCGGACTTCCCTACACATACGCGCGCGGCCATGACCTCACGTGCACGGTCGTACGCGTCGAGTTACGTGAGAAGTCACGTGAGAAGTCACGCGAGGGTGCTCATCTCGGACGAGGTGAAGGAGCGCCCTTCGAGAGCTTCTTCGAGGTTTCCGCCGAGGAAACCGTGGCCGAACTCGAAGAGATCGGCCCGCTCGTCGAGAGCGGCACCGCCGACCGCGCGGACCTCCTCTCCCGGCTCCGGCACGGCGCCGCCCGCAACGCGCTCGACGCGGCGCTGTGGGACCTGGCGGCCAAACGCGCCGGCGTCCCCGTGTGGCGGCTGCTCGGCACGCCCGAGCCCAGGCCGCTGGAGATCATGACGACGATCTCGCTCGCGGACCCGGAGCAGCTGGAGCAGGAGATCGCCGAGAGCCGCTCCGTACGCATCCTCAAGCTCAAGCTCGGCTCCCCGGACGCCGACGACGACGTACACCGCCTGGAGCGGCTGCGCGCCGCCCGCCCGGACGCGCGGATCGTCGTCGACGTGAACGGCGGCTGGGACCTGGACACTCTGCGCGTCATGCTGCCGCTCCTGGAGAAGCACCGCGTCCGCATGCTCGAACAGCCCGTGGACGCGGCCTCGGAGCCGGGTCTGCGCGGACTGCCGCGCCCCCTGCCGATCGTGGCCGACGAGTCCTTCGAGACCGAGGACGACCTGGAGCGGGTGCGCGGGCTCTACGACGGGGTCAACGTCAAGCTCGACAAGTGCGGCGGACTCACCGCCGCCCTGCGCATCATCGGCCGCGCCCGCCGCGAGGGCCTGCGCATCATGGTCGGCTGTCTGCCCGGCAGTTCGCTCTCCGCCGCCGTCGGCTTCCACGCCGCACAACTGGCCGAGTTCGTCGACCTGGACGGCCACTTGCGCCTGGTCGACGACGTGGAGCCGAGGATGCCCGCGAAGGACGGCCGGCTCCAGGCGCCGGCGCGGGAGCTGTGGGGGTGAGCGGGGGGACTGGTGATGGTCCGGGGCAGCCAACGACCCCTGCCTACAGGCATGTTGAGAAAGAGCCTGGGCTAGGTTCATGACCATGACTCCTTCAGCGACTCCTTCAGCAGCGCGCACGCTCGACGAGCGGATCAAGGACACCCGTGAGCACTTCGAGAACGACGTCGACACCTGGGTGTCGACGGCCTCGGCGGACGGCACGCCCTACCTCGTCCCCCTCTCGTTCCTCTGGGACGGCACGACGTTCCTGATCTCGACGGTCCGTACGGCACCGACGAGCCGCAACCTCGTGGCGAACGCCGCCGTACGGCTGGCCTTCGGCGCGACCCGGGACGTGGTGCTGGTCGAGGGCAATGCCGTACCGGTCGAAGAGGGCGTGCTGGAGCCGGAGTCGGCGGACGCGTTCGCCGCGAAGACCGGCTTCGACCCGCGCGAGGAGAAGCAGGAGTACCTGTACTTCCACGTCGCCCCGCAGCGCGTCCAGGCATGGCGCGAGGTGAACGAACTGGCGGGCCGCACGCTGATGAAGGACGGCGCCTGGCTGGCCTGAAAGGCCCGACGACTCGGAATTGGGGGCACGACGATGCCGATCCAGACGATCAACGACCGGGTGGCGATCGTGGTGGACGGCCACTCCACGGGCGCGCTGCTGGCCCCGGCCTTCACGGCGTACGGGATCGGCGCGGTGCACGTCGAGAACCGGGCGGAACGCTCGGCGGCCCATCTGCGCACGTTCGCACCGGAGACGTACGAGGCCTGTTACGCGTACGAGGGCGACCTGGCGGCCCTGCTCGCGGCGCTGCGCCCGCACCGGGTGGGCTGGGTGATCGCGGGCACGGACTCGGGCGTGGCCCTGGCCGACCGCCTGGCGGCCGCGCTCGGCCTGCCCCGGCACAACGACCCGGCGACGTCGGCGGCCCGCCGCGACAAACAGGAGATGCAGCGCGCGCTCGCCGCGGCCGGGGTCCCCGCGGCATGGCACGCGACGGTCACCACACCGGAGGAGGCCCGGGAGGTGGCGCTGCTCCACGGCGGCGCCCCGGTCATCGTCAAGCCCCTGCGCAGCGGCGGCACCGACGGCGTGCTCTTCTGCGCCGACCCGGACGAGACGGCGAGCGCGGCCGGAAAGCTCCTGGGCAGCGAGTCGATCTACGGCGAGCGCAACGAGACGGTCCTGGTCCAGGAGTATCTGCGGGGCGACGAGTACATGGTCAACTGCGTGAGCGCGGCGGGCCACCACACGGTGCTGGAGATCTGGCGCTCGGTGAAGACGGTGGTGGGCACGTCACCGGTGTACGACTACACGGAACTCCTGAACCCCCGGTCACAGGAATCCGCGGGCGTGATCGCGTACGTACGAGACGTCCTCACCTCGGTGGGCAACACCTGGGGCCCGTCCCACACGGAGGTCATCGCGACCCCGTCGGGCCCCCGCCTGGTGGAGACGGCCGCACGCCTCCAGGGCACGGCGGACCTCTCGGCGATCACCCGGGCGACGGGCCGCAACCCGGTGACGGAGGCGGTCCACGCCCTGCTCGACCCCGACCTGTACGCCCGCGGCGGCCCCCCGCCGCCGCCCCAGCGGGCGGCCCGGGGCGTCAGCTTCATCTGCCCCCGAAGCGGCCGCCTCCGCCGCGACCTCGACTGGACCCCGCTCCACACCCTCCCGTCCTTCCACAGCCTCCTGGCCCCCGCCCCCAAGGCAGGCGCCTACATCCCCCGCACCACCGACCTCTTCACCCGCCCCGGCGCGGTCTACCTGATCCACGAGGACCCGAAGGTGGTGGAACGGGACCACGCGACGATTCGGGGGTGGGAGGGGGAGGGGTTTTATGACATTGAGGAGGGGGACGGCTGAAGCGATCAGGCAGCGGGTGGGCAAGCGCGAGTTCTCCGCCTTCGTCGCGGCGGCAGTCGAGCGTGAGCTGCGTGGTCAGATCCTGGATGAGTATCTGGCTGACCACGAGCGTCGCAAGGGCCCCATCTCGGAGCAGGAGCAGGAACGCGCCCGGCTGGTCTTCGATGAGGTGTTCACCGAGGGGGGCCGGTGGCCCGCCGCACGCTGACTCATGAGGGCTCGCGTCCTCGACCGCGAGGGCCTCTCGAAGCTCGTCGACGACCACGAGCCAGTGATCGCCCTGATCGCAGAGGCCCGCAAGCGCGGTATGGAAGTGGTGATCAGCGCGCTCACCATCATCGAGGCCACGCATCGCCGGACCGACAAGGCGAGACTCGCCTGAGGGTCTGAGCCACGTCGGCGACCAGCCCGTCGTCCAGATCGATCACGGTCCGACTCGTCGATGCACCTCCGGAGGGAGAGGCGGGCGGATCCTGCCATGCATCGGCGGCCCACCCCGTATCCCGCAGGATCAGCGTTTCTTGGTCTTCTTCTTTTGCGGCGGGGTCCAGTCGCCCCGGTGCAACTGGCAGCGGGCGTAGCCGATCATCGCCGGGTTCTGGCACCGCTTGCCGGTCTTGGTTTTGGTCGACCCGCATTTGACCTGCTTACCCATTCGTCCTCCCCTGTCCGGCCGAAGGTGTCCCATCTCGAACCCATCGTCACCGGGCAGAGGAGCTCACCGCTCTCCTTGCGGCCGCATTCGGCTGATTCACTCCCCTTCATGCCTGAATCACGATATTTGCATCCGTGAGTTGATCACAGGGCGTACGAGACCTCGCTCATCACAGATCGTCGGTGTCGTCCGCTGTGTCGAGGTTGATTCCCGGATCCTCGGCGCTCGATTCGTCGTCCAGGATCGGCTTGCCCATCGCGACCGCGATGCTGCGGAGCAACGCCGCTCTGCGAGCGGTGAAGAACCCGTCGAAGTCGTCGGTGGCCATGAGTTCCGGTTCGGCCAGGTGGGAGTGGATGCGTTCGGCGACGCCTTCATGAGGGGTCTGCGCGGTCTTGACCAGACGGCCCAGGTAGTCGGAGGGAGCCGCCCCTCCGATGATCCGGTTGGTGCGGGCGGTCAACGGAGTCTTGTTGATGATCGAGTTGTAGTCGGCGGGGGCGTATCCGGCCTTCTCGCACCATGTCTTGGGGAAGATGTGGTGGATGTCGATGGACTCGTCGAAGTACCCGGTGATCTCGGCCTTCTCCCCGGTGCGCCAGTCCAGGGCCCCCGCCTTGAGCAGGAGTGCGTAAATCCCCTTGTAGGCAGCGCTGTTGCGCGTACGAAGAGTCAGCAGGCGTCCGGGGGCGAACTGCGCCGCGGTGACGGTCCGGGGCTCGGCCGCATCCTCGCGGATCCAGTCGACGACGTCCGGCAGATCCTGGCTGAAGCGGGTTTCGGTCGAGCCGCCGTAGAGCTCCCCGAACACACCGCACCAGTACCAGCGGGCGAGCTTGTGCTGGGCTCCGGCGCTCTGTGCGGCGTCCCCCGCCAGGGCCAGGATCGCGGCAAGCGGTATCAACTGTGTCCCGTATGGCAGGAACTTCGTGTCGAAGAGGAACTGCTGGTGCAGGAACTTCGCCGCTGCCTTGAATCCCGTGATGACGGACGGCGCGAAGCGTACGTAGTCCTCCAGGGACAGGGCGAGCATGTCCTTGCGCTTGCAGCCGATGCGTGGAAGCCGCTCCTCTTCCGTTCCGCGTTCCGCCTCGCGCCCGCGCCGCTCGGCCGTGGCCAGCAGGGTGACCGCCTGGAGGAAGTCGGTGTTGGAGACCTCTCGAAGGATGCGGTACTCGGGCGCCTTCCAGGCGGCCCGGCACTCCCGCTCCCAGTGGCTGCGCAGATCGAACTCGTCCGCCGCGTAGGTGGCGGTCAACAACTCGAAGACGGTCAGGGTGACACCGCCGGTGTTGACCTTCTCGAACACCTGGCACACGGCTTGGCGTGGGGTCGCCTGCCCGAGTTCGATGACTGGCACGTGGTAGCGGTCGAAGGGGCGGACGAAGGCCTCGTTGAAGTCGCGCCACAGTTTGAACTTGTCCTTGTCACCATGCCAGTGGCCGATGAACGCGTAACCCCAGTCACCGCCGTCGAACACCGCGTGGAGCGGGAAGAGTTGAGCCTCGTGTTCGAGCTCGGGAGTGGAGTAGTCCTCGACGACCTGGCCCCGGAAATTGAGGACCTTGCGGGTCTCGGGCAGAAACCTGATGGCGTCCTCGCGGTCGCTGTTCTCGTCGAGGGCTTGGACCATGTCGACGTAGAACCAGCCCGACACCTGGTGCTTGCGCAAGTCCTGGGTGATCACCGGGCCCTTCAGCTTCAGAGCCTGGAACAGCGACGTCAGCCGCTGCTGCCCGTCGAGTACGAGTGTGTCGGGCTCGGGCTCACCCACCGGGGTGGCTCCTTCGATCGGCCGGTACTTGAACCGGACGTCGCCACCCGCCTTGAGCAACATGACGGTGCCGACGGGATAACTCAACGAGATCGACGCGAGGAGACTCGCGATGTTCGGGTAGGGCCACACCCAGCCCCGCTGGAACTCCGGCAGTTGGGCCTTGCCGACCTCGACCTGCCGCAGCAGATCCCGCAGTGGCCGCTTGTCGATGCTGAACGCTTCGTCGGGCACATCGGCTCCTTGAGGCTGCCGGGCACCAGAGGTGGGCACCGGAGGTCGACTCGCCTCGTGTCACGGAAAAACTACTGGGTGTCATGACATCGGGTGCCAGAAATGCAAGACAGCTCAAATTTTCATCAGGGGCAGGCCAGGCGCATATACGCCTGCGGATTCGCCGGGCGTCTTTACTCCCGCCGCGAGCGATACGGAACGGACGGCGCCGGCGATCCAGCGCCGACCGGGACACAGCGGCCTTCGGGCCACCAGAGCGCCCGGGTCATACCTTCCTGAGGACGATCGTGTCCGGGACCAGCTTCTCCAGGTCGTCCACGTCCGAAGTGAAGACGGTGACCTGCCCCTTCTGCTGCCGCGCGATGACGGCGAGGACAGCGTCGATCGCGTACTTGTGACCGTGCAGCCCGGCGTCGGCCAGGAGTCGGCGGGCCTGGCGTGCCTCGTCCTTCCCGATGTCGGCGACCTTGAGCCGGGACAGCACCCAGTCCCAGCGCTGTTCGGTGGTCCGGCCGTCGTACGCCTCGATCAGCGTCATCGGCGACGTCACCACCTCGGCTTCGCCCCGGGCCGCGAGGTCGAGCCAGGCGATCATCCTCCGGTCGCCGCGCACGGCCAGGGACAGGGCCTCGCAGTCGAGTACGAAGACACGTAGGGGCCGCTGCCCGGGTTCACCGGCGCGCTTCGTCACGCGGCCTCTCCGGCATCGTGCTTCCCGGCGGCGCGGCGGCGCTCGTGCTCGGCGTCGAGATCCTCCAGCTCCTCGAATGCCGCGGCGCGCTCGTCCTCGGTTACCGGACCGTGTTCCTCCTGCAGCCAGTCGACCAGCTCGCACAGCCGGTCACGGTCGCGCTTGAAGCGCAGCGCCTCGGCCACGTACGCCGACAGGCCCCGCTCCGCCGCCTCCGCGCGGATCTCGTCAAGGAGATCCTCGGGGATCGTCACCGTCACCTTCTTGGTTGCCATACAAGGGACCATACTCCCGGTGTTGAATCCCTTACCAGCGCGTCAGGCGGCGGTGGCGGGGCGCGGGGCGCCGTGGAAGACCTGGCCGGTGTGCCAGGAGCGGTGGGCCGCCGCGATGGGACGGGCGCCCGGCTGAGGGCCAATGAGCGGCAGGTCGCGGGGTCAGCGGGTGGCCTGCTCGGCGAGGTACTGCTCCCAGGTGCGCCTGCCGAGCGCCTGCGCAGGGGCGGTCAGGTGGCCGGCGCGCCAGGCGGCGCCGATCCTGCCGGGGACGTACACGGGGAGGACGACGCGGCGCTTGCCGGCCGCGCGCAGCCAGTCCTTGGCGAGGCCCGCGGCCGGGTACACGGTCGGGCCGGCGAAGTCGGGCACCTGGCCGCCCGGGGCGCCGATGGACAACTCGACCAGGCGGTCCGCCACTTCGCCCGGGTCGACCGGCTGGCAGTCGGTGCCGGACGGCACGAGGACCACCGGGAGCTTGGACAGTGCCCCGAAGGCGAGGTCGAGCAGCGCGGGGAACTGGGTGGCCCGCAGGTTGGTCCAGCCGATCCCCGAGGCGGCGAGCAGCCGCTCGCCCGCCAGCTTGACCCGGTAGTACGGGTACGGGATCCGGTCGACGCCGACGATCGAGATGTTGACGACGTGCTCGACGCCGGCCCGCTTCCCGGCTTCCAGCAGGTGCTGGAAGCCGGGGATGTCGTTCTTGAAGTGCCGGATGTCGCTCGCACAGTGGATGACCGTGCGGACGCCCGCGAGCGCCTCGTCCAGTCCGGTGCCGGCGGTCAGGTCGCCGGTGTACCAGGCCACCCCGGAGTCGTCCGGCACCACGTTCCTGCGGGTGAGCGCGCGGACCGGGCGGCCGGTGCGGCGGGCCCGCTCCACCACCTCGCGGCCGAGCACGCCCGTCGCGCCGGTCACCATGATCGTGTCGTTGGTCATCAGTCTCAGCCTCGCTCAGCCTGTCGGGGTAGCTGTCACTGAGGAAGAACCGACGGGTCAGGCGTTCTGTGACAGTTCCCCGAGCTGAGTGGCGAGGAAGGTCAGTTTGTCCGGGTTGCGGACGATCCGGATGCCGGTGATCCCGCCCTCGCCGAGCTCCAGCGCCCCGAGCGCGGTCAGCTCGCCGTCCTCCCAGCTGACCACCACCGGAACGCCGTTCGCCTCGGCGAACCCGATCTGTGCGCCGCTCACCCACCGGGAGAAGAGACCGACCAGGAAGTGGGCCACGTTGTCCCGCCCGACCACCGGCCGACGGGCCGCACTCACCTTGCCGCCGCCGTCCGACCATGCGACCACCTGGTCGGCGAGCAACTGCTCCAACTGAGCCATCGCACCCTCGGCCGCGGCGGCCAGGAACCGGGCGAGCAACTCGCTGTCCTGCTCCCGCGAGGTGGTGAAGCGCGGCCGACCGTCGGCCAGGCGCTGCTTGGCCCGACGGTAGAGCTGGCGCGCGTTCGCCTCCGAGGAGTCAAGGACGCCCGCGATGTCCCGGTGGCTGTAATCGAAGGCGTCACGCAGCACCACGGCGGCCCGCTCGGGGGCCGACAGCTGCTCCATCATCGTCAGCACCGCGAACGACACGGCATCCCGCTGCTCCGCCGTCTCCATCGGCCCCAGCACCCCGGCATCGGTCCCTACCGGCTCCGGGAGCCAGGGCCCGAGGTACTTCTCGCGCTGCGCCCGGGCGGAGGTGAGCCGGTTCAGGCACAGGTTGGTGACCACCTTGGCCAGCCACGGGCCCGGCGCGGCCACCTGGCCGGGCTCGACTCCGTGCCAGCGCAGGTACGCGTCCTGCACGGTGTCCTCGGCCTCGGCCGCCGAGCCGAGCATCCGGTACGCCAGCGAGAACAGCCGTGGTCGGTGGCTCTCGAATTCCTGCGCCATGTCCATGACCCCACGCTAGTGGGGTGGTGACGGGAGGCCACGAACGAAGAAGGGCCCCACCGCAAGCGGTGGGGCCCTTCGACATCGTGCCCGGTGAGGCACTGGCGGAGGATACGAGATTCGAACTCGTGAGGGGTTGCCCCCAACACGCTTTCCAAGCGTGCGCCCTAGGCCACTAGGCGAATCCTCCGCCGCAAACAATACAAGACGCTGAGGGGTGCTCGCGAACTCGTTCCCCGGTCAGGGATCGGGTACCCTGTGCGGAGCCCCTCACGTGGCGCTATCTGACTGAACTCCCCCAGGGCCGGAAGGCAGCAAGGGTAGGTCGGCTCTGGCGGGTGCGTGGGGGGCGCTTTCGTTTGCGGAGGCCCTCTGTGGAGGCCCTCGGCGGCCGGGGTCCGGGCCGGGCCCGGTCGGCCCGGTGGGTGGCGGACCGGGGCGGGTGGCCCGCCCGGTGGCCCCCGCGTACGGCGACGCGGGTTCGGTTGTCAGTCCGCCCCGATAACCTCGTAGGTGTGTCGTCCCTTGCGCTGTACCGCCGCTACCGCCCGGAGTCCTTCGCCGAGGTCATCGGGCAGGAGCATGTCACCGACCCGCTGCAGCAGGCGCTGCGGAACAACCGGGTCAATCACGCGTACCTGTTCAGCGGGCCGCGCGGCTGTGGGAAGACCACCAGTGCGCGGATTCTCGCGCGGTGCCTGAACTGTGAGCAGGGGCCGACGCCGACCCCGTGCGGCGAGTGCCAGTCGTGCCGGGACCTCGCTCGTAACGGGCCCGGGTCCATCGACGTCATCGAGATCGACGCCGCGTCGCACGGTGGTGTGGACGACGCCCGTGAGCTGCGCGAGAAGGCCTTCTTCGGCCCGGCAAGCAGCCGGTACAAGATCTACATCATCGACGAGGCCCACATGGTCACCTCGGCGGGCTTCAACGCCCTGCTGAAGGTCGTCGAGGAGCCGCCGGAGCACCTGAAGTTCATCTTCGCCACCACCGAGCCCGAGAAGGTCATCGGGACGATCCGGTCGCGGACCCACCACTACCCCTTCCGGCTCGTCCCCCCCGGCACCCTGCGGGAGTACCTGGGCGAGGTCTGCGGGCGGGAGGGCATTCCCGTCGAGGACGGCGTGCTGCCGCTCGTCGTGCGCGCCGGGGCCGGGTCCGTGCGTGACTCGATGTCCGTCATGGACCAGCTCCTCGCCGGCGCCGCCGAAGACGGTGTGACGTACGCCATGGCCACCTCCCTCCTCGGCTACACGGACGGGTCGCTGCTCGACTCCGTGGTGGAAGCGTTCGCCTCCGGTGACGGCGCCGCCGCCTTCGAGGTCGTGGATCGCGTGATCGAGGGCGGCAACGACCCGCGCCGCTTCGTCGCGGATCTGCTGGAGCGGCTGCGGGATCTCGTCATCCTCGCCGCTGTCCCGGACGCGGGCGAGAAGGGGCTCATCGACGCGCCCGTCGACGTCGTCGAGCGCATGCAGGCCCAGGCGTCCGTGTTCGGCGCCGCCGAGCTCAGCCGGGCCGCCGATCTCGTCAACACCGGGCTGACCGAGATGCGGGGCGCCACCTCGCCCCGGCTCCAGCTGGAGCTGATCTGCGCGCGCGTGCTGCTGCCCGCCGCGTACGACGACGAGCGCTCGGTCCGTGCCCGGCTCGACCGGCTGGAGCGCGGCGCCCACTTCCAGCCGGGTGCGGGGACCGGGCCCGCGATGGGTTACGTACCTGGGGCCGAGGCCCATCCGCCCATGCCCCCCGCGCCCGCTGGACACGGCCCCGAGGCCGCCCGGGCCGCCGCGCGCGGTGCCGCCGCCCCGGTCGCCCCGCCCGCGCCCCAGGCGCCCGCTCCGGCCGCCCCCGTCGCCCCGCCGGTCCAGGCCCCGGCCCCGCCCGCACCCGCTCCCGAGCCCGTCTCGCAGGCCCCCGCCCCGGGCGCCTGGCCCGGTGCCGCCGCTCCCGGTGGTGCCGGAGGCGGTCAGGGCGGCGGTCAGGGCGGCGGTGCCCAGCGGCCCGGCGCCTGGCCGGGTGCCGGAGGTTCCGGTTCCGGGAGCGCCGCCCCCGCCGCCCCCAGCCCCGCACCCTCCACATCCCCCGCCCCCGGCGGCGCCGGAGCCTGGCCCTCCGCCTCCACCCCGGGCCAGCCCGCCCCGGCCGCGCAGGCCCCGGCCCCGGCTGCGGCCCCCGCCGCGAACCCCGGCAGCGCCGTCCACGTACGGAACATGTGGCCGGACATCCTGGAGGCCGTGAAGAACAAGCGGCGCTTCACCTGGATCCTGCTGAGTCAGAACGCGCAGGTGGCCGGATTCGACGGCACCACCCTGCAGCTCGGGTTCATCAACGCGGGCGCCCGGGACAACTTCGCGAGCAGCGGCAGCGAGGAAGTGCTGCGCGGGGTGCTCGGCGAGCGCTTCGGCGTGCAGTGGAAGGTCGAGGCGATCATCGACCCGTCCGGCGGCTCCCAGCCCCCGGCCGCGGCGGGCAACTTCGGCGGCGGCGGCTCCGGCAACCCCGCCGGCTACGGGGCCCAAGGTGGCGGCCCTTCCCGCTCCCAGGCGCCCGCCCCGGCCGCCCCCGCGCCCCAGGCCGCGCCCGCCCCCGTACAGCAGCCGTCCCAGGCCTCCGCCCCCGCGAGGCAGGCGCCCCCCGTGGCGCAGGAGCCGCCGCCGGTGCGCCCGGAGGACGACGTTCCGGAGGACGACGACCCGGACCTCGTGGACAACGCGCTCTCCGGCCACGACCTCATCGTCCGCGAGCTCGGCGCGACGGTGGTGGAGGAATATACGAACGAGTAGCGGTACGGGGTTCGGTGACCCGTACGAGGGAGAATCCGCCACTCCGGCTAGGCTGGCTGCCGTGAAGGTCCTTGTCATCGGCGGCGGCGCCCGCGAGCACGCCCTGTGCCGTTCCCTGTCCCTCGACCCCGACGTGACGGCGCTGCACTGCGCCCCCGGCAACGCCGGGATCGCGGAGGTCGCCGAACTCCACCCCGTGGACCAGCTGGACGGCGAGGCGGTCGCCCGCCTCGCGGCCTCGCTCCACAGCGACCTGGTCGTCGTCGGGCCCGAGGCGCCGCTGGTCGCCGGGGTCGCCGACGCCGTACGGGCCGTGGGCATCCCCTGCTTCGGCCCCTCCGGCGAGGCGGCGCAGCTGGAGGGCTCCAAGGCCTTCGCCAAGGACGTGATGGCCGCCGCGGGCGTGCCGACCGCCCGCAGCTATGTGTGCACCACCCCGGCCGAGATCGACGAGGCGCTGGACGCGTTCGGCGCCCCGTACGTCGTCAAGGACGACGGTCTCGCGGCCGGCAAGGGCGTCGTCGTCACCGAGGACGTCGAGGAGGCCCGCGCGCACGCGCTGGCCTGCATGGGGGCACCTCCCGTGCCGTCCAGGCTACGGGGGAGGGTGGTCATCGAGGAGTTCCTCGACGGCCCCGAGGTCTCGCTCTTCGCGATCACGGACGGCGTGACCGTGCTGCCGCTCCAGCCCGCGCAGGACTTCAAACGCGCGCTCGACGGCGACGAGGGCCCCAACACCGGTGGCATGGGCGCGTACTCGCCGCTGCCGTGGGCCGACCCCAAGCTCGTCGACGAGGTCATGGCGAGCGTGCTCCAGCCGACGGTCGACGAACTGCGGCGCCGCGGCACCCCGTTCTCCGGGCTGCTGTACGCGGGCCTCGCGATCACTTCGCGCGGCGTGCGCGTCATCGAGTTCAACGCCCGCTTCGGCGACCCCGAGACGCAGGTCGTCCTGGCCCGGCTGAAGACACCGCTCGCGGGCGTACTGCTGCACTCGGCCAACGGGACGCTGGACGTTCAGCCGACCCTGGCCTGGCGCGACGACGCCGCGGTCACGGTCGTCGTGGCGTCGCACAACTACCCCGGTACGCCCCGGACGGGCGACCCGATCGACGGGCTCGACGAGGTCGCGGCCCAGGACGCGCCGCACGCGTACGTCCTGCACGCGGGGACGCGGCGGGACGGCGACGCGGTGGTCAGCGCGGGCGGACGGGTTCTTTCGGTCACCGCGACCGGGGCGGACTTGGCGCAGGCCCGCGAGCGGGCGTATGCGGCGGTCGGGCGCATCCGGCTCGACGGGGCGCAGCACCGTACGGATATCGCGCTTCGGGCGGCGCAGGTGTAACGCGGGCGTCCATCTAGCTGCCCCGGTCCGGGGCGCGGCCTTTGCGGGGCTGCGCCCCGGACCCCTTTTTTTCTGCGGACCGTGGGCCGTTGTGCCCACCCGTTCCGCCCCAGCGGAACGACTGCCCACAACGAGGGGGCGTGATGTTGGCCCTTTTCGAACCCCACCCCAAAGCCATTCCATCGAGTGACGGGTGGGCCATCCGGATGACGGGTGGCGGGGGCGCAACTAGGGTGCGGCGGGAGCGGTCCGGCACTTGGGTCACCGGCATTGCGATGTCAGTGGGGGGTGCCACAGTGGGGGAGTGAGCAACGCCGAAGCAGGGCAGAGGGGGTGACGTCCGGCCGTGTCCGGTACCGGGATGGGTGGTGAGGCGGGCGCGCGGTCTGCGCGCTCGCGGGCGCTGGCCGTGCTGCGAGTGCGCAGCCGGGCGCTGGCCTTCGCTCTGCTGCCGGCGGCCGTCGCCGTCGTGCTGCTCGTCGCGGACGTGCAGGGCCGGATCGACGGGCGCGGCTGGGACACGGCCCGCTGGGCGGTGACGGGCGCGGCGGCCGTGGTGCTGCTGGCCGCCGCCGCGGTCACGGCCGTGATCGTACGGGCGAGGCCCGCGCTCTCTCCGACGGTCGAGCTGGCCGAGTCCTCCGCGCCGGATCTGTACCGGCTGGTGAGGGACCTGGCCGACCGGCTCGACGTGCCCGCGCCGTCGGCCATAGCGCTCACGCCGGACTGCGACAGCTGGCTGGAGGACCGCACCCACCCGGCCCATTCCGTACGGGCGCGGCTGGGCCAGGGCCCGCTGGGCATACCGGGAGTGCGGCGCCGCACCGACGCCGCACCCGTCCTCGTCATCGGGTCGCCGTTCCTGTGGTGGATGCGGGTCGGTGAGCTGCGGGCCATCCTGGCGCCCGTGGTGGCCGGCACCGGGCCGTCCGCGCAGCCCGACATAGCCTCGGCCCGCCGTTTCGTACGGGGCCTGGACGCGGCCGTCGCCGTGACCAGCGGGCCCGGCGCGAGCCGGGGCGCGCGGCTGGTGCTCGGCTTCGTCGGGCCGGTCGCGCGGCTGCTGCTGCGCGGCTGCCGGTCGCACGCCGCCGAGATGGAGCGGGGGGTCGCGGCCGCGGCCTCCGAGCGGGCCCAGACCGTGGACTACGGGCTGCGGATCGTCGCCCAGGAGCAGGTCGGGCTCGCCTACGCGGGCTGGGACCGGCTGCTCACCCGGGTCGCGCTGCCCGCCTGGCGGATGGGGCGGTGGCCCTCCCGGCTCGACGCCGGGGTCGTCTCGGCGCTGACCGAGCTGTCGCGGCGGGACCGGCTGGCCGAGGGATTCGCGTCCCGGCTCGGCGAGCGGCCCGCGTGCGACCTCCTGGAGGAGCCGGGGGCGGCCGACGAGGCGGCCTCGCTGCTCGCCGCCCGGCTGTTCCACGGCGGTCCGGCCGAGCCCGGGCCCGACTGGTCGCCGGTGGACTGGCAGCACTATCCGGAGGAAGTCGTCGACCGGAAGTGGCGTGCGGAGGCGGCCCGGCTGCACCGCGTGCTCGACGGGATGGGGACACGGCCCGGTGCGGAGCCCGCCGCGCCCGCCGCCCCGACGCTGGCGCGGGTGCTGGAGCACCTCGCCGGGCAGGACGGGGAGGCGCTGGCCGCGGGTATCGAGGCGGCCGTGGCCGTCGAGGAGGCGGCGGGTCCGCCGCTGCCCTCGGCGGACGTGTGGGGCGACTCGGTCCCGCTCTTCCCGCTCCAGCCGCCGCGGACGGGACGGGATCTGCTCGCCGACCACGTCACGGCGATGGTGTGCTGCGCGGCGGTCGACACGGCCGGGGCGGCGCCGGGGCTCGACTGGCTGGACGGGCCCGCGCTGCTGGTGGACGGGGAGCGGAAGGGGGATCTGGCTTCCCGGGTGCTCGCGCTGCTGGAGGAGGGCGATGCGGAGCCGCTTCGGCGGTGGCTGGTGGGGGTGGGGGTACGGGCGGAGAAGCCGGTGCGGCTGGTTTGAGCCCGGCCTCGCCCTTCCCGGGGGCTGCGCCCCGGGTATGCCACTGCGCGGCAACCCCCTGGGCGCCCCGGAGGGGCGCTTTCAGGGGCGCGGGGAACTGCGCGCTCAGCCACGCACAACCCGCAGACGCACACCGGGCCAGAAGGTCCACAGACGGTCCGCGCCCGGCCCCCTAAACGGAGTACGCCCTTCCGTATCACGTCAATTCACGACGAACAGTGACGGAGTGCGTGCGTTATGTGATGTGCTGGAGACCGACCGCTGACCGGCGGCGTCGGGGGAGTGGAGGAGGGGAGTGGTATGGGGGCGGAGCAGATCCGGCGGTGGGAGTCGGGGGCGCTCGCGCATGCCGTCTCCGATCCCTTCGGGCAGGGGCCGCTGCCCTGGCTGCGTGGTGGGGAGCACTACTTCGACGACACCGGGCACGTGGTGCCCTGGTACGTCGAGCCCGCCCGGCCCGGCACCGGCAGCGCCTCCGGGCCCCGTACCGCCGACGACGTACGGCAGCAGATCAAGGGGTTCGCCTCCACCGGGGCCGTCGCGCCCGGCGAGGCGATCGACTTCCACATCACGGTCGATCCGCCTCAGCAGTTTTCGGTCGACATCTATCGGATCGGGCATTACGGGGGCGACGGTGCCGCCCATGTCGCCACCAGCCCCCGGCTCGCCGGGATCGTGCAGCCCGCGCCGCTCGCCGCCAACCGGACCGTCTCCTGCCACCACTGGTGGCTCTCGTGGCGCTACCAGGTCCCGTCGTACGCCTCGATCGGCGCGTACGTGGCCGTGCTCACCACCGCGGACGGGTACCGGTCGCACATCCCGTTCACCGTGCGCGACAGCCATCCGGCCGATCTGCTGCTCCTGCTGCCCGACATCACCTGGCAGGCCTACAACCTCTTCCCCGAGGACGGCCGCACCGGCGCCTCGCTCTACCACGCCTGGGACGGGGACGGGCGGCTGCTCGGCGAGGAGGACGCCGCGATCACCGTGTCCTTCGACCGGCCCTATGCCGGTGCGGGGCTGCCGCTGCACGTCGGGCACGCGTACGACTTCATCCGGTGGGCCGAGCGGTACGGATACGACCTCGCGTACGCCGACACCCGCGATCTGCACGCCGGGCGCATCGACCCCACCCGCTATCGGGGGCTCGTCTTCCCCGGCCACGACGAGTACTGGTCGGCCCCCATGCGCCGCACCGTCGAGCTCGCCCGGGAGCACGGCACCTCGCTGGTGTTCCTCTCCGCCAACACGCTGTACTGGCAGGTCGAGCTCGCGCCCTCGCCCTCCGGCGTTGCCGACCGGCTGCTGACCTGCCGCAAGCGGCGCGGACCCGGGAAGCCCGCGCTGTGGCGCGAAGTCGCCCGTCCCGAGCAGCAGTTGCTGGGGATCCAGTACGCGGGTCGGGTGCCCGAGCCGTCCCCGCTGGTCGTGCGGAACGCCGGTCACTGGCTCTGGGAGGCCACCGGCGCGGGCGAGGGGGACGAGGTCGACGGGCTGGTGGCGGGCGAGGCCGATCGTTACTTCCCGCGCACCGCGCTCCCCGAGCACCAGGACCGCATCCTGCTCGCCCACTCGCCGTACCGCGACAGCGAGGGGGCCGTGCGGCACCAGGAGACCTCCCTCTACCGGGCCCCCTCCGGCGCGCTCGTCTTCGCCTCCGGCACTTTTGCCTGGTCCCCGGCGCTCGACCGGCCGGGCCACACCGACTCCCGCATCCAGCGCGCCACCGCCAACCTCCTCGACCGCATCTGCAAAAGGGACTAGCCGCTGCGGTCGGAGCGCGACGAACCCCTGTCACGGGGTACTCGTCACGTGCGAGAGAATCGGAAGCGCTCCTGGATCAATCTACGCGGAGGAACCGTGTCCGGATTTGTAGAAAAGCCCGAGCCGATTCAGGTCCCGGGCCTCACCCACCTCCACACGGGCAAGGTCCGCGACCTCTACCAGAACGAGGCCGGCGACCTGGTGATGGTCGCCAGCGACCGGATGTCCGCGTACGACTGGGTGCTGCCGACCGAGATCCCCGACAAGGGCCGGGTGCTCACCCAGCTCTCGCTGTGGTGGTTCGACCGGCTGGCCGACCTCGTCCCCCACCACGTGCTCTCCACCGACCTCCCCGAGGGCGCCCCCGCCGACTGGGCCGGGCGCACGCTCGTCTGCAAGTCGCTGCGGATGGTCCCGGTCGAGTGCGTGGCGCGCGGCTACCTGACCGGCTCCGGACTCGTCGAGTACAACGAGTCCCGTACGGTCTGCGGGCTCGCCCTGCCCGAGGGGCTCAGCAACGGCTCCGAGCTGCCCGCGCCGATCTTCACGCCCGCCACCAAGGCCGCCGTCGGCGAACACGACGAGAACGTCAGTTACGAGGAGGTCGCCCGCCAGGTCGGCGCGGAGACCGCCGCGCTGCTGCGCCAGACGACCCTCGCCGTCTACGGCCGCGCCCGCGACATCGCCCGCGACCGGGGCATCGTCCTCGCGGACACCAAGTTCGAGTTCGGCTTCGAGACCGTCGACGGCGAGGACCGGCTCGTCCTGGCCGACGAGGTCCTCACGCCCGACTCCTCGCGCTTCTGGCCCGCCGAGACCTGGGAGCCCGGCCGCGCGCAGCCGTCGTACGACAAGCAGTACGTGCGCGACTGGCTGACCTCCGCCGCCTCCGGCTGGGACCGCCACGGCGAGCAGCCGCCGCCCCCGCTGCCGCAGGACGTCGTGGACGCCACCCGCGCCAAGTACCTGGAGGCGTACGAGCAGCTGACCGGCACCAGCTGGAGCTGAGCACACGAAGAAGCCCCCGGTCGGAGATCCGACCGGGGGCTTCTTTCGCTGAGCGGACGACGAGATTCGAACTCGCGACCCTCACCTTGGCAAGGTGATGCTCTACCAACTGAGCCACGTCCGCATGCGCCGTAGCGCGGAGCCAACTATACCCACCCGCGGCGGCGTGCGAGACGCACGGCCGTATGACGGTTCTCGGCACCGAGCTTCGTGGCGGCCGAGGAGAGGTAGTTCCGGACCGTTCCCGGGGAGAGCCCGGCGCGCTCCGCGATCTCCGCGACGGGCGCCCCGTCCGCCGCCAGCTCCAGCACCTGCGCCTCGCGGGCGGTCAGCGGCGAGTCCCCGGCGGAGATCGCGTCGGCCGCCAACTCCGGGTCCACATAGCGGTTTCCCGCGTGTACGGACCGGATGATCTCGGCGAGTGTGCGGGCGCTCACGGTCTTCGGTACGAAGCCGCGCACCCCGGCCGCGAGCGCCCGCTTGAGGTGGCCGGGCCGCCCGTGGCTCGTCACGATCATGGTGCGGCAGCCGGGCAGCTCGGCCCGCAGGGATGTGGCGACACTCACACCGTCGGCCCCCGGCATCTCCAGGTCCAGGACGGCCACATCGGGCCGGTGCGCCCGCGCCATCGCCAGCGCCTCGGGCCCGGACGCGGCCTCCGCGACCACGGTCAGATCGTCTTCGAGGCCGAGCAGCGCGGCGAGCGCGCCCCGGATCAGATGCTCGTCGTCGGCGAGCAGGACACGCAGGGGCGCCGCCCCTGCCCCGTCGGGCGTGGTCATACGGTCAGCTCCTCGGCCAGTTCCGCGGCGCTGTGCAGCGGTACGGTCACCGTCAGCAGGAAGCGCTCGCCCGTGCGGGCCGCCTCCAGCGTGCCGCCCATCGGGGCGAGCCGTTCGCGCAGACCCGCCAGGCCCGAGCCGGGGGCGGCGGGGGCGCGGTCGGGGACGCCGTCGTTCTCCACGACCAGGGTCATGGCCGGGCCGTCGGCCGCGAGCCGGATCGCGCAGCTGCGCGCGTTTCCGTGCCGCAGCACATTCGTGGTGGCCTCGCGCACCACCCAGCCGAGCGCCGACTGCACCCCGGCGGGCAGCCCGGCCGCCGTGCCCGTGACCGTGCAGTCGATCCCGGCGGCCTCCAACACGCCCCGGGCGCCGTCGAGTTCGACGGCCAGGTCCGCCTCGCGGTATCCGCGCACCACTTCCCGTACCTCTCGCTGCGACTCCCGCGCGATGCGCTGGACCTCGATCATCTGGGCCACCGCCTCGGGCCGTCCGCGCTCGGCGAGCTGTACGGCGAGCTCGCTCTTGAGGGCGATCACCGCGAGGTTGCGGCCCAGGACGTCGTGCATGTCCCGCCCGAAGCGCAGCCGTTCCTCGGCGACGGCGAGCCGCGCCTGGACGTCCTTGGCCTCCTCGGCCTGCCACATGTTCCGCAGCCCCCAGGCGCCGGGCCGCACCGTGATCAGCATCAGGGCGCCGGTGGCCACCACCATCGGCAGCGGCGCGACCAGCTCCATGCCCCGCACCCCGGCCGCCGCGAAGAAGGCGACGACCGCGGCCGCGTAGCCCAGGCAGTGCAGCAGGAAGGTGCGGGCCGGGACCAGCAGGGCGTACGGGATCATCAGCGCGATCGGCAGGTCGGTGAGGAGCAGCGGGAAGACGCTGCGCGTGTCCGCGGCGGTGAGCGCCGCGAGCAGCGCGGTGCCGACGCCGAGCAGCACGGCCGGGGCCACCAGGAGGCGGCGGGGGAAGGTGCCGTGGCCGAGGTAGTCGTCGTAGGCCGGGCCGATCCGGCGGGTGCCGACGACGCCCTGCGCGATGTTCAGTGCCAGCAGTGCCACGCTGAGCGCGGTGACCGGCGCGCTCCGGGGGCCGGCCGCGAGCATCGGGAGGCCGCCCCAGGTCAGCAGGAAGAACCAGAGCATCGTCTTCATGGTGTTGCGCGTGTACAGGTCCATCTTCTGGATCCTGCTGCGCGCCTGCCAGCGCCGTCGCCAGCCGCTGATCCGGCGTATCCGACCGAGCACCCGTCATCCCCCTGTGTCAGCGCCGTGGTTCCCAGCGGAACCACTTGCGTACAGCAAACACGCCGAGCAGCGTCCAGGCCACCGCCGTGGCGAGGTGGCCGAGCACCTCGCCGGTGTCGAGCCCGCCGGTCCAGCCGCCCCTGATCAGGGCGATCGCCGGGGAGAGCGGCAGCAGTTCGCAGACCGACGCCATCGCGTCGGGCATGAGGTCCACCGGTACGACCATGCCGGAGCCCACCATCGACAGGAGCAGCATCGGCATCACCGAGATCTGCGCGGCCTCCGCGGACCGGGTGAAGGCCGCGGTCGCCGCCGCCAGGACGCACATCAGGGCGGCGCCCAGGGCGAGTCCGGTCACCGCGAGCCACACCGCGCGGGGCGCGGCCATGTCCATCACGAGGGTGCAGCCGACTGCCAGCAGCACGCACTGCACGAGCGCCAGCGCCACCGGCGGGAGCGCGGCGCCGGCGAGGATCTCGCGGTCCCGCAGCTCGCCGGTGCGCAGCCGCTTCAGGACGAGCTCTTCCCGGCGTACGACGAAGACGCCGACGAGGGCCGAGTAGACGGCGAAGAGCAGCACGTAGCCGAGCGAGCCGGGCAGCAGGACCGTGCCGACGGTCAGCCCGGTGTCCTTCAGGTCCATTCCGCGCGCGGCCGAGCTCATGGAGAAGGTGAGCATCGCGGGCAGCACGAGCGCGGTGAACATCGCCGCCTTGTTGCGGCCGAGCAGGGTGAGTTCGGCGCGGGCGAGCGACTTCATCCGGGAGGCGGGGGTGCCGGGCGAGGGCGTCCCGACGCGCGGTTCCACGGCCGTGGTGCTCATCGGGTCGACTCCTGTTCCCGGGCGATCTGCAGGAAGGCCTCTTCGAGGGAGGCGGCCCGGATGTCGAGGCCGCGCAGCTCGACGCGGCTGTCCCGGGCCCACAGCAGCAGCTCGGTGGCGGCGTGCTGGAGCGCGGTGGTCTTCAGCCGTACGGTCCGGCCCTCGGTCCGGTGGCTGCTGACCCCGAGCAGGGCGAGCGGCGGGAGGTCGCCCAGGTGGTAGCCGTCGGGCAGCTCGAAGGAGAGGTGCGAGGGCTGGGCGGCGACCACCTCGTCCACGCGCCCGGCGGCGGCGATGCGCCCCTCGTGGAGGATCGCGAGCCGCTCGGCGAGCGCCTCGGCCTCCTCCAGGTAGTGGGTGGTCAGCAGCACGGTGGTGCCCGCGTCCCGCAGTTCGCGGACCAGCTCCCAGGTGGTGTGGCGGCCCTCGGCGTCCAGGCCGGTGGTCGGCTCGTCGAGGAAGAGCACCTCGGGCCGGGCGAGCAGGGCGAGGGCGAGATCGAGCCGCCGCTTCTCGCCGCCGGACAGCTGCTTGACGCGTACGTCCGCGCGCCGGGCGAGCCCGACGAGCTCCAGCGCCTCGCCCACCGGCCGGGCACCACTCGTACATCCCGCCCACATCCGTACGGTTTCGGCCACCGTCAGCTCGGACGGGAAGCCGCCCTCCTGGAGCATCACCCCGGTGCGGGGGCGTACGGCGGCGCGCTCGGTGTACGGGTCGTGGCCGAGCACCCGGACGGATCCGGCGCTCGGCGGGGCGAGGCCTTCGAGCAGCTCGACGGTGGACGTCTTGCCCGCGCCGTTGGTGCCGAGCAGCGCGAAGAGCTCGCCGCGCGCCACGGAGAAGGAGATTCCACGAACGGCCTCGAAGCCCCCGGCGTAAGTGCGCCGCAGCTCCTCGACCTCGATCACATCTGGCATGCGTCCAGCGTTCCGCGGGAGCGGGGCAGGGGGCAGTGCGGGGTGTCACGGGTCGGGATGACAAATGTCAGCGGTGCTCGCGCGGATACGACGAAGGCCCCGGTCTGATGACCGGGGCCTTCGCTTCTGAGCGGACGACGAGATTCGAACTCGCGACCCTCACCTTGGCAAGGTGATGCTCTACCAACTGAGCCACGTCCGCATTGCTGCCGCACGGCTCTCACCGGCGGTGCGAACACCACTGTACCTGATCCACAACCGTGGTCGGTAAGCGATGCAGAGCGGGTGACAGGAATTGCACACTGCGCCTTCCCCCTGGAAGGGGGATGTTCTGCTACTGAACTACACCCGCACGCTGCTGGAGACCCGGCCTTTCGGCCTTGCCCCTCGGCGTGCTCCAGACTCTAGCTGATCACCCCGGGTGCAATGCAACTCGGTTGCCGGGGCCGCCAGTCCGGCGCCCCGGCCCCCGCTCCTCCTCAGGCCCTCAGACCGCCGCGCCGAACGCCTCGTAGACCTTCTTGGGGATGCGGCCGCGCGCGGGCACCTCCATCTGGTTCGACCGGGCCCAGGCGCGGACCGCCGCCGGGTCGGGGGCCACGGCCGTGTGCCGGAACGCCCTCCCGGACTTCGACTGCTTGCGGCCCGCCTCGACGAACGGGGCGAGGGCCTTGCGCAGTTTCTTTGCATTGGCGGGATTGAGGTCGATCTCGTAGGCCTTCCCGTCCAGGCCGAACGTGACCGTTTCCGCCGCGTCTCCGCCGTCCAGGTCGTCGGAGAGCGTGACCACTACGCGTTGAGCCACGGATATCGGTTCCTTCCTACGGTCCGCCGTTCCCACGTGTCTGACGTGCGGCGATACCGGCCTTCCGGCGGTTTTGGAGCAATGCTGTTTCTCTCGGGTTTCCCCTGAGAAACCTTTGTACAGCGGTAGGCATTGCATTGTGAAGCCCAGCCAATTGCATCCGCGTGTCCGATCGCAATGTGCGTGGACCGTTTTTCCCGGGATTTTTCCCACGTGTTGTCGCGGCCGAAACCGGAACGTGATCGGACACCTCCGATATCTACTCGCGTAGATTTTCCGGCCGGGTACTCTGAGGGAACCGCCTTCGCACCACACCACCACGGGAGTGCCAGTGGCACGCGTCGTAGTCGACGTCATGCTCAAGCCGGAGATCCTCGACCCGCAGGGACAGGCGGTGCAGCGCGCACTTCCCCGTCTCGGCTTCGAGGGGATCGCGGATGTCCGCCAGGGGAAGCGTTTCGAGCTGGATGTGGAAGGGCCCCTCGACGAGGCCGCCCTCGCCCGCATCCACGAGATGGCTGAAACGTTCCTCGCCAACACCGTCATCGAGGACTTCACCGTGAAGGTCGAGGAGTCCAAGTGACTGCTCGCATCGGTGTCGTCACCTTCCCCGGGACGCTCGACGACCGCGACAGCCTGCGGGCCGTGCGGATCGCGGGTGCCGAGCCGGTGTCGCTGTGGCACCGCGACAAGGACCTCAAGCAGGTCGACGCGGTCGTCCTGGCCGGCGGCTTCTCCTACGGCGACTATCTGCGGGCCGGAGCCATCTCCCGCTTCTCGCCGGTGATGGAGACGATCATCGAGCAGGCGAAGGCCGGGATGCCGGTCCTCGGCATCTGCAACGGCTTCCAGATCCTGACCGAGTCGCACCTGCTGCCGGGCGCCATGCTCCGCAACAACCACCTGCACTTCATCTGCCGCGAGCAGAAGCTGCGGGTGGAGACGAGCGAGACCGCCTGGACGGCCGACTACACGGCCGGGCAGGAGATCCAGATCCCGCTCAAGAACATGGACGGCCGGTACGTGGCCGACGAGCGCACGCTCGACGAGCTTGAGGCCGAGGGCCGCGTCGCGTTCCGCTACATGGACTTCAACCCGAACGGGTCGCTGCGCGACATCGCGGGCATCACCAACGCCGCCGGCAACGTCGTCGGCCTGATGCCGCACCCCGAGCACGCCGTGGAGCCGCTGGTCGGCACCGGCCGCACCGACGGCCTCGGTTTCTTCACCTCGATCCTCAAGAAGCTGGTCAACGCCTGATGAGCCTCGACACCGTCAAGCACGCCACCGGGACGCCCGACGTCGAGCAGCCCTGGAAGGAGCTCGGCCTCAAGGAGGACGAGTACGCCCGGATCCGCGAGATCCTGGGCCGCCGCCCCACCGGCGCCGAGCTCGCCATGTACTCCGTGATGTGGTCGGAGCACTGCTCGTACAAGAGCAGCAAGGTCCACCTGCGCCAGTTCGGCGAGAAGGTCCCCGAGAACGACGCGATGCTCGTCGGTATCGGCGAGAACGCGGGCGTCGTCGACGTCGGCCAGGGCTACGCGGTCACCTTCAAGGTGGAGTCCCACAACCACCCCTCGTACATCGAGCCCTACCAGGGCGCGGCCACCGGTGTCGGCGGCATCGTCCGCGACATCCTGGCGATGGGCGCCCGCCCGGTCGCGGTCGTCGACCCGCTGCGCTTCGGCGCGGCCGAGCACCCCGACACCAAGCGCGTCCTGCCGGGCGTGGTCGCGGGCATCGGCGGCTACGGCAACTGCCTCGGCCTGCCGAACATCGGCGGCGAGGTCGTCTTCGACGAGTGCTACCAGGGCAACCCGCTGGTCAACGCCGGCTGCATCGGCGTGATGAAGCACGAGGACATCCACCTCGCGAAGGCGTCCGGCCCCGGCAACAAGGTGATCCTGTACGGCGCCCGTACGGGCGGCGACGGCATCGGCGGTGTGTCGGTCCTGGCCTCGGAGACCTTCGAGTCGACCGGACCGGCCAAGCGGCCCGCCGTCCAGGTCGGCGACCCCTTCCAGGAGAAGCTCCTCATCGAGTGCACCCTGGAGATCTTCAAGGAGAAGCTGGTCGCGGGCATCCAGGACCTGGGCGGCGCGGGCCTGTCCTGCGCGACCTCGGAGCTGGCTTCGGCAGGCTCGGGCGGCATGCGCGTGGAGCTGGAGACGGTCCCGCTCCGCGACGCGACGCTGTCTCCCGAGGAAATCCTCATGAGCGAGTCGCAGGAGCGGATGTGCGCGGTCGTCGAGCCGCGGTACGTCGAGCGGTTCATGGAGATCTGCGAGAAGTGGGACGTCATCGCCACGGTCATCGGTGAGGTGACGGACGGCGAGCGCCTGGAGATCTTCTGGCACGGCGAGCAGATCGTGGACGTACCGCCGCGGACCGTGGCCCACGAGGGCCCCGTGTACGAGCGTCCGTACGCCCGCCCTTCCTGGCAGGACGCGCTCCAGGCCGACGACGCGGGCAAGCTGCCGCGGCCGCAGTCCGGCGAGGAGCTGCGCGCGCAGGTCCTGAAGCTGGTCGGCTCCCCCAACCAGGCGTCCAAGTCCTGGATCACGGACCAGTACGACCGGTTCGTGCAGGGCAACACGGTCCTGGCGCAGCCCGAGGACGCGGGCATGGTCCGCATCGACGAGGAGACGAACCTCGGCGTCGCGATGGCGACGGACGGCAACGGGCGGTACGCGAAGCTCGACCCGTACACGGGCGCGCAGCTGGCGCTGGCGGAGGCGTACCGCAACGTGGCGGCCTCCGGCGCGAAGCCCCTCGCCATCTCCGACTGCCTGAACTTCGGCTCGCCCGAGGACCCGGACGTGATGTGGCAGTTCGCGGAGGCCACCCGTGGCCTCGCGGACGGCTGCCTCCAGCTGGGCACCCCGGTGACCGGCGGCAACGTCTCGCTCTACAACCAGACCGGTGACACGGCGATCCACCCGACGCCGGTCGTCGCCGTCCTCGGCGTGATCGACGACGTGAACCGCCGTACGCCGATCGCGTTCGCGCAGGAGGGGCAGCTGCTGTACCTCCTGGGTGACACGCGGGAGGAGTTCGGCGGCTCGGCTTGGTCCCAGGTCGTCCACGACCACCTGGGCGGGCTGCCGCCGCGGGTGGACCTGGACCGGGAGAAGCTCCTCGGCGAGATCCTGATCTCCGCCTCGCGCGACGGCATGATCGACGCGGCGCACGACCTGTCCGACGGCGGTCTGGTCCAGGCCGTGGTCGAGTCCTGCCTGCGCGGCGGAAACGGTGCGCGCCTGGTCGTCCCGGACGGCCTGTCCGCCTTCACGTTCCTCTTCAGCGAGTCGGCCGGCCGCGCGATCGTGGCGGTCCCGCGCAGCGAGGAGCTCCGGTTCACCGACATGTGCGGGGCGCGGGGTCTGCCCGCGACCCGGATCGGCGTCGTCGACGGCGAGTCGGTGGAGGTCCAGGGCGAGTTCGGCGTGCCGCTGAGCGAGCTGCGACAGGTCCACGAGGCGACGATCCCGGCGCTGCTGGCGTAGTCGGCCCGTCCCCGCCCCTTCCCCGCGCCCCTATAGGGGCGCGGGGAACTGCGCGACCAGCCACAGACGGCCCGCAGTCGACGAACCCGGCCGCCCGCCAGAGGGCTTTCGGGAAGGGGCGGGGTGGGGGATCAAGCCCCAGGCGTGGGGCTCGGCAGGCGCGTGGCCAAGTACGCCGCTGTCGCCATCAGCACCGCCCCCACCACGAACACCACATCCATCCCGGATGTCAGCGCGTGGACGCCGTCCGCCCGCGCAGCGCCCCGCAGCGCGCCCAGCGAACCAGTCGAACCCCCCGGGCCGGACGCCTCGTACACCCGGCTCAGGATCGTGCCGAACACCGCCGCCCCCAGCGCGTTGCCCAGCGTCTGGAAGAACCGGACCCCCGTCGTCGCGACACCCAGCTGACGGGCCGGGGCCGCCGCCTGCACGATCTGGATCAGCTGGCCGATCAGCAGGCCGAACCCCATGCCCATCAGGAGCAGTTCGGCCCGGATCTGCCACAGGTTCGTGGACACCTGTGTCGTGGCCAGCAGGCCCAGCGCCGCCGTCGCCGCGACCGTACCCGTCAGCACGAACGTCTTCTGCGACCAGCGCGCCCCCAGCCGCTCCGAGCCGAGCCCGACGGCGGTCATCCCGATGGCCATCGGGATCAGATACAGGCCCGCCGACGTGGCCTCGATGCCCCGGACGACCTGGAGGTAGATCATCACGTACACCAGCGTGCCCATCATGGCCGCGCCGACCAGCCCCTGGATCGCGAAGCCGAGGCGGACGGCCGGGACCTTGAACATGGACAGCGGCAGGATCGGTTCGGCCGCGGTCGTCTGGCGGCGCAGGAACAGCGCGAGCGCCGCCACACTGGCGATCGCGAGCCCGATGATCACCGGCGACGACCAGGCGTAGTCCTTGCCGCCCCACTCCGTCATCAGCAGCAGCGAGACCGAGAAGGCCGCGGCGAGCGCCGCGCCGAGGTAGTCGATGCGGTGGCGTACGGGCGTGACCGGCAGGCGCAGGACGACGACGGCGGTGGCCAGCACGGCGAGGCCGACGGGGAGGTTCACGTAGAAGATCCAGCGCCAGCTCGCGTGGTCGGCGAGTGTGCCGCCGATCCACGGGCCGAGCGCCATCCCGGCCCCGGCGACGATTCCGCCGATGCTGCCGCCCTTGCCCCGGCCGCCCCCGCCGTCCTCGTCCCCGGGGCCCTTCAGCTGGGCGAGCACCACCATGGTGACGCTCATCAGGCCGCCCCCGCCGACGCCCTGCACGGCCCGCGCCGCGATCAGTTCACCCATGGACCGAGCGGCCCCGCACAGCGCCGAGCCGACCAGGAACGTGGCGATCGCGCCCACGAAGACCTTCTTGGCGCCGATCGTGTCGCACAGCTTCCCGTACAGCGGCAGCACTGCCGCCGAGGCGAGTGCGAACGAGCTGATCAGCCACGGGATCTTGTCGACCCCGTGGACCGGGTCGAGGTCGCGGACGATCGGGACGGTCGCGGCCGACACGATGTTCGTGTCGAGCACCGCCAGCAGGATCGTCACCAGGCAGAGGGCGAAGCCGATCTTGACCTGGCCCGCCGACATGACCGGCGCCGGACGCGCCCCCTCCTCGGCGCTCGCCGGCCGCGCCGTTTTCGGCATGGGTGTGCTCAGGGTCTTGGGCATGGTGGATTCCCCCTCCGGGGCGGCAGTCGGGCCGCTCGCCGTAGTCGTGGGCACCACCCTGACCCACATTCTGTACTGAGTCAACTTTTCATCCTGGATTAAAATTCATCCTGGTACAGTGGCGCCCATGGCGGAGTACGTGGAGAAGCCCGCACCGGCCCATATGGGCCTGCGGGAACGCAAGAAGTGGCAGACCCGGCGTCGGCTCATGGCCACCGCCCTCGACCTCTTCGCCCAGCGCGGCTACGACAAGGTCTCGGTCGCCGAGATCGCCGAGGCGGCGGACGTCTCGAAGATGACCGTCTTCAACCACTTCGAGTCGAAAGAGGACTTGGCGCTCCGGCCGATGGAGGAGCACAGCGGCGACGTGGTCCGCGCCGTCCGCGAGCGCCCGGCGGGCGAGTCCGCCGTCGTCGCCGTGCGCGCCCACTACCTGGCGGCCGTCGAGGCCCGCGACGCGTCCATCGGCCTCAGCGACGACGCGATAGTGCTCCAGCTGCTGCGGCTCATCATGGAGACCCCGGTGCTGCTGAACCGCGCCCGCACCGCCCTCGTGCGCAGCTCCGACCTGGTCGCCGAGGCGCTGGGCGAGGAGACCGGGGACCGGGTGCTCGCCCGGGTCGCGGCGGCCCAGCTGATGGGCACGCGCGCGACGCTGGTCAGCGAGAACCACCGCCGCCTGCTGCTCGGCGACCCGGCGGAGGACATCGTCCCGGACGCCGTCCGCCTGGCCACCCGCGCCTTCGACCTGGTCGAATTCGGCCTCGGCGACTTCGCGACCAAGGGGTAGCGCTTCGCTGGGATGACGGTGGGTCGGCTGCGGACCGTGCTGGGTTGCTCGCGCAGTTCCCCGCGCCCCTAACTGCCTAGGGGCGCGGGGAACTGCGCGCTCAGCCCCCACCGGGCCGCAGCCGAACCTGTAAGCCCCACGCCCACCGCATAGGCTCGCGATCATGCCTCCCGCCAAGAAGCGCACGCGCAGCTACGACCCGGTGAAGACCCGCGCCGCCGTCCTCGCCCAGTTCGCGCACGTACGGGAAGCGGTGGCGACTCTCGCGCCCGACGTGCTGGAGCGGCCGACCCGGCTGGCGGGCTGGACCGTGTACGACCTCGCCGCGCATCTGGCGCGGGCCGTGGACGTGGTCGCCCGAAACCTGGCCGAGCCCGCGCCCGCCCCCGGCCGCCCGGACGTCACCCTGCCGGACTGGCCGTTCGCCACCGCCACCGCAGCAGCCCCCGCCGGCACTCCGGCCGCCCGGCCGGACCTCGCCGCGCTCTACGCCGACGTGGCCGCCCGCACCGGGCAGCTGCTCCCGAGCGCCGAGGACACCCGGCTCGTCAGGACGGTCCTCGGCACCATGACCCTCGCCGACCACCTGGTCACGCGCACGGTCGAGCTCTGCGTCCACACCGACGACCTGAACGACGCCGTGCCCGGCCTGGACATCCCGTACGACCGCCAGGCGCTCGCCGCCTGCACCCGGCTGCTCGCCGACGCCCTCGCGGTGAAGGCGCCGGGCGGCTCGGTCGAGGTGCGCGTCCCGCCGTACGCGGTGGTCCAGTGCGTCGAGGGCCCGAAGCACACCCGGGGCACGCCCCCGAACGTCGTGGAGACCGACCCGCTCACCTGGATCCGGCTCGCCGCCGGGCGCAGGGCGTGGGCGGACGAGCTGGACGGGGGGCGGGTTGCGGCGAGCGGGGAGCGGGCGGACCTCTCCGCACTCCTGCCGGTGCTTTCCCGCTGACGAATACGGCCCGGCCGAGGTGGTCATTCGGCTACGGCAGGTGACTTCCGGCCGGGCCCCCGCCGGGGCCCGCGCGACCTCCGTCACATTTCCCGCCCGGCCCCTTCCCCGGCCTTTTCCCGCCCTGGCGGGAAAAGGCCTGCTCCACCCCGTCCGGCAGATGCCACAAACCGCCCACCACCCCCGTCTCGTCCGTATCCCCAATTCGGACCAGTGGTCGATCTCGCCTACACTCGGTGGCGTGCCACGTGGTGACGGTCGACTCAATCATGATCTGCTCCCCGGCGAGAAAGGCCCCCAGGACGCTTGCGGCGTCTTCGGTGTCTGGGCTCCGGGTGAAGAGGTCGCCAAGCTCACTTACTTCGGGCTTTACGCCCTCCAGCATCGGGGCCAGGAATCCGCGGGTATCGCGGTGAGCAACGGCTCCCAGATCCTCGTCTTCAAGGACATGGGGCTCGTTTCCCAGGTCTTCGACGAGACCTCTCTCGGTTCCCTCCAAGGTCATATCGCGGTCGGTCACGCCCGCTACTCGACCACCGGTGCCTCCGTGTGGGAGAACGCGCAGCCGACGTTCCGGGCAACCGCCCACGGCTCGATCGCGCTCGGCCACAACGGCAACCTGGTGAACACCGCCCAGCTGGCGGAGATGGTCGCCGACCTGCCGAAGGAGAACGGTCGCGCGACCCAGGTCGCCGCCACCAACGACACCGATCTCGTCACCGCCCTGCTCGCGGGGCAGACCGACGACGACGGCAAGCCGCTCACCGTCGAGGAAGCGGCCGCCAAGGTCCTTCCCCAGGTGCAGGGCGCGTTCTCGCTGGTCTTCATGGACGAGCAGACGCTGTACTGCGCCCGTGACCCGCAGGGCATCCGCCCGCTGGTCATCGGCCGGCTGGAGCGCGGCTGGGTGGTCGCCTCCGAGACCGCCGCCCTCGACATCTGCGGCGCCAGCTTCGTGCGCGAGATCGAGCCGGGCGAGCTCGTCGCCATCGACGAGAACGGACTCCGCACCTCTCGATTTGCGGAAGCGAAGCCCAAGGGCTGCGTCTTCGAGTACGTGTACCTGGCGCGCCCCGACACCGACATCGCCGGGCGGAACGTCTACCTCTCCCGCGTGGAGATGGGGCGGAAACTCGCCAAGGAAGCGCCTGCCGACGCCGACCTGGTGATAGCTACTCCCGAGTCCGGCACCCCCGCCGCCATCGGCTACGCGGAGGCCAGCGGCATTCCGTACGGCTCGGGCCTGGTCAAGAACGCCTACGTCGGGCGGACCTTCATCCAGCCCTCGCAGACCATCCGCCAGCTCGGTATCCGCCTCAAGCTGAACCCGCTGAAGGAAGTCATCCGGGGCAAGCGCCTGGTGGTCGTGGACGACTCGATCGTCCGCGGCAACACCCAGCGCGCGCTCGTGAAGATGCTCCGCGAGGCCGGGGCCGCCGAGGTCCACATCCGGATCTCGTCCCCGCCGGTCAAGTGGCCGTGCTTCTTCGGCATCGACTTCGCGACCCGCGCCGAGCTGATCGCCAACGGTATGACGATCGAGGAGATCGGCACCTCGCTGGGCGCCGACTCGCTCTCGTACATCTCGACGGACGCGATGATCGAGGCGACCACCATCCCCAAGGACAACCTCTGCCGCGCCTGCTTCGACGGGGTCTACCCGATGGAGCTCCCGGACCCCGAGCTGCTCGGCAAGCAGCTCCTGGAGACCGAGCTCGCGGCCGGTCCCGCCGCCACGGCCGCGGCCGACGCGCTGCGCCGCCCGTAGGCGCCCGCACGAACCCTGCAGTACGACACGAAAGTTCTCACTGTCATGTCTGAGACCACTGGTGCCAGCTACGCAGCCGCGGGCGTCGACATCGAGGCGGGCGATCGCGCCGTCGAGCTGATGAAGGAGTGGGTGAAGAAGACGAAGCGCCCCGAGGTGCTCGGTGGCCTCGGCGGTTTCGCCGGTCTCTTCGACGCCTCCGCCCTCAAGCGCTACGAGCGCCCGCTGCTCGCCTCCGCGACCGACGGCGTCGGCACGAAGGTCGACCTCGCCCGCCGCCTCGGCGTGTACGACACGATCGGCCACGACCTCGTCGGCATGGTCGTCGACGACCTCGTCGTGTGCGGTGCCGAGCCGCTGTTCATGACCGACTACATCTGCGTCGGCAAGGTGCACCCCGAGCGGGTCGCCGCGATCGTGAAGGGCATCGCCGAGGGCTGTGTCCTCGCGGGCTGCGCGCTGGTCGGCGGCGAGACCGCCGAGCACCCGGGCCTGCTCGGCCCGGACGACTTCGACGTCGCCGGCGCCGGTACGGGCGTGGTGGAGTACGACCGGCTGCTCGGCGCGGATCGCATCCGTACGGGTGACGTCGTCATCGCCATGGCGTCGTCCGGACTTCACTCGAACGGGTACTCACTCGTCCGGCACGTGCTCTTCGACCGGGCGAAGATGTCGCTGGAGCAGCAGGTCGAGGAGTTCGGGCGGACCCTGGGCGAGGAGCTCCTGGAGCCGACCAAGATCTACTCGCTGGACTGCCTGGCCCTGACGCGTACCACCGAGGTGCACGCTTTCAGCCATGTCACCGGCGGCGGTCTTGCCAACAACCTGGCCCGGGTCATCCCCGACCACCTGCACGCCACGGTCGACCGCTCGACCTGGGCGCCGGGCGCGGTCTTCGACCTGGTGGGCACGGTCGGCAAGGTCGAGCGGCTGGAGCTGGAGAAGACGCTGAACATGGGCGTCGGCATGATCGCGATCGTCCCCGAGGCATCGGTGGACGTGGCCCTGACGACCCTCGCGGACCGGGGTGTGGACTCCTGGGTGGCGGGTCGCATCACCGAGCGCGGCGAGCACGCCACCGGCGCCGAGCTCACCGGGGACTACTCGAAGTAGGCCGCTAAGCCGCTACAGGCAGCACGAAACCCGGTCTGGGGCGAAGGCCCCGGACCGGGTCGGTGTGCTTCAGAGCAGCAGAAACAAAAGTTGCTGCGAAAGCGGGATCAGCGTAGTCAAGCGCCGCGGCGCTGCGACGACGGGCCGGACTCTTCGTCCTCGTCCTCGTCGTCGTTCCCGTACAGATCCGCATAGCGGGCGTACGGGTCGTCATCCTCGTCGTCCTCCAGTGGCTCCGCGTTAGGCGGTTGGCTCACTGTCGGGTTCGGAGTAGATGCGCCCAGCTCGTTGGCCAGACGTGACAGGTCAGTCCCGCCGCTGCTGTACTTCAGCTGGCGGGCGACCTTGGTCTGCTTGGCCTTTGCCCGGCCGCGCCCCATGGCTCGACCCCCTCGGTGACGGGGCTCAACGGCCCCAGAGTCTTGACACCCGTTCATGAGTCGGAACGGGCTCTCCGTGGAGAGACCGTGTCCGTAGGGCTTCAACGGTACCTGCTTCCGCGGCCATACGGTACGCCGCCCGCATGACGTGCCACTTCGCAGAACCCGCAAGGTGCCCTTTCCTCGCTGGTCAACCGCGATTTTAACCCCTTCTTGGCGTCCGACCCGCCGACCGGCGTGAGTCTTCTCTCGCCGGTCGGCGGATCGGCTGCCGGGGGGCGTCAGCGCTTGCGCGCCTCCGCCATGCGCTGCTCGGCGATCCGGTCGGCCGCGGCGGCCGGCGGAATGCCGTCTTCCTTCGCACGTGCGAATATGGCCAACGTGGTGTCGAAGATCTTCGCGGCCTTCGCCTTGCAGCGGTCGAAGTCGAAGCCGTGCAGCTCGTCGGCGACCTGGATCACGCCACCGGCGTTGACCACGTAGTCGGGCGCGTAGAGGATCGCGCGGTCCGCGAGGTCCTTCTCGACGCCCGGGTGCGCCAGCTGGTTGTTGGCCGCGCCGCACACGATCCTCGCGGTGAGGACCGGGACGGTCTCGTCGTTCAGGGCGCCGCCGAGCGCGCAGGGGGCGTAGATGTCCAGGCCCTCCACGCGGATCAGCGCGTCCGTGTCGGCGACCGCGGTGACGCTGCCCGGGTGCTTGTCGAGGATCCGGCGTACCGATTCCTCACGCACATCGGTGATCACGACCTCGGCGCCGTCCGCCACCAGGTGCTCCACCAGGTAGTGGCCCACCTTGCCGACGCCCGCGACGCCGACCTTGCGGCCGCGCAGCGTGGGGTCGCCCCACAGGTGCTGGGCGCTGGCCCGCATGCCCTGGAAGACGCCGAAGGCGGTGAGCACAGAGGAGTCGCCCGCGCCGCCGTTCTCGGGGGAGCGGCCGGTCGTCCACCGGCACTCGCGCGCCACGACGTCCATGTCCGCCACATACGTGCCGACGTCGCACGCCGTCACGTAACGGCCGCCGAGCGAGGCCACCATCCGCCCGTAGGCGAGCAGCAGTTCGTCCGTCTTGACCGTCTCGGGGTCGCCGATGATCACGGCCTTGCCGCCGCCGTGGTCGAGCCCGGCCATGGCGTTCTTGTACGACATGCCGCGGGAGAGGTTGAGCGCGTCGGCGACGGCCTCGGCCTCGCTCGCGTAGGGGTAGAAGCGCGTTCCGCCGAGGGCCGGGCCCAGGGCGGTGGAGTGGATGGCGATGACGGCTTTGAGGCCCGAGGCGCGGTCCTGGCACAGCACGACTTGTTCATGGCCGCCCTGGTCCGAACGGAACAGGGTGTGCAGAACGTCTGCTGAGCTGACAGCGTCGCCGGTCACATCGGTCACGGTGGTGACTCCCAAGTACGAAGCGGCGTTTAACGGCCCGCTTGTGGGTGGGGCGGGCCGTGTCGCGGCCCGCCCGGGGCCGCGCTGGGAGCAGAGTAAGTCCTACGCGTCCGTAGATCAGGCGCAGTGCCGAGGATCACCCTCCGTCCCCGCCCGCGCGTGGGACGATTCGACGCATGGCGGTGGTGTCCTCGGTGATCGTCCCGTACGCGTCCTATCTGCGGGTGTACGAGCCGCTGGCGGCCTTCCCCGAACCGGAGCGCGCCCACTGGACCCGTTACGCGGAGCGCGGGCGCACCCCAGGTGCCCAGGACGAACTCCGGCGCGCGCTGGCGGATCTGGTGCCGACCCCGCCGGTGGCGGTGCCGGTCCACGAGAGCGCGGACGCGTTCGTGGCCGAGGTCGACGGGGTGGTGTGCGTCTGCCCGTGGCGGACCCGGCTGCGCGGCTGGCAGGCCCTGGAGGGGCTGCCCGGCCAGTTCCCGGAGCCGGTGCTCGACGCGCTGCTGCCGCCGGTGGTGCGCCGGCAGGCCGCGTCGGACTACGAGCGGTGGCGGGAGAGGAACCCGGACGCCCGGCCATGGATCCTGACAGCGGTCTGGCACATCCCTGTGAGCTGGTTCACGGTCTTTTCGGACGAGGAGAGGGAGTATGTCCGGGCGGAGAGCGGCGCGGCACCCGTGCTGCGCTACCGCACCCCGATGGTCCAGGCCCGGCGCCGCCTCGCGCGGGCGCTCAGGACGCTGCGCGACCACATCGACGAAGGACCTCTGACCGAGGAGCTCGTCGACGTGGGGCGCTGGCTGGAGGAGTTCCATCCGCGCTCGCTGGTCGAGCTGGACTACGGGGGTCTGGTGCACGCCCTGCCGCAGGCGCGCCTGGAGGAGGACCGCTCGGCGGCCGACGTGGCCGAGGGGATCGCCGCACTGCGCGCCGGAGACGGCGCGGGGGCGGCCAGGGCGTACGAGCGCTTCACGGAGCGCTGGCGGGCCGTCAGGGAGCGCCGGCTCGCGAACTGAGGGACCGTCGGACTGAGGGGGCGTCGGCACGGGCCGCGCGCTGACCCGTTCGGGTGAGCATCTTCGTACGGCTGAGTGACCTTTCCGGCCGTGTGCTCGGGACGTAGGTCCTGATCCGGGCCTTTGCCCCAAGCGTGACGGACCGCACTTTCTGGGCCCTTGCGTCGATCCCCCACCCTCGTGCCAAAATAGGACAAGGAGTCCGGTGAGGGCTCCTTCCGTCCAACTAAGGGCGGATTGCTTGGTATTGCCTGCTATGGGGGGTCTGATGACTCCTGATCGCTCTGTGACTGATCGTCACTGTGGCGTGACTGTCCGCTATGGCATGGTCCATCGGCTTCCGTCGCTGATGAACACCTGGGAGGGCAATTCCATCGGTTTGGCCGACGTGGCTGGACAGATGGTGTAGTTGTAGTGCCGAGGACAAGCCGTTCGTCCTATAACCGACTCGGCTCGCGTCCGCCATTTCGGGCAACGCGGGTCAAGGTGCAGAATTTAGAGGAAAGAACCGAGAAGGTTCGGTTCTCCCGAGGAGGCCGCTCATGACCGCTCGCACCCCTGATGCCGAGCCGCTGCTGACCCCGGCTGAGGTTGCCACGATGTTCCGCGTGGACCCGAAGACGGTCACCCGCTGGGCGAAGGCGGGCAAGCTCACGTCCATCCGCACGCTGGGTGGACACCGCCGGTACCGCGAAGCAGAGGTCCGTGCGCTGCTTGCGGGTATTCCGCAGCAGCGTAGCGAGGCCTGAACAACACCCCAATAACGGGCATTCCGGGGCCCCCACCCCGGTCGCCCACCCCATAGCTCCACTGACGACAGGCCTGCCCCAACGGGCTCACCGTCATCGGCCGCGCTGGACTCCGCCGGGTCCAGCGCGGTCTTTTTTATGCCCCGATCCGGGACGGTCCGGGCCGTCTGGGGGTGCTTCGCGGAGCTTGCCGCAGACCCCTGCGGGGGTGGGTGCAATTGCACATATTAAATTGGGAGGTTGTAGGTGCGGCGTAAGTTCCCCGGTTCCCAAAACTTGTTCGGTGACTCCCGTCACACCGCCGCGACCGCCCTCTGAAGAGAGCCTGCCACCGTCGGGGGCGCCGCCAACCCGCCATTGGTCACCGCTCGGCGGGACTTTCGTCCCCGGGCAGTGGCTCGGGCAGCGCCTCGCGCAGCGGCTCGGGGAGAGGCGCGGGCAGAGGCGCGGGGAGTGCGTCGGGGAGTACGAGGAGGGGCTCGGGCTCGGAGAGCTCCATGGCGAGCCGCAGGAGGCGCGAACAGACGGGGCAGTGCCGGGTGACGTGCCGGTAGCCGCTCGCGGCCGACAGATGGGCGCGCAGCAGCGCCCGAGTCTCGTGCCTCACGGACGACGCCGTCATGCGCCACCTCCCGGGTGGGACCCGCTGCCTCCTCCTTGGGTACCGGTGGCAGATGACCCCGTCAAGACGGCCGGAAAAGCCAAGTGGGCCCGGATCCATACGGATCCGGGCCCACTTGTTACTGCGGTCCTGACGGGATTTGAACCCGCGGCCTCCACCTTGACAGGGTGGCGAGCACTCCAAGCTGCTCCACAGGACCAGGTTTCGCAGCCAGTGCTTGCTCCTTGGCTGCGAGAGAAACTGTACAGCAGGTCAGCTGGTCAGGTCGAACTCACTCAGGGAGAGGGGCTCGTCACGGCGCCGCCGCGTCGATCGCCTTCACGATCCGCTTGTCCGAGACGGGGAACGCGGTGCCCAGCGCGTGCGCGAAGTAGCTCACCCGCAGCTCCTCGATCATCCAGCGGATGTCCAGGACCTCCCGCGGCACCGGCCGCCCCTGCGGCATCTGCTCAAGGAGCCACGCGTACTCGTCCTGCATCTCGTGGACCTTCTCCATGCGCGTGGTGTCGCGCTGCACGGACGTCGGCATCTGCTGCAGGCGCCGGTCCACCGCCACCAGATAGCGCATCAGGTCCGGCAGTCGGCGCAGCCCCGTCGCGGTCACGAACCCGGCCGGCATCAGGGCCGCCAGCTGATCCCGTACGTCCTGGAGGTTGTTGATCAGGACCAGGCTGTTCGTGGCCTTCAGCCGGCGCTCGCACGCCTGCCAGGCGGCCAGGATCTGCTGGACCTGGCCGACGGTCCGTACGGTCGCGTCGACGAGGTCGGCGCGCACCTTGTCGTACAGCTTGCGGAACGACTCCTCGTCCCACGCCGGGCCCCCGTGGTCCGCGATCAGCTTGTCGGCGGCGGCCATCGCGCAGTCGTCGAAGAGCGCCTGGATGGAGCCGTGCGGATTGCGGGACAGGGCGAGCTTGTGCTGGTTGGTCAGCTTGTCCGAGGCGAACTTCGCCGGGTTCACCGGGATGTTCAGGAGGATCAGCTTCCGGGTGCCGCGCCACATCGCCTGCTGCTGCTCGGCCTCGGTGTCGAAGAGCCGTACGGACACGGTCTCGCCGGAGTCGACCAGCGCCGGGTACGCCTTCACCGGCTGGCCCGCGCGCTTGGTCTCGAAGACCTTCGTCAGGGTGCCGATCGTCCAGTCGGTGAGGCCCGTGCGCTCGATGGACACCCCGCCCGACGGGGCGGCCGCCGCGGCGGCCTGGGAGAGCGCCTGGCGGGCCTTGGGGCGCAGCTGGAGCTTGAGCGCCTCCAGGTCCTTGTCCTCGGCCAGCTTGCGGCGCCGCTCGTCGACGATGCGGTACGTGATCTTCAGATGGTCCGGGACGCGCGTCAGGTCGAAGTCGTCGGCCGTGACCGGGACCCCGACCATCCGCTGGAGCTCGCGCGCCAGCGTCACCGGCAGCGGCTCCTGCAACGGCACCGCACGCTCCAGGAACTTCGTCGCGAAGTTCGGCGCGGGCACGTAGTGGCGGCGGATCGGCTTGGGGAGGGAGCGGATGAGCTCCGTCACGACCTCCCCGCGCAGGCCGGGGATCTGCCAGTCGAAGCCCTCGTCCGTGACCTGGTTGAGGACCTGGAGCGGGATGTGGACGGTGACGCCGTCCGCGTCCGCGCCCGGCTCGAACTGGTAGGTGACCTTGAACTTCAGCCGGTCCTGGCGCCAGTTGTCCGGATAGTCGTCCTTGGTGACGGCGAGCGCCGACTCCCGGATGAGCATCTCCCGCTCGAAGTCCAGGAACTCCGGCTCGTCGTGCCGCTTGTGCTTCCACCAGGAGTCGAAGTGGGCGCCGGAGACGACGTGTTCGGGCACCCGCTGGTCGTAGAAGTCGAAGAGCGTCTCGTCGTCGACCAGGATGTCGCGGCGCCGCGCCCGGTGCTCCAGCTCCTCGACCTCGGTCAGGAGCTTGCGGTTGTCGGCGAAGAACTTGTGGTGGGTGCGCCAGTCGCCCTCGACCAGCGCGTTGCGGATGAACAGCTCGCGTGAGGCCTCCGCGTCGATGCGGCCGTAGTTCACCTTGCGGTTGGCGACGATCGGCACGCCGTAGAGCGTGACCCTCTCGTACGCCATCACCGCGGCCTGGTCCTTCTCCCAGTGCGGCTCGCTGTAGGTGCGTTTGACCAGGTGCTGGGCGAGCGGCTCGATCCACTCGGGCTCGACCTTCGCGTTGACCCGCGCCCACAGGCGGGAGGTCTCCACGAGCTCGGCCGACATGAGGACCTTGGGCTGCTTCTTGAAGAGCGCGGACCCCGGGAAGATCGCGAACTTGGCGCTGCGGGCGCCCAGGTACTCGTTCTTGTCGGTGTCCTTGAGCCCGATGTGGGAGAGGAGACCGGCGAGGAGCGAGGTGTGGACGGACTGCTCCGGCGCGTCCTCCTCGTTGAGGTGGATGCCCATGGTCTTGGCGACCGTCCGCAGCTGGGAGTAGATGTCCTGCCACTCCCGGATGCGCAGGAAGTTCAGATACTCCTGCTTGCACATCCGGCGGAAGCTGGAGGAGCCGCGCTCCTTCTGCTGCTCGCGCACGTACCGCCACAGGTTGAGGAAGGCGAGGAAGTCGCTGGTCTCGTCCTTGAAGCGGGCGTGCTGCTGGTCGGCCTGCGTCTGCTTGTCGGACGGCCGCTCGCGCGGGTCCTGGATGGAGAGCGCGGCCGCGATGACCATGACCTCGCGGACACAGCCGTTCTTGTCGGCCTCCAGGACCATCCGGGCGAGGCGCGGGTCGACCGGCAGCTGGGCGAGCTTGCGGCCCATCGGGGTCAGCCGCTTGCGGGGGTCCTTCTCCGCCGGGTCCAGCGCGTGCAGCTCCTGGAGGAGCTGGACGCCGTCGCGGATGTTGCGGTGGTCCGGCGGGTCGATGAAGGGGAACTTCTCGATCTCGCCGAGCCCGGCGGCGGTCATCTGGAGGATGACGGAGGCCAGGTTGGTACGGAGGATCTCCGCGTCGGTGAACTCCGGGCGGGAGAGGAAGTCGTCCTCGGAGTAGAGCCGGATGCAGACGCCGTCGCTGGTACGGCCGCAGCGGCCCTTGCGCTGGTTGGCGCTGGCCTGCGAGACCGCCTCGATGGGCAGCCGCTGCACCTTGGTGCGATGGCTGTAGCGGGAGATACGGGCGGTGCCCGGGTCGATCACGTACTTGATGCCCGGGACCGTCAGGGAGGTCTCGGCGACGTTGGTCGCGAGGACGATCCGGCGGCCGGAGTGCTGCTGGAAGACGCGGTGCTGCTCGGCGTGGCTCAGGCGCGCGTACAGCGGGAGCACTTCCGTGGACCGGAGGTTCTTCTTGTTGAGCGCGTCCGCCGTGTCGCGGATCTCGCGCTCCCCGGAGAGGAAGACCAGGATGTCGCCGGGACCCTCGGACTGGAGCTCGTCGACGGCGTCGCAGATCGCGGTGATCTGGTCGCGGTCGGCGTCCTCGGAGTCCTCCTCCAGGAGCGGGCGGTAGCGCACCTCGACCGGATACGTACGGCCGCTGACCTCGACGATCGGCGCTTCCCCGAAGTGGCGCGAGAAGCGCTGGGGGTCGATGGTCGCCGAGGTGATGACGACCTTCAGGTCAGGGCGCCTGGGCAGCAGCTGGGCCAGATAGCCCAGCAGGAAGTCGATGTTGAGGGACCGCTCGTGGGCCTCGTCGATGATGATCGTGTCGTACGCGCGCAGCTCGCGGTCCGTCTGGATCTCCGCGAGCAGGATGCCGTCCGTCATCAGCTTGACGAAGGTCGCGTCCTGGTCGACCTGGTCGGTGAACCGGACCTTCCAGCCGACCGCCTCGCCGAGCGGGGTCTTCAGCTCGTCGGCGATCCGGTCCGCGACCGTACGGGCCGCGATCCGGCGGGGCTGGGTGTGCCCGATCATGCCGCGCACGCCCCGGCCCAGCTCCATACAGATCTTGGGGATCTGGGTGGTCTTGCCGGAGCCGGTCTCACCCGCGACGATCACGACCTGGTGGTCCCGTATCGCCTCCAGGATCGTGTCCTTCTTCTGGCTGACCGGGAGCTGTTCCGGGTACGTGACCTCGGGCACGCGGGAGGCCCGCCGGGCGACGCGCTCGGCGGACTTCGCGGCCTCGGCGGCGATCTCGTCGAGCACGGCCTGCCGGGCGTCGGGCTTCTTGATGCGGCGGGCGCCTTCCAGACGGCGGCCGAGCCGATGGGCGTCACGCAGCGAGATCTCGGCCAGCAGGGTCTGGAGATCGGCAAAGGAAGTAGACATACCTGGTTCAGGATCTCACCCGCCGCGCGGCAGTGGCGAACGCATTTCGGCAGCGGCCCGCCGCGCCCGTACCATTTCGGGCATGCCCCGCACCCACGCCCCGCACCGCCGCCTCGCGGCCGCGCTGCTGATGGTGCTCGGGGTGGTGACGGTGCTGCTGTGCGGTCCGTCCCCGGCGACGGCGGCCGGCCCGCACACACAGGCGGCCGTCTCCGTTCTCTCCGACAGCTCGCCCGGCTGCAAGCAGGGCGGCAAGCAGGACAGGAGCGGCGATCCGGCCGCGCCGGTGCGGGCCCGTACCGCGTACGACCAGGCCCCGGCCGTGGGGGAGCGGATCGCCCCGGCCACGCTCGCCGCGCAGGCCGCCGAGCACCGCACCCCGCCGGTGCGCGGCCCCACCCTCGCCGCCCCCACACCCGTCGAACTCTCCGTACTGAGGGTCTAGACGGCCGGTCCCACGACCGGCCGTCCCTTTCCCCTCCACATACACGGAGACCCGTATGTCCAAGTCCAAGGGCACCCCTGCGCCCAAGTCCGAGCCGTCGAAGTCCAAGAAGCCGTTCCTGATCGGTGCGGCCGTGGTCGTGGCCGCCGCCGTCCTCGGGATCGCCTCCTACCAGGCGACGTCCTCCGGCCCGAAGAAGAGCGACTCCGCCGCCTCCTCCGACGCCGTCGAGCCGCCCGCCGGCACCTTCCCCGAGCTGGAGAAGCTGGCCCGCCGCGACGGCAAGGACCCGCTCGCCCAGGGCCGCGCGGACGCGCCCGTCGTGATGATCGAGTACGCCGACTTCAAGTGCTCGTACTGCGGCAAGTTCGCCCGCGACACCGAACCCGCGCTGGTGAAGAAGTACGTCGACGCCGGCACCCTGCGCATCGAATGGCGCAACATGCCGATCTTCGGCGCCGAGTCGGAGGCCGCGGCGCGCGCGGCCTGGGCGGCCGGGCAGCAGGGCCGCTTCTGGCAGTTCCACACGGCGGCGTACGCCCAGGGCTCCAAGGAGAAGGGCTTCGGCAAGGACCGGCTGCGGGCGCTGGCCGGGCAGGCGGGCGTGGCCGACCTGGACCGCTTCGTCCGGGACGCGGACGGCGACGCGGCGAAGGCGGCGGTGAAGAAGGACCAGGACGAGGCGTACGCGCTGGGCGCGAGCTCGACGCCGTCGTTCGTGATCAACGGCCGCCCGCTGGCCGGCGCCCAGCCGCTGGACACCTTCGCGCAGGCCGTCGACGAGGCGGCGAAGTACAAGGCCGCGCAGGCCGCAGGGCCGAAGGGGACCGGAAAGTGACCCCGGACATCGGCTATCTGGCCGCGTTCCTGGGCGGTCTGCTCGCGCTGCTCAGCCCGTGCAGCGCCCTGCTGCTCCCGGCCTTCTTCGCGTACTCGATCGACTCCACCTCCCGCCTCCTGGCCCGCACCGGCATCTTCTACGCGGGCCTGGCCACCACCCTGGTCCCGCTCGGCGCGGCGGGCTCGTACGCGGGCCGCCTCTTCTACGGCCACCGCGACCAGCTGGTCCTCTTCGGCGGCTGGCTGATCATCGCGCTCGGCGCCGCCCAGATCCTCGGCATGGGCTTCGCCAGCCGCCGTATGACCGAGCTGTCGGGCCGCATCCGCCCGACCACGGCCGCCTCGGTCTACGCGCTCGGCGCGGTCTACGGGCTGGCGGGCTTCTGCGCCGGGCCCATCCTGGGCAGCGTCCTGACGGTGGCGGCGGTCAGCGGCAGCCCGGCCTACGGCGGTCTGCTGCTCGCGGTGTACGCGCTGGGGATGGCGGCCCCGCTGTTCCTGCTGGCGCTGCTCTGGGAGCGCTTCGGGCTCGGCCGCCGCCGCTGGCTGCGCGGCCGGGTAGTGCGCCTCGGCCGCTTCGAGCTGCACACCACCTCGCTGCTCTCGGGCCTGTTCTTCATCGTCCTGGGCGGCCTGTTCCTGGCGTACGACGGGGCCACGGCCCTGCCCGGGCTGCTCGACGTCGACGACTCGTACGCGGCCGAGCAGTGGGCCCGCTCGTTCGGCGACACCGTCCCGGACTGGGCGCTGCTTGTGGCCGTGGTGGCGGTGGCCGGCCTTGTCCTCGGCGTACGCGGATGGCGCGGCCGGGAGCGCGAGCCGGAGTGAGGAACGAGGAAGGGCCCCGTCCAGTGGACGGGGCCCTTCGGCTGTGGCTGGGGCCGGGGTCGAACCGGCGACCTATCGCTTTTCAGGCGATCGCTCGTACCAACTGAGCTACCCAGCCACGAAGTTCCTCGCGGAACTTCAGCGGTCCTGACGGGATTTGAACCCGCGGCCTCCACCTTGACAGGGTGGCGAGCACTCCAAGCTGCTCCACAGGACCAAGCTATGTGCGAGCACAAGTCTCGCACACGTTAAAGCGTGCCCCCAACGGGATTCGAACCCGTGCTACCGCCTTGAAAGGGCGGCGTCCTGGGCCACTAGACGATGAGGGCTAAGGGCCCACCTGGGCGCTTTGCAGCGCGTCGGGGACGTGAGAAGCATATGGGATGGGGGGAGCTATCGCCAAAACGGTTTCCCGGGGGCCGGTCGGGGGCCCGTCGGCGGCCGGTTGGGGGGCTCGCGCGCGGGGCGGGCCGGGGCGGGTCCGCGCCCCATGCGTGACAATGGCCGCGTGCTGGAGATGACGCGCGAGGAGTTCGAGGAACTGGTCGCCGAGGCGCTGGACCGCATCCCGCCGGAGCTGACGCGGCTGATGGACAACGTCGCCGTGTTCGTCGAGGACGAGCCCGCCCCCGACGACCCCGAGCTGCTCGGGCTCTACGAGGGGACTCCGCTCACCGACCGCGGCGAGTGGTACGCGGGCGTGCTCCCCGACCGGATCACCATCTACCGGGGCCCGGCCCTGCGGATGTGCGAGTCGCGCGAGGACGTGGTCGCCGAGACCGAGGTGACCGTCGTCCACGAGATCGCCCACCACTTCGGCATCGACGACGAGCGGCTGCACGCGCTGGGCTACGGGTGAGCGGGCGCGAGCGGCCGGAGGCGATCGACTCCGACGTCGACCTCCACGTTCCGGCCCAGCGCGCCGAGACGGCCGGGGGCGCGAAGTGGCCGGTGCTCGCGGTGATCTCGGCGGGCGGGGCGCTGGGCGCGAGCGCCCGGTACGGGCTCGCGCTGGCCTGGCCGGTGCGGGCCGGCGGCTTCCCGTGGTCGACGCTGCTGGTCAACGTCCTGGGCTGCGCCCTCATCGGCGTCCTGATGCCGCTGATCAGCGAGGGCGGGCGGCGTGCGCACCACCTGGTGCGACCGTTCCTCGGCGTCGGCGTGCTCGGCGGCTTCACCACCTTCTCGACGTACGCCGTGGAGGTCTCGCGCCTGCTCGCCCGCCAGCAGGCGGGGCCGGCGATGGCCTACGCGGCCGGGACGCTCCTCGGGGCGCTCGGCGCGGTGTGGGCGGCGGCGACGGTGACCCGGCGGGCGCTGGCCGCGCGGGCCGGGGCGGGGTACGAGGTGCCGACGCCGTGACCTGGCTGCTCGTGATCGTGGGCGCGGCGGTCGGCGCGCCACTGCGCTATCTGACGGACCGTGCGGTGCAGGCCCGCCACGACTCGGTGTTCCCCTGGGGAACGTTCGTCGTCAACGCGGCCGGGAGCCTGCTGCTCGGCGCGCTCACCGGCGCCGCCGCCGCCACGGACACGTACGCGCTGCTCGGCACCGGTCTGTGCGGCGCGCTCACCACGTACTCGACGTTCTCGTACGAGACGCTCCGACTGGCCGAGCGCGGCTGGAAGTTCCTCGCGGCGGCGAACGTGGCGGCCTCGGTGCTCGTCGGGCTCGGCGCGGTGTTCCTGGGGGCGGGGCTGACGGGCGGCACCCTGGCGTGACGCGGCACTCTGGCGTAACGCGACCGGGTCCCGCCCCGACCTGATCGGGCGGGACCGGATTCGCCGTCACCGGACCACCCGTCGGAATCCCGTTCGTACGGGCGGGTCCCCGGGCGTGTCCCCGGCGGGGAAATGGGAGTTGGGCAAGGAGACCCTGCCCCGCCCCGCGCCCCGGAGGCCACCCGTGCGCCAGTTGTCCGCCCCCGTTCGTTTGGCCGTGACCGCGCTGGTCGTCGCGGCGTCGGCGGGCTGCATGAGTGTGAGCGACGACGGGAAGGCCCCCAAGCCGTCGGTCTCCGCCGGGCGCGAGGGGGCGGCGGCCGAGTCGGACGGGGTCGCCGCGGTCTCCGCCGGGGCCGGCAAGGGCCGGCCCGGCAAGCACGGCGGGAAGGCGTCCCCGGGGGCCTCGGCGGCCCCGAGCCCGAGCGGGTCGGCGAGCGGTGCGGGCCCGGCCTCGCCCGGTGGGCGCCCCCGGCCGCAGAACCCGGTGCCCCCCGGCGGCGGCACCGTGGGCGGCCCCTCCGCGCCCCCGCAGCAGCCCTCCCAGCCGCCCGCCTCGCCGACCCCGCCCGCGCCCCCGACGAGCCAGCCGCCGCCGGACCCGCCGGCGAGCCCGAAGCCGAGCGACTCGCCGTCCGCCTCCCCGGCCGCCGACACCCGCACCACGGCCCTGCGCGACCTCGGCCAGGGCCCCGCCACCCGGACCGAGCCGGCGGCATCTCCGCAGGTGGGGCCGGTCTAGAGGGGGTCGGCCAGCCCTGTGTGACGTGGATCGCAGGGGGAGTGGTTTGCGCTCCTGCGGGGGGAGTGCGTATGGTAGTAGATCGTTTGATCCCATTGCCCGGCGCCGACACAGAAGAGCGCCGTGTGGCGCGTACTCTCCCTAGCCGTGGCTGACCGCATTGAGGCGGTCGAATTGCGATTCACGGAGTTTGGGCGCGTGCCGAGACTCCGGAAGGTTTCGCATTTCGCATGTCCATTTCCAGTTCTGACCACGCCGTCATGCCCGAGAACGACGAGATCACCGAGATCGTCGTCGTCGACGAGGCCGTCGAGACCATCGACGCCGTAGCGGCCGAGATCACCGAGGCCGACGAGGCCGCCGAGCCGACCGTCACCTTCGCGGACCTCGGTCTGCCCGAGGGCGTCGTGCGCAAGCTCGCCCAGAACGGCGTGACCACCCCCTTCCCGATCCAGGCCGCGACCATCCCGGACGCCCTGGCCGGCAAGGACATCCTCGGCCGCGGCCGCACCGGCTCCGGCAAGACCCTCTCCTTCGGTCTGCCGACCCTGGCGCAGCTCGCCGGCGGCCACACCGAGAAGAAGAAGCCCCGCGCGATCATCCTCACGCCGACGCGTGAGCTCGCGATGCAGGTCGCGGACGCCCTCCAGCCGTACGGCGACGTGCTCGGCCTGAAGATGAAGGTCGTCTGCGGCGGTACCTCGATGAGCAACCAGATCTACGCCCTGGAGCGCGGCGTCGACGTCCTCGTCGCCACCCCGGGCCGACTGCGCGACCTCATCAACCGCGGCGCCTGCTCGCTCGCGAACGTCCAGGTCGCCGTCCTCGACGAGGCCGACCAGATGTCCGACCTGGGCTTCCTGCCCGAGGTCACCGAGCTGCTCGACCAGATCCCCGGCGGCGGCCAGCGCATGCTCTTCTCCGCCACCATGGAGAACGAGATCAGCACGCTGGTCAAGCGCTACCTGACCAACCCGGTCACGCACGAGGTCGACAGCGCGCAGGGCAACGTCTCGACCATGACCCACCACGTCCTCGTCGTGAAGCCGAAGGACAAGGCGCCGGTCACGGCCGCGATCGCCGCCCGCAAGGGCCGCACGATCATCTTCGTCCGCACCCAGCTGGGCGCGGACCGCATCGCCGAGCAGCTGTGCGAGTCGGGCGTGAAGGCCGACGCGCTGCACGGCGGCATGACCCAGGGCGCGCGTACCCGAGTCCTTGAGGACTTCAAGAAGGGCTACGTCAACGCGCTCGTCGCCACCGACGTCGCCGCGCGCGGCATCCACGTCGACGGCATCGACCTGGTCCTCAACGTGGACCCGGCCGGCGACCACAAGGACTACCTGCACCGTTCGGGCCGTACCGCCCGGGCCGGCAAGTCCGGCGTCGTCGTGTCGCTGTCCCTGCCGCACCAGCGCCGTCAGATCTTCCGGCTGATGGAGGACGCGGGCGTCGACGCCTCGCGCCACATCATCCAGAGCGCCGGCGCCTTCGACCCCGAGGTCGCCGAGATCACCGGTGCCCGTTCGCTGACCGAGGTCCAGGCCGACTCCGCGAACAACGCCGCCAAGCAGGCCGAGCGCGAGGTCGCCGAGCTCACCAAGCAGCTGGAGCGTCTGACGCGCCGCGCCGGCGAGCTCCGCGAGGAGGCCGACCGCCTGGTCGCCCGTTCCGCCCGTGAGCGCGGCGAAGACGCCGAGGGCGTTGCGGCAGCTGTCGCCGAGGTGGCCGAGGCCGCCGAGGCCGAGGTCGCGGCCGCCGTCGTGGCCGCCGAGCCGGCCGCGCAGGAGCGCCCGGCGTACGACCGCGACCGCCGTGACGACCGGGGCAACTTCGACCGCCGCGAGCGTCGTGACGACCGCGGTGACCGTGGTGGCTTCCGCCGCGACGACCGCCCGTCCGGTGGCTTCAACCGCGACCGCAACGACCGTGGTTTCGAGCGTCGTGACGACAACCGTGGTGGCGGCTTCCGCCGCGACGACCGTCGTGACGACAACCGTGGCGGTGGCTTCCGCTCCGGTGGCGGCGACCGCCCGTCGGGCGGCTTCAACCGCGACCGTAACGACCGTGGTTTCGAGCGTCGTGACGACAACCGTGGTGGCGGCTTCAACCGTGACCGCAACGACCGCCCCTCCGGTGGCTTCCGCTCCGGCGGCAGCGGCGACCGTCCGTCCGGTGGCTTCAACCGTGACCGCAATGACCGTGGTTTCGAGCGTCGTGACGACAACCGTGGTGGCGGCTTCAACCGTGACCGCAACGACCGCCCCTCCGGTGGCTTCCGCTCCGGTGGCGGCGACCGCCCGTTCAACCGTGACCGCAACGACCGCCCCTCGGGCGGCTTCCGCTCCGGCGGCAGCGGCGACCGCCCGTACGGCCGTCGCGACGACCACCGTGGTGGCACCGGCACCGGCACGAACACCGGCTCCTTCGGGCGCCGTGACGACAAGCCGCGCTGGAAGCGCAACGACTGACGCTGAGTCCCAGTAGCGAGTGAAGGGCCCGTACGGCACCCACCGGGTGCGGTACGGGCCCTTCCGTTTCCCCGCGTAATCCCAAGTCACCGTGTCAGTGGCTGCTGTTAAGGTCGAGCTCGTATGGGGGGTTTCGAAGAGCCGGGGGGCTTTTCTGCGCATCGCTGCAGCGCGGTACATCGCGCGCCGTGCGCCCTCCCACGCCTGAACGGCTTCGGGAGTATCAACTTGAGACGTCACACACTCGTACGGAACGCGATCGCCGCAGTCACCGCGCTCGGCATCGCGGCCGCCGTCGCCCCGCTGGCCACGGCGCCGGCCTTCGCGGCGGACGCACCGGCGGAGCTCACCGTTCCCGCCGAGCACACGCCCGACTACAACGCGACCGTGATCAACGGCGCCGGCGAGACCGGCTATCTGTCCGGCTGGACCCAGGCCGGGTTCAACTGGACCTCGTACGCGGACGGCTCCACCGCGCCGGTCGTCATGCCGCAGGGCATGACCACCGCATGGGGCACCGGCACGGACACCCTCGTCCTCACCGGCAAGGACGACCGCGTGGTCGTCCAGCGGAACATGAAGGACGGCTCGGACCGGACCCTGCCGCTGCCCGAGGGCCAGCGGTTCGCGGGGACCTTCGGCGATGTCGTGGTCACCGACGGCGTCCTCGGCATGCGGCTGCTGTCCTGGGAGGACGGCAAGGTCAAGGAGACGCCGGTCGGCGGGGCCGGCCAGGTCCACTCGCTCTACCAGGGCAACAAGGACGGCATCTTCGTCCAGAAGGACCTGTCCGGCATGACCATGATCGGCTGGCTGGGCCGTGACGGCATCGCCCGCACCACCCACCTCCAGGCGGAGCAGTTCGACAACGGCAAGATCGAGGTCGGCGGCGACCGCGCGGTCCAGTGGACCAAGGACGGCAAGGCCACGGTCTGGAAGACCTCGGACTTCTGGGCGTCCACGGACCAGCTGACGATCCCCGGGTACGAGAACTCGCAGCTGCTCGGCGCGGTCGGCGACAACGTCCTGGTGGCGCGCCGGATCTCCACCGGCGATCAGCAGCGGTACTCCTCGCTCGACTACCGCGTGGTCGCCGTGCCGCTCAAGGGCGGCCCCGAGCGGGTCGTCCTGGAGAAGGCCACCGCGATGGCCCGCTTCAAGGCCGACGGGACGATGCTGATCGGCGCGGTGGTCGACGGCCACCAGGGCGTGTACGCGGTGGGCTCCTCGCTGGAGGTCACCAAGGTCCGCGAGTCGCCCGCCCTCGCGTCGGTGCCCACGGCGCTCACCCTGGCGCAGGGCCGACTGAACACGGTGGACCGGGTGCCGGGCGAGGACGGCCCGAGCACGCGGCTGCGCGGCATCGACCTGTCGGTCACCGGCCCGCTGACGGCCGGTCAGCGCACCGACCGGGGCGCGGACGCCAAGGACTTCCCGGCCGCCCCGGGGGCCGACACCCCGGACATCCAGGCCACCGGCGACGGGCGCCTGGTGTACCGGCTCGCCGACGGCACGGTGAAGGTCCTCGACGAGGGCGGCAAGCTGCCCGCGCGCACGCTGGGCGTGAAGGCGGACGCGCTGCGCGTGTCGGGGCGCTACGCGGCGACGCGCAAGCAGGGCGACTCCGTGCGCGTCACCGACCTCGACACCGGCGCGGTCGTCTACACGGGCACCGGCTCCTCCGCCTTCGCCCTCTCGGGCAGCACGCTGTGGATCGGCGGCGAGCCGGGCGACGCGCAGGCGATCGACGTGCGTACGGGGAAGGCCCTGGGCAAGCGGATCACCGTCCCCTGCCTGATGACGTCCCTCCAGGCGCAGGGCGGCGACGTCTACTGGGAGTGCGACCGGGACAAGTCCGGGGTGTACGACACGGCGGCGGGGAAGAACACCGACCTGCCCGCCCACCAGGGCGCCCTGCTCGGTGACGGCTATGTCGCCTGGCAGAAGGACGGCGAGCTGAGCGTCACGGACGTGCACGGCGGGACCGGCACGCACAAGGTCGGCAAGCCCGCCGTGGCCAAGCCCGGCCAGGGCTGGACGGCCGACCGCTTCGGCGGCGCGGTGGCGTACGTGGACGCGCAGGGCGACACGCATGTGGCGCCGTCCGGGGTCCAGAGCGCTCCCGTACGCGCGCTGGACGAGGACTTCCCGGCGACGGTCGACACCAAGTCGGCTGCGCGGACGGTCCGTTGGTGGGCCTCGAAGCCGCTGGTCTCCTGGGAGATCGACCTGGTGGACCTGGCGACGCGGAACACGGTCCGCACCGCCACGGGCACCGAGACGCGCGGCCCGGTGCGGCTGGACTGGGACGGCAAGAACTCCTCCGGCAAGGACCTGCCGGCCGGTAAGTACGCCTGGAACGTGACGGCTGTCCCCGCCGACGGCGGCCCGGACCAGACGTTCACCACCCCGTTCGAGGTGAAGGGCACCACCGCTGCGGCCCCGCGCGACTACGTGGGCGCCGACGGCCTGGGCGACCTGCTCGCCGTCACTCCCGCCGGTGTCGCGGACTTCCGCGCGGGCGCCGACGGCAAGGTCGACGCGAAGGTGTCGGGCAGCGGCTGGACGGGCGCGAACGAGGTGTCGGCGGCGGTCCCGTTCGACGACGTGGACGGCGACGGCAAGAACGACGTCCTGGTCCGCCTGACGAGCGGCGAGCTCCGCGCGTACAAGCCGGCGGGCAAGGCCCTGACGCCGTCGACCCCGTACGCGAAGATCGGCTCTGGCTGGAACGCCTTCGACGTGCTGACGTCCCCGGGCGACATGACGGGCGACGGCCGGGCGGACCTGCTCGCCCGTGAGGCGTCCACCGGCGACCTCTACCTCTACGAGGCGAACGGCACGGGCAACTTCAAGGCCCGCGTGAAGATCGGCAGCGGCTTCAAGAACTACCTGGCGGCGTCGGGCGCGGGCGACCTGAACGGCGACGGCAACGCCGACCTGCTGGCCCGCGACGCGTCGGGCGTGCTGTGGCTGTACCCGAGCACGGGCAGCGGCACCCTGGCCACCCGTGTGAAGATCGGCGGCGGCTGGCAGGTCTACAACGCGCTGGTCGGCGCGGGTGACCTGAACGGTGACGGCAAGCCGGACCTGCTGGCGCGCGGCACGGACGGCGTCCTGTGGTCGTACCCGGGCGACGGCAAGGGGAACTTCGGCGGCCGCGTGAAGGTCGGCGGGGGCTGGCAGATGTACAAGTTCCTGTTCTAGTCCTCTTCCAGCAGGCGGCCCAGGGCTCACCCCTGGGCCGGTTTTTGGCCAACAGTTGGCGCATGTCATGCCCCCGGCGAGGGAATCGCTGGGGGCATGACAAGTGACGCGAGTACGAATCCGGACGCCCACGGGGCTCCGGACGGTCTCGGTCCGGCGGGCGGCGGCGCGGTGCGCGGGAGCGGCAACGGCGCGGCGACGTCCGACGAAGAGCGGCTGGCGCAGCTCGGCTACACCCAGGTGCTGGCCCGCCGGATGTCCGGCTTCGCCAACTACGCCGTCTCGTTCACCATCATCTCGGTGCTCTCCGGCTGTCTGACGATGTACGCGTTCGGCATGAACACCGGCGGCCCGGCCCTGATCACCTGGGGTTGGGTCGGGGTGGGCCTGATGACGCTGCTCGTCGGCCTGTCGATGGCCGAGATCTGCTCGGCGTACCCGACGTCGGCGGGCCTGTACTTCTGGGCGCACCGGCTGGCGCCGGAGCGGAGCGCGGCGGCCTGGGCCTGGTTCACGGGCTGGTTCAACGTGCTCGGCCAGGTAGCGGTGACAGCCGGGATCGATTTCGGCGCGGCATCGTTCCTGGGCGCGTACCTCAACCTGCAATGGGACTTCGAGGTCACACCGGGCCGCACGATCGCCCTCTTCGCGGCGATCCTGATCCTCCACGGCCTCCTGAACACCTTCGGCGTCCGGATCGTGGCGATCCTCAACAGCGTCAGCGTGTGGTGGCACGTACTCGGCGTCGCGGTGATCGTAGGGGCCCTGGCCTTCACCCCGGACCACCACCGCTCCACCACATTCGTCTTCACCCACTACGTGAACAACACGGGCTGGGGAAGCGGCTTCTACGTAGTCCTCATCGGCCTCCTCATGGCCCAGTACACCTTCACCGGCTACGACGCCTCCGCGCACATGACGGAGGAGACCCACGACGCCTCGACGGCGGGCCCGCGCGGGATCGTGCGCTCGATCTGGACATCGTGGATAGCGGGCTTCGTGCTGCTGCTCGGCTTCACGTACGCCATCCAGTCGTACGACGACGAGCTCGGCTCGGCGACCGGCGCGCCACCGGCCCAGATCCTCCTGGACGCGCTCGGCGCGACGACCGGCAAGCTCCTCCTGCTGGTGGTGATCGGGGCGCAGCTGTTCTGCGGGATGGCGTCGGTGACGGCCAACTCCCGGATGATCTACGCCTTTTCGCGCGACGGCGCGCTCCCGTTCTCACGCGTCTGGCACACGGTGAGCCCCCGCACCCGCACCCCGGTGGCGGCGGTCTGGCTGGCGACGGCGGGGGCCCTGGCGCTCGGCCTCCCGTATCTGATCAATGTGACGGCGTACGCGGCGGTGACGTCGATCGCGGTGATCGGCCTGTACATCGCGTACGTCATCCCGACGCTGCTGCGGCTGCTGAAGGGCGACGCGTTCGAACCCGGCCCCTGGCAGCTGGGCCGCTGGTCCCGCCCGATCGGCGTGGCGGCGGTGGCCTGGGTGGCGCTGATCACGGTCCTGTTCATGCTGCCCCAGCTGTCCCCGGTGACCTGGGAGAACTTCAACTACGCCCCGGTCGCTGTCCTGGTGGTCCTCGGCTTCGCGACGGTGTGGTGGGTGGTGTCGGCCCGCCACTGGTTCCTCCGCCCGACGCCCGCGCCCCCGGTCACCCGGCCCCGATGACCTGCGCATCCGCACCGCACTGACCGCCGAATGGGCCCCACCGGGCCCGGAAGCCGATACCCGATCGGCTGCCGGGCCCCGTCGGGCTATGCTGCGGGGGTGCGGTATGCCAGGGGCCATTAGCTCAATTGGCAGAGCAGCGGACTTTTAATCCGTTGGTTGTCGGTTCGAGTCCGACATGGCCTACGCACAGCGGGGGAGGGTTTGTTCCCTCTGACCTGCGACAGAGCGCCCCAGCCGGGATTGACCGGCTGGGGCGCTCCGTCGTTCCCGGGCCCGGGCGTGAGCGGACGGGCCGTCGGGCGCGGGTTACAGATCGAACAGCACCGACCGGAACAGGCGGAGGTTTCCAGCCTCTTGGCCGGGCCCCAGGGTCGTGTGTACGCCTTCGCAGTCCCCGAGGGGGAAGAGGTTGACGGTGTTGGCGGTGAGGTTCTTGGGTGCGCGGGCGTCCAGGAGCTTGCCCTCGATCTCGGGGATGTTGATGCACTCCTGCGCGGACGGGTCTTCCAGCTGGCCGGAGCTCGGGTTGGTGAGGGAGCCGTACTTGTACTGGAAGAAGCCGTCGATCGCGTGGGCGGGGGTCGGGACGGTCGCGAGGAGGGCGAGGGCGCCGAGGGCGGCACCGATCGTGTGGCGAAGACGCACGGGACGGACTCCTGTCAGGCGGGGGGGATGGGATGGGGGACCCACGGGCTGGATCCGCTCCCGCTGATCGCAATATGTAGTCATGTGCGTGCATTCGGCAACGGGCTCGTTTTGCCTCGGCGTGTCGGCCGCTGAGCCGCCGTCGGCGGTGCTGTGGCTTGAAAGCAGCAGCTCACGCGATGGATCGGCCGCGAAATCCCTGGGCGTGCGCGGGGAATGTGGCCCTCGTTCAGTAAAGGACCAGTCAAGTCGTCCGGGTGCGCGCACGCGGAAAGCTCGGTGTTCGCCCTACTGCCGCGCGGGCGGCGGCGGTCTCCTTGGGGCATGCGATGCACAGCAGAGCAGCCGTCGGTTTCGGTCGAGGACCCCGAGTGGGTCACGGACGCAGGACAGGCCGACGGGGGACGATCCGTCTCCGATGCCCTGCGCCGTCTGATCCGGGACATCGTGCGGGCCGTACGCGCGGCGGAAGAACGGCAGATCGGCTTCCTGCTGAACCGTTTCGCGGCGGACGCGGACGCGGACATGCCCGCGCTGTTCGCGCTGCGCGACGCGTTGGCCGAGGCCGCGGACCACCGCGGCCGCCGCCACCCCTGACGGGCCGGGGCCCGCCGACATTCGAGTGCCGGTCGAGGCAGGCGAGTTCGGGCCACCCTCCCTGGGTGCTCGCGGCGGCCGGGCCCACGCGGGCCACCCGGCAGCGCACTCCGGGCGTACTCGTCCGGCATCGCGCTCCGGGCCCACCCCATCAGGCGAACCGGCCCAGGTCTGCCCGCTACAAACGGACTCTTTACCTACCGTTTCCGTATGGCCAGCCCGCGCAATCAAGCGCTCGCCGACTGGATGACCGAACACGCCCTGACGGCGGCCGAGTTCGCCACCCGGCTCAATGCCCAACTCACCGCCCTCACCGGCCGCCCCGGCACCGCCACCGACCGGACCGTGCGCCGCTGGCTCTGCGGCGAGGTGACCTGGCCGCAGACCGGCCAGCGCGAAGCCCTGACGCGGCTGACCGGCCTTCCGCTCCAGGACCTGGGGTTCACCCCCCGGGACCCCACCCCGGCAGCGACCGGGCCCACGCCCATCGGTACGCACTCCCCGACGCCCGGCGGCGCACCTCCCGTCTTCCGCGGGCCCCCGTCCCGGGTGGGCCTCGGTGACGTCGCCCGGCTCGCCGCGAAGCTGACGGAGGTCGTGGCCGGCGACCACCGGCACGGCGGAACCCAGGCCGTGGAGAACGGCGCCGCCCACCTCGTCCGCCAGGCCCTCGAACTCCAGCAGCGCGGCACCGCGAGCACCCGCGTACGGAGCAAGCTCTACGCCCTGGCCGCCGCCTTCGCGGGCAGCGCCCTGTGGGCCGCCACCGACGGCCACCGCTTCCCCGTCGCGGAAACGTACCTGCACCAGGCCGTCACCCTGGCCGGGCTGTCCGCCGACCCGGCCGCGCAGTACCACGTATGGGGACTGGCCGGAGGGCTGTACCGCCAGCTCGGCCGGCACACCGACGGCCTGGCCGCCGCCGACGTCAACCGCTCCCTCTCGATCAACCGCCGCGACCCGCTCTTCGCCTCCCTCGCACACGTCTCCACCGCCGTCCACCACGCCGACCTGAACGACCGCACCGCCGCCCTGCGCAGCATCGGCTGCGCCCAGGACGCCCTCGACCGCGCCGACCCCGCGCTGCCCCGGCCCCCCTGGATCAGCTTCTACGACCAGGCCGGACTCGACCTCTTCTCCCTGATGTCCCTGCTCACCCTCGGACAGTGGACGCAGGCCGAGGCACGCGCCCACCACGCCCTCGCCGTCCTGCGCGGCCGCCCCGACCTCGCGCGCAACCGCTACCGCGTCACGGTGCAGCTGGCCCGCGCGCAACTCGAACAGGGCGCCCTGGAAGCCGCGATCGCCTCCGTCCGCACCATCCCCCGCGACGCCTGGCACGGACGCACCGGCCGGCTCATCGCCGTCTTCACCGCGCGCACGGCCGTCCTCGCCCCCGGCGCCGCGGAAACGCGTGCGTGGCACGCGTACGTACGCCACCAGGGCATCCCCGGGACGCGCGGGGACCTGACCGGCGAGTGAGGCGTCTCCAGCCACTTGGCTGGTCTTTCCGGTAAACCGGCGGATGGTCTCCGACTCGTCACTCCTCAAGGATTCACAAGGCGCAGGAATTCGCTCACACAGGGAGACTCCCGCGCCTTGTTCTGTTTTCACCGGATGTTTTTGAGACGACGAGGCCATGAAGAAGAAGCTCACCACTGTCGTGCTCGCGGCGGCCGTTTTCGCAGGCGCCGCCCCCGCCGCCCACGCCGTGGATGTCAATCAGGAATACAACACCGCGGGGTGCTACCTCGGGAAGAAGAAGGACCAGAAGGCGTGCGAGCGGCTGCTCTCCGCCGAGCCCATGTCCGAGACGGCCAAGAACTGCCTGGTCAAGGCCGGGATCGGTGGGGCGGCCGCGCTGATCGTCGGACGGGTCAACAAGGACCTCGCCAAGAAGATCGCCACTAATGTGGTGGCCGGCGGTGTCACCGGATGCCTCAGCTCCCTCACGTGAAAGCGGCTTCGCCCATGGCACTCATGGCACTCAAAGCAGGAATCGTCCTCGTCTGGACGGCGATCCTCGCCACCGTAAACACATTCCTGATAGACGCGTACTGGGGTGAACTCGCCTTCACCGCGGTATGCGCCGGCGCGATGGCCTTCTGTCTCGGTAAGGCCGACAGAAAGCAGTAACGGTCCGGAATTCGGGTGAGCGGGGGAGCAGGCGTCCCCGCCTGCGTCGGCCGACGGGGACGCCTACGCTCGATGGAGGGGCACGCACCCGAGCCGGGAACAGGCGAGCACGCCATGATCCGAGTAGTCATCGTCGACAACGAGCCGTTGATACGCGCCGGACTCCAGCACGTCCTCGGCACGGCCGACGACATCACGGTCGCCGCCACATCGCCGGTCGCCCACGCCGTCGAAACCATCCAGGCGCAGCAGCCCGGGGTCGTCCTGCTGGACAGCTGCACCTCGGACGCGGAGGCGCTGTCCACCGGCATGTCGGCGATGACCGCGCCGCCACTCGTCTGCGTCCTGTCCGCCTCCCTCGAAGAGGAGCACGTGGCCACCGCCCTCGCCGCCGGGGCGTCCGGATACGTCCTCAAGGACACCCCGCCCGAACGCCTCGCCCCCCTGGTGCGGGGCCTGGCCCAGGGCTGGACCATGATGTCGGCCGGCATCAGCCAGAAGGTCGTCTCCCGCTTCCTGGGCGACGTCGTACGCCGCTCCACGCCCGAGGTCTCCCGCCTCTCGCCCCGCGAGCGAAAAATCCTGGTCCTGGTGGCCTGCGGCCTCTCCAACACGGACATCGGCCTGCGCCTGCACCTGAGCCGCGGCACGGTGAAGGACCACATCCAGTCGATCCTGCGCAAACTGAACGTCGAACGCCGCATCCAGGCTGCCCTCATCGCCGAACGGGCGGGGCTGGTTCCCTGGGGGGACGCGTAGGGGTCCGCCAAAAAAGACGCCCGGCGCCGTGGAGCCGCCCGAGAGGGGCGGGCTCCACGGCGCCGGTCGTTCAACTCCGGCCCGCATGCCGGAGCTGGCCGGAGACGGGGGAATGTTGCTCTCCGGCGCGCCGCGGGCGGCCGGTGTCGAGGACGCGACGTATTGGCGATTGTCGACACCGGCCGCTGATCTGGGTACGTGTACGCCGGCCGTCCCCGCGGCACAGGGACAGCCACCGCGTCCCGGGTGAGGGGGCGGGATTCGATGTCCGGCGAAGGACACCAAGCAACCGCTTTCACCTGGGCCGATACGTACGAGACCCGTGAGGGCTTCGTGCGGAACAGTCTGGAGGGGTACCCCGCCCCCTTTCCAGGGGGCTGAATTGCAGATAATGATCCAGCCATCAACATTCAGCCCCGGCCCCCTCCGGGCAGCAGCGTTCCTGAACAGGAGATCGCCCGCCGACAGACCGTCATCGCCCGTCGTGCCGCCGCGACGGCAGCCGTTCGTCCCCGTCCCCCCGTGAACGAAGGTCCCGTTTTGCCGCTCGCCGCCCGCGACCGCATGTCCCTCAAGACGCTCCTCCAGGAGCGGCGCGCCGCCATCCACCCGGAGTCCGCCGGATTTCCGCCGCGTCAGGCGGGGCCGGGCCGACGGGTCGCCGGGCTCAGTCAGGAGCAGATGGACATCCTTCTTGAGCGCACACCGGGTACGTACAACCGATTTGAGAACGGGCAGCTGAACCCCACTGCCGAATTCCTGACCAATGTGGCGCGCACCCTGCGTCTCAACGAGCAGGAGTGGACGTTCCTCTGGCGGCTCACCCGGCGCGAGTACCCGCCGTACACCCTGCACCGCGACTCCGGGATGTCGGTCCCCGGTGTCTGGCAGCGGGTCGTGGAGCAGATCGACGGGGCGATGGCCTACATCACCGACGCCGCCTGGAACCTGCTCGCCCACAACGCGGAGTTCGCCGCGCTCTTCCCGCGTGGCGAGGTTCCGGCCAACACCATGCGGTGGATGACCCTCGACCCCGAGGCGCGCGAGCACGTATTGACGGACTGGGCGGACCGGTGGGCCCCCATGGTGCTGCCGCAGCTGCGGCACGGCGTGGAAATGCGGCCCAACCACGTGGAGTTGCGACGCCTTGAGGCCGAGGTGCAGGACGACCCCGTCGCCGGGCCGCTCTACCGGGAGACCGGGGCGACCCCGATCCCGTACCCCGACGGGTCCGAACGCCCCATCCGGCACAGCGAGTTGGGGCCCGGCTGGGTCACCACGTGCGTGGCCGAGCCGGTCACCTCGCCGGGGGCCCGGGTGATGCTGCTCCTCTACACCCCGGGGGCGTCGCTCGTGAGCCGGCACCCGGTGCTGAGCGCGCCGTTGACGAGCTGAGCGCACGACCGGCGTGTCCCAGGGGTGGGGCAGCGCGCGGAACGACTCCTTCCGGCTGAGCTCTGTTCGAATTCCGAGGAACGAATTCCAGCCGTCTCAAGTAGGTTGAGGATTCGCCCGTCGGCCACCCGAGGGAGCCCACTCGTGCCCGCTCACATAGCCCTCCCCGCCATAGCTCTGCCGGACCACCTCATCTCCACGGATGAGATCTGCGCAGACATCCGGCGTGCCAACCCCGATCGGCCGCGGCTGGAGGCGCACCTGCGAATAGCCCGGGCGACCACCGTCCGCACCCGCCGTTTCACCCGCCCCCTCAACGCCCCGACCGTGGCCGGAAATGCCACCATCGAGGAGCGGAACAGGGCGGCGTACGAGGACGCGCTGCGGCTCGCGGTCCGCTCCGGGCGACAGGCCCTGGCCCACGCCGGCCTCGCCCCCGACGACATCGACTGCCTCGTCACCAGCCACACCACCTCCTGGACCGTGCCGTCCCTCGACGTCGCCCTCGTCCGGGAGTTGGGCCTGCGGCCGGACGTGCGGCGCGTCCCCATGGCGACCGTCGGCTGTGCGGGCGGCGCGCAGGGCCTGGTCCGGGCGCACCAGGACATCGCCGCGCACCCGGGCTCGCACGTCCTGGTCGTCGTCGCCGAGTGCCTGTCGACGGCCACGTACAACCACACCGACACCAGCCGGGAGTCGATGATCTACAAGGTGCTCTTCGGGGACGGCTCGGGTGCGGTCGTCGTCTCGGACAGCCCGGCCTGGAGCGGGCCCAGCTACGTCATCGAGGACACCTTCGAGTACGTCCTGCCCGACAGCATCGACCGCTACCAGGGCCGCCTCTCGGGGGCCGGGCTGCACTTCGACTCCACGGCCGCCGCCACCGCCGCCCTCAACGACAGCCTCCCGGCGGTACGCAAATGGCTCGGCGGCAGCGGCCGGGCCCTCCAGTTCGCGGTCGTCCACCCGGGCGGGCCCCGGGTCCTGGAGGACGCGGCCGCCGGGTTCGGCCTGGACGGCGACCGCGACCACGGCGATCTGCGGCACGCCTGGGCGAGCCTGGCCACCAACGGGAACCTGGGCGGCTCCGCCGTCCTCGACGTGCTGGCCCGCACCTTCGAGCAGCCCCCCGGCGACCGGCAGTCGGGCCTGATCATCGGCTTCGGCCCGGGGTTCGTGCTGGCCGCCTCGCGGGGCCACTGGTCGGCGTGAGCCGGAGGGTCCCGGATGGGGTCCCGCGTCAGCCGGTACGGAGCACCGCCCCGCATGCCGTACAGTTGTGTTTACCGACGCGGGGTGGAGCAGCTCGGTAGCTCGCTGGGCTCATAACCCAGAGGTCGCAGGTTCAAATCCTGTCCCCGCTACTGAAGTCCTTGGGCCCGGCACATGAGAATGTGCCGGGCCTTTGGCATTCCCGGGCCCCGGCCGCCCTGGGGCTTCGGCATTTCCGGGCCGGCGCCCACCGGTGCGCTCGCCCGGCTATATGTCCGGCGTCAGCTCCGCCGCCAAGAAGCGCCGGTATGCGAATCCCAGGCCCTCGTACAGCCGTATCGCCCCGTCGTTGGCGCCGTCCACCATCAGGGCCGCCGTCCCGTGCACGGCCAGCGCCTCGGCGAGCACCTTGGCGACGACCGTACGGGCCAGGCCCCGGCCCCGCGCCGACGGGTGCACGGCGACGCCCGCGAGCAGTCCGACCTCGGGGGACGACCAGGCGAGCGCGGCGACCGAGGTGAGGCGGCCCGCGTCGTCCCGGGTGCCCGCCCACCGCCCGACGCCCGGCGCGCCCGGCACCGCGTACGAGCCGGGGAAGGCCTCGGCGAGCAGCGCGGTGATCTCCTCCGCGTCGTCGTCCGCCAGCCACCGCGCCTTGCCCTCGTCCGCCGCGCCCGCCTCGGCGGACGACAGGGGGCGCGTACGGCTCATCCAGCCGAAAGTGGCCACCGGACGCAGCTCCGGCAGCGCCTCCACCAGGGCCCGCACGGTCGCCTCGTCGCCGAGCGGGCGGTAGCTCGGGCCGGTCTCGGCGAGCACCTCGGCGACCAGCGGGGCCAGTGACCCGACGGGCCCCGAGACGGCCAGCCGGTCGTGGCGGGACAGATCGGGGACGGCGACGGCGAAGGCGCGGCCGTCCCCGCTCACCCAGGCGCGGGCGCGGGAGGCCCCGGTCAGGCCCTGGGCGGCCCACAGCAGCGGCGGGTCGCAGGGCAGGGCGGCGGTCGAGCAAAGTTCGTGCATGGGCCACGAGCCTGCGGCCGGCCTTTGTGCGACGTCAAGTTCCGGCATGAGGGTCAGGAAGTGCCTGGCGGCACCTCACCGGCCGAGGGGTTCACGTCCAGTAGTCTCACGGGTGCTATGCGTGAGCATGTGGCGGGACTGATGCGAGCGGCGACGCGGCGGAAGGTGCCGGCCGTGCCGCTGTTCGTCGGCCTGTGCGCGCTGCTGATGTGTCTGTCCCTGCCGCTGTCACTGCCCCTGTCGCCCGCCGCGCCCTGGGTGACCGCGCCCTCGTACACGAAGGGCGGCGTCCCCTCCGTGCACGGCGACCCGGCGACCCGGCGGCACGCCCGGGGGACCTGCGTACGGGGCCGGGCCGGGCCCCGCAGATGCCGGGCGCGGCTGATCGCGACAGGTACGGACCGGCACTGAGCGCTTCGCTTGGAATCGAGGTCGGGTAGCTGCGGGCCGGTGGGGGCTGGTCGCGCAGTTCCCCGCGCCCCTGACGGGCCGCTGACCCGGTTGGGGGACGTGAGGTCGCCGCGTGCGGCGGAGCCGGACACCCTGGGTGGGGCGCGGGATGTCGGCGGCCCTGCGGACGGGCAGGAGACCACAGGTGCGGCAGCGATCGGACGGCGGTGGCCGGGAGGGCTCCCGGCGCCTCGGCCTGGTGCGCACCCTGCCCGCGCTGCTCCTGGTCGCCGGGGTCGTCCTCGACGTGGCGACCCCGCCCGATCTGACCGCCGCCGCCCTCTTCGCGGCCGCGCCCCTGATCGCGGCCCCCTTCTTCGGGCCGGCCGGTACCGCCGTCGCGGGCGCCTCGGCGGTCGGGGCGGTGCTGCTCACGGAGTATCTGCACGACATCCCCAGCACGGGCGAGGCGGTCAGCGAGCTGTTCACCGTCACCACCGTCGGCGCCCTCGCCCTCTTCATCAACCGCATGCTGCGGCGCAGCGGCGAGCGGCTCGCCTCGGCCCGGGTCATCGCGGAGACCGCCCAGCGCGCCGTGCTGCCGACGCCCGCCGAGCGCATCGGGGGTCTCCAGGTGGCCGCGCGGTACGAGGCGGCCCAGGCCGGTGCCTTCATCGGCGGGGACCTCTTCGCCGTTCAGGACACGCCGTACGGGGTGCGCCTGGTCGTCGGGGACGTGCGGGGCAAGGGCCTGGAGGCGGTGGAGGCGGTGGCCGTGGTCATCGGGGCGTTCCGGGAGGCGGCCGAGCAGGAGACGACTCTGGAGGCCGTGGCCGGGCGCCTGGAGCGCGCGCTGACCCGGGAGGGCACCCGGCGCGACGGCCTGGACGCCGTCGAGGGGTTCACCACGGCCGTGCTCGCCGAGATCCCGCGCGGCGCCGGGACCGTACGGCTGGTGAACCGGGGCCACCCCGAGCCGCTGCTGCTGCACGCCGACGGGGCCCTGGACGCGCTCGCCCCGTCCGACCCCGCGCTGCCGCTGGGGATGGCGGACCTGGGGGTGTGGCCGGACCGGGCGGACGCGTACCCCTTCCCGGCCGGGGCGACGCTGCTCTTCTACACCGACGGCCTCTCCGAGGCCCGCTCGGTGGAGCCGCCGGGGGTCTTCTACGACCCGCACGAGCGGCTGCGCGGCCGGATCTTCCCGGGGCCCGACCAGGTCCTGGACGCGCTGATCGACGATGTGCGCAGACATACGGGCGGGGGTGCGAACGACGACATGGCGCTGCTCGCGGTGGGGCGGCCGGGGGTGCGGCAGCCGGAGCGGCGGCGGACGATGCCCGTGGTGCCGTGACGGTGTGTAGCCGAACAGCGCCCCTGCGCATAACAACTGACACACCGTCAACAGTTGTCCCCAACGATCAGGGGGAACTGCTTGGAATCCGGTCCCCCTGTCTATTAACGTTCGATAACGCAGCGCGGTCGTCCCAGCCGTCGTAGAGGCGGCACCGTGCGCACGCGCCGAATCCCGAAAGGGAACCGGGGAACCACCAACTTGGGGTGAATCGGGCACCTTTGTACCTTTGAAGAGGTGCCCGTAGGAGACCTTCCTGCTCCGAACCCGTCAGCTAACCCGGTAGGCGAGAAGGAAGGAAAGGAGCGCCCCAGTGGCGTCCAACGAGCCTGCCCTCGGCACCCAGCCGGTTCCCCCCGTCTCTCTCTACGGGGTCGCGCCCAGTGACACCGAGGTGTGGGAGGAGTGGGACCCCACCGAGGAGTCCGTGCGCTCCGTGCGCGGCCGGCACCGCGTCGCCAAGCAGCGCGGCGGGCTCGCCCGCAGCTCCACCGTCCTCGGCGTCGGCGTCATCGCGGCCGTCGGCGCGGGCGGCATGGCCAGCGCGCAGAGCAAGCCGCCGGTCTCCATATCCCTGCCCGACTCGGTCGCGGACAACCTCCCCGACGTCAAGTCCCTGCCGGGCGTGGGCACGCTGATATCCGACATCGCGGGCGACGAGAAGCCCGACGCCTCCCCGGCCGCCGAGGCCGACAGGGCCGTCGCGAGCGCCCCCCTCACCATGGCGGGCGTCTCCCGGGCCGAGGCCGAACAGGGCGCCACCGGCGCCGGCGAGGCCCTGCGCGCCCGCATCCTCCAGCAGGCCGAGCAGCAGCAGAACGACGCCGAGGCCGAGGCGAAGGCGGTCGCCGAGAAGGCCGCGTCCCAGAAGGCGGCGGCCGAGGCGAAGGCCGCGCAGAGCGCCGCGGAGCAGAAGGCGGCGGCCGCGAAGAAGGCCGCCGAGGAGGCCGCCGCGAAGAAGGCGGAGGAGGAGCGTCTGGCCGAGCTCGCCAAGAGCTTCTCGCTGCCGGTCGCCTCGTACACGATCACCTCGACGTTCGGCGAGGCCGGCTCGATGTGGTCCTCCGGTCACCACACCGGCCTCGACTTCGCCGCCCCCACCGGCACCCCGCTCAAGGCGATCCACGGCGGCACGGTCAAGTCGGCTGGCTGGTCCGGCTCGTACGGCTACCGCACGGTCATAGAGCTGGAGGACGGCTCGGAGCTCTGGTACTGCCACCAGTCCTCGATCGCGGTCAGCGCGGGCCAGAAGGTGACGACCGGCGAGACCATCGGCCGCGTCGGCGCCACCGGCAATGTGACGGGCCCGCATCTGCACCTGGAGGTGCACACCCCGGGCGGCACGGGCATCGACCCGATGGCGTGGCTGCAGTCGAAGGGCCTGAACCCGTAGGGCGTGCTGGCTGTGGGCGGGGGCGCGGAATAGCCGTGCACCGCCCGCCCGTTCACCTCGTATGACCACTCTGCGCCCCCTAGGTGCCTCCGACCTCTCCGTCTTCCCGCTCGCCCTCGGCGGCAACGTCTTCGGCTGGACCGCCGACGAGGCCGCGTCGTTCGCGGTGCTCGACGCGTACACCAAGGCGGGCGGCAACTTCGTGGACACGGCCGACACGTACTCGTCCTGGATCCCCGGCAACGAGGGCGGCGAGTCCGAGAAGATCATCGGCAAGTGGCTGGGCGCGCGCGGCAACCGCGCGGACGTCGTCGTCGCCACGAAGGTGGGCGCGCACCCCGAGTTCAAGGGGCTCGCCGCCCCCACCATCAAGGCCGCCGCCGAGGCGTCGCTGCGCCGGCTCGGCACCGACTACATCGACCTGTACTACACGCACTTCGACGACGAGTCCGTCCCGGTCGAGGAGATCGTCACCGCCCTCGACCAGCTGGTGCGGGACGGCAAGGTGCGCGCCGTCGCCGCCTCCAACATCTCCCCGGAGCGGCTCCGGGACTCGCTGGACTTCTCCGACCGCGAGGGCCTGGCCAAGTACGTCGCCCTCCAGCCGCACTACAACCTCGTCTCGCGCGGCACCTACGAGGGCCGCCTCCAGGACACCGCCGCCCGCTCGGGCCTGGCTGCCGTCCCCTATTTCTCGCTCGCCTCCGGGTTCCTCACCGGCAAGTACCGCCCGGGCCAGCACGTCGAGAGCGCGCGGGCCGGGAGCGCCGCCAAGCACCTGGAGACCGACCGGGGCGCGAAGGTCCTGGCCGCGCTGGACCGTGTCGCGCAGGCGCACGGCGCCGAGCCCGCGAGCGTCGCGCTCGCCTGGCTCGCCGCCCAGCCGACCGTGGTCGCCCCCATCGCCTCGGCCCGTACGGTCGAGCAGCTGCCCGCGCTCCTCGCGGTCGCGGACCTGGAGCTCACGGACGCGGAGCTGAGCGAGCTGAAGACCGCCTCGGCATAGCGCGCAACGCTCCCGGCGCTGCCGCCGCTTTCGGCGCCTTGAGCGCCTTCAGCGCAGATAGGGGTTGTACGGGGAGGACTGGTCGTACCCGTACGGGGCCTGCTGTCCGTACGGGGCCTGGTGTCCGTACGGGTACGGCTGGGCCGGGATCCAGATGCGGCCCGCCGCGCCCGCCGCGTAGTGCAGCGCGGGCCCGGCCACCTCCCTGCGCTCCCACAGGTGGTGCAGCAGCTCCTGCTCGCGGGCCGTGAAGTCCGGGCCGGCCTGGGCGCGGCGGGCCCGGCGGCGCAGGAACGCGAGGGCCGTCGCGAACGCCTCGTACTCCGCGACCGTCCGGGCCGCCCGCCTGCCCCCGTAGGTGCGGTGCGCGAAGTCCCGGGCCATCGAGCGGGCCCGCATCGAGGAGAGCGCGAGCGGCTCGGCGGGGCCCAGCCAGCCCGCCGCCGCGTACGCGGGCAGCTCGGCCGCGACCGTACGCAGCTCCCGCTGGCGGCTCCAGATCGCCAGCCAGGTGAGCAGGCCGAAGACGGGGACCATGAACGCGGCGTAGACGAGGTAGAAGCCGTACGTCCCGAACGACGACGAGCCGTTCCACAGCGCGTGCATCCCCATCGCGGACAGCAGACCGAGCAGCGGCAGGCCGATGCGGCGCCGGCGGCGGCCCGGCGCCGCGAGCGCTGCCGCCCCGAAGCCGATGCCGGTGCACACCGTGAACAGCGGGTGCGCGAACGGCGACATCACGATCCGTACGAAGAACGTCGCCGCGGTCGTGGAGGAGAGGCCCGCGGTGTGGCTGACCTGGTCCTCGCCGAAGGCGTTGCCCAGATAGAGGATGTTCTCGGTGAAGGCGAAGCCGGTCGCGGTGAAGCCCGCGACGACGACGCCGTCGACTATCCCCTTGAAATCCCGTCTTCGGAACAGGAAGAGCAGCAGCACGGCGGCCGCCTTGGCGCTCTCCTCGACGACGGGCGCGATGACGGTCGCACCGAGGTGGTCGGCGGAGGACGGGTCGGCGGTCGCGGTGGCTATCCACTTGGTCGCGAACGAGTTGGCGATGATCGCCACCAGCGCGGCGGCGCACGCGCCCCAGGCGAAGGCGAACAGCAGGTTGCGCCACGGGCCCGGATCCACCCGGTCGAGCCAGCGGAACGCGGTGCCGAGCAGCGGCACGGGCAGCACGGCCAGCGCCAGCCCCACCAGGAACCCCTCGGTGCCGGTCTGTTCCCGCACGATCGCGAGGATGACCAGACCGCACAGGGCGAGCAGGGTGATCAGCGCCCCGGCCCGGACGGCCTTGGAACGCCAGAAGTCGCGCCGCGGCCGGTAGCGCCACTTGGAGCGCTCCGGCACGGCGTCGAACCGCGGCTCGGCGCCCCGCTCCGGGACCGGCTGGAGCGGGCCCGGCGGCTGGCGTTGCGGAAGCGACTCGGACGACACCAGACGACCCTAACGAGGGGTACGGACAATCCGCGACGGTGCGTGGGGTCGGCTGTCAGGCGGACGGCAGCTCGGCCACGCGCCTGAAGAGCAGGTCGTGCACCACATGGCCCTTGTCGAGGCCCTGTCCCTCGAAGCGTGTGAGTGGCCGGAACGCGGGCCTCGGCGCGTAGCCGCCGTCCGGCTGGGTGTTCTCGAACGCGGGGTGCGCGTCGAGCACCTCCAGCATCTGCTCGGCGTACGGCTCCCAGTCGGTGGCGCAGTGCAGTACGGCGCCGGGCTTGAGCCGGGGTGCGGCGAGGGTGAGGAAGTCGGGCTGGATGATGCGGCGCTTGTGGTGGCGCTTCTTGGGCCAGGGGTCCGGGAAGTAGACGCGCAGCCCGTCCAGCGAATCCGGCTCCAGCATCTCGCGCAGCAGGATGACCGCGTCGCCGTTGCCGACGCGTACGTTGCTGAGGCCGCCGCGCTCGGCGAGGCCGAGGAGGTTGCCCTGGCCGGGGGTGTGCACGTCGACGGCGAGGATGCCGGTGCCGGGGTCGGCGGCGGCCATCTCGGCGGTCGCCTCGCCCATCCCGAAGCCGATCTCCAGGACGACGGGCAGCCCGTCGAACATCTCCTTCAGGTCGAGCTTGCCGAGCCCGTCGATATCGAGCCCCCACAGGGGCCACAGCCGCTCCAGATACTCGCCCTGGCCGGTGGTCACCCGGCTGCGGCGCGGCTGGAAACTGCGGATCCGCCGCTCGTGGTGCGATCCGGCGGGATCTGCGACGGGACCCCCGGGAAACCGGGGCTCGCCCTTGGGGCGACGGGCGGAGGCGGCGGGCTGCTCAGACACAATTACCGGATTCTACGTGCCCGGCCCCCGGGGCCGCCTGCTCACACCCGCGCCGCCCCCAGCACCTCCAGTGCCCGCCGTGCCACCTCGCGGCCGATCGGCAGGGACGCCGTGGCCGCCGGGGACGGGGCGTTCAGGACGTGGATCGTGCGGGGGGCCTCGCGGATGAGGAAGTCGTCGACCAGGGTGCCGTCGCGCAGGACCGCCTGGGCGCGGACGCCCGACGAGGTCGGGTGGAGATCGGACTCCTCGACCCCGGGGAGCAGCCGGCGGACCGCCTCCGTGAAGGCGCGGCGGGACAGGGAGCGGTGGATCTCGCCCGCTCCGTACCGCCAGTGGCGGCTCGCCATCCGCCAGGAGCCGGGCCAGGTCAGGGTCGAGGCCAGCTCGGCCGGGCGGATCGTGCGCCAGTCGTAGCCCTCGCGGGCCGCCGCCGGCACCGCGTTCGGCCCGACGTGGACGCCGCCGTTCACCCCACGGGTCAGATGCACCCCGAGGAAGGGGAACGCCGGGTCCGGGACCGGGTACACCAGCCCCTTGACCAGACCGGGTCGCGCCAGGTCGTAGTACTCGCCCCGGAACGGCACGATCCGCACCCCCGGCTCGTCCCCGGCCAGCCGCGCCACCCGGTCGCAGTGCAGCCCCGCGCAGTTCACCAGCGCCCGCGCCCGCAGCACCGCCCCGGTCGAGGTGCGCACCGCCACACCCGCGTCGGGGCGGCGCGATATCCGGACCGCCTCCGTCCCGTACCGGATCTCCGCGCCCGACAGCTCGGCCAGGCGGGCCGCCACCGCCGGGAAGTCGCACACCCCGGTCGTGCCGACGTGGATCGCCGCCAGGCCCCGGACCTCCGGCTCGTACTCGGCGATCTGCGCGGGGCCCAGCTCGCGCACCGGTATCCCGTTCTCCCGGCCCCGCTGGACCAGCGCGTGCAGCCTCGGCAGCTCGTCGCGCTCGGTCGCCACGATCAGCTTGCCGGTCACCTCGTGCGGGATGCCCTGCTCGGCGCAGAACGCCACCATCTCGGCCGCGCCCCGCACCGCGTACCGCGCCTTCAGGGAGTCCGGGCGGTAGTAGATCCCGCTGTGGATCACCCCGCTGTTGCGTCCGGTCTGGTGCCGGGCCGGGCCGTCCTCCTTCTCCAGGACCGTCACCCGGGTGCCGGGCGAGGCCTGCGTCAGGGCATACGCCGTCGACAGACCGACGATCCCGCCGCCGATCACCAGCACGTCACAGTCGTACGCGGTCACCACCACACCTCCCACCCCAGATAGTGCACTGGCCCACTGACAATGCCCGTAAACCCGTGGGGGAAGTGATCTACGCCGGGGCGACGAGGAGCGGGCGCGCCCGCTCCCGCAGCTCCACGACGCGCGGCTCGTCCCCGTACGGCTCCAGGCGGTGCAGCAGGTCCCGTACGTACTCGGTGGTCCGCGCCGACGAGATCCGCCCGGCGACCTCCACCGCGCGCGTGCCCGCCGCGCACGCCGCGTCCAGGTTGCCCGACTCCAGCTCGGCCACCGCCGACACCACGAGCCGCAGGCCGTGGGAGCGCACGAACTCCTCGGTCGGCCGGGACAGCGCCTGCTCGGTGAAGCGGCGCACCTGGCGCGGGGCCTTCAGATCGCGGTAGCACTCGGCCGCGTCCGCCGCGAAGCGGTCGTACGAGTAGAAGCCCAGCCAGGACGGGTCCGAGTCGCCGTCCCGGGAGCGCTCCAGCCACGCCTCGGAGGCCTTGAGCGCGGCCCCGGCCGCGAGCGCGTCGCCCGCCTTAGCGTGCGCGCGTGCCTCGACGAGCCGGAAGAAGCTCATGGTGCGGGCGGTCGCCAGGCCCCGGTTCCGCTCGACGGCGGCCTGCGCCAGGTCCACGCCCTCGTCGGCGAAGCCCCGGTAGGTGGCCTGGAGCGACATCGAGGCCAGTACGTATCCGCCCAGTGGCACGTCGGCCGCCGCGCGCGCCAGGCGCAGCGCCTGGATGTAGTAGCGCTGGGCGGCTTCCTGCTGGCCGGTGTCGAAGGCCATCCAGCCGGCCAGTCTGGTCAGTTCGGCGGTCGCGCCGAACAGGCCCCGGCCGACCTCGTCGGTGTAGGAGCCGAGCAGCAGCGGCGCCGCGTCCACTCGTAAGCACTCGGGAACCATCGACGAACGCCAGTCCCCGCCCCCGTACTTGGAGTCCCAGCGGCGCGCGTCCTCCGCCGCCTCGCGCAGTTTGGCCACATCGCTGTGGCCGACCTTCAGCGGTGTCCCGGCCGCCCCGTCGTGGTCGCGTGCGACCGACGAGTCGGCGGGGGTTATGAGCCAGCGGGAGGCGGGGGTCGCGTACGCGGTGACCGCGAAGGATCCGGCCAGCGACTGCCAGATGCCGCCGCCCGCCCGCCGTCCGGCCAGATCGAGCCGGTAGAGCTCGGTCGCGGAGCGGACCGCCTCGCCCACGTCGCGCGGGAACGCCAGACCGACCTCGGGCGCCGGGTCGGCGTCGGCCAGCCCGATCTCGTGCAGCGGCACCGGGCGGCCCAGCTTGGCGCCGATGGCCGCCGCGATCAGATGGGGCGCGGCGCCCTGGGGCACCATGCCCTTGGAGACCCAGCGGGCCACCGACGTCTTGTCGTAGCGAAGGGTCAGGCCGCGCTGAGCTCCGAGGTCGTTGACCCGTCGTGCGAGTCCGGCATTGCTGATTCCCGCGAGGGCGAGAACGGTGCCGAGCTTCTCGTTCGGCCCGCGTTGCTCCCTGGACATGCGCCACCCCTCGACACAGACGGCGTCCCCCGGGGCCGCGCCCCGGGTCCGTCCGGCCGCACAATCGTGTGGCCGAGCCCCCAGGAATATGCCGCCCGCGGAGAACAGCAGTACACCCAGCGTAGTTCGCCGCATCCCGACCGTTAAGAGGCGGTGTTCCGGATGGCGAGATTGTTTTCCGTACGGACGAGTTCGGTCGCTGTCTGTGTGCTCCGGGTGTGTGGCCGTGCGCGGTGCGTGCGCTCTGGCCCGCGTGGAGCGGGGAGCGCTTCCATGTCAGGTGCGTGGGTCGGCCCGCTGAACTGGATCCAGTGGGCTGGGGGACACCGTCGCCTCAATCCCCGCGGGCGGCGGACCGGTCCGGGAGGCGGACAGCGCCTCCCGGACTGTGGGTCTTCTCCGCCGGCTTCACTGCCGGTTTCATGCCCGCTTCGAGGCGCCCGCCACGCGCGCCCGGGGCGAAGTTGGCCGAAAAGCGACGGTCCCGCACCACCCGGAAACGTCACTCGCGCTCGTCAGAAGAGCTGTCAATCGGCCATCCATGGGGGCGCGTTCACTTTTTGCGCGCGCTACCCCGAGGCCCCTCTCGTACGCCATTGTCATGGCAGCATGGTCCCGAGCGACCTCAGAACCGCACGGACACACCCCGCCGTACGTCCGCGTACGGCCGGTCCCGGTTCTGTCGGCGCGTACGACGGGTTGTCCACAGGCTGTGGAGGCGGCGATGCGGTGGCTGGTGGGCTGGAGCAGTGTCGCCGCGAGGTTCGGTGCCGTGGGGACGGCCGGTGCCGTGGGTGCGCCCGAGGAGGGGCGCACCGTCCACCCCGTCGGCTCCCAGCTGCTGTGGGGCGACCCCGATCCGCTCTGGGCGGTCGGCGACTGGCGGCCCGACGAGATCCGCGTGGTCAGCGTGGGGGCGGACACCCGGCTCGCGGTGCTCGGCTGCTGCGCCGCCAGTGACGAGGAGCTGCGAGTAGGGCTGTTCGCGGCACGCGGGGGCGCACTGCGGCACCTGTCCGCCTGGCCGGGCAGCTATACGGCGGTTGCCCAGGTCGGCCGCAGGGTCACTGTCGTCGGTGACCTGGCCGGCGCACGCCCCGTCTTCTACACGCCCTGGGCGACCGGCACCGCGTACGCCACGGCCGCCCTGCCGCTCGCCGACCTCATCGAAGCCCAGCTGGACATCGGCCACTTGGCGGCGCTGCTCGCCTGCCCGGACGTACCCGAGGCGCTCGGCGACTCCACCCCCTACGCGGGAGTGCGGCGCATCCCGCCCGGCCACGCGCTGGTGCTGCGGGAGGGCTCGCGGGAGGTCACCGGGTACGAGCCGGTCGCCTCGCTCGCCGTCGCCGCGGCCCAAGTGGACGAGGAGAGCGCGGTGAACGGCGTACGGGAGGCGCTGGTCGCGGCCGTACGGGCCAGGCTCACCGCGCCGCGCCACGCCCCCGAGACGCTCCCGCAGGACCCCGGCCCGGTCCCCGGCATGGGCCCCGCCGAGCGGCGCGCCGCACGCGGGGGCCCGGCGCCCGGCATCGGCGCCGACCTCTCCGGGGGCCCGGCCTCGGCCACCCTGGCCCTGCTCGCCGCCGGGCTGCCCGGCAACCCCGGCACGGTGCTCGGCCACGGCACCGGCGCGGGCGAACGGCTCCTCGCGGTCACCTTCAACGACCTTGCCGTGCCCGGCCGCAGGAGCGAGGCCGAGCTGGAGCGGGCCGGGGCGATCGCGGCCAACCCGCGGCTGCACCACGTGGTGGTGGCCGGCGACGAGGACGCCCTGCCGTACGCGGAGCTGGAGGGCCCGCTCACCGACGAGCCCGGCCCCTCGCTGGTCACTGCCGAGCGCCACCGCCGCCGACTCGCCGCGGGCAGCGCGGACCACTTCACGGGCAGCGGGGCACGCCAGGTCCTGGACGCCCATCCCGCCCGCCTGGCCGACCTGTTGATGGACCGTCAGCGCCGCCACCTCCTCCGCCCGGCGGCGGCGCTCGCCAAGGCGGGCGGCCCCTCGGCGCACTCCCTGTTCGTCCCGCTCACGGTGTACCGGGCGGCGCGGAAACTGGCGCGGACGCCGTACCGGACGGGCATCGAGACGGCGGCGGAACGCCTGCGCCGCGACGCGGACGTCGTCGACACGGATGCGGAGAACCCGCTGGACGCCTCGCTCGCGTCCCTGGCCTGGACGCGGCCGGGTCCGGCGGCGCGCTGGCTCACCGGGGAGGCGCTGGCTGAAGTATCGATCCGGCTGATGGCGTCGGCGACCCGCCCGGCGACGGTGCTGCGCCCCGGCGAGGCACGGGCCCGGGCCGCGCTCGCCCGTTACGCCGCCGACCACCGCGTCCTCGAACAAGCCGCCGAGATCCGCAGCCAGCGGCTGCACGCGCCGTTCCTGGACAACCAGGTGGTACGGGCGTGCCGCGCCCTGCCCGAGGCGCTACGGGTGCAGCCCGGCGCCCGGGCGGCGATCCTGCGGACGGTGCTGGCGGGTTCGGGGGTGCGCGACCTGCCGGCCGGCTGGGGCGCGACGTCCCACGCTTCGTCGTCGGCGGCGGTACGGGCGGGCCTGCGCCGCTCGATCGACCCCCTGATCGCGCTCTTCGAGGCGCCGCTGCTGGCGGACGCGGGCCTGATCGAGGCCCGCACGGTCCGCCGCGCGCTCCGCGCGGCGGCCTCGGGCGAACGCCTCCCCCTGGACGGCCTCGCCGACCTGATCTCCACAGAGCTGTGGCTGCGGCGCCTGCTGTCGCGCCGGGGCACGTGCTGGACGGGGGCGGCGGCGCCGAAGCAGCGGGCGGTGGCGGGAGGGATAACGCCTGCGCGCCCACCGCTGCGGGCGTAGCCCGGACCCCCCGTTTGTCTGCGGCTTCGGTGGGGGTTGCTCGCGCAGTTCCCCGCGCCCCTAAAAGCGCCCCTGCGGGGCGCCCCTATAGGGGCGCGGGGAACTGCGCGAGCAACCCAGCACGGTCCGCAGACGAACGAAGCGGGGTGCAGGGGCCGCAGGCCCCGCAACGGGGTCCGGGGGCGTAGCCCCCGGGAAACCACCTCCACCCCCCACCCACCCCCGGAGGCCACGCGGCGGAGCCGCAAATGTCACAGCGGGAAGGGGCGGGGTGGGGAAAAAAGCCCGCCGCAGGCGGAGCGAGGCCGAGACACAATGACCCCGTGCGGTACCGGATCCTGGGCGTCACCGAGGCGCAAGACGAGCACGGCCAAAACGTCCCCCTAGGGGGACCCCGGCTGCGCGCCCTGCTCACCGCCCTCGCCGCCCGAGCCGACCGCCCCACCCCCGTCCCCCTCCCCACCCTCATCGACGCGATCTGGCCCGACGACCCCCCGCACGACGCCCCCGCCGCCCTCCAGGCCCTCGTCGGCCGCCTCCGCCGAACGATCGGCCGCGAAGCCGTCGCCTCCGAGCCGGGCGGCTACCGGCTCGCCGTCGACGCCCCGCACGACATCGACCTCTTCGCGTTCGAGCGGCAGATCCGCACGGGCACGCGCCAGCTCGACGGCGGCGACCCCGACACCGCCGCCGAAACGCTCCGCACCGCCCTCGCCCTGTGGCGCGGCCCGGCCCTCGCCGACCTCCCGGACCGGGCGGCGGCAGCGGCGGGCCCCGACGCCCAGCGCCTCGCCGCCCTGCGCGCCCGCATCGAGGCGGACCTGCGCCGCGGCGCCACCGCCCACCTCCCCGCCGAGCTCGCCGCGCTGATCGAGAGCCACCCGTACGACGAACCCCTCCACGCCCAGCTGATCCGCGCCCTGCGGGCCGAGGGGCGTACGGCCGACGCGCTCCTGGCGTACGAGACCGCCCGCCGCACCCTCGCCGACGCCCTCGGCGCCGACCCCGGCCCGGAACTGGCCGCGCTGCACCAGGAGCTGCTCAACCCCGCCCCCGACGTCCGCCCCGCCCCCGAAGCCCTCGGCAACCTGCGGCCCCGCCTGACCTCCTTCGTCGGGCGCGAGCCCGAACTCGCCGCGATCAGGCGCGACTTGGCCGCTCACCGGCTCGTCACCCTCACCGGGCCCGGCGGCTCCGGCAAGACCCGGCTCGCCGAGGAGTCCGCCGCGCACACCCCCGCGTGGCTCGTGGAGCTCGCCCCGCTGGACCACCCGGACGCCGTCCCCGGCGCCGTCGTCTCCGCGCTCGGGCTGCGCGAGACCACCCTGCTGGGGCGGGACGGGCAGCCGCACCCGGACGACCCCGTCGCCCGGCTCGTCGACCACTTCGCCGGCGCCCCCCGTACCCTCCTCGTCCTCGACAACTGCGAGCACGTCGTGGACGCCGCCGCCCGGCTCGCGGAGACGCTGCTGACGCGCTGTCCGGCGCTGCGGATCCTCGCCACCAGCCGCGAACCCCTCGGCGTGCCCGGCGAGCGGGTCCGGTCGGTCGAGCCGTTGCCGCCCGACCCCGCGCACCGGCTCTTCGCCGAGCGCGCCCGTACCGTACGGCCCGACTTCGACCCGGCCGACGACCCCGAGGCCATCGCCGAGATCTGCCGGCGGCTCGACGGGCTGCCGCTGGCGATCGAGCTGGCCGCCGCCCGGCTGCGGCTGCTCGCCCCGCGCCAGATCGCGGACCGGCTCGACGACCGGTTCCGCCTGCTGACCAGCGGCAGCCGGACCGTACTGCCCCGCCAGCAGACCCTGCGCGCGGTCGTCGACTGGTCGTGGGACCTGCTCGACGAGCGCGAGCGCGCGGTGCTGCGCCGCGCCTCCGTCTTCGCCGGCGGCTGGGACCTGGCCGCCGCCCAGGCCGTCTGCGGCTCGACCGACGATCTGGCGGCCCTGGTCGACAAGTCCCTGGTCGTGGCCGCCCCCGATCCGGACACGGGCGGGATGCGCTACCGGATGCTGGAGACCATCCACGAGTACGCCACCGAGCGCGCGGCCGAGACCCCGAGCCTGCTCGACGACGCCGCCCGCGCCCACACCGCGTACTACCGCGAACTGGCCCAGGAAGCCGACCCGTTGCTGCGCTCGCACGGGCAGCTGTCCTGGATCCGGCGCGTCGAGCGCGAGCTCGACAACATCCGGGCCGCGCTGCACCGCGCCACCGTCACCGACCCCCAACCCGTCGAGGCCCGTGACATCGCCCTCGCCATGGGCTGGTTCTGGTGGCTGCGCAACTACCGCAGTGAGGGGGTCGGGTGGGTCGACCGCATCCTCGGCCGGGAGGGGAGCGGCGAGGGGAGTGGCGAGGGCGCGGACGCCTGCCCCGACGACCCCGACGCGCCCGACTACTGGCCGCGTATGCGGCTCGCGCTGCTGCGGATCTTCCTGATCGAGGAGTCCGGCGGCCCTGCCGAGCGGCTGCGTACGCCCGAGGCGCTGGCGGAGATGGCGAGGCTCCGCGAGGCGTTCGGGCGGGGCGGGCCGGAGGCGGCCCGGTTCCCCGGGCTGCTCTGGCCGTTCGCCGTGTTCCTCGCCCAGGGCCCCGGGTCGGCGCGCGAGTCCATGGACGTCGTGGTCACCAACTGCCGTGCGTACGGCGGCGAATGGGAGATCGGCGTCAGCCTCATGTTCCGTACACACATGGTCATCGACATGCCCGGCGGGGTGTGGGACATCGACGGCGACCTCGCGGAGCTACGGACGCTGAGCCGCCGCGTCGGCGACCGCTGGATGCGGGCCCAGGTGGCCAGCGCCGCCGGGGAGGCGGCGATGATGCGCGGGCTGCCCGCGCAGGCGAGGCCGGAGTACGAGGAGGCGCTCGGCCTCGCCCGCGAGGTCGGCGCCCACGCCGAGGCGCCGTTCCTGCTGGCCCGTATCGCCGAACTCACCTATCGCGCGGGCGACTTGGACGGCGCTGTCAAGATTCTCGACGAGGCCGAGGCGGAGGCCGTCCGCTACGGCGTCCGCGACAGTGCCTCCTACATCCACTATCAGCGTGCCTGCATGGCCCTGGACGCCGGTGATGCCGTCACCGCGCGCGCCGAGTGCGACGCGGCCCAGGCGGCGACCGTCCGCAGCACCCCGCCGCCCCACTTCACGGCGATCCTGGAAGCCCTCGACGCCCGGGTCGCGGCCATCGAGTCCGGCCCGGCCGTCGGTGTGCGCGGCCTGGCCTCGGCGCTGCGCATGGCCGACGCCGCGGGCTGCGCCGAGATCCTCCTCGCCCACTTCGCGGAGGGCGCCGCCCAACTCCTGCCCGACCTCGGTGAACTCGCCCTGACCGTACGGGTGTTGGCGGCCGCCGGGACCTGGCGCGCGGGGATCCCCCTGTGGCCCCGCGACCGGGCTGCCCTGGACGCGCTCCGCGACCGGCTGCGCGAAGAGCTCGGGCCTCGCCTCTATGGGGAGGAGCAGGCGGCGGGGGCCGGGCTCACGACGACGGAGGTCGCGGGGCTGCTGGAGGAAGTCGTCAACGGCAGTTGAGGACCGACTTCGCCCAGTCCGCCAGCGCCACCGAACCGAACGGTGTGTGCGGATCGACCACCAGGCGGATCGTGCGATGGCCGGTGAGGTCGGCGTGCACCGGCACCGCCGGGTCCCCGCCGTGCATCACGGGCGAGCGCCACAGCAGGGTGTGGTCGCCGTACACCGAGAACCGCACCGCGCCCAGCCCCATGGTCAGGTCGTCGACCCCGGCGAACGCGTCGTAACTGGAGCACTGCCGGTTGAGGTCGATCGTCACGGAGGAGCGGGCGTGCACGGTCACGCCGTGGCTGTACGGCCTGCCGTCGATCTCCATGCCCCAGCGCTGCCAGAGCCAGCTGGACGCGCCGAGCCGCACCTCGGGCTTGGTGTGGTCGCCGAACGCCCCGTACTGGAGCCGGTTGATCTGGTACACCGCCGCCGGGGGCGGCGGCGGAGGGGGCGGTGTCGGCTTCGGGGGCGTGGGCTTCGGCGGCGAAGGGGCCGGCTTCGGCTTCGGCGTCGGCTTCGGGCTGGGCTTCGGCGGCGCGGGCTTCGGCGGCTTCGGCGCGGGCTTCTTCGGTGGCGGCGGCGGTACGGGCGCGGGCGGCGCCGGGGGCTCCGGCGCGGGGGAGGGCGGCGGCTTCTGCGGGACCACCGGCACCACGGCCGGCGGCTTGGCCTCGGGCTTCGGCGCAGGCTTGGTGTCGTTGCCGCTCAGCGCGAAGACCACGCCCGCGGCCACCGCGACGGCGACCGCCGCCGCGATGCCCGCCTTGGCGGGCGCGCCGAGCCCCTCGGAGGCGGCGGCCCCGCCGGCCGCGCCTCCGGACGAACTCCCGCCCGTGGCCGCCGCGGCGGCACCGGCGCCCGCCGCACCGGCGGCGCCTCCCGCCACGATCCCGGCGGCCTTGAGCGAGTACCCGGCGGCGAACCAGCCGACCATCGCGACCGGCAGCAGCGCGGGGATCCCGGCGTTGACGTCCTTGAGCTCGACGACCGCGACCCGGCACTTGGCGCACTCCTCCAAGTGCTTGCTCAGGCCCCGCTCGGCCCGCACCCGCAGCCCGCCGCGCGCGTACGCCCCGAGCCGGTCCGCGTAACGGGCGCAGTCGCCGCCCTCGGTGAGCGAGGTGGAGACGTGCGCCTGCAGATACGCCTGCTTGAGGCCCTCCCGGGCCCGGCTGGCGAGGACCGCCGTGGCGTTGGCGCTCAGCCCGAACAGCGGCGCGATCTCGCTGGGCGACTCCTCCTCGACGGTGGTGTGCCAGAGCACCGCCTGCCACCGCTCCGGCAGCGACCGGAACGCCTGCATGGCCAGCGACTGCTCGGCCTCGTGCATCGCCCGTACGTCCGCGCCGAGGTCGACCGTGTCGTCGTCCCGGCCGTCCGAGGTACGGGCGGCCTGGTCGGCGAAGAGGGCGAAGTCCTCGACCAGTTGCTCCCGCTTGGCCGTCTTCGTCCAGGAGGCGGCGACGCGGCGCACGGTGGTCATCAGATAGGCGCGCACGGCCTGTTCCGGCCCGGCGCCGCCGCGCACCGCCTGGAGCGTACGGGCGAACACCTCGGCCGTGAGGTCGTCGGCCGTGTGCGCGTCCCGGCAGCAGCTGCGGGCGTACCGGCGGACCGCGTCCGAGTGACGCCGGAACAGCTCCTCGTACGCGGTGTCGTCACCGGCCCGCATCCGCTGGATCAGCTCGGCGTCGGCGGTGGTCCGCTCACGCTGCTGCGGAACACCGGGTGCGGGCGGGGCGTCGGACTCCTGGGCGGGGCCCCACGGCCCGGGCAGCACGGTCCCGCCGGGCTCGCCGCCGCCGTCGGTACGGCCACCGGGGCCGCCCTGGCTCGGCACCTGCCGCGAGGGCAGACCGTCCGGCTCGGTGCCGCTGCCGCCGCCGAGCTCGTCCCGCCCTTCAACGTTCATCGCGGAAGCCCCCGTCAGCACGCTCAGACCCAACCACGCGCCAAGCGTCCCACAGAGCCCCACACCCGAGGAGCCCCCTGCCCCCCAACCACCCGATAGTGGACCGGGGCCCAGCCGCTGCGAGCATGCGTGCCGCCGCCTGGCTACGTAGCTGTGGGCGTGCGTGCCGCTAGGGGCGGGACGGGCGGGCACAGCGGCACCCCGGCCCCGCCGGACCTCGCACCCGCCCTGACCCCAGCCCCGAAACGGCCCGCGGCCCAACCAGTCCCCGCACAACCCGTCACGCGGGCCGCGACCGCAAGCCCTCCAGCAGAATGTCCAGCAGCCGGGAAGAAGCCGCGGCCTGCTGATGCGGATCCGGCAGCGACGGCGCAGCCGTGGCTATCACGAGCAGCACGTCGGCCACGGTCACATCGCCCCGCAGCTCGCCCGCCTCCCGAGCCCGGTCCACCAGCTGCCCGACGACCGCGAGCAGCTCCGCCGCCCCAGGGTCGTCCAGCTCGTCCGCCGACGTCGTACGCGGCTCGACGACCCGCAGGCCGGGCACGCCGAGCGCACCGGGCAGGCCGGCCTGCCGCTGCTGCGGCACCCGCGCCTCAGGTGCGATGGAGCCCGGTGAGTCCAGCGACTCGACCGGCTCCAGCACGGGCACGGGCCCCGAGCCGACCACCGTCGACTCCTCCGCGTCCACGTCCACCCCGACCCGCAGCACCTGCGGCGGCAGCAGCCGCCCGGCACCCGAGGCCACCGATGTCCGCAGGAACCGGGAGAGCGCCGACCACGGCTCCTCCTCCTGGCCCAGCGCGGTCCGCGCCTGGTCGGTGAGACGCGCGGTCTCCTCCTCGGCTATCCGCCGCACCAGCACGTCCTTGCTCGGGAAGCGCCGGTACACCGTGCCCACGCCGACGCGGGCGCGGCGCGCCACGTCCTCCATCGGCGCGCCGTACCCCAGCTCGCCGAACACTTCGCGCGCGGCTCGCAGCACATGCTCCAGATTGCGCTGAGCGTCCACCCGCAGCGGTGCGGAGCGGGAAGCGGAAGCGCTCCCACCACCGCCGACCGCGCCTACACGACCATTGCCGTCCGCCGACGCGACGACGGCGGACTGCCAATGAGAGTCCTGAATATGCATAACCGTTCCCCCGGTAATGACGTCTCCCCCCGGAGACTCCCCGCCCTGACAGTCGGGTGGCCGGACCCGACACCCCGACGAGGTACGAACATAGTTGAGCCGGAGTCAATTCAGAAGGGGGTTGTTCCGCACGGTGTGCCCCCCGATCGGAGCAAGGACCGGAACCTTCCCGATTCGGACCCCCGCTTCGCCCCCATCTCCCGGCCCTGACCTGCGTATTCTCCTCGACTGGCGCGAAATCTCAGCACCTGTTCCGGCCACATCCGTCAGTCACACAATTTGCCGGGCCTGTGGACAAACGCCGGAGGTCGATGCCTCATGGGATGGTGAAGGCTGCGATCAATCGGGGGTCGAGCCCCGAACCACCGCCCGGCACGCGCATTCTCGTCGTCGGCGGCGGCTACGTCGGGATGTACACGGCGCTGCGTCTGCAGCGCGAGCTCAAGGCGCAGCTGCGCGACGGCCGGGTGGGGATCACCGTGGTCGCCCCGGACCCGTACATGACGTACCAGCCGTTCCTGCCGGAGGCGGCCGCCGGATCCATCTCGCCGCGCCACGTCGTCGTACCGCTGCGCCGTGTCCTGGACCGCTGTCACATCGTCATCGGCGAGGCGCAGCGCATCGATCACGCCGCGCGGACCGCGACCGTCACCACCCTCGCCACCGAGGAGGAGGGCACCGGCCCGGTCGAGATCGGCTACGACGAACTGGTTCTCGCGCCCGGCTCGGTCTCCCGCACCCTCCCGGTCCCGGGCCTGGCCGACTACGCCATCGGCTTCAAGACCGTCGAAGAGGCCATCGGGCTGCGCAACCACGTCATCGAGCAGATGGACATCGCCTCCTCCACCCGCGATCCCGCCGTCCGCGACGCGGCCCTCACCTTCGTCTTCGTGGGCGGCGGCTACGCGGGCGTGGAGGCGCTCGCCGAGCTGGAGGACATGGCCCGCTACACCGCGCGGTACTACCACAACATCAAGCCCGAGGACCTGAAGTGGATCCTCGTGGAGGCCAGCGACCGGATCCTGCCCGAGGTCGGCGAGGAGATGGGCCGGTACGCCATCCGCGAGCTGCGCGGCCGCAACATCGACGTACGTCTTGAGACGCGCCTCGACTCCTGCGAGAACCGGGTCGCCGTGCTCAGCGACGGCTCCCGCTTCCCCACCCGTACGGTCGTGTGGACCGCCGGGGTCAAGCCCGCGCCCGTCCTCGCCGCCACCGATCTGCCGCTCAACGAGCGCGGCCGCCTCAAGTGCACCGCGAAGCTCCAGGTGGAGGGCGTCGAGCACGCCTGGGCGGCCGGTGACGCGGCCGCCGTACCGGACGTCACCTCGGACGAGAAGGACAAGGAGTGCGCGCCCAACGCGCAGCACGCGGTGCGCCAGGCCAAGGCGCTCGCCGAGAACATCGCCGCGTCCGTCAACGGACGGCCCCTGCGCGAGTACGCGCACAAGTACGTGGGCTCGGTCGCCTCGCTCGGCCTCCACAAGGGCGTCGCCCATGTCTACGGCCGCAAGCTCAAGGGCTACCCTGCCTGGTTCATGCACCGCGCCTACCATCTGAGCCGCGTCCCCACCTTCAACCGCAAGGCGCGGGTGCTCGCCGAGTGGACGCTCGCCGGCCTGTTCAAGCGTGAGATCGTCTCGCTCGGCTCGCTGGAGCACCCGCGTGCCGAATTCGAGCTCGCGGCGGGCGGCGGCCCCGCCAAGCCGGGCCCCGAACCCGGTGCCAAGGGGCCCGGCGGCAAGGAGAACTGACGGTTGTCAGTGCGGTCCGTCACACTGGACGTGTGACCATAGGTGGGCCCACACCTGCACAGAGTGACCCAGCAGCCAGCGACACACGAGGCCAAGAGATCCGTGAACTTCACGCGTTGGAGCGCCCGGCTCCCCGGTACGCAGCGCCGCGCCGCCGCACGGACCGATCGTGGCTCCGTGCCCGCCGCACGCGGTGAGTACGGCCCGGGGCCCGACACCTGGCCGGACGACGACGGGACGGAGGGCCCGGCGGCGCCCGCCCTGGAGGAGCTGTCGGTGCGTCAGCTCCTCGGCCAGCTCCCCGCCCTCGCCGCCCTGGTGTACGGCCCGGAGCACCGAGTGGCGTACGTGAACGACGCGTACGCGACGACGTTCGGCCCCCGCCCCGTGGGCGCCCCCGCCGCCAAGGCCCTGCCCGAGCTGGACGAGCTGGGCCTGCTGCCACTGATGGACCAGGTGCTGCGCAGCGGCAAGCCCCGTACGGTCAAGTCCCGCAAGGCCCAGGGCGGCGGGTCGTACACGGTCACCTGCACCCCGGTCGAGATCCCCGCGCGCGGGGAGGCGGGCGGCGGGGTGCTCGTCTTCGCCGCCGACGTCACCGACCACGCCGAGGCCGCCGAGCGGCTGCGCGCCAGCGAGCGGCGCCACCGCGAGACCGCCGTGACGCTCCAGCGCTCCCTGCTCCCGCAGGAGCTGGAGCAGCCCGACGACCTGCGGGTCGCCGTCACGTACCAGCCGGGCGGCACGGACGCGGCGGTCGGCGGCGACTGGTACGACGTGATCACCCTGGGCGCCGGGCGCACCGCGCTGGTGATCGGGGACGTGATGGGGCGCGGGGTCCGCGCGGCCGCCGTGATGGGCCAGCTCCGCACGGCGGTGCGGGCGTACGCACGCCTGGACCTGCCCCCGCACGAGGTGCTCCAGCTCCTTGACGGCCTGGCCGCCGAGATCGACGCCAGCCAGATCGCCACCTGCGTCTACGCGGTCCACGACCCCAACGAGGGCCTGCTGGTGTACGCCTCGGCGGGCCACCTGCCCCTCCTCGTACGCCACGCGGACGGCAGTGTGCACCGCGCGGCGGACCCGACCGGGCCCCCGCTGGGCACCGGCGGCTGGCTGCACACCTCCGGCACCATCGCCCTGCCGCCCGGCGCGACCGCCGTCCTCTATACGGACGGTCTGGTCGAGCGCAGGGAAGAGGACATCGACGAGGGCGTCGCCGCCCTGGAGCGCGCGCTGTCCGGCGCGGTCGGCACCCCGCAGGTCGTCTGCGACCGGCTCATCCGCTCGCTGGGGGTGACCGCCGAGCACGACGACGACGTGGCGGTCCTGGTCCTCCAGCACCCGGCCCGCACGGGCCCGGACGCCGAGCTGTTCCACAACGCGGCGCTGGACCTGCTCGGCGGCGTGGAAGCCGCGCCACGCGCGCGTGCCTTCGCGTCCGGGGTGCTGGCCTCCTGGCGCTTCCCCGTGGAGCTGCGCGACCTGGGCGTCCTGGCGGCGAGCGAGCTGGTCGCCAACTCCCTCCAGCACGGCACCCCGCCGATGCGGCTGCGACTGCGCCGCACCGACCGCCGGCTGATCATCGAGGTGACGGACGGCGACGACCACCTGCCGCGCCGCCGCCGCGCCGAGCCCGGGGACGAGTCAGGACGAGGCATCTCGATCGTCGCGACGATCGCCTCGTCCTGGGGTTCGCGCCGCACACCGGGCGGCGGCAAAGCGGTGTGGTGCGAGTTCGCCCTGCCGGGCTAGGAACCGGGTCCTAGGCGGACACCTGCTCCTGCTCGGTCTTGTGGACCGCGACCACCCGCGACGGGGTCGCGAGCATCGGCTGGTCCTGCGCGGGCGTCAGCTTCCCGCCGAGCCGCAGCGCGAGCACGGTGATGCCGAGCGAGAACAGGATGAACGTGACGATGTACGGGCCGTGCAGCGTGGCACCCATGGGCCCGCCCACGAACGGGCCGAGCGCCAGTGCCATCTGCTTGACCAGCGCGAACGCCGAGTTGTACTGGCCGACCATCGCCTCGGGCGCCAGGTCCGCGACGAGCGGCGCCACGGTCGGCGACAGCATCGCCTCACCGAGCCCGAAGAGCGCGTACGTGGAGATGAACGCGGCGGTCGCCATGGTCTGGCTGCCGTGGCCGAGGCCCGCGTACCCGGCGAAGAGCCAGGCCACGGTCCAGATGAGCCCCACGGACGCGATGACGCGGCTGCGGCGGCGGCGCTCGACGAAGCGCAGCACCAGGAACTGGGCGACCACGATGACGGCGGTGTTGGCGGCCAGGGCGATGCCCAGGGTCGACGGCTCGATCCCGGCGGCTTCGGTGCCGTACGCCGCGAGACCCGACTCGAACTGCCCGTAGCAGGCGAAGAACAGCACGAAGCCGAGGACGCAGAGCTGGAGCATGGCGCGGTGCCCGAGCACGGCCCGGAAGCCGCTGCCGCCCTTGCCGCCCTTGGGGCGGGCGTCCGCGATGACCGCGTTGCGCGGCAGCCTCACGGACAGCGCGATCGCGGCGAGGACCAGGAACATCCCGGCCTCGATGGCGAAGAGCAGGGTGAAGGACGACGGACGGCTCTCGTCGACGATCTGGCCGCCGAAGAGCCCGCCGATGCCGAGCCCGAGGTTCTGCAGGAAGAACTGCATGGCGAAGGCACGGGTACGCGAGGTCGGCGACGAGGACCACACGATCATGGTGGCGAGCGCCGGCTGCATGACCGCGGTGCCGGCGCCGAGCAGCGCGGCGGACCCGAGGACGGTCACCAGGTTGTCGGCGAGGCCCAGCGAGAGCGCGCCCACGGCGGCCGTCACGGCGGCGCCGACCAGCACGGGCAGGGGGCCGCGCCGGTCGATGACCCGGCCGGTGAAGAGCAGCGCGACGAGCGCGGCCAGGGCGAAGACGCCGAGGACGATCCCGGCCCAGAAGGAGCCGAGCCCTCGCACCGAAGCCACGTAGATGTACAGATACGGAACGGTGAACCCGAGTCCGAACGCGCTCAGCGCGTTCCCCGCCTGGATTCGGCGCATCGCCGCGCCCATCACCTTGGTCACACTCACCACCTTGAGGTCTCGAAGTGGAAGTCCTCGAACCTGAAGGTCTCAGAGGCGAAGACTTCAACACTAAAGTTAGAACCTCAACAATACACACTCAAGGACTTAGATGCCAACGCGTACCGTGCGATACTCGCCGCATGGCTGAGACCACCGAGCGCGGCGGGCCCACCGGCCCAGCCGGCCCCGAGGAGCCGACCCTCGACGAGCAGATCGCGGCGTACCAGCGCGAGTTCCGCGACCTCGACCCCCAGGTCGAGAAGGTCGTATCGGCCCTGGGCCGGCTGAACCGCCGGATGAACGTGGCGTACGGACGCCAGGTCGCCGCACTCGGCATCAGCAACGCCGAGTGGGAGGTCCTGAAGACCCTCGTCCTCGCGGGCAAGCCGTACCGTCTGGGCCCGGGCGAGCTGGCCAAGCGCCTCGGCCTCACCCCCGCCGCCATGACCCACCGCATCGACCGCATGGCGGGCGAAGGCCTGGTCACGCGCGACCGGGACGAGAGCAACCGGGTGCGCGTCATCGTCGAGCTGACGGACGAGGGCCGTACGAAGTGGCTGGAGGCCATGCAGATGGCCACCGACTTCGAGGAGGACCTGCTCCAGGACCTCACCCCGGACGAGCGCGGGGCCCTCGGCGAGATGCTGATCCGTCTGCTGCGACGGGTGGAGCACGCCCAGCCGGACGCGGGCGGACGGCTCACGGACCTGGACTGAGGAGGTCCGGCCGGGGGTTCCATGAGGGTTCCGTCGAGAGCCCGGCCGGGGGTTGACACCCCTCTCCCAGGTGCGTAGTGTTCTCCGAGTTGTCACGGAGCCGGAACGGTTCTGCGGCAGCCGTCCGCCGCAGATTTGCGGCAACCCCATCTCAGTACGACCTCCCGATCGGGATGAATTTCGGCATGCCGAATTCCATTTCGAAGGGGGTTGGATGGATCGGCCGGCCCGATTAGGAGCCGCCCGGGAAATCCGCTAGAGTTTGGGACGTCGGAACGGCCGAACAGCCGGGAAGACAAACCGACTTGACCCGGGAGACCGGAAAGCAGGCCCGAAAGGATCTGATAGAGTCGGACTCGCCGGAAAGGGAAACGCGAAAGCGAAAACCTGGAAAGCGCCGAGGAAGTCGGACACGAAAGAGTCTGATAGAGTCGGAAACGAAGGAAGCGCCCGGAGGGCCCGGAAACGGGAACAAAGGAAGCGTCCGTACCTTGAGAACTCAACAGCGTGCCAAAAGTCAACGCCAGATTGACAACCCCGGCCCATCCACTGTGATGGGTTGGAGGTTCCTTTGAAAAGTCCTGTGCGCCCTTGTGGCGGGCAGGCAATTACACAGCGAGGACGCTGAGGACGGTCGGTCTTATTCCGACATGACTGTCCCGCTCTTTCGTGTGTGTGGACCGGATTACCGGTAAACATTCATGGAGAGTTTGATCCTGGCTCAGGACGAACGCTGGCGGCGTGCTTAACACATGCAAGTCGAACGATGAAGCCTTTCGGGGTGGATTAGTGGCGAACGGGTGAGTAACACGTGGGCAATCTGCCCTTCACTCTGGGACAAGCCCTGGAAACGGGGTCTAATACCGGATAACACTCCTGCCTGCATGGGCGGGGGTTGAAAGCTCCGGCGGTGAAGGATGAGCCCGCGGCCTATCAGCTTGTTGGTGGGGTGATGGCCTACCAAGGCGACGACGGGTAGCCGGCCTGAGAGGGCGACCGGCCACACTGGGACTGAGACACGGCCCAGACTCCTACGGGAGGCAGCAGTGGGGAATATTGCACAATGGGCGAAAGCCTGATGCAGCGACGCCGCGTGAGGGATGACGGCCTTCGGGTTGTAAACCTCTTTCAGCAGGGAAGAAGCGAAAGTGACGGTACCTGCAGAAGAAGCGCCGGCTAACTACGTGCCAGCAGCCGCGGTAATACGTAGGGCGCAAGCGTTGTCCGGAATTATTGGGCGTAAAGAGCTCGTAGGCGGCTTGTCACGTCGGATGTGAAAGCCCGGGGCTTAACCCCGGGTCTGCATTCGATACGGGCTAGCTAGAGTGTGGTAGGGGAGATCGGAATTCCTGGTGTAGCGGTGAAATGCGCAGATATCAGGAGGAACACCGGTGGCGAAGGCGGATCTCTGGGCCATTACTGACGCTGAGGAGCGAAAGCGTGGGGAGCGAACAGGATTAGATACCCTGGTAGTCCACGCCGTAAACGTTGGGAACTAGGTGTTGGCGACATTCCACGTCGTCGGTGCCGCAGCTAACGCATTAAGTTCCCCGCCTGGGGAGTACGGCCGCAAGGCTAAAACTCAAAGGAATTGACGGGGGCCCGCACAAGCAGCGGAGCATGTGGCTTAATTCGACGCAACGCGAAGAACCTTACCAAGGCTTGACATATACCGGAAACGGCCAGAGATGGTCGCCCCCTTGTGGTCGGTATACAGGTGGTGCATGGCTGTCGTCAGCTCGTGTCGTGAGATGTTGGGTTAAGTCCCGCAACGAGCGCAACCCTTGTTCTGTGTTGCCAGCATGCCCTTCGGGGTGATGGGGACTCACAGGAGACTGCCGGGGTCAACTCGGAGGAAGGTGGGGACGACGTCAAGTCATCATGCCCCTTATGTCTTGGGCTGCACACGTGCTACAATGGCCGGTACAATGAGCTGCGATGCCGTGAGGCGGAGCGAATCTCAAAAAGCCGGTCTCAGTTCGGATTGGGGTCTGCAACTCGACCCCATGAAGTCGGAGTTGCTAGTAATCGCAGATCAGCATTGCTGCGGTGAATACGTTCCCGGGCCTTGTACACACCGCCCGTCACGTCACGAAAGTCGGTAACACCCGAAGCCGGTGGCCCAACCCCTTGTGGGAGGGAGCTGTCGAAGGTGGGACTGGCGATTGGGACGAAGTCGTAACAAGGTAGCCGTACCGGAAGGTGCGGCTGGATCACCTCCTTTCTAAGGAGCACAGTACCGATTGCAGGCAAATGTTCTGCACGGTCAGCTCATGGGTGGAACGTTGACTATTCGGCACGGTTCTTCGGGATCACTAGTACTGCTTCGGCGTGGAACGTGAACTCCTGAGGGGCCGGGCCGGGCACGCTGTTGGGTGTCTGAAGGCACGGGCTTTACGCCTTGTCTTCGGTATGCCGGCCCCAGTGCACTCACCATGTAGATGGTGGGGTGATGGGTGGCTGGTCGTTGTTTGAGAACTGCACAGTGGACGCGAGCATCTGTGGCCAAGTTTTTAAGGGCGCACGGTGGATGCCTTGGCACCAGGAACCGATGAAGGACGTGGGAGGCCACGATAGTCCCCGGGGAGCCGTCAACCAGGCTTTGATCCGGGGGTTTCCGAATGGGGAAACCCGGCAGTCGTCATGGGCTGTCACCCATGCCTGAACACATAGGGCATGTGGAGGGAACGAGGGGAAGTGAAACATCTCAGTACCCTCAGGAAGAGAAAACAACCGTGATTCCGGGAGTAGTGGCGAGCGAAACCGGATGAGGCCAAACCTACGACGTGTGATACCCGGCAGGGGTTGCGTCGTGGGGGTTGTGGGATCTCTTTTTCACAGTCTGCCGGCTGTGAGACGAGTCAGAAACCGTTGATGTAGGCGAAGGACATGCGAAAGGTCCGGCGTAGAGGGTAAGACCCCCGTAGCTGAAACATCAACGGCTCGTTTAAGAGACACCCAAGTAGCACGGGGCCCGAGAAATCCCGTGTGAATCTGGCGGGACCACCCGTTAAGCCTAAATATTCCCTGGTGACCGATAGCGGATAGTACCGTGAGGGAATGGTGAAAAGTACCGCGGGAGCGGAGTGAAATAGTACCTGAAACCGTGTGCCTACAAGCCGTGGGAGCGTCGCGCATCGAGTTTACTCGGTGCGTCGTGACTGCGTGCCTTTTGAAGAATGAGCCTGCGAGTTAGCGGTGTGTAGCGAGGTTAACCCGTGTGGGGAAGCCGTAGCGAAAGCGAGTCCGAACAGGGCGTTTGAGTTGCACGCTCTAGACCCGAAGCGGAGTGATCTAGCCATGGGCAGGTTGAAGCGGAGGTAAGACTTCGTGGAGGACCGAACCCACCAGGGTTGAAAACCTGGGGGATGACCTGTGGTTAGGGGTGAAAGGCCAATCAAACTCCGTGATAGCTGGTTCTCCCCGAAATGCATTTAGGTGCAGCGTCGTGTGTTTCTTGCCGGAGGTAGAGCACTGGATAGGCGATGGGCCCTACCGGGTTACTGACCTTAGCCAAACTCCGAATGCCGGTAAGTGAGAGCGCGGCAGTGAGACTGTGGGGGATAAGCTCCATGGTCGAGAGGGAAACAGCCCAGAGCATCGACTAAGGCCCCTAAGCGTACGCTAAGTGGGAAAGGATGTGGAGTCGCAGAGACAACCAGGAGGTTGGCTTAGAAGCAGCCACCCTTGAAAGAGTGCGTAATAGCTCACTGGTCAAGTGATTCCGCGCCGACAATGTAGCGGGGCTCAAGCGTACCGCCGAAGTCGTGTCATTCATACACATAGCCCCAACGGGCGTATGGATGGGTAGGGGAGCGTCGTGTGCCGGGTGAAGCCGCAGCGGAAGCTAGTGGTGGACGGTTCACGAGTGAGAATGCAGGCATGAGTAGCGATACACACGTGAGAAACGTGTGCGCCGATTGACTAAGGGTTCCTGGGTCAAGCTGATCTGCCCAGGGTAAGTCGGGACCTAAGGCGAGGCCGACAGGCGTAGTCGATGGACAACCGGTTGATATTCCGGTACCCGCTTTGAAACGCCCAATATCGAATCCATTAATGCTAAGGCCGTGAAGCCGTTCCGGACCCTTCGGGGAAAGGAAAGTGGTGGAGCCGTCGATCCAAGGTGGTAGTAGGTAAGCGATGGGGTGACGCAGGAAGGTAGTCCAGCCCGGGCGGTGGTAGTCCCGGGGTAAGGGTGTAGGCCGTGTGATAGGCAAATCCGTCACACATTAAGGCTGAGACCTGATGCCGAGCCGATTGTGGTGAAGTGGATGATCCTATGCTGTCGAGAAAAGCCTCTAGCGAGTTTCATGGCGGCCCGTACCCTAAACCGACTCAGGTGGTCAGGTAGAGAATACCGAGGCGTTCGGGTGAACTATGGTTAAGGAACTCGGCAAAATGCCCCCGTAACTTCGGGAGAAGGGGGGCCATCACCGGTGAGGGAACTTGCTTCCTGAGCTGGGGGTGGCCGCAGAGACCAGCGAGAAGCGACTGTTTACTAAAAACACAGGTCCGTGCGAAGCCGTAAGGCGATGTATACGGACTGACGCCTGCCCGGTGCTGGAACGTTAAGGGGACCGGTTAGTCACTCTTCGGGGTGGCGAAGCTGAGAACTTAAGCGCCAGTAAACGGCGGTGGTAACTATAACCATCCTAAGGTAGCGAAATTCCTTGTCGGGTAAGTTCCGACCTGCACGAATGGCGTAACGACTTCTCGACTGTCTCAACCATAGGCCCGGTGAAATTGCACTACGAGTAAAGATGCTCGTTTCGCGCAGCAGGACGGAAAGACCCCGGGACCTTTACTACAGTTTGATATTGGTGTTCGGTTCGGCTTGTGTAGGATAGGTGGGAGACTGTGAAGCGGCCACGCCAGTGGTTGTGGAGTCGTCGTTGAAATACCACTCTGGTCGTGCTGGATGTCTAACCTGGGTCCGTGATCCGGATCAGGGACAGTGTCTGATGGGTAGTTTAACTGGGGCGGTTGCCTCCTAAAGAGTAACGGAGGCGCCCAAAGGTTCCCTCAGCCTGGTTGGCAATCAGGTGTTGAGTGTAAGTGCACAAGGGAGCTTGACTGTGAGACCGACGGGTCGAGCAGGGACGAAAGTCGGGACTAGTGATCCGGCGGTGGCTTGTGGAAGCGCCGTCGCTCAACGGATAAAAGGTACCCCGGGGATAACAGGCTGATCTTCCCCAAGAGTCCATATCGACGGGATGGTTTGGCACCTCGATGTCGGCTCGTCGCATCCTGGGGCTGGAGTCGGTCCCAAGGGTTGGGCTGTTCGCCCATTAAAGCGGTACGCGAGCTGGGTTTAGAACGTCGTGAGACAGTTCGGTCCCTATCCGCTGCGCGCGCAGGAATATTGAGAAGGGCTGTCCCTAGTACGAGAGGACCGGGACGGACGAACCTCTGGTGTGCCAGTTGTCCTGCCAAGGGCATGGCTGGTTGGCTACGTTCGGAAAGGATAACCGCTGAAAGCATCTAAGCGGGAAGCCTGCTTCGAGATGAGTATTCCCACCTCCTTGAGAGGGTAAGGCTCCCAGTAGACGACTGGGTTGATAGGCCAGATGTGGAAGCCTCGTAAGGGGTGGAGCTGACTGGTACTAATAGGCCGAGGGCTTGTCCTCAGTTGCTCGCGTCCACTGTGTTAGTTCTGAAATAACGAACAGCCGTGTTGTTGCCCGGTTTCGTTAATTTCATAGTGTTTCGGTGGTCATAGCGTTAGGGAAACGCCCGGTTACATTCCGAACCCGGAAGCTAAGCCTTTCAGCGCCGATGGTACTGCAGGGGGGACCCTGTGGGAGAGTAGGACGCCGCCGAACAATCATTGCGGGAAGCCCCGCACCATGATCCGCAAGGATTAATGGTGCGGGGCTTTTCTGCGTTTCATGGCAGGATCTGGCCATGGAACACGTGATACGCCCCGTGCGGGCCGATGAATGGCGCGAGGCCAAGGAGCTCCGGATGGCCGGGCTGGCCGATCCCGCCGCCCCTGTTGCCTTCCTTGAGACCACCGAACAGGCCAAGGGCCACCCCGACTCCTTCTGGCAGGAACGTACCGCCGGCGTCTCCAGCGGTACCGGCGGCCGCCAGTTCGTGGCCGAGGGCCCCGACGGCACCTGGGCCGGATCCGTCGTCGTCCTGGCCGAGCAGGCCGGGAACGTGGATTTCTTCGGGCTGGACATCGAAGCCGCTCAGGGGCATGTCGTCGGCGTCTTCGTACGTCCCGAGTTCCGGGGGATCGGGCTCACCGAGAGGCTCTTCGAGAGCGCGCTGGAGTGGGCCTGGTCCTTGGAGGAGCCGCGCTTCGAACGCGTACGGCTCTATGTGCACAGCCAGAACGCGCGGGCGGAGGGCTTCTACCGGAAGTTCGGGTTCGCGCGGACGGGGAAGACCGTTCCCGCGTCGGCCGGGGAACCGGACGGGCACGAGGTCGAGATGGAGTTCCTCCGCCCGTAGCCCCAAGCAGCCCCAAGTCGGGGCCGTTGTCCGATCGGGGCCCGCTACGGCGTCAGTGTCTCCGTCCAGCGGGCCCGGGCCTGTTCGGCCGAGCGGAGCAGGACCAGGGTCGGGAGGCCCAGGTCCTGGCCGGTCGACAGGAGTTCGGGCAGGCGCGGCAGCGGCGCGACCGCGGCCACGTCGTCCAGGACCAGCGTCATTGGTGGGTCGAGCCGACCGTCGGGTGACCGTTCGGCCATGCGGCGGCCGCGCTCGACCACGTCTGAGGCAAGGGCGGTCAGAAGCGGCATCGCGGCGGGGCGGGACCGCGGATCCTCGATGGCTTCACCCACCACGTAAAGCGTGCCCCCTTCCGCGGCGAATGATTCCAGTGCGAGCGAATCCGCTCGGTTCGGTGTGCAGGCCTCGCGGATGTGGATCGAGGAGAGCGCGTCGAGCGCACGGGCCGTCAGCTCCTGGGCGATCTCCCGGCGTTCGGGGTGCGCGGTCAGTGCCGACTCCAGCAGGCCCGCCGATCCGCTCATGGCCTTGGGGTGGGTGCGGAGTATGCGTACGGCCTCGTGGGCGCCGGTGCCCTGGGCCCAGCGGTGCATCTGTTTGACGGCCTTGCCGTCCCGGCTGTCCAGCGCGGCCGCGTGCAGCCAGCACCGCAGCAGGGTCTCGGCGGTGTCGGCCATGGCGGCGTCTATACGGGCCTGCGGGCGTACGGGCGCGAGCAGCGCGGTCGCGCGCGCCGCCGCCACGTCCGCGTCCTCGCAGCCGCTCGTGGGCGACCAGTGCAGCCGTGCCGGAGTGTCGCAGAGGTGCCCCGGGTCGTACACGTGCACAGGGCCGAGCTTCGCGCGCGCGTCCTTCGTCTCCGCCCAGAGGGTGGGGTCCGAGGTGATGACGAGTGCGGCGCCCTCGGCGTCCTGGATGGCCTGCACTGCTGTGGGGCGGCGGGCGTCGGGGCCGCCGTAGACGAGCCGGGGCGGGCGGGCCGCGCGCGGTGACGGGAGCCGCCCGGCTTCCGGGCCTTCGGGCTGCCAACTCGCCATGCCGGGCGCCGGGGTGAGGCCCGCGCCGCCTGCGACCCCGTCCGTACGTACCGTACGAGTCGCGCCCGTGCCCGCGGCCGGTCCCCACGCGCGCGTGCCCGCAGCATCGGCGCCCCCGTCGGCCCCGTCGGCGGGAGCGCCAGCCGCCGGGTCTCCGTACGCCGTAGTACGTGCCCCCGCGTCCACCACCGGCGGCGGTCCGGCCTGAGACTGGTGCGTCGGCGGCGCACCACCACCCGGCCCGCCGCCCCTGTTCAGGCCCAGCACCGGGTTACCCGGCATCGCGGCCGCCGCCTTGGCTCTCGCGCGTACCGCTCGCCAGCGCGACCACGTGCCCAGGGCGAAGATGAACAGCACCAGGAGCACGAGCAGTTGGCCGATGAGCAGGCCCCAGAAGAGGCCGTAGCCGGAGAGCTGGGCGGCGGGGGTGTCCGGCCAGGCGGCCGGGAGGTCGTGCGGGGCCTGGACCAGCTGGTGCATGGCCTGCGGGGTGCGGGTGAACGTCACTGCGTCCGGCCAGGCGCCGTGGCTGAACAGGCCCGACAGGCCCGTCGCCGTCCAGACCAGGACCGTGAGGCCGAGCAGGAACGCGAGCAGCCCGATCAGCAGGGAGTCGGGGATGCCGCGCTCCTCGCCGCGGGAGCGGGACTCCGGCATGTCAGGCAACCTCCGGCGTGTCGGGCCAACTTGCGCGTGTCGGGGAACTTCCGTGGTGTGGACGGCCGTTGATCCGGCAGGCCCCTTGAGGGGAGGGGCCCGCCGGACTGTCAGGCGACGGTCGACTCGGGGGAGGAGGTGCCGGACATTTGCTGTTCCATCAGGGCTGCCCTGCGCTCGCTCTCCGTCTCCAGCTGGCTCTCCAGTTCATGGGCGAGTACGTCATCGGTCGCCGCCGACTCCGTCATCGCGCGGTCGGTGAAGACCAGCGGCCGTTCCCGCTCGGTGATCAGGTGTTTGACCACCTGGACATTGCCGTTGACGTCCCAGACGGCGATGCCGGGCGTGAGCGTCGGGATGATCTCGACCGCCCAGCGCGGCAGGCCGAGCACCCCGCCCGTCGCCCTCGCCTCGTCCGTCTTCTGGGCGTAGATCGTCCTGGTCGACGCCATCTTCAGGATCGCCGCCGCCTCCCGCGCCGCCGCCCCGTCCACCACGTCCGACAGATGGTGCACCACCGCCACGAAGGACAGACCGAGGCGCCGGCCGAACTTGAGCAGCCGCTGGAAGAGCTGCGCCACGAACGGCGAGTTGATGATGTGCCAGGCCTCCTCCACCAGGAAGATGCGCTTCTTGCGGTCGGGCCGGATCCAGGTGTGCTCCAGCCAGACGCCGACGATCGCCATCAGGATCGGCATCGCGATCGAGTTGCGGTCGATGTGCGAGAGGTCGAAGACGATCAGCGGGGCGTCCAGGTCGATGCCGACCGAGGTCGGTCCGTCGAACATGCCCCGCAGGTCGCCGTCGACCAGCCGGTCCAGGACGAGCGCCACGTCCAGGCCCCAGGCCCGGACGTCGTCTATGTCGACGTTCATGGCGACCGCCGAGGCGGCCTCCGGGTGGCGCAGCTGCTCCACGATGTCCGTGAGGACGGGCTGCCGGTCGGTGATGGTCTCGTTGACGTAGGCGTGCGCGACCTTCAGGGCGAAGCCCGACCGCTCGTCCAGGCCGTGCCCCATCGCCACCTCGATGATGGTGCGCAGCAGCGCCAGCTGGCCCGTCGTGGTGATCGCCGGGTCCAGTGGGTTGAGCCGGATGCCGCCGTCGAGGGCGGTCATCGGGTCGAGCCGGATGGGAGTTATCCCCAGCTCGCGCGCGATGAGGTTCCATTCGCCGACGCCGTCCTCGCCCTGGGCGTCGAGCACGACGACCTGCCGGTCGCGGAAGCGAAGCTGGCGCAGCACATAGGTCTTCTCAAGGGCCGACTTGCCGTTGCCGGACTCGCCGAGGACCAGCCAGTGCGGTGCGGGCAGCTGCTGGCCGTACAGCTGGAAGGGGTCGTAGATGTATCCCTTGCCGCTGTAGACCTCGCGGCCGATGATCACGCCGGAGTCGCCAAGGCCGGGCGCGGCCGTCGGCAGGTAGACCGCCTGGGCCTGTCCGGTGGAGGTGCGGACGGGCAGCCGGGTCGTCTCCACCTTCCCGAAGAGGAAGGCGGTGAAGGCGTTGGTGAGTGCGGAGAGCGGATCTCGCATGAGCAGGCCCCAATCAGCTCTCGGCTAGCGGCGGATGCCGGTCGCGAACGGCAAGGTGTTGACGAAGGCCCGGTGGTGCTCGCGGTCGCACCACTCCAGCTTCAGGTACGACTTGCCGGCCGAGGCGCGGATGGTGCGCTTGTCCCTCGCCAGGGCCTCGGGGGAGCGCGCCGACACCGTGATGTACCCGACGAGGTTGACGCCTGCCGCGCCACTGGCGAGATCTTCACCCCGTTGGTCGAGGCGGCCGTGGGCGGCGATGTCGCGCGGGTCGACGGTCCGGTTCATCTTGGCCGCGCGCGAGGCCTCGGCCTCGTCGTTGGTCTTCTCGGTGAGCATGCGCTCGATGGCGACCTCGGTGGGTTCGAGGTCCATGCAGACCGCGACCGTACGGATCACGTCCGGGGTGTGGACGAGCAGGGGGGCGAGGAAGTTGACGCCCACCGGGGTCATCGGCCACTCCTTCACCCACGCCGTGGCGTGGCACCAGGGCGCGCGCGTGGAGGACTCGCGGGTCTTGGCCTGGAGATAGGTGGGCTCGACGGCGTCCAGCTCGGCGGGCCAGGCGTTGCGCTTGGTCATGGCCTGGATGTGGTCGATGGGGTGGTCCGGGTCGTACATGGAGTGCACGAGCGAGGCGAGCCGCCCCTGGCCGAGCGGCTGGCGCACCCGGATGTCGGCCTCGGCGAGCCGGGCGCAGATATCGGTGAGCTCACGGGCCATGACGACGGCGAGCCCGGCGTCCCGGTCGAGCTTGCGGCCGTGCTGGGGGCGGGCGGCGCGGGCCATGGCGTGCGCCTCGGCGGCGAGCTCGCGCGAGTACTGCATACAGGCGACGAGATACGCGCGGTGCTGCTCGCTGGAGGTGGAGACCATCGACTGGAGCTGCTCGTACGACTCCTGGAGCCAGCCGGGTGAGCCGTGGTCGCCGCGCTGGGCGACGTCCTTGGCGTGCGCGTCCGGGTCGGCGGGCAGGGTGCGGGCGAGCATCTGGAGGCGGGTGACGAACCCGTCGCCGTTGGCGACGTGCTTGAGCAGCGTGCCGAACCGGTCGACGAGGGCTTCCTGGTCCTCCGAGTCGCGCAGGCCCACACCGGGGCCCTCGATCTCGATGGCGGCGGTCACCGTCCGGCGGTCGGCGTGCAGCAGTACGGCGATCTCGTCGGGGCCGAAGGGCGCGGCGAGCCAGCTGATCCGGCCGATGCCGGGCGGCGGGCCGACCTCGACCTCGCGCCCGTCGCCGCCCACACCGGCCTCCATGGCGGAGGAGCGGTAGGTGGTGCCGCGGCGCAGTGAGCGTTTGTAGCTGCGGTTGATCTCGAACCACTTGTAGAACGTGCGGTGTTTGTACGGGAGGTACACCGCGGCGAGCGCCAGCATGGGGAAGCCCATGAGGAGCACGATCCGCAGGGACAGGACGGGGACCAGCAGTCCGGCCATCATGCCGAGGAACGCGCCGCCGATGATCAGCGCGATCTCGCCGGTCTCGCGGTTCTTGCCGACGATGGCCGACGGCCTGGCCCGGCCGATCAGATACGTGCGGCGGGGCGAGACCGGATGGGACTGGGTCGTCAACGCCCTCCACCTCCTGTGCTGTTGTTGCCTTTGTTGCCGGTGTTGCGGCTGCTGTGCGGGGTGCCGCTGGTGGGTCCGGAGCCGTTACGGGGCGGGGGTGCGGCGGAGGGGACAGATCCGCCACCGCCACCGCCACCACCGCCGCCGGAGCCCCGGCTGCTGTGGGCGGCCACGCCGCCGGACATCGGGTTGGCGGGCCGGGGCTGGGCGTTGTTGTTGCCCTGGTTGCCGCGGCTGCTGTGGGTCTTGATGCCCTGGGAGACCAGGGCGGCCGGGGAGGAGATCACGGCGGCCGCCTGGGAGCCGTCGGTGGCCTGCTTGCGGTTGGTGCGGGCGGCGGCGATCTCGTCGCCGAAGCCGGGGACGAAGCGGTAGATCATCGCGGAGGCGAAGATGGCCAGCAGGATGATGGCGAGGCCGGAGACGACCGCCTGGAAGGAGTCCGGCCCCTTGCCCGCCGAGAGCGCGCCCGCGAGGCTCAGCACGATCACGATGATGGGCTTGACCAGGATGATCGCGATCATGATCCCGGCCCAGCGGCGGACGTGGCCCCACATGTTCTTGTCGACGAGTCCCGAGTACACGACGACGCCGAGCAGCGCTCCCACGTACAGCAGGAGGGCGCGGATGTAGAGCTCCAGGAAGAGGATGCCGGCCGCGAGGATGGTGACCAGGGAGACGACGATCAGCATGATCGGGCCGCCGCCGATGTCCGTGCCCTTCTTCAGGGCGGCCGAGAACGACCCGAAGAAGACGTCGGTCTGGTCGCCGGTGCCGGCGGCGATGACGTCGGTGACGGCGTCGGTGGCGTTGACGACGGTGTAGAGGATCAGCGGGGTGAACGCGGAGGCGAGCACGGTGAGCCAGAGGAACCCGACGGCCTCGGAGATCGCGGTGGTCAGCGGCACCCCGCGGATCGCCCGCTTGGTGACGGCGAGCAGCCACAGGACGAGCGTGAGGATGGTGGCGGCGGCGAAGACGACGGCGTAGCGGCCGAGGAAGGCGGGGTTGGTGAAGTCCACCTTGGCGGCGGTCTTCACGAACTTGGAGAGCGTGTCGACGACCCAGACGGCGGCGTCGGCGCAGCCGCGGGCGAGGGAGTTGAGGGGGTCTGCGGGGTCGCCGGGGGCGACGGTGCCGCCGCCCCTCTGTGGCGCGCCCGAGGACCCGCTGTCGCAGTAGTCCCGGGCCGGCCCGGAGATCAGCGAGCAGGGGTTGCCGCTCTTGTCCGGCGCGGGTGACGGCGACGTGCCGGGCGTCGTCGGCGTCGGCGTCGGGGCCGCTGCCGCGCGGGCGGCGAACAGGAAGACGGCCGTGTGCAGAGCGGTTACCGAAGTGACGAGCGCGCGGATACGGCTGCGAGGGCTACCGGGCATACGTGAACCCTCCGAATTCCTTCACGGCGTTCGCGATCTCCTCGGAGCCGGACACGGTGTTGTCGCCGGTGACCGGTGTCGGGCCCTTCTTCTGCGCGGTCTCCAGGACCTTCCAGTCCGACCCGTTCCAGGCCAGCTTCAGCGTCATCGTGAACCAGTTGGTCGTGACCGGTTTGGTGGACTTCTCCCCGGTGAGGCCGAACAGGCCGATGCACCACACGTCGACGTTCGTGGCCTGCGGCGAGTAGCTCAGCACCTTGGTGCCCGCCGGGACCGTCCGGTTGACGAACGTCGTGCCGACGGGCGCGGCGCCGTCCGCGGTGAGGCCGATCTGCTGGTTGAGGCCGGGCGAGTAGTTGGCGTCGAACCCCGCCTGGAGCTTGTCCTTGCTGGTGGCGTCGGCCACGGCCTCGACGATGCTGTGCCGGTGCGCGGTGTTGAACATGCCGTCGGAGCCCAGCGCCACCGCGTAGTTCGCCGCCGCCGACTGCGCCCCCTGTTCCGTCTGGGGGAAGCCCGTCGCGATGCCGGCCGTCTTGCCCTGGACCGGGTTCACGCCGCTCGCCGCCGTCGGCTTCGTGTCGGACTGTTTGGGGTCGTCGGAGGAGCCGTCGCCGCCGTCGCCCCGGTTGGCGAAGGCGATCGCGCCGACGAGGAGGACCACCACGCCGACGACCGTGAGCAGGGAGCGCGAGGCCCGGACGGGGCGGCGGGCGCCGCCGTACACGTCGGCGCCCTCGCCCTCGGGCAGCCGGGTGCGCGTCTGGCGCGTACCGCCGACGGTGCTGTACGCGTCTTCCGTGCGCCTGGAGTCGTGCTCGTCGCCGAGGCTCATGCCGCGTCCGCCCCCTCAACCCTTCGCTGGTCCGTCGTGTAGTACGACGGTAGCCGTGCTGGTTCCCGCGCGGGCGCGGTGTGGTGACTCGACATCAGGGAGACGCAACCTCAGCCGGTGGGCACGACGGACGGATGGTGTGGGGAAGGGCCTGGGCGGACCCTGGGGGACGAACACGGCGGGACGGAGCCGGACCTGAGGACGGGTCAGACCGCCATCCCGTACACGATGGTGAACAGCGTGCCGAGCGAGCCGATGATGAAGACTCCGGTCAGCCCGGCCACGATCAGACCCTTGCCCTGCTCCGCGCTGAACGTGTCGCGCAGCGCGGTCGCACCGATCCTCTGCTTGGCGGCGCCCCAGACGGCGATGCCGAGGCACAGCAGGATGGCCACGGCCATCACGACTTCGACCATCACCCGGGCCTCGTTGCCCAGGCTCCCGAACGGCCCCCAGTTGGGCGCGATCCCGCCGATGATCGTGGTGATGTCGCCCTTTTCTGCTGCCAGGTACACGTAACTCACCGCCCCTGTCGGGTAGTTCGATGCCCCTGCCCCATGGCATGGGTCAGGCTCTATCTTCGCTGATGAAACCGCCCGAGTATGTCGACTTGGCGGCTCTCTTTATTCGAAACCGCACAGCTGTGCCGATCGCACCGCCCTGACCTGCGGTGGACCGGTTCTCTACGGATTACGTATGGTCACTCTGTGTATCACGGAGGGTGACTCCGGGCAATGACTGTCGTTGATGCACTCTGGGCCCGTTCGCTTGAGTGGAACTCGCGCCGGGCGCTTCCGGGGGCGCTTCACAGACTCTTCTCAGAAAAGTTCCAGGGTTGCTCTCAGGTCCGCGCGGCACGGTCGGGGCCATGAGACACGTCTCCCAGCTGCGGGCCCTGTCGGCGGTGGCCGTGCTCCTGGTGGTCCCCGGGTACGGGGACCGGGAGGCCGGATCGGCCGGTACGACCGTCACGGCGCCCGCCACGGCCGCCAACGCGCGCGTGGGCGCGCTGTTCGACGGGGGTCTGGACGGGGACCACTTCTGTACGGCGTCGGTGGTGCGCAGTGAGGGGCACGACGTGATCGTCACGGCGGCGCACTGCCTGGACGACCAGGACGACGCGGTGTTCGTACCCGGCTACCGGGACGGGCAGGCGCCGTACGGGACGTGGCCGGTCAAGGAGAAGTACGTGGACGACGCCTGGTCGGAGGACGAGAACGAGGACGACGACGTGGCCTTCGCGGTCCTGGGCCCCGGGTCCCTGACCGGGGCTCAGGTCGAGGACGCGGTGGGCGCGGCGCCGCTGGCCACCGACGTCCCGGCGGGCGGCACGGTCACGGTGACCGGCTACGCGGGCGACGCCGACACCCCGCAGACCTGCACCACGCGCGCGACGGCCTACGGCGACACCCAGCAGCGCGTCGAGTGCCCCGACTACCCCGGCGGCACCAGCGGCAGCCCCTGGGCGGCGGCGGACGGGTCCGTGGTGGGCGTCATAGGCGGCTACCAGCAGGGCGGGGACGACCCGGACGTGTCGTACAGCGTGGTGTTCGGGACGACCACGGCGGCGCTCTATCGGCTGGCCGTGGGGGACGGCTGCTGAGGCGTCAGCCCACGCCTACTGGTCGCCGGCCTTGTACTCCGGGTCGACGTAGCAAGGCGAGTCCAGCATGACGAACAAGCCGTCGCGGCCCGCCTTCTCCCACTTGGATGCCTTCGGATCGCGGGAGGCGAAGTCCTCCTCGATCGTCGCCGTGTGGTGCAGCTTCATGTCCTCGACGTCGAGCTGCATCTGCTGGGCCTTCGAGTTGGCCTTCTCGAAGCGGTACACCTTCCAGCCCTGCTTGGGCAGTTCCTCGTGCAGGCGCCGCAGCGCGGCGGAGAGGACTTCGCGGGAGGGGCCGTAGACCATCCAGCTGTGCTTTACGCGGTAGCCGTGCTCGACCTTCGGGCAGGGGTCGGCATACGGGCCGCCGTTCGTCGTGCCGTACTGCTTCAGGCCGGAGGCGTCCAGGATGAGACTGGACTGCCGCCGGGACAGGTCTTCGGCGTCCTTGACGGCCTTCGTCTCGGGTGTGTAGTCGAGTCCGTCGTTGTCCATGGCGGTGCATCCTGTCGTGGCGGTGAGTGCGGCAGCGGCCAGCGCGGCGAGCCGGACCGGCCTGCTGAGACGCGTGTTCCTGGCGTTACTGGTCAAGGAGCTTCACCCTGTCGTACTGGCCCACCGTGACCCGGGCCTGGTTGAGGAGGCTCTGGGATCCCTCGTCCCAGTAGCCGCTGTGGCCCCGGGAGCCGTCCGTGGCGACGATGTTGGCGCCGAAGTCCGGGTTGCTCGGGGTGAGGGGTTTGACGACGCTCATGCCGTCGCCGTCGAGCCAGGACGGCAGGATGTCGATGTCGAGTTTCTTCGGCGCGTGGCCCCAGCCGCCTATCTCGGGGACGGGGTCGCTGGTGATGAAGGGGATGTTGACGCCGCCGTACTTGTCGTCCCCGACGAACGGGATCGGGACGCCCTTGAGGAACGGCTCGCTGTCGGCGTTGGCCGCCCAGACATGGCCCTTGGGCACGTCCATCTCGGAGGCGTGGCCGACCTGCTCGCCAGGGCTGCCCGCGACGAAGACGTCGTCGACGGGCAGGGTGCCCTGGCGGGCGGCCGAGCCGATGACCGTACTGCCGTAGCTGTGGCCGACGGCGGTCAGATGGCCCGGGTCGCCCTCGTGGGAGGCGCGCAGGCCGCCCAGGAAGTTGTTGAGGATCGGGCCGCCCTCGTTCGCGTAACCGCTCTGGGGGGCGTCCGTGAAGATGTTCTGCGGGGCGTCGTAGCCGAACCAGGTGATCGTCGAGACGCTTGCCCCACGGGAGATGTCCGAGCTGGTTCGCCAGAGCTTCTCCATGCGGCCGATATCGCCGTTGATGCCTTCGAGGTTCGTTCCGGTACCGGGCACGTAGACGGAGGTGTGTGTCGCCGTGTCCGGGTTGCCGTTGGCGACGATCGCGCGGCCGATGCCGTCCGCGTTGAAGCCGAGGAGAAATGCCTCGGGGAGCGGGCGTTCACCGGGGCGGCTCGCTGTACCCGTACGGTCGAAGCGGGACTGGATCGCGTCCATGCCCTTGAGCTTGTTCTGGAGGCGATCCTTGTCCTTGTGCCACTGGGAGTAGGCCGGGTTGGTGATGACCTTGGGGTACTCGCCGTTGGGGTTCTGGACGTACTGGGTGGGCTCCGGGCCGAGCTTCTTTATGTCGACCGCGACCTGCGCGCGCGTCTCCGCCAGCACCATCCGGTTGGCGTCGTCGCGGACCGTGGCCGGTACGCCGTCGAGGGCGCCGACGGCCGCCGGGTAGAGGGTCGCGTACTCGTCGCGCTCCTCCTGGCTCAGGCCGTCCCACCACTTCTTGTTGTCCGCGGGCGACTTCCCCTTGGGGATGCCGGACTCCGGCAGGAACTTCGCGTTCTTCTGGACGTCCTTGGTGTCCGCCGCCGCGTCGACCAGCATCTCGTCGGTGACGTCGATGCCCGGCGGGGACTTGAGGCGGCGCAGGACGCCCGCGTACCGGCCGTCGATCTCGCCCGCGTCCCGCACCGCCCCGGCGATCCGCTCGGCGATGTCCTCGGCCTGCGCCTTGTTCGGGTCGCCCCCGCCCTCGCCCTTGCCGGCCAGGAACGGGACCGGGGCGCCCGGCCTGGCGACGCCGGGGCCCGGGGCGAGCGGGACGGTGACAGCGACGGTGGTGGGGTACTTCACCGACCCGTCCGGCTGGACCGTGAACTTCAGGTTCTCCGCGTCCTCCAGCGCCTGCTTCAGCTTCTTCTGCGGCGCGGCCAGCTCGGTGGCGAGCCCGTCGAGCGCGGTACGGACGAGACCGCACTCGGTGTGCAGGTACTGGTAGTTGCGGCTGAGCCGGCCGAGGTCGCCGACCGCGCCCTCGGCGGTCCTGCTCTGCTGCGTCTCGTGGATCTTCGCGCGCATCTCGTTGTCGACGCGGTCCTTGGCGGAGTTGGCCCGGCTGCTGACCTTGCCCCAGCCGTCGGCGGCGTCGCTGAACTCGGACAGCTTCACATCGCGCAGTTGCTGCCAGGTGGGCACGGGCGGGTCACCGCCCCTTCGGCTCGGCCGGGGCGACGGCCTTCACGTCGTTGCCGACCTTCACATCGGTCTCGCCGAACTCCTTGCCGACGCTCTTGAGTACCCCGTCGAGGCGCCCGCACTCGTCGCGCACCGTGCCGAGCCGGTCCTTCCAGGACGTGCGGATCTCCTCCAGGGCGGCCGTGGCGCCGAAGCCCTCCGTACCGGCGGTGACGCCCTCGGAGGCCGAATCGAGGTCGGCGAGCGCGCCGGCCGTGCCGGTGCGCAGCTCCCCGGCGACCTTGCCGGCGGAGCTCCAGGGGGCCTTGCTGAACTGGATGTCAGGCGCGCCGCTGTCTGTGCCGTTGGCAGATTTGCCGTTGGCAGACGCGAGCCGCATCCCGGCGGCGGGCGGTTCCTGCCCGCCCGGCCTGGTCGAAGTGCCCGCGAAGAGCTCTTCCCACTGCGCGCTGAGTGCCATGTGCGCCCGTTCCCCCGTTGCCGTGCCTTTTGGTTCCCTTTACTTGCCGACGCAACCTAGCAACGATGGGGGAGGGGAGGCGAGCCCTGAGTAGTGCGCAGCCGTGTACGTCAAGTGACCATTTTCGGATGCAGGTAATCAGCCAAGTGATCACAAGTGGGTCAACGGGCGTGAGGTGGCTGAGGGTTGCATGACAGAGTCGTGCGGTGGACGCGCTCAGGCCCCGGGATCCGGCACACATAGGTACGTACGCCCTGCTCGCCCGGCTGGGCGCGGGCGGGATGGGCATGGTCTACCTCGGCCGCTCGCCGGGCGGGCGGCTGGTCGCGCTCAAGGTGATCAAGGACGAGATCACCGACCACCCCGAGGCGCTGGCCCGCTTCCGCCGTGAGGCCGAGACGGTACGGGCGGTGCGCAGCGCGTACACCGCGAACCTGATCGACGCGTCGCTGGCGGCGCCGCCGTACTGGCTCGCCACGGAGTACGTCTCCGGGCCGACCCTCAGCCGGGCCGTCGCCGACCGGGGCCCGTTCCCGCCCGACACCTGCCGCAAGCTGTTCGCGGCGCTGGCGGAGGGGCTCGCGAGCGTGCACGCGTACGGGGTGACGCACCGGGACCTCAAGCCCCAGAACGTCATCCTGGCCCCACAGGGCCCCCAGCTCATCGACTTCGGCATCGCACGCGCCGCCGCGGACACGGCCCTGACCCAGCCGGGCGTCGCCCCCGGCACCCCCGGCTACACGGCCCCGGAAGTCCTCATCCGCAACGAGGTCGCCGACCCGGCGGACGTGTTCGCCCTGGGGGCGACGATCGCGTTCGCGGCTACGGGGAGGGCGCCGTTCGGTGTGGGCGAGGCCGCGGGTGTCTCCTACCGTGCGGTGCACGAGCAGATCGACCTGGCGGGGGTCGAGCCGAGACTGGCCGAGCTGATCCAGGCCTGCGTGGCCAAGGACCCGGCCGTCCGGCCGGACGCCGCGGAGGTGATCCGCCGGTGCGCCGTGGACTCGGCGCTGGTGGAGGACGAGTTCTACCGGCCGCTGTCGGGGCTGGCGGACGCGGTACCGGCGTACACGCCGACGCGGCTGCCAGGACCGCACGATCTGCCCACGGCCACGGCGGGCGTGGCCGGGCCTCCGCCCGACTACACACCGACCCACATGGCTGCTCCGGCGCCCACGGCCGTCGATGCCGGGGACCGCTCGCGCCGGACGTCACCATGGCTGGTGGCCGCGACGATCGGGCTGGTGCTGGGAGTGGCGGGGGCCGCGACGATCTGGCTGCTGCCCGGGGACAAGGGCGGTGACGGCACGTCAGCGCGCGGGGGCGGCCCTTCGTCGTCCTCGCCCGGGCCGACGAAGAGCGACACCGCGCCCAGTGGGGGCGGCACAAAGCAGGGCGGACCGCGGTACATCGAGGCGACCAAGCCGTCACGGGACTACTGGACGCCTGACGGTCAGGCAGGGAGCTGCAACCTGCCGCCCGAGGAGCGCCAGGAGTACCTGCTGGTCTCCGTGGTCCAGGCGGACGACCCCGACGCGCCCATGGGCTCGGCCCTCACCGGGAAGATACGCATCAAGGTCTGGCTGAAGTACGCGGAGTCCACGGCGAAGCCGTACTACGTCTCGGTGTCCGTGAAGCCCCCGCACGAGATCGACGCGAACACCGGACAGCCGATCCCGGGCTCCGGCCAGAACCTCTCGCTCGGATACGCCAGCAAGCCGGTCGACCTGTTCCGCGACAACCAGCCCACGACGCCGAAGATCCTCACGTACCCGGACGACTTCGAGGACCACGTCGAGGACAGGACGTTCAAGTCCATCCCGGTCAGCCGCGATCCGGGAAGCTGGACTGTCCAGTTCCACCATGTGAGGGGCACCAAGGAGTACGCGAGCATCATGTGTACCGGGTTCGTCGGAAAATAGCCGTGCCGCAGGCGGAGAATGAGCGCTGAATCCCGCCCGGATGGGGGAGGGTTGAGGGGTGCGCAAGGTCTGGATGGTCGGCGGAATCGCGGTCGGGGCGTGTCTGAGCTTCATCGCGCTGCTCGTCGTGGGCACGTACTCGGCGGCGGCGGGGCTCGCTTCGGGGGGCGGCGGTCAGTCCGTCGCCCTGGCCAAGGGCGCCGTTCCGGCGATCTATCAGCCGATCGTGCAGAAGTGGGGCAACCTCTGCCCCGCCATCAACCCGGCGCTGCTCGCCGCCCAGCTCTACCAGGAGAGCGGCTGGAAACCGGACGTCACCAGCCACGCCGACGCGCGCGGCATCGCCCAGTTCATCCCCGACACCTGGGCCGCGCACGGCGTCGACGGCAACGGGGACGGGAAGCGCGACATCTGGGACCCCCAGGACGCGATTCCCTCCGCCGCCTCGTACGACTGCGAACTCGCCAAGTACGTACGGAACGTGCCGGGCGACAACACGAACAACATGCTCGCGGCGTACAACGCGGGGGCGTACCGGGTCATCAAGGCAGGTGGCGTCCCGCCGATCAGCGAGACCCAGGGCTACGTCAAAACCATCCGCACCCTCGAAAAAAGCTTCGCCCGCCCCACCACCCGCGTCCAGCCCTCCCAGCAGGCCGCCGGGGCCATCTACTACGCGCAGCAGAAGCTCGGGACGCCGTATCTCTGGGGTGGGGAGGGGACCGCCGAGCAAGGGGGGCGGTTCGACTGTTCGGGGCTTACCCAGGCCGCCTACGCGAGCATCGGGATCGAGCTGCCGCGCGTCGCCAACGACCAGTACAACGCCGGCCCGCACCCCTCCCGCGGCGAGCTCCTCCCCGGTGACCTCGTCTTCTTCTCCGACGACCTCACCAACTCCCGCGCCATCCACCACGTCGGCCTCTACGTCGGCGGCGGCTACATGATCAACGCGCCCTACACCGGCGCCGTCATCCGCTTCGACAAGATCGACGCGCCGGACTACTTCGGCGCGACCCGGGTCACCAAGGACGGCGCCGCCGCGTTGCCGACGTTCAAACCGGGTACGTGACCGGCGGTACGGAGTGGCCGGATCTCGTCGGCACTCTCCGTCAGGCCATGGCCCTGAGCTGCGACGATGAGTCTCTCTTCGGTAACGTCGTGGTGATCATTCCGTGGAGAGTGGAACGCGAGGGCCGTTCAGGCCGTTCAGTGGACAGTGACCGCAGGAGTACTGACCACGGGGGTTGGTAGCTACACGCACAGGCAAGGGGCCTCGGCATGGCTGGACTCGCGCTGGACGGGTCGAACCCGGACGTCAGCCTGCTCTACGACATCAACGGACTCGCCGCTTCCGCCCCCACGTGGTTCGACCGCGTCATGGAGTTCGTCGGCGAGTACGGCATCCTGCTCGCCCTCGTCCTCGTCGTGCTCTGGTGCTGGTGGAGCCTGCGGCGCAGCGAGGACCGCGAGAGCGCCCCGGCCTCCCTCGCGGCCCTCGTCTGGGCGCCGCTCGGCGCCGGGATCGCGCTGCTCGTCAACATCCCCATCAGGGGATTCGTGGAGCGGCCCCGGCCCTTCGTCTCCCACAAGGGGCTCGACGTCCTGGTGGACGGCAAGACGGACTACTCGTTCGTGAGCGACCACGCCACGATGTCGATGGCGATCGGCGCCGGACTCTTCGTCGCGCACCGCAAGTTCGGACTCCTCGCCATCGGGCTCGCGCTCGCCGAGGGCTTCTGCCGGGTCTACATGGGCGTGCACTACCCCACGGACGTGGTCGGCGGCTTCGCCCTGGGCACCGCCGTCACGCTGCTGCTCGCGCCGCTCGCCCTGATGCTGCTGACCCCGCTGGTGTCGACGGTGGCCCGGTCGCCCCGGCTGGGCCGTCTCGTACGGTCGCGGCGCGCCGGGCAGTCCTCGCTGCGGCTCGCCGTGGACCTGCCCGAGCAGCGGTCGGGAGCGGGGAAGTCGGGTACGGGTGCGGGGCCGGGAGAGAACGACCTGGCGGCGTAAGGCGGTTCGCCCCGCTCTCTCTTCACAGCGCTTGTGGGAAGTCGAACACGCGCGTCGGGTCGTAGCGGCGCTTGAGTTCGGCGAGCCGGGGCGCGGCGGCGCCGTAGTACGCCTTGCGCCAGTCCTTCAGTTCCGGGTCGGCGTAGTTCTGGTAGGCGGCCCCGTTGGCGTACCGGCTGAGCGCGTCATGGGTGGTATTCAGCCATGCCCGCTGGGCCGTTCCCGGGGTGCCCGGGCGCCAGGCGGCGATGTACTGCGCGAGCACCCGCGAGCGGCGGTGCACGAACGCCGTCGCCGTCGGTGACACGCGGTTCAGCGCCCCGCCGAGCGCCGTGAGCGCCACGCTGCCCGCCCCGCCGCCCTGCCCCACCGGCACACGCCCGAAGGCCTCGGTCCTGGCGAGCAGGGCCCGTACCCCGTCGGCCGGGACCGCCCGGTCGAAGAACGCGGACCGGGCGGCGTACGTCTCGCGCTGGAGGGCGCCCTGCGCGGTGCGGCCGGGGGTGGCGCCCGCGAGGTGGCACTGCGCCTCGGAGAGGGCCGCGCACCCGGCGTACGCGAGCATCGCGTCGGTGTAGCCGTGGCGGTGCAGCGAGACGGATGCGGCGGGGGCGCCGACGCGGTCGGCGAGGCGGTCCACGGCGTTCTGGAGGTCGCCGTAGGAGCCCAGCGAGAACGCGGAGACGCCGACCGTGGGGGCCGCCCCCGCCCCCGCGCCGCCCGCGGCCGCCGCGAGATGGGCGGCGGACCAGATCTCGTCGGGCTGGTCGGGGCCCCACTCCTGCCAGGCCTCGATCACCGCCCGCGCCCTCGCCCAGGGCCAGGTCAGATACGCGGTGACGGCCCGCGGGGCGTCGTGCGTACGGAAGCTGAGCTCGGTGACCACGCCGAAGCTGCCGTTGCCCGCGCCGCGCAGGGCCCAGAAGAGGTCGCTCTCGCGGTCGGCGTCGGCGGTGAGCCGCTTGCCGTCGGCGGTGATCAGGGTCGCGGAGGTGAGGCTGTCGCAGGTCGCCCCGTACGCGCGCGTGGCGACTCCGTGGCCGCCGCCGAGGGTGAGCCCGGTGATGCCGACGGTGGGGCAGGAACCGCCGGGGATCGTACGGCCGGTCCTGCCCAGGGCGAGGTAGACGTCGAGCAGCCGGGCGCCCGCGCCGACCGTGGCGGTGGCGCCGTCGGCGCGGACGCGGTTCAGCTTCGACACGTCGAGGACGAGGCGGCCGGTGCCGGAGGACCACCCGGCGTACGAGTGGCCGCCGTTGCGCAGGGCGACGGGAGTGCGGTGGGCGCGGGCGAACGCCAGGCACTCCCGCACGTCGGAGTCGTTCGCCACGTACGCGACGGCCGCCGGCTCCAGGCTGTCGAAGCGGGTGTTGTAGAGCTGGCGGGCGGTCGGGTACGCGGCGTCGCCGGGCCGGACGAGGGACCCGGCGAGCGAGCGCGCGAGGGCGGTCCAGGCGGCCGGGGAGGTGCCGGCGGAGGGGCGCCCGGTGCCGCCGGTGGCCGTGGGCGGCCCGGACTTCGAGGGCTGCTCGCGGGGGGCGCCGGAGGTGCAGGCGGACGCCGTGGCGGCGGCGAGGGCGGCGCCCGCGGCCCCCGCGGCGAGGAGGGAACGCCGGTCCATGCGGGGAGGTCTTCCCGGACGGTCGGGTTCCGAACCGTCCCGTTCGAACCGTCCCCGTTCTTCGAACGGGAAGGGACTTGAGTCCTAGTCCGCCGACTCGTGCTGCTCCGCGTCCGTTCTGGCCCTGTCGCGGGAGCGGCGGGCGGGGCCGGTCCAGCCGCAGGTGCAGCGGGCGTGGGCGAAGCTGCCGCGTTCCGTCGTGGTGGTGCGGTGCTCAGGGGATGAGGCTTGGTGGGGCACCCGGCCACGGTACCCAGGGCCGGGCGCGGGCGTGACCGGGGTGGGGACGCGGTCGTTAAGCGGGGCGGGTGGTGCGGCGGGTCGTGGACGGTGGTTGGGGGTTTGACGGCGATGACGGTGCGGCGGCAGAGGCGTGGTGGCGCGGGCTTCGCCGGCGCCGTCGTGACCGGCGTGACGGCGGCCGCGGTGACCGCCGCGGGCGTGCTCGTCGCCGGGTGCGGGGCCGGCGGCTCCTCGGGCTCCGCCGGTCCTGACGGGCGGACGGCCGAGCCGGGCCAGGTGGTGGCGCGGGCCGTCGACGCCCTGGTGGCCGCCCGCAGCTCCAAGGCCAGTACCTCCATGGAGATGGCCGTGGGCGGGACGCGCGTCACGATCCGGGGCGAGGGGGTGTACGACTTCACGCGCCGCATGGGCCAGTTGAAGGTCGTGCTGCCCAAGGACGCGGCGGGCGCGGAGGAGCACCGGCCGATCACCGAACTGCTGGCGCCCGGCGCGCTGTACATGAAGAACCGGGGCGCGGGCGTCCCCGCCGGCAAATGGGTCCGGGTCGACACGGCGACGCTGCCCGACGGCAACCTGGTCACCGGCGGGGTCACCGACCCGATGGTCGCGGCCGAACTGCTGCGCGGGGCGGGCGCGGTGAGGTTCATGGGCGAGGAGGACCTGGCGGGCGTCCGGGTCCGGCACTACCGGGGTACCGCCGACATCCCCCGCGCGGCGGGCGCGGCCGGGCCGCACGCGCGCGGATCGCTGGCGGCGGCGGCGAAAGGGTTCGGCAGGTCGAAGGGCGCGGTGCCGTTCGACGCGTACTTCGACGCGCAGGGGCTGCTGCGCAAGCTGCGCCAGCAGTTCAGCTACGTCAACGGGGGGCGTACGGTCGCGGTCGCCTCGACCACGCTGCTGTACGGGTTCGGGGTGCCCGCGGCCGTACGGCTGCCGGCGGCCCGGGACATCTACGCCGGAAAGATCGAGTCATAGGGGTTCGGGGGGCGTTCGGGAATTCAGTCATGGGCGGTGGCGGAAATGGTCCGTCCGTGCCATGCGCGGTGTGTGTCCTCCTCCCTACGCTAGGAAGCCGACGACGGCAGAAAGAGGGGTAGAGGGGTGAGGTGCGTGGCCGGGCTTCGCAGCACAACCGTCCAGGACCACGTGGCCCTCGTCGAGATCGAGCTGTGCGGTGAGTTGATGATCGCCGCGTCGGCCGCGGACGGGGAGCGGCTCAGTCCGGACCTGATCGACGAGGTACTCAAGGTCGAGCCCGAGGGGCGTGCGGGGAGCGGGGGCTGAATCCGGCCAACCGGGCGGGCGCGCGTGACCGGGCTGCCGCTTTTCGGCCAGGCGGCCGGGGCGGGTTCGCTTGCGTGCGGGAACGCGCCGTGCCGCCTGCGTCCGGGGTCAAGGCAAGTTGCGCAGCACGGCGGGACGGGTGCGCCGCTGTGCCCACCCTCCCCCAAGCTCTCGACTCCGCTTGAGCAGGGGGGACCCCCATCGCCCCTAGCGGCACGCATGCCCACAGCGGGGTGTTAGGGGGTGCGGGGAACCCCCTGCCCCTACGTGCGGGGTGAGGGGGGGGACCCCCACCCCTTACGTGCGCAGCAGGCGGGCGATTGCCTTTGTTGCCTCTTCTACCTTCGCGTCGATCTCCCCGCCCCCCTTCACCGCCGCGTCCGCCACGCAGTGGCGCAGGTGTTCCTCCAGGAGCTGGAGGGCGAAGGACTGGAGGGCCTTGGTGGACGCGGAGACCTGGGTGAGTATGTCGATGCAGTAGACGTCCTCGTCCACCAGGCGCTGGAGCCCGCGGATCTGGCCCTCGATGCGGCGCAGCCGCTTGAGGTGCTCGTCCTTCTGCTTGTGGTAGCCGTGCACCGTGTGCGGCTGGTCCGTGAGGACGGTGTCCGGCTCGGCGGGCTCGGTGGTCGTCATCGCGTCCTCCCGTTGTGCGAAGAGGGGGTGGATACCCCTCATGGGTATAGGGTAACGAACCCTGCGAAAGCGGGCCCGGAAACGGGCCGGGGGCCCGTGCTGATCACTGTGCCTGATGGGCGACACTGAAGTACGCCGGTTAGCCGTGGCCGGATGATGCGCCTAGCATCAGCCTGACCGAATCCAAAGCACCCCGAGGACCCCACGTGCGCTTTCGTCTGACCCCCAGGGAGACGAGCTTCTACGACATGTTCTCCGCATCCGCGGACAACATCGTCACGGGCTCGAAGCTCCTCATGGAACTGCTCGGAGCGGACTCCGCGTCCCGGGCCGAGATCGCGGAGCGCATGCGGGCAGCGGAGCACGCGGGGGACGATGCCACCCACGCGATCTTCCACCAGCTGAACTCCTCCTTCATCACGCCGTTCGACCGCGAGGACATCTACAACCTCGCCTCGTGCCTCGACGACATCATGGACTTCATGGAGGAGGCCGTCGACCTCGTCGTCCTCTACAACGTCGAGGAACTGCCGAAGGGCGTCGAGCAGCAGATCGAGGTGCTGGCCCGGGCGGCCGAGCTGACCGCCGAGGCCATGCCGAACCTGCGGACGATGTCCAACCTCACCGAGTACTGGATCGAGGTCAACCGTCTGGAGAACCAGGCCGACCAGATCCACCGCAAGCTGCTCGCCCATCTCTTCAACGGCAAGTACGACGCCATTGAGGTGCTCAAGCTCAAGCAGATCGTGGACGTACTCGAAGAGGCCGCCGACGCCTTCGAGCACGTGGCGAACACGGTGGAGACCATCGCCGTCAAGGAGTCCTGAGCTTCGTGGACACCTTTGCACTGGTCGTGACCATCGCGGTCGCGCTCGGATTCACGTACACGAACGGGTTCCACGACTCGGCGAACGCCATCGCGACCTCCGTCTCGACGCGGGCGCTGACTCCGCGTGCGGCGCTGGCGATGGCCGCCGTCATGAACCTGGCCGGTGCCTTCCTCGGCAGTGGCGTCGCCAAGACCGTCAGTGAAGGCCTGATCGCCACCCCCGAGGGCAACAAGGGGATGGGGATCCTGTTCGCCGCGCTGGTCGGGGCGATCATCTGGAACCTGGTGACCTGGTACTTCGGGCTGCCGTCCTCGTCCTCGCACGCCCTGTTCGGCGGCATGGTCGGCGCGGCGCTCGCGGGTGGCACGACGGTCCACTGGAACGGCGTGCTCGACAAGGTCGTCATCCCGATGTTCATCTCGCCGGTGGTCGGCCTCGTCGTCGGCTATCTGGTGATGTGCGCGATCCTGTGGATGTTCCGCAAGGCCAACCCGCACAAGGCGAAGCGCGGCTTCCGTATCGCCCAGACCGTGTCGGCGGCCGGCATGGCGCTCGGCCACGGCCTCCAGGACGCGCAGAAGACGATGGGCATCGTGGTGATGGCCCTGGTCATCGCCGATGTGCAGTCCGCGGGCGACGAGATTCCGATCTGGGTGAAGATCGCGTGCGCGGCGATGCTGTCGCTCGGTACGTACGCGGGTGGGTGGCGCATCATGCGTACGCTCGGGCGCAAGATCATCGAGCTGGATCCGCCGCAGGGGTTCGCGGCGGAGACGACCGGGGCGTCGATCATGTTCGGGTCGGCGTTCCTGTTCCACGCGCCGATCTCCACGACGCATGTGATCACTTCGGCGATCATGGGTGTGGGGGCGACCAAGCGGGTCAACGCGGTGCGGTGGGGTGTCGCGAAGAACATCATCTTGGGGTGGTTCATCACGATGCCGGCGGCTGCGCTCGTCGCGGCGGGCAGCTATTTCGTGGTGCGGATCTTCTTCGGCTGAGCCGTTCTGTGGGGGTTTGGGGCTTTGGCCCCGGGCCCCCTTTTTTTGTCTGCGGGCCGGTGGGGGCTGGTCGCGCAGTTCCCCGCGCCCCTAGGCAGACCGGGCGACCCCATGTGGAAGCGCGGCCCAGGCCCTCCGCGCCCAACGGCGCCCCGGCACGTAACTCGCGCGCCCCAACGGCGTCCCCGGCACGTAAAACGGGCCCGCCCCCTGACACCAGGGGGCGGGCCCTTCGTCTTGCGGTGGCACCGCCATGCAGCACCGCAGACGGCTGGGGGTCTATCCGAAGCGGCCCGAGATGTAGTCCTCGGTCGCCTGGACGGACGGGTTGGAGAAGATCCGCGCGGTCTCGTCGATCTCGACGAGTCGGCCGGGCTGGCCGACGGCCGCCAGGTTGAAGAAGGCCGTACGGTCCGAGACGCGCGCCGCCTGCTGCATGTTGTGCGTCACGATGACGATCGTGAAGCGCTCCTTCAGCTCGCCGATCAGGTCCTCGATGGCGAGGGTGGAGATCGGGTCGAGCGCGGAGCACGGCTCGTCCATCAGGAGGACGTCCGGCTCGACCGCGATCGCGCGGGCTATGCACAGACGCTGCTGCTGGCCGCCGGACAGGCCCGAGCCGGGCTTGTTGAGGCGGTCCTTGACCTCGTTCCAAAGGTTCGCGCCCTTGAGGGACTTCTCGACGACGTCCGCCAGCTGGTTCTTCTTGTACGAGCCGTTCAGCCGCAGCCCGGCCGCCACGTTGTCGAAGATCGACATGGTGGGGAACGGGTTCGGGCGCTGGAAGACCATGCCCACCGTACGGCGCACGGCGACCGGGTCGACGTCCTTGCCGTACAGGTTCTCGTCGTCCAGGAGCACCTTGCCCTCGACGCGGCCACCGGGGGTGACCTCGTGCATCCGGTTCAGGGTGCGCAGGAACGTGGACTTGCCGCAGCCGGACGGGCCGATGAAGGCGGTCACGGAGCGGGGCTCCACGGTCATCGAGATGTCCTCGATCGCCTTGTGGGAGCCGTAGTACGCGGTCAGGCCGCTGACGTCGATTCGCTTGGCCATGGGGATCACTGCTTCTTTCGAGCGTGCGAGAGAAAGGGTCGCTGAGATGGCCGCGTCAGCGACCGGTCTTGGGGGCCTTCCAGCGGGCGATGCCGCGGGCCACCAGATTGAGGATCATGACGAAGGCGATCAGCACCAGGGCCGCGGCCCAGCCGCGGTCGTACGACGCGTCGCTGCCGACCCGGTACTGCTCCCAGATGTAGAAGGGGAGCGAGGACTGGGCGCCGTCGAAGGGGTTGGTGTTGATCAGCTGGCTGCCGAAGACGAGCAGCATGATCGGGGCGGTCTCACCGGCGATACGGGCGATGGCGAGCATGACGCCCGTGGTGATGCCGCCGATCGCGGTCGGCAGGACCACCTTCAGGATCGTGCGCCACTTCGGCACGCCGAGGGCGAGGGAGGCCTCGCGCAGCTCGTTGGGGACGAGCTTGAGCATCTCCTCGGTGGAGCGGACCACGACCGGCATCATCAGGATCGACAGCGCCAGCGAGCCCATGAAGCCGGACGGCTTGAGCTCGAACATCAGCATCAGGGTCAGGATGAACAGGCCCGCGACGATCGACGGGATGCCCGTCATGACGTCGACGAAGAAGGTCACGGCCTTGGCGAGCGCGCCCTTGCCGTACTCCACCAGGTAGACCGCGGTCAGCAGGCCGAGCGGGGCGGAGATCAGGGTGGCGATGCCGACCTGCTCCAGGGTGCCGATCAGCGCGTGGTAGACGCCGCCGCCGGGCTCGAAGCCGGTGACCCCGTTCATCGAGTGCGAGAGGAAGTCCCCGTTCAGGGCCTTGCTGCCGCGCTTGATCGTCGTCCACAGCAGGGAGATGAGCGGGACCAGGGCGAGGATGAAGCACACCCAGACGAGGCTGGTGGCGACGCGGTCCTTGGCCTGGCGCTTGTTCTCGACGACCGAGGTGGCCACGTACGAGATGAGGACGAACAGGATCGCGGACAGCAGGCCCCACTGGACCTTGCTGTGGAGGTCCGCGACGAGGCCGATGCCGCAGCCGAGCGCGAGGCCGGCGGCGCCGAAGGCGGCCCCGGCCCAGCGGGGCAGGCCCCGGCGGCTCAGGCTGCCCTTGCGCGGCGCGGACGGGGCGGGGCGGGTGTCCTGGACTGTTGCGTTCGACATCAGGCGTTCGCCCCCGAGTACTCCTTGCGGCGCGCGATGATCAGGCGGGCCGCGCCGTTGACCAGCAGGGTGAGGACGAAGAGCACCAGGCCGGAGGCGATCAGGGCGTCCCGGCCGAGCTGGTTGGCCTCGTCGAACTTCGCCGCGATGTTCTGGGCGAAGGTGCCGCCACCCGGGTTGAGGAGGTGGAGGGAGATCAGATAGCTGGGGGAGAGGACCGTGGCGACGGCCATCGTCTCGCCGAGCGCGCGCCCGAGGCCGAGCATCGAGGCGGAGATGATGCCGGAGCGGCCGAAGGGCAGCACCGACAGCCGGATGACCTCCCAGCGGGTGGCGCCCAGCGCCAGCGCGGCTTCCTCGTTCATCCGCGGGACCTGGAGGAAGACTTCGCGGCTCACGCTGGTCACGATCGGCAGGATCATGATCGCGAGCAGGATGCCGACGGTGAAGAGCGAGCGGGCGACGCCGACCTCGGTCTTCTCGAAGACGTACGTCCAGCCCAGGTACTCGTCGAGCCAGGAGTTCAGGCCTTCGAGGTAGGGCACGAGGACGAGGGCGCCCCAGATGCCGTAGATGATCGACGGGACCGCGGCGAGCAGGTCGACGACGTAGGCGAGGGGTGCGGCCAGCTTGCGCGGCGCGTAGTGCGAGATGAACAGCGCGATGCCGACAGCGATCGGAACCGCGATGACCATCGCGATGATCGAGCTGACGACCGTGCCGAAGAGCAGGACGGCGATGCCGAAGACCGGCTTCTGCGCGGCGGGGTCCCAGTCGAAGGTGGTGAGGAAGTTGCCCTCGTCCTTCGAGATGGCCATGCCGGCGCGGACGCTCAGGAAGACGGCGATCGACGCCATCAGGACGAGCAGGAGGATGCCGGATCCCCGGGAGAGGCCGAGGAAGACCTTGTCGCCCGCGCGGCCGGTGGACTTACGGCGCAGGGCGGGTTCCGGAGCCGCCGGTGGCGGCGGGGGGTTCGTGGTTATGGAAGCCATTGATCTTTCCGGTCTGTGGGCGGGGACGGCAGGTGTCCCCTGGCGGCGGTGCACCGGATGGTGGGGGCGGGGGCCGGATCGGGACCCCCGCCCCGGAGGCCTCCGGACGACCGGTTCAGCGGTCGTCCGTCGGCCCGACAGGTGTTACTGGAGACCGGCGACGGTCTCGCGGACCTTGGCGTTGATCTCGGCCGGGATCGGCGCGTAGCCGGCGTCCGACAGGATCTTCTGGCCCTCGTCACCGGCGGTGTAGGTCAGGAAGGACTTGACCGTGCCGAGGGTGTCGGCCTTGTTGCCCTTGTCGCAGGCGATCTCGTACGTGACGAGGACGAGCGGGTAGGCGCCGTCGGCCTTGGTGGTGTAGTCCAGGCCCAGGGCCAGGTCCTTGCCGGTGCCCTTGATCTTGGCGGCGGCGATCGCCTTGGAGGCGTTCTCCGGGGTGGCCTTGACCGGGGCGGCGGCGCCCGTGTTGAGGTCCACGGTCTTGATGGACTGCGCGGTGGCGTACGAGAGCTCGAAGTAGCCGATCGCGCCGTCCGTCTGCTTGACCTGCGCGGCGACGTCGGAGGAGCCGGCGGCGGCCTGGCCACCCGGGGCCGGCCACTTCTTCTCGGCCGGGTACGGCCAGTCGGCCTTGGCGGTGGCGCCGAGGTACTTGCCGAGGTTCTGGGTGGTGCCGGAGTCCTGCGAGCGGTGGAAGGCCTGGATCGCCTTGTCCGGGAGCTTGGCGGACGGGTTCAGCTTGGCGATCGCCTCGTCGTTCCAGTTCTTGATCTTGCTGTTGAAGATCTTGGCGACGGTCGGGGCGTCCAGGACCAGGCTGTCGACACCCTCAAGGTGGAAGCCGACCGCGATCGGGCCGCCGACCATCGGGAGGTTGATGCCCTGGCCGCCGGTGCAGACCTTCTTGGAGTTGGCGACCTCCTCCGGCTTCAGCGCGGAGTCGGAGCCGGCGAAGCCGACCTGGGACTGGTTGAAGGCGATGATGCCCTCGCCGGACGAGGAGCCCTTGTAGTTGATCTCCACACCCTTGCAGGCCGCCATGTAGTTCTTGACCCACAGGTCCATGGCGTTCTTCTGCGCGGAGGAGCCGGAGGCCAGCAGCTGGCCCTTGGCGCCGTCGCACTTGATGTTCGACGCGGCGCTCGTCTTGCCGGTGCCGCCGGTGGAGCCGGAACTCTTGTCGTTGTCGTCGCTGCCGCACGCCGTGAGGGCCAGGGCGCTGGACACGGCGATGACGCCGAGAGCGGTGGCGCGGAGCCGGTTCTTGCGCTGAAGCTTCACTTTCGGGTGTTCCTTCCAGAAGCCGCCGGTGTCCGTTCGTTGTACGGCGGCGTGCGAAGAGATGTCCGGTCGGGCGGGTCACCCCGCACCGTGTAAGGCCGAAATTAGGCAGAACAGGTGAAGCCGCCGACGGAGGAGAGTGAACGGAAGGTGAACCGTGTCGGACAGTGCGGTGCCGACCGTTACCGGTTCGTGTTCAGCGGGCCGCGCGGGTGAACGGCACGCCGCCGGAGGGCGTCCCCGGGGTGGCGCGGGCCCGCCTTCCCCTCAGGCCCCGTGCAGTACGTCCAGCAGGGCGTCGAGCAGCTGCCGGTCGCGGGGCTGGGTGAGCCGGTGGCGGGCGGCCGGCGGGGCCAGCCACAGCACCCGGTCGACCTCGTCGCCGGGTACGAAACGCCCCTCGGCGGCCTCGGCGGCCCAGTAGTCGACCACCTTGGGGCGGCCCTGCGCGTCGACGTAGTACGCGGTGGGCAGCCGGGCACCTGGCACACAGGCGTGTCCAGTCTCCTCCCGGACCTCCCGGACCGCCCCCGCGAGCGGCTCCTCGTCCGGCTTGAGCTTGCCCTTCGGGTGCGACCAGTCGTCGTACTTCGGCCGATGGACCAGGCAGATCTCCAGGCCGCGGTCGCCCCAGGTGGAGCGCCGCCACAGGACGCAGCCCGCCGCCGGTACCCGCCCCTCCCGGTTCACGGCGCGGTCATCGTCGGCGCGGTCACCTGCACGGTCACCGCCGCCATCGGCTGCCAGATCCGCTGGAAGGCGAACCGGGCCGCCTCCACCTCGTGGCGCTGATCGGCGTGGAGCACCCCGAGGGCGTACGCCGTCGCCGGGGCGATCCTCGGGGTGCGGGCGGCGGCCGCGGCGGCGGCGGCCGCCTCCGAGGCGTCCCGGTGCCGGTCGAGCGCCCGCCCGGCCCGCAGCAGCCGGTCGTCGTCCTCGTGCGGCAGACCGGTGCGCAGCACCTCCTGGGCGTACCGGTGCAGCCGCAGCAGCAGCCGCACCTGGTGCCAGGGGGCGTCCTGCGCCTCGCCGGGCTGGGCCAGGGCCTCCGCGTTGTACGGATGGGCCGCGCGGGCCAGCGGCAGCGCGGCCACCGCCTGGGCGAGCCGCTGCTCGGCGAGTTGGGCGGACGGCGGCAGCACCTCCACCGCGTACGCGGCCGCCGAGCTGGACAGCGGCACCTCACTGGCGAGCAGAGCCACCGCGTCGGCCACCGCGTGGAACCGGGAGGAGCCCAGCGCCTGCAGGGCCGCCGAGTGCGCCCGGGTGCGGGCCAGCGTCAGCTGGCGGTCGAGGAGCGCGCCCGCCCGTGCCGCGCCCACCGCCAGCGCCCCGGCCGCCGACTCACCGCGCGGCGCGGGCACCTGTGGGCTGCCGGAGAGCCGCTGGAGGCCGTCGAGCAGCCGGGCGAGCCGGGCCGCGCAGGAGTGCTCCCCGGCCAACGTGGCCGAGAGCCAGGCCAGTTCCGTACGCAGCGGTTCGGCCCAGGACGGGTCGAGCAGCGGGCGGAAGGTGTGCAGCGTGCCGCTGATGCGGCGGGCGGCGCGCCGCAGCGCCCGCGCGGCCTCCTCGGTGGCGTCGTTGTCGGGCCCCGCCTCGCGGTGGAGGCGGAGGCTGCGCAGGAATTCCCCCGCCTGCGCGTGGAGATACGGGGACAGGACGTCCCCCGCGGTCTCCGGTCCCGGGGTTTTCTCATGGCGTAGCACGCCGGCGCCTCCGGGCGTCTATCAGCATCTCCTGTACGTGGCGCAGCGGCTGTCCGTCGGCGTCGGAGGCGTGCCGGGTCCACTCCCCGTCCGGGCCCAGGTGCCAGGAGGAGGTGGTGTCCGACATGCCGGTCTCCAGGAGCCGGGTGATAGCCGCGCGGTGGGCCGGGTCGATGACCCGGACCAGCGCCTCGATGCGGCGGTCGAGGTTGCGGTGCATCATGTCGGCGCTGCCCAGCCAGACCTCGGGCTCGCCGCCGTTGCCGAACGAGAAGACCCGGGAGTGCTCCAGGAAGCGCCCGAGTATCGACCGCACCCGGATGTTCTCCGAGAGCCCGGTGACTCCGGGGCGCGCCGCGCAGATGCCGCGCACCCAGATGTCGACCGGCACCCCCGCCTGCGAGGCCCGGTAGCAGGCGTCGATCACGGCCTCGTCGACCATCGAGTTGACCTTGATGCGTACGTAGGCGGGGCGCCCGGCGCGGTGGTGGGCCGTCTCCTTGTTGATGCGCGAGACCAGGCCGTCCCGCAGGGACTTGGGCGCGACGAGGAGGCGGCGGTAGGTCTCGCGGCGCGAGTAGCCGGACAGCCGGTTGAAGAGGTCCGAGAGGTCGGCGCCGACCTGCGGGTCGGCGGTGAGCAGCCCCAGGTCCTCGTACAGCCGGGCCGTCTTGGGGTGGTAGTTGCCGGTGCCGACGTGCGAGTAGCGGCGCAGCGTCTCGCCCTCCTGGCGCACCACGAGCGACAGCTTGCAGTGCGTCTTCAGGCCGACCAGGCCGTACACCACGTGGCAGCCCGACTCCTCCAGCTTGCGGGCCCACTTGATGTTCGCCTGCTCGTCGAAGCGCGCCTTGATCTCGACCAGGACGAGGACCTGCTTGCCGGACTCGGCGGCGTCGATGAGCGCGTCCACGATCGGCGAGTCGCCCGACGTCCGGTACAGCGTCTGCTTGATGGCGAGCACGTCCGGGTCGCCGGCCGCCTGCTCCAGGAACGCCTGGACCGAGGTGGAGAACGAGTCGTAGGGGTGGTGCAGCAGCACGTCCCGCTCGCGCAGCGCGGCGAAGATGTCCGGCGCCGACGCCGACTCGACCTCCGCGAGGTCGCGATGGGTTCCGGCCACGAACTTGGGGAACTTCAGCTCCGGCCGGTCCAGGGCCGCGATGCCGAAGAGGCCGGTGAGGTCGAGCGGGCCGGGCAGCGGATACACCTCGGCGTCGCTGATCTTCAGCTCGCGCACCAGCAGGTCCAGGACGTACGGGTCGATCGACTCCTCGACCTCCAGGCGCACCGGCGGCCCGAAGCGGCGCCGCATGAGCTCCTTCTCCAGCGCCTGGAGGAGGTTCTCGGCGTCGTCCTCCTCCACCTCCAGGTCCTCGTTCCGGGTCACCCGGAACATGTGGTGGGCCAGCACCTCCATGCCAGGGAAGAGCTCTTCGAGGTGCGCCGCGATGACGTCCTCCAGCGGCACGTACCGCTGCGGCGAGGCCTCCAGGAACCGCGAGAGCAGCGGCGGCACCTTGACCCGGGCGAAGTGGCGATGGCCGCTGACCGGATTGCGCACGACCACGGCGAGGTTGAGCGAGAGCCCCGAGATGTACGGGAAGGGGTGCGCGGGGTCCACGGCCAGCGGGGTCAGCACCGGGAAGATCTGCTGGCGGAAGAGCGTGAAGAGCCGCGCCTGCTCCTTCTCGGTCAGATCGGGCCAGCGGATCAGATGGATCGACTCGTCGGCCAGCGCCGGGGCCACGTCCTGCTGGTAGCAGGCGGCGTGCCGGGCCATGAGCTCGCGCGAGCGGGTCCAGATCAGGTCCAGGACCTCGCGGGGCTGGAGCCCGGAGGCGGAGCGAGTGGCGACGCCGGTGGCGATGCGGCGCTTCAGGCCGGCCACCCGGACCATGAAGAACTCGTCCAGGTTGGAGGCGAAGATCGCCAGGTAGTTAGCCCGTTCGAGGAGGGGGGTGGCCGGGTCCTCGGCGAGCTCCAGGACGCGCTCGTTGAACGCGAGCCAGCTGCGCTCGCGGTCCAGGAAGCGCCCGGAGGGCAGCTCGTCCTCCCCGGGTGCGTCCTCGCGGTCGCGCTCGTACCCTTCGTACCCGTCCAGATCCGCGTCGATGTCCGGCTCCAGGTCGGAGACGGCGGCCGCGAGGGTGTGCGGCCGGTGCGCGGCTATGGAACCGACCGACGGCTGGGAGGCGGGCTGGAGGTGGACCTCGGCGCTGGGCTGCTGGCTCATGAACCCATTCTTCCGCGCCGGGCCGCTGTCAGGCGCGTCGGAGAGCCAGTCGGAGCGGGCAGGCGCGAGCGCCTTGGGGCGGGCGGCGGTCCCGTTCCGGGAGGGTGGCACCTCGGGCTGCATTGAGTGAGCGTCGCAAGCGTGTCTGAATGGCCGGTAACGAGGACATGACGTGCGGGAATCCGTGGGCGGGCCCCAAAGGGGCGCGGGGAACTGCGCGACCAGCCACACACTGCCCGCACCCGAAAGACAGCACGTCGCGCCGAGCTCCACCGCACCCCTCCCGGGAGAGGCGTCAGGACTCCGTGCGGTACATCAGATCCACCTCGTGGACGGCGAACCCCAGCCGCTCGTACACGGTCACCGCCGCCGTGTTGTCCGCGTCGACGTACAGCATCGCGGTCGGCAACCCCTCGGACGCGAGATGCCGCAGGCCAGTCGCGGTGAGCGCCTTGCCCAGCCCACCCCCCTGCGCGTCCGGGCGGATCCCCACCACGTACACCTCCCCGATCCTCTCCGCGGCGTGCACCTTCGTCCAGTGGAAGCCCACGATCCGGCCGTCGCGCTCGGCGAGGAAGAAGCCCTTGGGGTCGAACCAGGGCTCCGCCTTGCGGTCGTCGAGGTCGCGCTGGGTCAGTCCGCCCTGTTCGGGGTGGTGGGCGAAGGCCGCCGCGTTCACGGCCAGCCACTGGGCGTCGTCCTCGCCGGGCACGAAGGTCCGTACGGTCACGCCCGGCGGGTACACCGGCTCGGCGATGTCCGGCGGGCTCAACGGCCGCCGCATCTGGCGCAGTTCGCGGAACAGGGTGAGGCCCAGGACCTGGGCGAGGTGGCGGGCGGCGGAGTGCCCGCCGTGCGCCCACACCCGCAGCCGCTTGCCGGAGGCGCCGAGCAGCGCCGAACCGAGCGCCCGGCCGTGGCCGCGGCCACGGTGGGCGGGGTGGATGACGAGCTCCGCGGCCGGTGCCTCGATGGGGTCGGTGTCCTCCAGCTGGGCGTACCCGATCAGTTGGGACCCCTCGGACGTGATGACCGTGAGCAGGAAATGGCGGATTCCGGGCCGCCGGCCGCCCCGCAGCTGGAGCCGCCCCTGCTCGGACACGGCCTGCTGCCCGTCGGCCCCGGCGGCCTCGGCGAGCAGCGCGAGGACCTCCTGGGCCTGGGGGTGGGTCAGCTCGTCGAGGGTCTGGATCTCACGTCCGGAGGGGCCGGGTGCGGCGGGGTCAGTCGTCATGTGTACGAGCGTACGGCGGCCGGGGGCAAAACCTGACGTACCGCCAAACGGCAACCATCCCGTAACCCCACCCCCCTGTCGCGCTACGCGCGTTGACTCTAGGCTTCCGACGCGGCGGCCCGACCCTCGTGTTTCGGCCATGCCCACCACGCTTCACGAACGCTTCAAGAACGCTTCACGACCAGCTGAATCATTTAGGGGAGAGATGACAGCGACACCCCAGAAGCACCACGGCGGCCGCGCGGGCCGCCGGGTCCTGGCGGCCGCCGCCGGGCTCACCACGCTCGGCGCGCTCATCGCCGCGATGCCCGCGGCCGTCGCCCACGACAAGGGCCACGGGCACCCGAAGCCCTCGCGGACGGTGGACGTCCAGCTTCTCTCCTTCAACGACCTGCACGGCAATCTGGAGCCGCCGGCCGGCTCGGCCGGGGCCGTGAACGAGAAGCAGGCCGACGGGACCGTGAAGTCCATACCGGCCGGCGGCGTCGAGTACCTGGCGTCCTCGCTGCGCACCGCGCGCAAGGGCCACCCGTACTCGATCACCGCCGCCGGCGGCGACATGATCGGCGCCAGCCCGCTTCTGTCCGGCCTCTTCCACGACGAGCCGACCATCGAGGCGCTCAACAGGATCGACCTCGATGTGACGGCCGTGGGCAACCACGAGTTCGACGAGGGCGCGGTCGAGCTGGCCCGGATGCAGAACGGCGGCTGTCACCCGGTCGAGGGCTGCTACGAGAAGGGCAAGAAGTTCCGGGGAGCCGACTTCCCGTATCTGGCCGCCAATGTGACCAGCGAGAAGACCGGCAAGCCGATCCTCAAGCCGTACACGGTCTGGAAGAAGAACGGCGTCAAGATCGGCTTCATCGGCGTGACCCTGGAGGGCACCCCGAGCGTCGTGACCGCCTCCGGCGTCAAGGGCCTGAAGTTCCACGACGAGATCGAGACGATCAACAAGTACGCCAAGGAGCTCGACCGGCAGGGCGTGAAGTCCATCGTCGCCCTGATCCACGAGGGCGGGATGCCGGCGACCAACGCGTACAACTACGACTGCGACTCGGCCGGTCCCGGCAGCGGTCTGTCCGGCCCGATCGTCGACCTCGCCAAGGGCATCACGCCCAAGGTGGACGCGCTGGTCACCGGCCACACGCACCAGGCCTACGCCTGCACCGTCCCGGACCCGGCGGGCAACCCGCGCATGGTCACCTCGGCGGCCTCCTACGGCAAGCTCTTCACCGAGACCACGCTCACCTACGACAAGCGGACCAAGGACATCGTCCGGACCGCCGTGAAGTCGCCGAAGTCGGTGAACCGCGTCGTCAGCCGTGACCAGGCCAAGGCGACGGACATCACCGACCTGATCGCCCGCTGGAACAAGCTGGCCGCGCCGATCGCGAGCCGCCCGCAGGGCTACATCTCCGCCGACATCAACGGCCGCGGCTCCGAGGCGCCCGAGAAGCCGCTCGGCGACCTGATCGCGGACGCGCAGCTCGCCGGGCTCTCCCCGGCCGACAAGGGCGGCGCCCAGCTCGCCTTCATGAACCCCGGCGGCATCCGCTCCGACCTCGTCCACAAGGCGAGCGGCAGCGAGGGCGACGGGGTGGTCACCTACGGCGAGGCCTTCACCGTCCAGCCGTTCACCAACATGATGAACGTCGTCGACCTGACCGGCGCCCAGCTCATCCAGGGCCTCCAGCAGCAGGTCAGCGGCGGCAACACGGCCACGCCGAAGATCCTCCAGGTCTCCAAGGGCTTCACCTACACCCTCGACATGACCAAGACCGGCGCGGACCGCGTCCTCGTCGACACGGTCAAGCTGAACGGTGTCGCCCTCGACCCGGCGAAGACCTACCGCGTCGCCATGAACGAGTTCCTCGCGGGCGGCGGCGACGGCTTCGCGGCGCTCGGCCAGGGCAAGAACAAGCTGGTCGGCGCGTCCGACCTGGACGTCTTCGACGCCTACCTGGCCGCGAACTCCTCGGCGTCCGCGCCGCTCGCGCCGCCGGCCGGGGGTCGGATCACGGTCGTGGGGAAGGTGGCGGGCGAGTAGTCGCCTTTCGCAGTACGAAGGTGGGGCGCCGGGACATCCGGACGCCCCACTTTCGGCTGTAAAGGGGCGCGGGGAACTGCGCGACCAGCCCCCACCGGCCCGCAGTCGAAAAACAAGCTCACGCGCCCGGGGCGTCCGGCGGCGGAGTAGGGGCACCCGGCAGGCGAATCGTGGCGACCGTGCCGCCGCCGTCCGGCGCCGCGCCGAGCGCGATCGTGCCGCCCGCGTGCTGGACCGTACGGGCCACGATGGACAGGCCGAGCCCCGAGCCCGGCAGCGAGCGGGCCGAGGGCGAGCGCCAGAACCGCTCGAAGACGTGCGGCAGTTCGTCGGCGGGGATGCCGGGGCCCTGGTCGCGCACGGTCAGGGTGCCCCGGTCGAGCGCTACCTCGATGGTGCCGTGCGGCGGGCTGAACTTCACCGCGTTGTCCAGCACATTGACGATCGCCCGCTCCAGGGCCGCGGGCTCCGCCCGTACGTACCAGGGGGCCAGCTGCGCCCTGATCTCCAGCTCCGGCCCGCGCAGCCGGGCGCGGTCGAGCGCCACCCTGGCGATGTCGTGGAAGGCGACGACCTCCAGCGGGCCCTCGCGGACCGCGTCGGGCCGGGACAGCTCCTGCAGGTCCCCGATCAGCGCGGCGAGTTCGGTCATCTGGGCCTTGACGGACGCCATCAGCGCCTTGCGGTCGGCGGGCGGGATGGCCCGCCCGGTCTCCTCGCTCCTCGCCAGCAGCTCGATGTTCGTACGGAGCGAGGTGAGCGGGGTGCGCAGCTCGTGCCCCGCGTCCGCGATCAGCTGCGACTGGCGGTCGCGGGAGGAGGCGAGGGCGGCGGTCATCGCGTTGAAGGACCGCGAGAGCCGGGCGATCTCGTCCTCGCCCTCGACCGGGATGCGGACGGTGAGGTCCTCGGTGCGGGCCACGTGCTCAACCGTGCCGGTCAGCCGGTCCACGGGGCGAAGCCCCGTACGCGCGACCCAGAGCCCGGCGGCGCCCGCGCCGATGACTCCTATGCCGGAGACGACCAGCAGGACGATCGCCAGCTTGTTGAGCGGCGTCGTCACGTCGGACATCGGCACCGCGATGGAGACGGCGACCCGGCCCTGCGGGCCGAGGCCGCGGATGTGAGCCTCGTGGGTGTAGACCCGGCGCTCCACCCCGGCGCTGTCCGTCGTGGTGTGCAGCGCGTCGGCGCGCGGTCCATTCGCGACCTCGACGTCCGGGCGCTCCACCTGAAGCCGCGCGGACCTGGGGTTGACGCACACCGAGCCGTCCGAGAAGACCACCTGGGTCAGTGGGGTGTTGCCCGGCAGCCGGATCGGTTCGGGGTTGGGGCTCTGGCAGGTCTGGATCAGGACGTTGGCGTAGTCGGTGCTGGCCGAGCTCGCCGCCTGGTTGCGCAGCCGGTTGTCGAGCTGGCTCGTGAGCACCCCCTGGGTGATGAACCAGCACGCGGCGGCCACCGCGGCCACGGCCACCGTCACCGCCGTGGCGACGAGCAGTGCGAGGCGGGATCGGAGCGGCAGCTCGCGGAACCACCGCAGCGCTCTTCTCACTCCGTGCCGCCCGAGCGCAGGGCGTACCCCACCCCCCGCACCGTGTGCACCACGCGCGCCTCGCCGCCCGCCTCGGTCTTGCGGCGCAGATACATGACGTACACGTCGAGGGAATTGGACGACGGCTCGAAGTCGAAGCCCCAGACCGCCTTGAGGATCTGCTCGCGGGTCAGCACCTGCCGGGGATGGGCCAGGAACATCTCCAGGAGCGTGAACTCCGTACGGGTCAGCTCCACCACCCGCTCGCCCCGCGTCACCTCACGGGTCGCCAGGTCCATCCGCAGATCACCGAAGGTGAGGATGTTGTCGTCGTGCTGCTCGCCGTCCGCGGGACCGGCGTACGAGCTGCGGCGCAGCAGCGCGCGGATCCGGGCGAACAGCTCGTCCAGCTCGAACGGCTTGACCAGGTAGTCGTCCGCGCCCGCGTCGAGCCCGGTGACGCGGTCGCCGACCGTGTCGCGCGCGGTGAGCATCAGGACGGGGGTGGTGGACCCCCCGCCGCGCAGCCGGCGGGCGGCGGTGAGCCCGTCCATCCGGGGCATCTGGATGTCGAGGACGATCAGATCGGGCCGGTACGCCTCCGCCTTGGCCAGCGCGTCCAGACCGTCGACGGCGACCTCCGTCCCGTACCCCTCGAAGGCGAGGCTGCGCTGGAGCGCCTCCCGCACGGCGGGCTCGTCGTCGACGATCAGGATGCGCTGGGTGTCGTCCTCGGCGGGTGCGGGGCTCATCGGTCTCGGGTCTTCCTCGGGGTGTGGTCCGGCGGCACGGCGGTGGTCCGGCGTGGTCCGGGTCGGGTGCTGTCCAGCGTCGCATGCCGCGCCTGCGCCTGCCGTGAGGATCAGCTGTTGCTGCTGGTGCCGTTGTTGTCGCTGCCGCTGTTGTTGTTGCCGGAGCGGAGGGAGTCGAGGTCGGCCTTGACGGTGTTGATCGGGATGGCGAAGCCGAGCCCGACACTGCCCGCGGAGGAGGACTGGCTGGCGGAACTGGGGCTGTACATCGCGGAGTTGATGCCGATGATGTTGCCGTTCATGTCGATCAGCGCGCCGCCGGAGTTGCCCGGGTTGAGCGAGGCGTCCGTCTGGATGGCCTTGTACGTGGTCTTCGACGAGCCGGTGTCGCCGTTGAACTGCTGCCCGCCGAACTCGAACGGCCAGCCGCCGCGCCCACCGCCCTGCTGGCCCTGCCCCTGGCCTTCGCCCTGTCCCTGGCCCTGGCCCTGCTCCTTGGCGACGGTGACGTCACGCTTGAGGGCGGAGACGATGCCGCTGGTGACGGTGCCGGTCAGACCCTCGGGGGAGCCGATGGCGACGACCTGGTCGCCGACCTTGAGGTTGTCGGAGTTGCCGAGACTGGCGGGCTTGAGCCCGCTCGCGCCCTGCACCTTGATCAGCGCGAGGTCCTTGTCGGGGTCGGTGCCGACGACGCTCGCGGTGTACGTCTTGCCGTCGCTGGTCCGCACCTTGACCTGGTCGGCGCCGGCGATGACGTGGTTGTTCGTGACGATCTCACCGCCGGAGGTGATGATCACCCCGGATCCGGTGGACTCCCCGGAGGTGGAGGTCGCGCTGATCTCCACGATGCTGGGCGAGACGGCCTGGGCCACGCCCGCGACGGTGCCGGTGGTGTTCCTGGAGGCGTTCGTCCCCGCGACGCCGGGCGCGCTGGCGCTGGTGTCACCCCCGGCCCACCGCTCCACGAGCGTGGCGGTCCCGCCCCCCACGGCCGCGGCGGCGAGCGCGACGGCGGCGAGCAGGCCGACGGAGCGGCGGGCGCGGCGGTGGGTGGGGGCGGCGGCGCCGGGTGCGGCGGGGTGCCCGGGGTCACCCGGGATGCCCCCGCCCCCGTTGCCGTTCGCCGGCCAGATGGTGGTCCCGGGCCCGGCGTGCACGGGCTGGCTCGGCTCGTACGGGGGCGGCAGGGGGAAGGCCCCGGACGCCTGCGGGTACGGCTGCGGCTGCTTCGGCTGCTGCTCGGGGAAGGTCATGTGCATTACCTTCGCGGCGCTGGATGAGAGCCGTCTGAGGACGGGGTGAGAAGCCCGGCAGAAGGGTGTTTGCCCGAAATAAAGGGAGGCGCTGTGGCCGGGGCGGCCCGGGCGGTATCCCCCACCCCGCCCGTTCACCTAGACCCTCCGGGGGTGGGTGGGGGTTGAGGTGGGTCTCCCTGGGGCTACGCCCCCAGACCCCAGGCCCCGCAAGCGGGTGCAGGGGCTCCGCCCCGGGCTCCGTTCGTCTGCGGGCCATCTGTGGCTGGTCGCGCAGTTCCCCGCGCCCCTGAGGGGCGGGAGCTTCGCTCCCTGCCCCCGCTCTCGGGGCTCCGCCCCGGACCCCACTCCTCAAACGCCGGAGGGGCTGAATTTTGCCGAGCCCCGCTCCTTGCACGCCGGAGGGGCTGAATGTGCCCGGACCTGCGCCTTGCACGCCGCCGGGGCTGACTTTCGTGCCGCCGGTGCTGGAGGTGCCTTTAGGGGCGCGGGGAACGGCGCGACCAGCCCCCACCGGCCCGCAGACAAACACCGGGCCAAAAAGGGGCGCGGGGAACTGCGCGACCAGCCACACGCAGCCCGCAGACAAACACCGGGCCCCCGCGCCCCCCACCCGCAGACAAACGGGGTCCGGGGCGAAGCCCCGGGACGGGGTCGACCGGCACCGGCCAGTGCCGGGGAAGGGGGGACGGGGCAGCCCCGGCGCGGGGGCGTGCGGCCTCGAACGTGCGCGCGTCAGGGGATAGCCTCCGGCCATGCCCAATGGTCAGTGGTACCCGCCGGAATGGCCCGACCGCATCCGCGCCCTCGCCCACGGCGAACTCACCCCCGTACAGCCCCGGCGAGCCGCGACCGTCATGTTGCTGCGGGGCGGGGACGAGCACGGCGGGCTCGCCGTGCACATGCTGCGCCGCCGCACCTCCATGGCCTTCGCCGGCGGCGCCTACGCCTACCCCGGCGGCGGCGTCGACCCCCGGGACGACGCCCGCCGGATCGGATGGGCCGGGCCCAGCCGAGAGACCTGGGCGGCCCGCCTGGGCGTGGGCGCGGACGACGCCCAGGCCATCGTCTGCGCGGCCGTCCGCGAGACGTACGAGGAGGCCGGAGTCCTCCTCGCCGGACCCGACGCCGACAGCGTCGTGGGCGACACCACCGGCGACGACTGGGAGGCCGACCGTCACGCTCTCGTCGCCCGCGACCTCTCCTTCGCCGAGTTCCTCGACCGCCGGGGCCTGGTCCTGCGCTCGGACCTGCTCGGGGCGTGGGCCCGCTGGATCACCCCCGAGTTCGAGCCGAAGCGGTACGACACCTGGTTCTTCGTCGCCGCGCTCCCCGAGGGCCAGCGCACCCGCAACGCCTCCACAGAGGCCGACCGGACGGTGTGGATCCGGCCCGCCGAGGCCACGGCCGGGTACGACGGGGGCGAGCTGCTCATGATGCCCCCGACCGTCTCGACCCTGCGCGCCCTTCTCCCGTACGCCACTCCCGCCGACGCCCTCGCCGCCTCGGCGGCCCGCGACCTCACCCCCGTACTGGCGCGGGCGAGCCTCGGCGACGACGGTGAGATCGTGCTGAGCTGGCCCGGGCACGACGAGTTCACCAAGCGCGTGCGTACCGGCGGCGGGACGCCGTGACCGCAGCAGCGCCCAGCCCGATGCCGATGCCTATGCCGACGCTCCCGTCCCCGTCCCTCACGGAAGGTGCCCCCGCGTGACCGAAGCCGCGGCCCTCCCCGGCCAGCCCCGCGGCGGGGTGCTCTCCGGCCCCGCCACGACCCGTACCGTCAACGTCCTCGCGCCCAACGCCTCCGCGATGACCCTCGACGGCACCAACACCTGGATCGTCGCCGAGCCCGACTCCGACCTCGCCGTCGTCATCGACCCCGGACCGCTCGACGACGCCCACCTGCGGAACGTGGTCGCCACCGCCGAGCGGATGGGCAAGCGGGTCGCCCTCACCCTGCTCACCCACGGCCACCCCGACCACGCCGAGGGCGCGGCGCGCTTCGCGGAGCTGACGCGCACGCACGTACGCGCGCTGGACCCGGCGTTGCGCCTCGGGGACGAGGGGCTCGGCGCCGGTGACGTGATCACCACGGGCGGGCTCGAAATGTGGGTGGTGCCGACCCCCGGCCACACCGCCGACTCCCTCTGCTTCCATCTCCCCGCCGACCGGGCCGTGTTGACGGGGGACACGGTCCTCGGGCGCGGCACCACCGTCGTGGCGCACCCCGACGGCCGCCTCGGCGACTACCTCGACTCACTGCGGCGGCTGCGCTCGCTCACGGTCGACGACGGCGTCCACACCGTGCTGCCCGGGCACGGGCCGGTCCTCGACGACGCGCAGGGCGCCATCGAGTTCTACCTCGCCCACCGCGCCCACCGGCTGGCCCAGGTGGAGACGGCGGTGGAGAACGGCTTCACCAAGGCGGCGGACGTGGTGGGCCGCGTCTACGCGGACGTCGACCGCTCGCTGTGGCCCGCGGCCGAGCTCTCCGTACGCGCGCAGCTGGAGTATCTGAGCGAGCACGGGTTGATCTGACCGCGAAGGCACCCGCCTCGCTCGTAACTGCCTTTTTCCACGGTGCACTTGTCAAGGAGCGGCGGCGTGTCTGCCACGTATCCACAGACTAGGACCGACCACTGACAACGGGGCCCGCCTCCCGAGGGAGGCGGGCCCCGTCACGTACGAACGCGCAGGTGAACGGCCGTATCAGCGCGAGCGCTTGGCGAGCCGCTCGACGTCGAGCAGGATCACCGCGCGGGCCTCCAGACGCAGCCAGCCGCGCTGTGCGAAGTCGGCCAGAGCCTTGTTCACCGTCTCGCGGGAGGCGCCGACCAGCTGGGCCAGCTCTTCCTGCGTCAGGTCGTGCACGACGTGGATGCCCTCCTCCGACTGCACGCCGAAGCGGCGCGACAGGTCGAGGAGCGCGCGGGCGACGCGGCCCGGGACGTCGGAGAAGACCAGGTCGGACATCTGGTCGTTGGTCTTGCGCAGTCGGCGGGCGACGGCGCGCAGCAGGGCCGTGGCCACCTCGGGCCGGGCGTTCAGCCAGGGCTGGAGGTCGCCGTGGCCGAGGCCGAGCAGCTTGACCTCGGTGAGCGCGGTCGCGGTGGCGGTGCGCGGGCCCGGGTCGAAGAGGGACAGCTCGCCGATGAGCTCGCCGGGGCCGAGGACCGCCAGCATGTTCTCGCGGCCGTCGGGGGAAGTGCGGTGGAGCTTGACCTTGCCCTCGGTGACCACGTAGAGGCGGTCGCCGGGGTCGCCCTCGTGGAAGAGGGCGTCGCCGCGGGCGAGCGTCACCTCACTCATCGAGGCGCGGAGCTCCGCGGCCTGCTCATCATCGAGCGCCGCGAAGAGCGGGGCGCGCCGCAGAACGTCGTCCACGAGTTCTCTCCTTGTCGACCGGTTCAGGGGACCGTGTTCCCCTTTTTACCGGACGGGGTAAACAGTGCGATCAATCACAAGGATGACGCACCGGAGCGCCGGACTGTGCGGCAGGGGGCCGATTGGGGTGGTGATTCGCTGTGGCCGGGGCGGATGTCAGTGCGTGGCTTTAGGCTGGCCGGGTGTCCAATTCGCCGGTGAGAGCGCAGGCCAGGGGGGCCACAAGAGTGTCGGCAGGCAGTGATTCCGCTGTGGGCGAACAGCCCGCGAGTAAACCGAAAAAAGCCGCGAAAGAATCAAAATCGGCCAATCGGGCCGCGTCGGCGCCGGAGCCCACCCCGGGCGCGTCGGCCGCCCCGAGCGCGCCCGCGAAGGGGCCGGCCGGGGGAACCCCGACCAAGGAAGCCCCGGAGAAGAGGGCCGTGCTCAAGAAGGCGGTCAAGAAGACCGTGGCCAAGAAGGCGGTCAAGAAGGCCGCGCCTGCGAAGACCGCCGCCACGAAAGCCACGGCGAAGCCTGCGAAGGCCGCTGCGACGAAGGCCCCGGCCAGGCCCGTCGCCAAGCCCGAGTCCCACCTCTCCATGGTCCGGCGCGCGCGGCGGATCAACCGGGAGCTGGCGGATGTGTATCCGTACGCCCACCCGGAGCTCGACTTCCGCAACCCCTTCGAGCTGCTGGTCGCGACCGTCCTGTCCGCCCAGACGACCGACCTGCGGGTCAACCAGACGACGCCCGCGCTGTTCGCCGCGTATCCGACCCCCGAGGACCTGGCCGCGGCCGACCCGGAGGCGGTCGAGCAGCTGATCCGGCCGACCGGGTTCTTCCGCGCCAAGACCAGGTCGATCATGGGGCTCGCCGCCGCCCTCCGCGACGACTTCGGGGGCAATGTCCCGGGCCGCCTCGAAGACCTGGTGAAGCTCCCCGGTGTCGGCCGCAAGACGGCGAACGTGGTGCTCGGCAACGCCTTCGGCGTTCCCGGCATCACCGTCGACACGCACTTCGGCCGTCTGGTCCGCCGCTGGAAGTGGACGGACGAGGAGGACCCGGTCAAGGTCGAGGCCGTCGTCGCCGAGATCTTCCCGAAGAGCGAGTGGACGATGCTCTCGCACCGCGTCGTCTTCCACGGCCGCCGCATCTGCCACGCCCGCAAGCCCGCCTGCGGCGCCTGCCCCATCGCCCCGCTCTGCCCGGCGTACGGGGAGGGAGAGACGGACCCGGAGAAGGCGAAGAAGCTCCTGAAGTACGAGAAGGGCGGCCTCCCGGGCCAGCGGCTCTCCCCGCCCCCGGACTACCCGGGGCGGCCCGCCCCGCCGCTGGGGGCCGGATGACGGATCGCGGATGACCGGACGGAACGAACGCGACCGGCCCGGACGTTGTGACCGGTGGACGACGGGGGTGCCTATGACGCACGCGAGTGACACCAGTAAGACGAGTGACACCAGTAGGACGTACGAGAGGTATGAGGGCGGCACGGGCGGCGCGGCCGCGCCTGACGGACACCAGGGCCACGACGGCGGCCCCCAGGGCCTCCACGGCCCCGCCGTGAGCCGTGACGGGCTGCCCGAGTGGCTCGCCCCCGTCGCGCGCGCGGCCGACGACATCGAGCCGCTCCAGCTCAGCCGGTTCCTGCCGCCCGAGAGCGGCGCCGGGCGCCAGTCCGCCGTGCTGATCCTCTTCGGTGACGGCCCGGCCGGGCCCGAGCTGCTGCTCATGGAGCGCGCCAGCCAGCTGCGCTCGCACGGCGGCCAGCCCTCCTTCCCGGGCGGCGCCCTCGACCCCGAGGACGGCGACCCCCAGACCACCGGCCCGCTGCGCGCCGCCCTGCGCGAGGCCGAGGAGGAGACCGGCCTGGACCCCGAAGGGGTACAGATCTTCGGCGTGCTGCCCCGGCTCTACATCCCGGTGAGCGGTTTCGTGGTCACTCCCGTCCTTGGCTGGTGGCGCGAGCCGACCGCGGTGCGGGCGGTGGACGCGGCCGAGACCGCCCGGGTCTTCACCGTCCCCGTGGCGGATCTCACGGACCCGGCCAACCGGGCCACCGCGGTCCACCCGCGGGGCCACGCAGGCCCGGCCTTTCTGGTCGAATCCGCCCTCGTCTGGGGCTTCACGGCCGGTGTGATCGACCGGTTGCTGCACTTCGCGGGCTGGGAGCGCCCCTGGGATCGCACCAGGCGGGTCCCGCTCGACTGGCACGCGTGACAGGGTGGGCCCGTGAACGTGCTGGACATCCTGTTGCTGGTCGCCGCCGTGTGGTTCGCGATCGTCGGCTACCGCCAGGGCTTCGTCGTCGGCATCCTGTCGGTGATCGGCTTCCTCGGCGGTGGTCTCATCGCCGTGTATCTGCTGCCGGTCATCTGGGACCAACTGACCGACAAGCGGGACGTGTCGACCACCGCCGCGATCATCGCGGTCGTCGTCGTGATCGTCTGCGCCTCCGTGGGCCAGGCCTTCACCACGCACCTGGGCAACAAACTGCGCCAGCACATCACCTGGTCGCCCGCGCGCGCCCTGGACGCCACGGGCGGCGCGCTGGTCAACGTCGTGGCGATGCTCCTTGTCGCCTGGCTGATCGGCACCGCGCTCTCCCCACTGGCCGACCCCCAGGACTCGTCTAGCCGGGGGAACGCGCTGGGACGGGCGGTCAACGACTCCCAGATCCTGCGCGGCGTCGACAAGGCGATGCCCAAGCAGGCGTACACCTGGTTCTCGGACTTCTCCTCCATGCTGGCGCAGAACGGGCTGCCGCAGGTCTTCGCCCCGTTCACCAACGAGTCGATCACCAAGGTCCCGCCCCCCGATCAGGCGCTGGCGACCAGCCCCGTCGCGGCGCAGGCCAAGCGCTCGATCGTCAAGGTCACCGGCACCGCGCCGAGCTGCGGCAAGCGCCTTGAGGGCACCGGCTTCGTCTTCGCCGAGCGCCGTGTAATGACCAACGCCCACGTAGTGGGCGGTGTGGAGGACCCGAAGATCCAGATCGGCGGCCAGGGGCGGACGTACGACGCGACGGTGGTGCTCTACGACTGGCGCCGCGACATCGCGGTCCTGGACGTGCCCGACCTGAAGGCCCCGGTGCTGCGCTTCTCCTCCCAGGCGGCGCACAGCGGCAGCGGCGCGATCGTCGCGGGCTTCCCCGAGGACCAGCCGTACGACGTGCGCGCCGCGCGCGTCCGCGGCCGGATCACCCCGCCGGGCCCGGACATCTACCACCGCGGCACGGTCACCCGCGAGGTCTACTCGCTGTTCACCACGGTCCGCCCGGGCAACTCCGGCGGCCCCCTCCTCACCCCCGACGGCAAGGTCTACGGAGTGGTCTTCGCCAAGTCCCTCGACGACCCGAACACCGGATACGCGCTGACGGCCGGCGAGATCCGCGAGGACATCCAGCTGGGCCGCACCGCCAACCAGCAGGTCGACAGCCAGCAGTGCGCCCTCTGACCGCCACGTTGCCGCCCCCGCTGAATCCCGACTCCCCGAAGAGGCCGGAATGCGACTGACGATCCTCGGCGGCGGCGGCTTCCGCGTGCCGCTCGTGTACGGCGCCCTGCTGCGCGACCACGCACCCGGCCGGGTCACCGAGGTCGCGCTGTACGACGTGGACGCGGCCAGGCTCGCCGCCATCGCCAAGGTCCTCGCCGACCAGGCCCGCGGCATCGCGGACGCGCCGGCCGTACGGGCCACCACCGACCTCTACGAGGCCCTGCGCGGCGCCGACTTCGTCTTCTCCGCGATCCGCGTCGGGGGCCTGGCGGGCCGGGCGGCCGACGAGCGGATCGCGCTCGCCGAGGGCGTTCTGGGCCAGGAGACGGTCGGCGCGGGCGGCGTCGCGTACGGACTGCGGACCGTGCCCGTGGTGAACGCGATCGCCCGCCGGATCAAGGCGGTCGCCCCCGGCGCCTGGGTCATCAACTTCACCAACCCGGCCGGTCTCGTCACCGAGGCCATGGCCCGCCACCTGGGCAAACGCGTGATCGGCATCTGCGATTCACCGGTAGGCCTGGCCCGCCGCGTGGCCCGCACGATCGGCGCCGACCCCGTCGCCCTACGGCTGGACTACGCGGGCCTGAACCACCTCGGCTGGCTGCACGGCCTCTACGAGGGCGAGGAGGACGTGCTGCCGCGCCTGTTCGCGGACGACGCGCTGCTGACCTCGTTCGAGGAGGGCAAGCTCTTCGGCGCCGACTGGCTGCGCTCACTGGGCTCGGTGCCCAACGAGTATCTGTACTACTACTACTTCAACCGCGAGGCCGTCACCGCGTACGGGCATGCCGAGCTCACCCGCGGCGCCTTCCTCCTGGACCAGCAGGCGCGCTTCTACGCGACCGTGGCGGACGGCGAGCAGGCGTGGGACGCCTGGGACCGCACCCGCGCCGAGCGCGAGGCCACGTACATGTCCGAGAACCGGGAGGTCTCGGGCGCGGGCGAGCGCGCCGCCGACGACATGGAGTCGGGCGGGTACGAGAACGTCGCCCTGGCGCTGATGCGGGCCATCGCGCGCGACGAACCGGCGACGCTCATCCTCAACGTGCGCAACGGCGCCTCGCTGCACGCCCTCGACGCCGAGGCGGTCGTCGAGGTCCCGTGCCACGTCGACGCGTCAGGCCCGCGCCCGCTGTCCGTGACCCAGCTGACCGGCCATGAGGCGGGCCTGGTCAACGCGGTGAAGGCGGTCGAGCGGTGTGTCCTGGAGGCCGCCGATGCCGGCTCGGTGCGGGCGGCGGTGAAGGCCTTCGCCCTGCACCCGCTGGTCGACTCGGTCCAGGTCGCCCGACGGCTCCTGGACGGCTACCGGGGCGCCCACCCGGGCCTCGCGTATCTGCGCCCGTAATCGCGTACGTACGTCGTCCACGCGCGGCCCGTACTACGTACGCGAATGGCGCAGCCGAGCCGAGACCCAGCGGGCCCGGCGGCGGAGGATATGTGGAATACCGAGTTGGGGATCATGGCCCTGACCTTGCGGGCCGCCCCTCTCGTGCGAAATCGGCGCGGTGGCCGAGCGGCGGTTGCGTGCTGCGTCACCGTAGTCGTGCGTCCAGCCCATACCCCGACGTCTGCCCGGGGCCCAAGGTCGGTAACCGCGTCTCGGGCGGCCAATTGGCCTATGCGCCGGGCATTTGGCTGTTCGTCAGACAAGCGTTCCCGTCCGCTTGCGGGACGGGGCGGGCGGGCCACCGGCCGGACTACCGGTCGGGCTCGGGATCCTTCAGCCAGTTCACCAGCTCCGCCGAGAACGCGGCCGGGTCCTCCTCGTGGGGGAAGTGCCCCAGGCCGTCGAACAGCCGCCAGCGGTACGGGGCTTCGACGTACTCGCCGGAGCCCGCCGCGCTGCGGGTGCGCATCACCGGGTCGAGCGACCCGTGCAGATGCAGCGTCGGTACCCGTACCGGCCGCTTCATACGGCGGTTGAACTGGATGCCGTCGGGCCTGGCCATCGACCGCACCATCCAGCGGTACGGCTCGATCGAGCAGTGCGCGGTCGACGGGATGGTCATCGCCCGCCGGTAGACCTCCACGGCCTCGTCCTCCGGCGCCACCGGACCCGACCACTCCCGCACCAGCCGCCCCACCAGCGCCGCGTCGTCCGCGACGAGCTGACGCTCCGGGACCCACGGCCGCTGGAAGCCCCAGATGTACGAACCGGCCCGCGACTGCGAGGGGTCGGAGAGCATCGCGGAGCGCCAGCGCCGGGGGTGCGGCATCGAGGACACGACCAGCCGGCGCACCAGCTTGGGCCGCATCACGGCCGCCGTCCACGCCAGATAGCCGCCCAGGTCATGGCCGACCAGCGCCGCGTCGGGCTCGCCGAGCGACCGTACGACCCCGGTGATGTCCAGCGCGAGGTTGGCCGGGTCGTAGCCCCGGGGCGTGCGGTCGCTGCCGCCGACGCCCCGCAGGTCCATCGCGACCGCCCGGAAACCGGCGTCGGCGAGCGCGGTCAGCTGGTGCCGCCACGTCCACCAGAACTGCGGAAAGCCGTGGAGCAGCAACACCAGCGGACCGTCACCCAGCTCCGCGATGTGGAAGCGCGCACCATTGGCCGCTACGTCCCTGTGTGTCCAGGGACCATCGATGCGGACAGGGCTGCCATTGCCGCCAGGGCTGCCCGTGGCGCCGGTACCGGTATCAGGTGCGGTCATGCAGACGAGCGTGCCACAGCCGGGGCCTGGTCGGTCACCGGGCGGGGATGCGGCTTGACGCCCCCGAGCACGGCGGCGGTCTGCTTGGCCGAGGCGATGGACCTCTCCGGCGGCTTGACCTTCTTGAACTTGGCCACGGCCAGCACCCCGAGCAGGGCCGCGAGCAGCAGGAACGCTCCGCCGACGATCAGGAACGACCAGGCGAGGCCCAGTCCCAGGTTGTGGATCCCGTACGCCGCCGCGAAGCTCAGCACCGGCAGCGAGAACAGGACGAGCACTCCCGCGGTACTGATGGCGATGCCACCGATCGCGCCGCGCTTGACGTCCTGGCGCAGCTCCGCCTTGGCGAGTGCGATCTCGTCGTGCACCAGCGCGGACATCTCGGCTGTCGCCGAGGCGACCAGCTGGCCGAGGCTGCGGTCGGCTCCGGCGGCGGTGTTGCTGGGGTCGCTCATTCGCTGACTCCCTCTTCTCTTCTCCGGTCCCGTCATCTCCCGGCCCAGATGTCCTTCTCCGGCCCAGATGTCAGATCATGCCGGACGGCCGCCCTCGTCGCTCCCCGCCCCCGCCAGTTCCGCGAGGCGGCGGTGCTCGGCGGCCTTCGTCTCGTAGATGGCGGCCATCCGCAGGTGGTAGGCCGGATTGTGCTGTTCGTACACATCCGGGATGCCGTCGTGGTCCTCGTCGCGCTCCTCTTCCTCGACGAGCACCTGGTACCGGCGTACGCGCAGCTTCAGCAGGATGGTGGCGCACACGGCCGCGATCAGCGAGCCCACCAGCACGGCGGCCTTGATCTCGTCCGCCAGCGCGCCCTCGCCGTCGAAGGCCAGCTCGCCGATGAGCAGGGAGACCGTGAAGCCGATCCCGGCGAGCGTGGCGACGGCGAAGACGTCCGGCCAGGCCAGGTCGTCGTTGAGCTCCGCCCTGGTGAACCGGGCGGCGCACCAGGTGCCGCCGAAGATCCCGACCGCCTTGCCGACCACCAGACCGAGCACCACGCCGAGCGTCTCGGGCCGCGTGAAGACGTCCGCGAGCGCCCCGCCGCTGATGCCGACCCCGGCCGACATCAGTGCGAAGAGCGGCACGGCGAGCCCGGCGGAGAGCGGCCGCACCAGGTGCTCGATGTGCTCGCCGGGGGAGTGCTCCTCGCCCTCCTGGCGGGTGCAGCGCAGCATCAGGCCCATGGCGACGCCCGCGATGGTCGAGTGGACGCCGCTGTTGTACATCAGCCCCCAGATGACCAGCGCGAGCGGTACGTACACGTACCAGCCGCGCACGCCCTTGCGCAGCAGCAGCCAGAAGACCGCGAGGCCGACGACGGAGCCGCCGAGGGCGGCGAAGTCGATCTCCTTGGTGAAGAACACGGCGATGATGAGAATGGCGAACAGATCGTCGACGACGGCGAGCGTCAACAAGAACGCGCGCAGGGCGGACGGCAGCGAGGTCCCGATCACCGCGAGCACGGCCAGCGCGAAGGCGATGTCGGTGGCCGTCGGCACGGCCCACCCGTCCATCGCGCCGCCGCCGACGGCGTTGACCAGCGCGTATACGAGCGCGGGCACGGCCATTCCGCAGAGCGCGGCGATCACTGGCAGCGCGGCGGCCTTGGGATCGCGCAGCTCACCGGCCACGAGCTCGCGCTTGAGCTCGATCCCGGCTACGAAGAAGAAGATCGCGAGGAGGCCGTCGGCGGCCCAGTGCTGAAGCGAGAGGTTGAGCCCGAGCGCCTCGATGCCGACGTGGAACCCGCGTACGTCGGCGTAACTGTCACCAAGGGTGTTGGCCCAGATCAACGCCACGATCGCGGCCACGAGCAGCAGCACACCGCCGACGGTCTCGGCACGCAGCGCGTCCGCGACGAAGTTCCGCTCGGGCAACGAGAGCCGCCCGAGGAACTTCCGGCTGCTGCTCTTGCTGCTGTCCTTACGGGATACGGGCGCGGACACGGACGACCTCCGGTCGGTTCGGCGGGCATGACAAAGCACGTTGCCGACCAGACTTCCCGGCGCACCTGGGTCCCTCTTGTTGCGCCGCCGACGGGAGTGCCGCGACTGGACGCGATCTTTACTTTACCTAACTCTTTACCCGGGTGCGGGGGGACGATTCCGGTGATCGTTACCTTATGCGCAAGTGGGGTGGGGGGCGCGGGGTGCGGTGCCCGGTGTTTGTCTGCGGGTCGTCTGTGGCTGGTCGCGCAGTTCCCCGCGCCCCTAAAGGCAGAACGGGGTCCGGGCACATTCAGCCCCTCCAGCGTTGAGGAGCGGGGTCCGGGGCGGAGCCCCGAAAGCGGGGGCAGGGAGCGAAGCTCCCGCCCCTCAGGGGCGCGGGGAACTGCGCGACCAGCCACAGATGGCCCGCAGACGAACGGAGCCCCGAAGCGGGGTGCAGGGGCGCAGCCCCCGGGAAACGAGCCTCCACCCCCAGCCACCCCCGGAGGCCACGCGGCGGAGCCGCAAATGTCACAGCGGGGACGGGCGGGGTGGGGGAACAACGGCCGGAGGCCCAGCCACGCACACCGCGCAGCCGGGCCCCCAGCCCCCCCACCCCCGCTCAGTCCTCGCTGGAAGCGCCCGGCAGCTTGGTCTGGATCAGATCCATCACCGACGAGTCCGTCAGCGTCGTGACATCCCCCAGCTCCCGGTTCTCGGCAACGTCCCGCAGCAACCGCCGCATGATCTTCCCCGACCGGGTCTTCGGCAGCTCCGCCACCGGCAGTACCCGCTTCGGCTTGGCGATCGGCCCCAGCGTGGTGCCGACGTGCGCCCGCAGCTCCTCCACCAGCCCGTCCGACTCGGCCGCCGAACCCCGCAGGATCACGAACGCGACGATCGCCTGCCCGGTCGTCTCGTCGGCCGCGCCGACCACCGCCGCCTCGGCCACCGACGGGTGCGACACCAGCGCCGACTCGACCTCGGTCGTCGAGATGTTGTGCCCGGACACGAGCATCACGTCATCGACGCGGCCGAGCAGCCAGATGTCCCCGTCCTCGTCCTTCTTCGCCCCGTCACCGGCGAAGTACTTGCCCTCGAACCGCGACCAGTACGTGTCGATGAACCGCTGGTCGTCGCCCCAGATGGTGCGCAGCATCGACGGCCACGGCTCGGTGAGGACGAGGTACCCGCCGCCCCCGTTCGGCACCTCGTGCGCCTCGTCGTCGACGACGGTCGCCGCGATGCCCGGCAGCGCCCGCTGCGCGGAGCCCGGCTTGGTCTCGGTCACTCCCGGCAGCGGCGAGATCATCATCGCGCCGGTCTCCGTCTGCCACCACGTGTCCACGATCGGGCACTTGTCCGCCCCGATGTGCTTGCGGTACCAGATCCACGCCTCGGGGTTGATGGGCTCGCCCACCGACCCGAGCACCCGCAGCGACGACAGGTCGAACTTCGCGGGGATGTCGTCGCCCCACTTCATGAACGTACGGATCGCCGTCGGCGCCGTGTAGAGGATCGTCACCCCGTACTTCTGGACGATCTCCCAGAACCGCCCCTGGTGCGGGGTGTCCGGCGTGCCCTCGTACATGACCTGCGTCGCACCGTTGGCCAGCGGCCCGTACACGATGTACGAGTGACCGGTCACCCAGCCGATGTCGGCGGTGCACCAGTACACATCGGTCTCGGGCTTGAGGTCGAAGACCGCGTGGTGCGTGTACGCGGCCTGCGTCAGATAGCCGCCGGAGGTGTGCAGGATGCCCTTCGGCTTACCCGTCGTCCCCGAGGTGTAGAGGATGAACAGCGGGTGCTCGGCGTCGAACGCCTGCGGGGTGTGCTCGGCGGACTGACGGCCGACGATGTCGTCCCACCAGACGTCCCGGCCCTCGGTGAAGGCGGTCTCCTGGCCCGTACGCCGCACCACCAGTACGTGCTCGACCTGCGGGCACTTCGTCACGGCCTCGTCGATCGCGGGCTTGAGCGCGGACGGCTTGCCGCGCCGGTACCCGCCGTCCGCCGTGATGACCAGCTTCGCGTCGGCGTCCTGGATACGGGACGCGACGGCGTCGGCCGAGAACCCGCCGAAGACCACCGAGTGCGCCGCGCCGATACGGGCGCAGGCGAGCATCGCGACGGCCGCCTCGGGGATCATCGGCATGTACACCGCGACCCGGTCGCCGGCCCGGACGCCGAGCTCGGTAAGGGCGTTGGCGGCCCGTGAGACCTCGTCCTTCAGCTCCGCGTAGGTGATCGCGCGGCTGTCACCGGGTTCGCCCTCGAAGTGAATGGCGACCCGGTCACCGTTCCCGGCCTCGACGTGGCGGTCCACGCAGTTGTACGCGACGTTGAGCTGCCCGTCGGCGAACCACTTCGCGAACGGCGGGTTCGACCAGTCGAGCGTCTCGGTCGGTTCGGTGGCCCAGGTGAGGCGCCGGGCCTGCTCGGCCCAGAAGCCCAGCCTGTCCGCCTCGGCCTGCTCGTACGCCTCCGCCGTCACGTTGGCGTCGGCAGCCAGCGCGGCAGGAGGAGCGAACCGGCGCTCCTCCTTCAAGAGGTTGGCCAGGCTTTCGTTGCTCACGACATCTCCCTTTCCCAGGGCGTCCTATGTGCCTATGTGTCCCGGGCCATAGCTCATCAGGCCAATCGCCGGGTGACAAGAGCCTCCCGGAAATTGGTTTAGACCTATAGGGGATCCGGGGCATCGGCGTGTCATCAGACGGTCTCACGGACACGGTCCGCCCTGGGTTCAGGCATGCGCGGAAGGCGCGGCATCGCACCACGTCAGATGGGGGATGCCTCAAGGGCCGTCGGCCCCACCCCCTCGAACACCTCCGCGCAGTCGTCGGACGCCAGCAAGTACGCCTGGGCCTCGCCCACATGGAAGTACATCCCGTGCAGCGCCAGCGTGCCCTCGGCCAGTCGCCGCGCCACCGACTCATGGCGCCGCAGATGGTCCAGCTGCTGCACCACATTGGTGAGGCAGAGCTGCTCGACGGCGTCGGCGGGCAGCCGCCCGGCGATCCGCGCCCAGGAGTACTTGCGGCTCGCCATCCGCTCCAGGCTGGGCGCCCCGTGCCGCAGCCACCGCCGCAGGGGCGTCTGCGGGGCGTCCGGCTTACCGTTCAGCAGCGCCTGCATCGCCCCGCAGCCGGAGTGTCCGCAGACCGTGATGGACTCGACCCGCAGCACCTCGACCGCGTACTCGATCGCCGCGGCCACCGAGTCGTCACCGCACTCCGCGCCGGGCGGGGGCACCAGATTGCCGACGTTGCGCACGGTGAACAGATCGCCCGGTCCACTGGACGTGATCATGCTGGTGACCAGCCGGGAGTCCGCGCAGGTGAGGAAGAGCTGGGACGGCTGCTGCCCCTCGCGCGCCAGCCGCGCCAGCTCGTCCCGCACCAGCGGCGCGGTGTTGCGCTGGAACGAGCTGAGCCCGCTGGCCAGTTGGTGCCCGTGCCGCCTGGGCGCCGGCGCCTTGTCGTGGCAGTGGTGGTTGCGCCAGGGGGTCCAGGGCCGGCAGCAGCTCTGCGAGCTGGAGGCGGGCTCGGTGATCCGTCCGCCGGACCGGCCGGTGATCCGCACCTCGCCACCGCGCGCGGTGTGCGTGTCCTGCCAGCTCTGCAGTGCCTCGTACGCCGCGTGGTCCATGAACGAGCCGTCCAACTCCACGACGGCGCTCGCCCCTTGGGGCACCTGGTTCAGCGACCGGGTCAGCCGGGGCACGGCGAGGAACGTCAACTGCCCGCGCGCCCGCACCAGATACGACAGGTCGTCCCGGCGCTGCACCGTGATCCGGGTGCGTGCCACCCGGCGCAGCGCGACCGCGACGGCCACGGCGACCCCCATGACCACGCCCTGGAGCACCCCGAAGAGGAGCACCCCGGCCACCGTCGCCACGTACACCAGGAACTCGCGGTGCTTGTGGACGTTGCGGATGTGGGCGAAGGACACCATCTGGATGCCGACCATCATCACCAGCGCGGCCAGCGCCGCCAGTGGGATCCACTCCAGGACGACCACGAGGAGCCCGGCGGCGAGCAGCACCCACACCCCGTGCAGCACGGTGGAGGCACGGCCGGTCGCCCCGGCCCGTACGTTGGCGCTGCCGCGCACCGCGCCACCGGAGACCGGCATTCCGCCGAGCAGCCCGGAGACGGCGTTGGCGATGCCCTGGCCGCGCAACTCCCGGTCGAGGTCGGCCCGGGCGGGTGCGGTGCCCCCCGGCCGTTCGGCGGCCAGCTTGTCCACGGCCACGGCGGAGAGCAGTGACTCCAGGCTGGCCACCAGCGTCACCGTGAGCACGGCGGCGGCCAGCCCGGCCACCGGCCCGTGCGGCAGTTCCGGCAGCACATGGGCGTCCCAGGAGGGCAGGTCGACCCGGGCGATGTGGGGCGCGGCCAGGGCGGCCACACCGGTGGCGATCACCACACAGGCGAGTGCGGCCGGGATGCGGCGCAGCGTCTTTCCGACGCGTCCCGGGAGGCGGGGCCACGTCATGAGCACGGCGATGGTGAGCGCCCCGATGAGGGGTGCGGCAGGGCCGACCTTGGCCAACTGGCCTGGGAGAGCTTGGGCGTTGTCCACGGCCGAGCTCTGTGGGGAGCCGCCCAGGACGATGTGGAGCTGGGCGAGCGCGATGGCGGCGCCGATGCCGGCGAGGGTGCCGTGCACGATGGCGGGGCTCACGGCGAGCGCGGAGCGCGCGGTCTTCAGTGAGCCGAGTGTGATCTGGAGCAGACCCGCGAGAACCGTGATGGCGCAGGTGGTGCGCCAGCCGTAACTCTGGATCAACTCGGCCGATACCACCGTGAGTCCGGCGGATGGGCCACTGACAAGGAGCGGTGAGCCGCCGAGCAGCCCGGCGACGATGCCGCCGACACCGGCGGCGATGAGGCTGGCTTCCAGCGGGGCGTCGATGGCGACGGCGAGGCCGAGCGACATCGGGACGGCGAGCAGGAAGACGGTGACGGATGCGGACAGATCGGCTCCGGCGATCCGGAAGCGGCGGCCTCCTTTCCTGGGGGGCGGGGCGTGCGGGTGCTGGGGGCTGTCGGTGTGAGTGAGGGGCTGGGTGCGGGTGGGGACGCAGGCAGACATGTTTCCCGTCTCCTCCGGGGCAGCGCGGTCGCGGATGTGGGGTCGCGGCCGTGGGTCACGGCGTGCAGCGGCGGGATTCTCAACTCTCGGTAAACGAATCGTAATGCAGAGTAAAGGTCAGCGCTTCGCATTTAGGGCAAATAGGTCAACGATTCACTCTCCACGGTGAATAAGCAGCTTTTCGTGCGGCCTGTCGCGCCCCCTTCCCTCATGCTGCGTGTCACTTTTGCGGCGATTTGATGACATTCAGTGCAAGAGATCTTCGGATCTGCTGATCTGCGAGGAAGAGGGTGGGCGGATGATGGCCGCCACGAAGAGGATCGCCACCGGGGCCGTCGTCGTCGCGCTGGTCGCGGGCGTCGCCGGATGTTCGGTGGGCAACGGGACCAAGGCGGCCGCGCCCGGACCCGGAGCGGTCGGCGCCGCCGCCCCCAAGAAGGCCGTGCGCCTGATCGGCGACGGCTCCACCGCGTTCACCGGACTCCAGCCCCATCTGCTGAAGCCGAGCAAGCTGGCGCCCGGTCAGCAGCCGCCGCAGTTCGTGGTGTTCTCCTGGGACGGTGCGGGCGAGGACAGCCAGCAGCTGTTCTCCCACTTCCGCGAGGTGGGCAAGAAGTACAACGCGACGATGACGTACTTCCTCAGCGGTGTGTACATGCTCCCGGAGGAGAAGCGCGAGCGGTACACCGCGCCCAAGCACTCTCCGGGCAGCAGTGACATCGGGTTCAACGATCTCAAGGGCATCAAGGACACGGTCACCCAGCTGCGCGGTGCGTGGCAGGAGGGCAACGAGGTCGGCACCCACTTCAACGGCCACTTCTGCGGGAACGACGGTGGCGTCGGGACCTGGTCGGTGGACGAGTGGAAGAGCGAGATCGCGCAGGCCAAGTCGTTCGTGAAGAACTGGAAGTCGAACTCCGGGCTCACGGCGGAGGCGCCGCTTCCGTTCGACTACGACAAGGAGCTCATCGGCGGCCGCACACCCTGCCTGGAGGGCCGCAAGAACTTCGTGCAGGCGGCCGGTCAGCTCGGCTGGCGCTATGACACCAGCGGCGTCAACGACCAGGTGTGGCCGAAGAAGAACGACAACGGCATCTGGGACCTGTCCATGCAGCTGGTCCCGGTCCCGGGCCGCGCCTTCCAGACGCTGTCCATGGACTACAACTTCTACATGAACCAGTCGGGCGCGGTGACGGGCGAGGCCGACCAGCACGAGTACTGGGGCAACCAGATGCGCGACGGCCTGCTCCAGGCCTTCGACCGCTCGTACAACGGCAACCGCGCGCCGCTGATCATCGGCAACCACTTCGAGCCCTGGAACGGCGGCACGTACATGCGGGCCGTCGAGGACACGATCAAGACGGTCTGCGTCAAGCGCGAGGTGCACTGCGTGTCGTTCCGTCAGCTCGCCGACTGGCTGGACGCGCAGGACCCGTCGGCACTCGACAAGTTCCGTCAGCTGAAGGTCGGAGAGGCCCCGAAGGGTGGCTGGACGGCCTTCCTGGCCGCCCAGCCCGCCGTGCCGGTCCAGCCGGCCAAGCCGCTCCCGCAGCCCGGCCTCAAGCAGGCCGCCGCAGGCTGACGCCTTCCGCCGGCCGCGCTCGCGAGGTCAGCTCGGCTGCGGAACGGCGAGTTCCTCCTGGAGTACGAAGGCGGGGTCGACCTGGGCCGCCAGGTCGGCGCCCGTCTTCGCGTTCCCCCAACTCTGCGCGTTCTTCAGATGGAAGTGGACCATCTGGCGGGTGTACCGCTCCCAGTCGCGCCCCTCGTACGAGTCGTCCGCCGCGTCCTGCAGGGCCTGGAGGGCGAGCCGGTTGTCGGCCTCCAGGAGCTCGAAGCGCGGCGGGCGCCCCTTCTCCATCGCGCGCACCCAGTCGGAGTGGCCGACCGTGACCAGCAGGTCCTCGCCGACCTCGGCCCGCAGGAAGTCCAGGTCGTCCTGGCCCTGCACCTTGTTGCCGACGACCTTGAGGGAGACCCCGAAGTCCCGTGCGTACTCCTTGTACTGGCGGTAGACCGACACGCCCTTGCGGGTCGGCTCGGCCACCAGGAACGTCATGTCGAAGCGCGTGAACATGCCGGAGGCGAACGAGTCCGACCCGGCCGTCATGTCGACGACGACGTACTCGTCCGGCCCGTCCACCAGGTGGTTCAGGCACAGCTCCACCGCCCCGACCTTCGAGTGGTAGCAGGCCACGCCCAGGTCGGACTCGTTGAACGGGCCGGTCGCCATCAGCCGGATGTCCCCGTCGTCGAGCACCACCCGCCGCGCGCACGCCTCGTACACCGGATTCGACTCGCGGATCCGCAGCAGCCGTGAGCCCCGGCCCGGCGGAGTCGTCTTGATCATCGTCTCGGCGGAGGCGATCCGGGGGTTGGTGCCGCGCAGATACTCCTTGATCAGCGGCAGCTGCGCGCCCAGCGCGGGCAGGGCGGCGGCCTCCGCCTCGTCGAGCCCGAGCGCGGCCCCCAGATGCTGGTTGATGTCGGCGTCGACCGCGAGCACGGCGGCCTCGTTGGCGGTGAGGTGGCGGATGAAGAGCGAGGACAACGTGGTCTTGCCGCTGCCGCCCTTGCCTACGAAAGCGATCTTCATGTTCACCAACGGTAATCGTGCGGCAGCGCAATGTAGGGGTGGCGAGTGAAGAAGACCACTCGAAGGTGGGGTGTGGGCCACGGACGCGTAGCCTCGCTACTTATGAGTACGAACGCCTCGTCGGCCGCCGATCCGCTTGTCGCCCTGGGCTCGCTGCCGGGTGTCCCGGACGCCGTGGACTCCGTACGCAAAGCCGTCGACCGGGTCTACGGGCACCGTGTGATGCGGCGGCGCAGCAACGAGATCACCTCGGAGGCGGCGCTGCGCGGGGCGCGCGGCAGCGCTGCGCTCTCCGGCGCCGACTGGGCGCTGGAGGAGGTGCGGCGGCGCAGTGACTTCGGCTCGGAGGCCGAGGCGCGCACGGTCGGCGCGGCCCTGCGGCTGACCGCCGAGGCCGGTCAGTTGCTCTCCATCTGGCGGCAGTCGCCGCTGCGGGTGCTCGCCCGGCTGCACCTGGTCGCGGCCGCCGACTCCGCCGACACGGTGGGCCGGCCCCGTCAGCACGGCGAGACGGTGGACGAGCCGCTGATCGAGCTGCCGCTGCCGGACGCGGACGAGGTGGCGGGCCGCCTGGAGGGGCTCTCCCAGCTGATCATCGCGGGCTCATCGGCCCCGGCGCTCGTCACGGCCGCGGTGGTGCACGGCGAACTGCTCGCCCTGCGTCCGTTCGGCTCCTACAACGGGCTTGTGGCGCGGGCCGCCGAGCGCATCGTGCTGATCGGCAGCGGTCTCGACCCGAAGTCGATCTGCCCGGCCGAGGTCGGCCACGCGGAGCAGGGGCGCGCGGCGTACGCGGCGGCGCTGGACGGCTATGCCTCGGGGACGCCGGAGGGCGTGGCGGCCTGGATCGCGCACTGCGGGCGCTCGATCGAGCTCGGTGTACGGGAGTCGACGGCCGTCTGCGAGGCGCTTCAGCGCGGAGCGGCGTAGGCGGCACGGCGCTGGATGCTCGACGGCAGGGGCCGGAAGGCGGGGCGCCGGAAAAGGGTTGCGGCGGTACCGGATCGGTACCGCCGCTGGCATGTTCACCGTGTTACCAAGCGTCCTCGAATGTTGCCCATCAGGTCGGGAACTTCTGCCCGTCACCTGGTGCGGCTGGCCCGTAATCGACGGGTCGACGTCGCGTGGGTGCTCGATGTTCATGCTCGGTCCGTGGGGCCGTGTTGCGTAGAAGGTGATCCTCTCGGATGTCCCAGGTCTCGCGGGCCGTTGCCTTATTTGTACTCCAGGCTGGGGTGAAGCGGAACCCCTGACTGCACTTCTTTACTTTTAGGTTCAAACAGGGCAGAACGGTCAGCGCTGCTCGGAGGGCCCTCGGACCCGGTGTCTCTCGGTCAGCTCGCGGCCGCGGCGCGCCGCCGGCTCGCGTACCAGACGAGCCCGGCTGTGGCCGCCGCGGCGCCCACAGCCGCCGCCGCGACCAGTGCCGGACGGGGCGGCATGGAGAGCGCGGGCAGCCGCTGCTTGAGCCGGACAGGCCGGTTGAAGACGAGAACCGGCCAATCTCTGATGGCCGCTTCGCGCCGGAGTGCCCGATCCGGGTTGACGGCGAAGGGGTGACCCACCGCCTCCAGCATCGGGACGTCGGTCGCCGAGTCGCTGTACGCGTAGCAGCGGGCCAGGTCGTAGCCCTCGGAGGCGGCGAGCTCCTTGACGGCCTCCGCCTTGGTGGGGCCGTAGGCGTAGTACTCGACGTCGCCCGTGAAGCAGCCGTCGGGGCCCACGACCATCCGGGTGGCCACCACGCGGTCCGCCCCGAGCAACTCGCCGATCGGCTCGACCACCTCGGCGCCCGAGGTCGAGACGATCACGACGTCGCGGCCCGCGGTGTGGTGCTCCTCGATGAGGGAGGCGGCCTCGTCGTAGATGATCGGGTCGATCAGATCGTGGAGCGTCTCGGCGACGATCTCCTTCACCTGCTGGACGTTCCAGCCCTTGCAGAGCGCCGACAGATACTGGCGCATCCGCTCCATCTGATCATGGTCAGCGCCGCCCGCGAGGAACACGAACTGTGCGTAGGCCGTACGCAGCACGGCCCGGCGGTTGATGAGTCCCCCTTGATAGAAGGACTTGCTGAACGTGAGAGTCGACGACTTGGCAATGACTGTCTTGTCCAAGTCGAAGAAGGCGGCGGTCCGCGGCAAGGAGTGGTTTTCCACGAGGGCGAGCATAGGCGCCCACCATTCGGCGTACGCTGGGGCGTGTGGGTTTGCCTGAGAAGGCTCTCGGGTACACCATGGAAGTCACGGATCGTTCGCGACCGTGCTAACCCGGTCCGGCTCCTCCCCCCCCGAGTCGGCCGGAGAGACGACCCCCGCTCTCCCCCCCGGCGGGGGTCGTCGCATGTCCGGATGCATTTTCGGGCCTCGCACACGATCCTTCCCCCTCCCTCGGGCCGCATCGGCTCCTCCCTCTGCCTGTCCAGACTCGTCACGGAGCGTAATGGTTCCGGTGCGCTCTGGAAGTCACCGGTATAGGTGAGCGGAATATTCACAACGGGCGAGTTGTCCACAGCTTTTGACCAAGATCCACTTAATTTCCGGAACCGCTCCACCGTGATTCCAGTTCGCGAGATCCGCGGACGCCAGGAATCGCAGTGAGAGGGGGCGGAGATCGTGGACGGACCCATGGCTTCCGATCGTTCGGCGGGTGCTCAGGGGCGGCGCGCGGGCCCGCTGATCGTCACCGAGGACGAGGCGTTGCTCGACGATCTGCTGCGGCTGTGCGCCGCCGCCGGAGCCGAGCCCGAGGTGCACCACTCGGTGCCCGAGCGCCGGTCCGGCTGGGAGAGCGCACCGCTGATCCTCGTCGGGGACGACGCGGCCGCCCGGGTGCGCGGCGCCGCGCGAAGGCGCGGAGTGCTGCTCGTCGGGCGGGACCAGGACGACCCCGGGGTGTGGCAGCGCGCGGTGGAGATCGGCGCCGACCACGTGCTGCGGCTGCCCGACGCGGAGCAGTGGCTGGTCGACCGGATCGCGGACGCGGCGGAGGGCGTGGGCCGCCAGGCGCTCACCGTCGGAGTCGTCGGCGGGCGCGGCGGAGCCGGTGCGTCGACGCTGGCCTGCGCCCTGGCGGTCACCGCGGCGAGAGCCGGTCGGCGCACCATGCTCATCGACGGCGACCCCCTGGGAGGCGGCCTCGACGTGCTGCTCGGGGGTGAACAGGCCGAGGGCAGACGGTGGCCGGATTTCGCCGCTTCTCGTGGCCGGGTCGCTGGAGGTGCGCTGGAGGAGTCGCTTCCGCATCTGCACGCGCTGCGCGTGCTCAGCTGGGACCGGGGCGACTCGGTGGCGATCCCGGCGGAGGCGATGCGAGCGGTCCTCGCGGCCGCGCGCAGACGCGGCGGCGTCGTGGTCGTCGACCTGCCGAGGCGTGTGGACGACGCGGTGGCGGAGGCGCTGGCCCAGCTCGACCTGGGTCTGCTGGTCGTCCCCGCCGAACTGCGGGCGGTCGCGGCGGCCAACCGGGTCGCCTCCTCGGTCGGCATGGTGCTGCGGGACCTGCGCGCGGTGGTGCGCGGTCCGTACGCGGCGGGGCTCGACGAGCAGTGGGTGGCGGCCGCCCTGGGGCTCCCCCTGGCCGGTGAACTCCCGGTGGAGTACGGCCTCCTGGAGGCCCAGGAGAAGGGAGCTCCACCGGGCAGCGAAGTGCGCGGCCCGCTCTCCCGCTTCTGCACGGCCTTCTGGGATCAGGCGCTGATGGGGGGTGCGGTCGCATGAGCACGGGTCACGTGCGTACGGGTCGCATGAGTGCGGGGCGTGTGGATACGGGGCGCATGGGCGCGGGGACGGGTGCGGGAATGCCTCCGGGCGGTGCGCCGGGTGGGCCGGGTGCGGTCGGGGCGTCGCCGAGGCCGCTGCTCGACGCGGTGCGCCAACAGCTAGCGGAGAGCGGGGCCGAGCCGACGCCGGCCCGGGTCGCGGCGGCGCTGCGGGCCCAAGGGCGGCTCCTGGGCGACGCGGAAGTCCTGGGTGGCGCGGAGGAGTTGCGCTCCGAACTGGTCGGCACGGGTCCGTTGGAGCCGCTGCTCGCCGATCCCGCGGTGACGGACGTCCTGGTGTCGGCCCCGGACCGGGTCTGGGTGGACCGGGGCTCCGGGCTCGAACTCACCGGGGTCCGCTTCAGCGACACGGCCGCGGTGCGCCGACTGGCCCAGCGGCTGGCGGCGGTCGCCGGGCGGCGCCTCGACGACGCCCGGCCCTGGGTGGACGCCCGGTTGCCGGACGGGACCCGGATGCACGCGGTGCTGGCACCGATCGCGGTCGGGGCGGACTGTCTGTCGCTGCGGGTGGTGCGGCCGAGGGCGTTCTCGCTGGACGAACTGGTCGCGGCCGGGACGGTTCCGCCGGGCGGGGACGGGGTGCTGCGGGCGCTCATCGGCGCCCGGGTCTCGTTCCTGGTGAGCGGCGGCACGGGCACCGGCAAGACGACCCTGCTGTCGACACTCCTCGGCCTCGTCCCGGAGTGCGAGCGGATCGTCCTGGCCGAGGACTCGGCCGAGTTGAGGCCCGACCATCCCCATGTGGTGCGGCTGGAGTCACGGCCCGCCAACCAGGAGGGCGCGGGCCTGGTGACCCTGCGGGACCTGGTGCGCCAGGCCTTGCGTATGCGCCCGGACCGGCTGGTCGTGGGCGAGGTGCGCGGCGCCGAGGTCACCGACCTGCTGGCCGCGCTCAACACCGGCCACGAGGGCGGTTGCGGCACGGTGCACGCCAATACGGCCGCGGACGTCCCCGCCCGCCTGGAGGCCCTGGGCACGGCGGCCGGGCTCGACCGGGCGGCCCTGCACAGCCAGGTGGCGGCAGCGCTTTCGGTGGTGCTCCATCTCGTACGGGACAGGGCTGGGCGGCGCCGGGTCGCCGAAGTCCGGGTCCTTGAACGGGACGCGGCGGGGCTGGTGGTGGCCGTCCCGGCGCTGCGCTGGGGCATGGGCGGCTTCGTCCAGGAGCGCGGCTGGGAACGGCTGCGGGTGCTGCTCGGGGGTGCGTGGTGACGGCCTGGACGGCGCCGGGCTCGCCCGGGCTGCTCACCCCGGCCTCGGCGGCGGCCGTGTGCGCGTTCGCGGCGGCCTGGCTCTCGGTGGGGCGGGAGCAGGGGCTGCGCAGGGCACGGCTGATCGTCGTGGGAGGAGCGGTGGAGCCGGAGGAGCCGCTGTGGGGGCGGCTCCGGCAGCGGCTGCGTGCCAAGGCGCGGCCGGAGTGGCTGTGTCTGCCGGTCGCGGTGGTCGTGGCGGTGCTGGCGGGCTCGGTGCTGCCGCTGGCTGCCGGGGTGGTGGCGGTGCCGCTGGTGGGGCGGCGGCTGCGGGCCCGTGAGCGGGAGCGGGCGAAGTGGCGACGGGGCGACGAGGTCGTCACGTGGTGCGGGGCGGTCGCCGGGGAGCTGCGGGCGGGACGCCAGCCCGGCCAGGCTCTGACGCTGGCCACACGGGACACGGAGGCGCTGGGCAGCGCCGAGCCACGGGTGCTGGCGGCGGCACGGTTCGGCGGCGATGTGCCCGGGGCCCTTCGGGAGGCGGCCCGTGAGCCGGGCGCGGAGGGGCTCGCGGGAGTGGCCGCGTGCTGGCAGGTGGCGGTCGACGGCGGCGCGGGCCTCGCGGCCGGCCTGGAGCGCCTGGAGGCGGCGCTGCGGGCCGAGCGGGACCAACGGGAGGAGCTGAGAGCCCAGTTGACCGGGCCACGCACAACAGCCGCCCTGCTGGCCCTGCTGCCGGTCCTCGGCCTGCTGCTCGGCACGGCGATGGGTGCGAGCCCCCTGCGCGTGCTGTTGCACACCCCGGCTGGGTTCGGCTGCCTGGCGTTGGCCGGGGCGCTGGAGGCGGCGGGGCTGTACTGGACGGCGCGGATCACCCGGGCGGGGGAGCGGCGGTGAGCGGGCAGCTCGGACTTGGGGGTGTGGGCGGGGAAGCGCTCCGGGATGTTTTCCACAGGCTGGGGGTGATGGCGGCGATCGCGGCCCTCGTCCTGTGGACAGGGCTGGAGTTCGCGCGTCGCCGACGGGAGCGGGCGGTGCGGCGGCGGGTCGCGGAACTGCTCGCGGCGATGGATGCGGGGGCGGGGGCGTGGGTGGTGCCCGCGCGACGTGACGGGGCGCGGGCCCGGAGGCCGGGCACCCGGTCGACAGGCACTTGGCCGCCGGGCACCCGGTCGTTGGGCCCCTGGTCGCTGGTCGCCCGGCTGCTGAGCGGTGGCGCGGCGCGCGGGACGCTCGTACGGGCCTGGGCCGGGCCGCTGGGGGTGCTGGCCGCCGCATACGTACTGATCGGCGGGGTGCCCGGAGTCGTGGTGGGGCTGGCTGCGGCGTACGGGGCCAGGCGCTGGGCCCGCCGCCGGAAGCCGCAGCGGGCGAGTCCCGGGACCGATGCGGTGGACCCGGAACTGCCGCTCGCGGCCGATCTGCTGGCTGCCTGTCTGTCGGCCGGAGCGGGGCCGCGCGAGGCGGCCGGGGCCGTGGGGGAGTCGCTGGACGGCCCGGTCGGGCGGCGGCTGGCCCAGATCGCCGCCGAGCTGCGGCTGGGCGGCGAACCGGCCCAGGCGTGGGGGAGGTTGGGGGCGATACCGGGCGCGGCGGGGCTGGCCCGGTGCCTGGAGCGGGCCGCCTCATCGGGGGCGCCCGCGGCGGGCCCGGTCGGACGGGTGGCCGAACGCTGCCGGGCCGAGCGGGCACGGACGACGGCCGCCCGGGCCCGGCGGGCGGGCGTACTGATCACCGGGCCGCTGGGGCTCTGCTTCTTGCCCGCGTTCCTGGCCGCCGGGGTGGCGCCGGTGGTGATCGGACTGGCGGGCGGGCTGCTCAAGCACTGATGTGCGGGCCGGCGACGCGGGCCTTCAACAGCTCGTTCGAACAGCGCGATAGCTCAACAGCGCAATGGCGCAACAGCTCAACAGAAGGACTCACAGCAGGACTCACATGGGGGTTGGGATGAAGGCATGGATGCGGTGCGTCGCACGTCGGGTGCGCGGGGACGCCGGGATGACGACCAGTGAGTACGCGGTCGGAACGATCGCCGCGTGCGGCTTCGCGGCGGTGCTCTACAAGGTGGTGACGAGCGAGGCCGTTTCGTCGGCGCTTCAGTCGCTGGTGGAGAGGGCGCTCAATGTGCAGTTCTGAGGGCGGCGGTTCTGGGCCGGGCGGCCGGCCCGGGCGGGGCCGTCGGCCCGGGAGAGGCAGGCGGCTGCGCGGCCGGTGGCGTCGGTCCATGGGGCGGGCTCCCGGGGCTGACAGGGGCTTTGTGACGGCCGAGGCGGCTGTGGTGATACCAACCCTGGCTGTGTTCGCTTTGGCCCTGCTGTGGGGCCTGATGGCGGCCGCCGCGAAGATCGAGTGCCTGGACGCGGCTCGGGCGGGGGCTCGGGCGGCCGCGCGGTCCGAGGCCGAGCAGTCGGTGCTGGCCGCCGCCCGCTCGGCGGCCCCGGCCGGGGCGCGGGTCGAGCTCCGGCGGGACGGCGACCTGTGGCGCGTACGCGTGGAGGCCCCGACCCCGGGGCCCCGCGCCCTGGCGCTGACGCTGAGCGGGGACGCGGCCGCGCTGGCGGAGGACACGGTGGGGGAGCCCACGGTGGGGGAGGAGCGATGAGGCCGGGGCCGAGGATGCGCGGTGGCGGCCTCGCAGCAGGCCTTCGCGCCCGGGACCGGGGCTCGGCGTCCGTCTGGGTGGCGGTGGCCGCCTCCGCCCTCTGCGTGGTGTTCGCGGCCGTCCTCGTCCTCGGGCAGGTCGTGGCGGCCCGGCATCGGGCGGGCGGTGCGGCGGACATGGCCGCGCTGGCGGCGGCCGACCGGGCGTTGTGGGGGACGGCCGAGGCCTGCGCCGGGGCGGCCCGGGTCGCCGGGGCGCAGGGCGGCGAGGTGGTGCGGTGCACGGTGACCGGGGAGATCGCCGACGTGACCGTACGGGCGAGGTTCGGCCCGTACGCCCCGGAGGTCAGGTCCCGGGCGGGCCCGGCGGCTCCTCCTCCGTACCGCTTCCTGCCGCAGCGCCCGGGGCGGGAGCAGCCCCACGGTCCCGGGTCGCCGGGGTCTCCGGCGCCGCCGGGGCTTCCTGGCCCGGCGCCTGAGGCGCCCCTCGCAGCAGTTCCGTGAGGAGGCGGACCGCGCCCCGTTTGTGGAGCGGGTCGTTGCCGTTGCCGCACTTGGGGGATTGGACGCAGGACGGGCAGCCCGCCTCGCACTCGCAGGAGGCGATGGCTTCGCGGGTCGCGGTCAGCCACTCCCGCGCGGTGTGGAAGGCGCGTTCCGCGAACCCGGCGCCGCCCGGGTGGCCGTCGTACACGAAGACCGTGGGCAGCAGGGTGTCCGGGTGCAGCGGGACCGAGACGCCGCCGATGTCCCAGCGGTCGCACGTGGCGAAGAGCGGCAGCATGCCGATGGAGGCGTGCTCGGCGGCGTGCAGGGCGCCCCCGAGGATCTCCGGGTTGACCCGGGCGGCGTCGAGCTGGTCCTCGGTGACCGTCCACCACACGGCCCGGGTGCGCAGCGTGCGGGGCGGCAGGTCCAGCTTGGACTCGCCGAGCACCTCGCCGGTGATGAGTTTGCGGCGCAGGAAGGAGACGACCTGGTTGGTGACCTCGACGGAGCCGTAGCAGAGGCGGCCGGCTCCCCAGGCGATCTCGGTGTCGGTTTCGAGTACGGAGATGGAGGTGGTGTCACGGGCGACGGTCGAATAGGGCGGGCTGGCCTCCTCGACGAGGGCGACAGGGCCGTCGGGGTCGTCCAGGTCCAGGTGCTTCACCAGGTACGTACGGCCCTGGTGGAGGTGGACGGCGCCGTCGTGGACGGCGGTGTGGGCGGCGGACGCGTCGACCGTGCCGAGCAGCCGTCCCGTCGACGCCTCGACGATCTGGACCGGGCGGCCCCCCTCGCCCCGGATGTCGGCGAGGTCGGCGGCCCGCTCGCGGCGGGTCCAGTGCCAGCCCGAGGCCCGGCGCCGGAGCAGCTTCGCGGCCTCCAGCTGCGGCATCAGCCCCGGGCTCGCCGGACCGAAGAGCTCCAGGTCGGCCTCGGTGAGCGGCAGCTCGGCGGCGGCGGCGCACAGGTGCGGGGCGAGGACGTAGGGGTTGTCCGGGTCGAGCACGGTCGACTCGACGGGCTGCTGGAACAGCGCCTCGGGGTGGTGGACGAGGTAGGTGTCCAGCGGGTCGTCCCGGGCGACCAGGATTGCCAGCGCGCCCTCGCCCGACCGCCCGGCCCGCCCCGCCTGCTGCCACAACGAGGCCCGGGTCCCGGGGTAGCCGGAGATGATCACGGCGTCCAGGCCCGACACATCGATGCCGAGCTCCAGGGCGGAGGTGGCGGCGAGGCCGAGCAACTCGCCGGAGTGCAGGGCCTGCTCCAGGGCCCGGCGTTCCTCGGGGAGGTAGCCGCCCCGGTAGGCGGCGACGCGGCGGGCGAGGATGCGGTCCACCTCGGCCAGCCTTTCCTGGGCGATCACGGCGACCAGCTCGGCGCCGCGCCGGGAGCGGACGAAGGCGACCGTGCGGACGCCCTGGACAGCGAGGTCGGTGAGGAGGTCGGCGGTCTCGGCGGTGGCGGTGCGGCGGACGGGGGCGCCCTTCTCGCCGAGGAAGTCGGTGAGCGGCGGCTCCCACAGGGCGAAGACCAGTTCGCCGCGCGGGGAGGCGTCGTCGGCGACCTCGACGACGGGCAGGCCGGTCAGCCGGTGGGCGGCCACGGACGGCTGCGCCGACGTGGCGGAGGCGAGGAGGAAGACGGGGTTCGCGCCGTAGCGGGCGCACAGACGGCGCAGGCGCCGCAGGACCTGGGCGACGTGGGAGCCGAAAACGCCCCGGTAGGTGTGGCACTCGTCGATGACGACGTAGCGCAGCGCGCGCAGGAAGGAGGACCACCTGGGGTGGGCGGGGAGTATGCCCCGGTGCAGCATGTCCGGGTTGGTGAGGACGTAGTTGGCGTACTGGCGCACCCATTCGCGTTCCTCGACCGGTGTGTCGCCGTCGTAGACGGCGGGCCGGATCGCGTTGCCCAGGGGCTGGGCGAGGGCCTTCACCGAGCGGCGCTGGTCGGCCGCCAGGGCCTTGGTGGGGGCCAGGTAGAGGGCGGTGGCGCCGCGTCCGTTCGGGGCCTCGGAGCCGTCCAGGAGCGTGCTGAGGACCGGGGCGAGGTAGGCGAGGGACTTGCCGGAGGCGGTTCCGGTGGCGATCACGACGGACTCGCCGTCCAGGGCGTGCTCGGCGGCGGCCGCCTGGTGCGCCCAGGGGTGCTCGACACCGGCCCGCTGAATGGCGTTGATCACTTCCGGGCGGATGCGGTGCGGCCAGACTGCATGGCGGCCCTCACGTGGGGGCAAGTGCTCCGTATGAGTGATGCGCGCAGCCCGGTCCGCTCCCGAGGCGAGCCGGTGCAGGACCATGCCGGGGTCGGGTCGTTCACCCGTGCCCTTGGCGGGTGTTCTGGGGCGGAGATTCCTGGCCATCGGCACCGAGTGTGTCACTGGCGTGACGGACAATGGTCCCAAGGCGTCGTGCATGGCTGCTGGTAAGTGATTGAATGCCATCGCGGCTGGCGATCCGTTCTCTGGCTCCGCCGGGGAGACTCAGGGGGCGGCCGCTCGATAGCAAGGTGCTGGAGGATCCGTGGACCTGTCCCTGTCGACTCGCAATGTGTCCGGCCCTGGTGGCGACCGTACGGTCGTCGAGGTCGGTGGCGAGATTGATGTGTATACCGCGCCCAAGCTGCGCGAGCAGTTGGTCGAGTTGGTGAACGACGGCAGCTACCACCTGGTTGTCGACATGGAGGGCGTGGACTTCCTCGACTCCACCGGCCTCGGCGTGCTCGTGGGCGGACTCAAGCGTGTCCGTGCCCACGAGGGCTCCCTGCGGCTGGTCTGCAACCAGGAGCGCATTCTGAAGATCTTCCGGATCACCGGGCTCACCAAGGTGTTCCCGATCCACGGCTCGGTCGACGAAGCCGTCAACGCCACTGACTGACGGCTCCGGAGGAAGGACAGGGGCACCGGGCTCTTCACGGCCCGGGGCCCCTGAGAAGCACGCCCGTACGTCCGAGGGGGATCGCATGGCCACCGTTGAACTCCGCTTCAGCGCCCAGCCCGAACACGTCAGGACGGCCCGCCTGGTGGCGGCCGCCGTGGCGCGCCGAGCCGGGGTGGACGAGGCGGTCCTCGACGAGGTCAGGCTCGCCGTCGGCGAGGCGTGCAGCCGCGCTGTGGGGCTGCACCGTACGTACGGGGTGACGGCGCCGGTGCGCGTCGCGCTGACCGAGGAGGAGAAGTCGTTCTCCATCGAGGTCGGGGACGAGGTGCCCGGTCCGGGTTCCGGGGGTGCCGCGCCGGGTGTGCGCGGTGCCACGGCCGAGGACGAGCCGGACGACGGCGGAGAGGACGGGATGGGCCTCGCGGTCATCAGCGGCCTCGTCGACGACGTGGAGGTCACTTCGGACGAGTCCGGCGGTGTCATCCGGATGACCTGGCCGATCACCGGGGCGACAGCCGAGCCCTGACCGACCCTTCGACCCCCGCTGTACAGGCCCTGCTGAGCAGGGCCTTTTTCATTTTTGGCGATTATTCTCTAGATCGTTGATCAGCCGTCAATGCTTTTGCCCCATTACCGCTTTCGGGGGCCTTTTCGTGGCGCGATCATTCGCTGAGTAGCAAATCAAGGTCAATTCCGCTAACCGCGCCCTGTTTTGATCGTGTTCCGCTCCCTACAATCCGTCCACATCTTGGGCTCGGAACGTCAAGGAGGACGAATGGCGGGGCTCTTCAACCCACAAGAACTCGATCACCCCACTTCACTCGCGGCCGCGGTACTGACCGACGGCAACCGGTTGATCGTGATCGTCATCGCGGCGGTGGCCCTCGCGGCCCTGCTCGTCGCCCAGCTGCTGGTCCGCCAAGTACTGGCGGCCGGCGAGGGCACCGACTCGATGAAGGAGATCGCGGCGGCCGTCCAAGAAGGAGCTAATGCCTATCTGGCCCGGCAGTTGCGCACCCTCGGCGGCTTCGCCGTCGTGGTGTTCTTCCTGCTCTTCCTGCTGCCGGCCGACAACTGGTCGCAGCGCGCGGGCCGGTCGGCCTTCTTCCTGATCGGCGCGCTCTTCTCGGCGACGACCGGATACGTCGGCATGCGACTGGCCGTACGCGCGAATGTGCGCGTGGCGGCCGCTGCCCGCGAGGCGACCCCCGCGGAAGGCGAACCTGAAAAAGATCTCACGGCCGTCTCGCACAAAGCCATGAAGATCGCTTTCCGTACGGGCGGCGTGGTCGGCATGTTCACGGTGGGCCTCGGCCTGCTGGGTGCCTCCTGCGTCGTTCTGGTCTACGCCGCGGACGCCCCCAAGGTGCTGGAGGGCTTCGGCCTCGGCGCCGCGCTGATCGCCATGTTCATGCGTGTCGGCGGCGGCATCTTCACCAAGGCGGCGGACGTCGGTGCCGACCTCGTCGGCAAGGTGGAACAGGGCATTCCGGAGGACGACCCGAGGAACGCCGCCACCATCGCCGACAACGTGGGCGACAACGTCGGCGACTGCGCGGGCATGGCGGCGGACCTCTTCGAGTCCTACGCCGTGACCCTGGTCGCCGCACTGATCCTCGGCAAGGCGGCCTTCGGCGACGCGGGCCTCGCCTTCCCGCTGATCGTCCCGGCGATCGGCGTGGTCACCGCGATGATCGGCATCTTCGCGGTCGCCCCGCGGCGCGCCGACCGCAGCGGGATGTCCGCCATCAACCGCGGCTTCTTCATCTCCGCGGTGATCTCCCTCACCCTGGTGGCGGCGGCGGTCTTCATCTACCTGCCGTCCACGTACGCCGAGTTGGACGGGGTCACCGACGCCTCCATCAAGGCGCACGACGGCGACCCGCGGATCCTGGCGCTGCTCGCGGTGGCCATCGGCATCGTGCTCGCCGCCCTCATCCAGCAGCTGACCGGGTACTTCACCGAGACCACCCGGCGTCCCGTCCGCGACATCGGCAAGTCGTCGCTGACGGGCCCCGCGACGGTCGTCCTGGCCGGTATCTCCATCGGTCTGGAGTCCGCCGTCTACACGGCCCTGCTGATCGGTCTGAGCGTCTACGGGGCCTTCCTGCTCGGCGGTACGTCGATCATGCTCGCCCTGTTCGCGGTGGCGCTGGCCGGCACCGGTCTGCTCACCACGGTCGGCGTGATCGTCGCCATGGACACCTTCGGCCCGGTCTCCGACAACGCGCAGGGCATCGCCGAGATGTCCGGCGACGTCGAGGGCGCCGGTGCCCAGGTCCTCACCGACCTGGACGCCGTCGGCAACACCACCAAGGCGATCACCAAGGGCATCGCCATCGCCACCGCGGTCCTCGCGGCGTCGGCGCTCTACGGCTCGTACCGCGACGCCATCGCCACCGCGGTGAACGACGTGGGCGCCAAGTCCAGCGAGATGACCCTCAGCATGGACATCTCACAGCCCAACAACCTGGTGGGCCTGATGCTGGGCGCGGCGGTCGTCTTCCTGTTCTCGGGGCTCGCGATCAACGCGGTGTCCCGGTCGGCGGGCGCGGTGGTCTTCGAGGTGCGGCGGCAGTTCCGCGAGCACCCCGGGATCATGGACTACAGCGAGAAGCCGGAGTACGGCCGAGTCGTCGACATCTGTACGAAGGACGCCCTTCGGGAGCTGGCAACCCCCGGCTTGCTCGCGGTGCTGGCGCCCATCGCGGTCGGCTTCACGTTCGGCGTCGGCGCGCTCGGCTCGTATCTGGCGGGCGCGATCGGCACCGGCACGCTGATGGCCGTCTTCCTCGCCAACTCCGGTGGCGCGTGGGACAACGCCAAGAAGCTGGTCGAGGACGGCAACTTCGGCGGCAAGGGCAGTGAGGCCCATGCCGCCACCGTCATCGGCGACACGGTGGGCGACCCGTTCAAGGACACCGCGGGCCCGGCCATCAACCCGCTTCTGAAGGTGATGAACCTGGTGGCGCTGCTCATCGCGCCCGCGGTGGTCAAGTTCAGTTACGGGGCGGATGCCAGCCCCGGGGTGCGCGCTGTCGTGGCGGTGCTGTCCACGGCCGTCATCGTCGGCGCGGTGTACGTCTCCAAGCGGCGCGGAGTGGCGGTGGGCGACGAGGGAAACCACGAGATGACCGCCAAGTCACCTGACCCTGCGGTCGTTTCCTAGCAGCAGTACGACAAAGACGGGCGGGCGGTGCGGATTGACGCACCGTCCGCCTGTCGCTTTGTGGTCGTGAGCCTTCTCTCCCTTGGTGCAAATGGCTCCAAAAGCGAGCAGATCCGGCGTAGGACACGCGGTTGTCGCCCACTTGGCGTGTATGTTCCGGGGCCGAGAGCCTTGGAAGGGACCGATCCGGTGAACAAGAAGCTTGCGGCCGCACTGTCCGGCGGCGCGGTACTGGTGCTCGCACTGTCGGGTTGCAGCAGCGACGACTCGGACAAGAAGGTGAAGGACTGGGCCAAGACCTTCTGCGACCAGGCCCAGCCGCAGATCAAGAAGATCACTGACGCCAACGCCGCCATCGAGAAGCAGACGGCCGACGAGAGCAAGCCGGTTGACGTCCAGAAGACGGACTCGGCTGCCTTCCAGCAGATCTCGGACGCGTACAAGTCGCTTGCCGACAGCCTCAACAAGGCCGGTGTCCCGCCCGTCAAGGACGGCGACAAGACCCAGGAGGAGGCTGCCAAGGAGCTGACGGCGTCCTCCACCTCGTACGGCAACCTCAAGAAGAAGGTCGACGCGCTCGACACCGGCGACCAGGCGAAGTTCGCCGACGGCCTCAAGGGCGTCGCCGACCAGCTGAACACCATCAGCAAGAGCAGCGACGACGCCCTCAAGAAGCTGGAGTCCGGCGACCTCGGCAAGGCGATGCAGAAGCAGCCCGGCTGCCAGAAGCAGACCGCCTCCGCGCCCTCCTCGGCGTCGCCCGCCGCCGGCGGCGACGCCTCCAAGCAGGCGTCCCCCTCGGGCTCCGCCTCGCAGGGGGCGAAGCCCTCGGAGTCGGCGAAGCCTTCGGAGTCCGGCAAGCCCTCGGAGTCGGCGAAGCCGTCCGACTCGGCCAAGCCCTCGTCCTCGGCGAGCGCGGAGTAGCCCCTACTCCGTAGGGGCCCCGCCGTCGCGCGCGGCCGCCTTTCGCACGGCCCGGACCCATGTGGGTGCCGGGCCGTGGGTGTTTGTCAGTGCCAGCCGCCACAATGGCCGGGTGAGTACGACCAGTGTTTCCGCCAGTCCGCCCGCCGGCCTGCCCGTGCCCGACCGCGCCGCCCGGCTCCGCGACGCCCTGCTCGCGGCCGACTTCACCGCCGACGGCCTGCTCGACCTGCTCGGCGCGCCCGCCTACGCCGCGCTGGCCCGCAGCGAGACCGTGCCCGCCCTGCGGGCCACCCGCGGCGGCTCCCCGCTCGACACGCTCGTACGGCTGTTCCTGCTCCAGCAGCCCGTCGCGTACGAGCGCGCCAGAGCGGCACTGCCGGGCGACGAGGCCCTGGAGGACGGCTGGCTCACCCGGACGGGCGACGAGGTGCGCGCCGCGGTTGACGTGCGTCCGTACGGCGGCCCGGAGGGCCAGGACTGGTTCATCGTCTCCGACCTCGGCTGCGCGGTCGGCGGCGCCGGCGGCGCGAGCGGCCGCGACGAGGGAATGGTCCTCGGGGTAGGGGGCGCGTCCACCACGCTCACCGGGCTCACCGTCCGCACCCCGGTGGCCTCCGCCCTGGACCTCGGCACCGGCTCCGGCATCCAGGCGCTGCACGCGGCGCAGCACGCGACCCGGGTCACCGCCACCGACCTCAACCCCCGCGCCCTCGCCTGCACCCGCCTCACCCTCGCCCTGTCCGGCGCGCCCGAGGTGGAGCTGCGCGAGGGCTCGCTCTACGAGCCGGTGGACTCCGAGACGTACGACCTGATCGTGTCCAACCCGCCGTTCGTCATCTCGCCGGGCGCCCGGCTGACGTACCGGGACGGCGGCATGGGCGGGGACGATCTGTGCCGCACGCTCGTTCAGCAGGCGGGAGCCCGGCTGAACGAGGGGGGATACGCGCAGTTCCTCGCCAACTGGCAGCACGTGGAGGGCGAGGAGTGGCAGGAGCGGCTGCGCTCGTGGGTGCCGCGCGGCTGCGACGCCTGGATCGTGCAGCGCGAGGTCCAGGACGTCACCCAGTACGCGGAGCTGTGGCTGCGGGACGCCGGGGACCACCGCACCGGCCCCGAGGCCTACGCGGAGCGGTACGAGGCGTGGCTCGACGAGTTCGAGGCACGCAAGACCAGGACGATCGGCTTCGGCTGGATCACGCTGCACAAGTCGGGATCCGAGCAGCCGTCGATCACCGTCGAGGAGTGGCCGCACCCGGTCGAGCAGCCGCTCGGCGAGACCATCCGGGCCCACTTCGCCCGGCAGGAGTATCTGCGTACGCACGACGACGCGGCCCTGCTCAGCGACCGGTTCCGCCTCGCCGACGAGGTGGTGCAGGAACAGGTCGGGCTGCCGGGCGCCGAGGACCCGGAGCACGTGGTGCTGCGGCAGAACCGGGGCATGCGCCGGGCCACCACGGTGGACACGGTCGGCGCGGGCTTCGCGGGCGTCTGCGACGGCCAGTTGGACGCGGGCCGGATCCTGGACGCCATCGCGCAGCTGATCGGCGAGGACCCGGTCCAGCTGCGCGACCGCACCCCGGAGTCGATCCGGATGCTGGTCGGCCAGGGCTTCCTGGAGCCGGTCGGCGAGTGACCCGTGCGCCCCGGAGCCGCCGCCGGGACGGCTGTGCGTGAAGGGGCCGCGTACGACAGGTGAGGTAGGACCGCTCCCGCATGCGGCGGGGGCGGTCCGGCGGCGGGCGTCGGGGCAGGGGAGAGAAAACAAGGGTGTGAATTCGGCCAACCCCACCGCACACCCCGCCCCGCTCACCTCACCCGCCCCACCCGGCGCTCTCGCCTCAACACGCCCGTCCGCCCGCCGCTGGGCCGGATGGGGGTGCGGCCGTTCACCTGGAGTTCGCCGGGACTCCTCCCGCGAGTGCCAGGATCCGCGCCATGAACGGGATGGGTGGGGCGGAGGCCGGTCCGGCCGTGTTCGCGGGGACGGTTTTCGTACTGTTCGGGGGCGCGCTGCTGCTGTGGACGGGGGTGCGCATGCGGCACCGGGCGCCGGTGGCGGACGGGGCGGGGCTCGCGGTCTCGGCGGCGCTGGCCACTTTCTTCGGCGCGGTCTTCCTGCTCGCCGGGGTGTGGTGCTTCACACGCATGTGAGCCCCGCCGGCCCCGTGGCGCCGCGCCGCGCCGGTCGGGCTCGTGCCCAGGTCTCCGCTGGGACGAAACGCTTTTCAGAACGTTCTGGGACGGTCCAGGCGGCAGACTCGCCTTAAGTCGGGTTACCGTTCGAGTGGCCGCTGCGGGCTTTTGCTGTTTGACACGGGGGCGGGTTGTACCGTCACACTCCGCAGCGACCGTACAGCTCGTACGTGCCACCCGAGTGCCGACCCGGAGAGAAGAGCGAAGTTGTCCCCGACCAGCGAGACCGCAAAGGGCGGCCGCCGACTCGTCATCGTCGAGTCTCCTGCCAAGGCGAAGACGATCAAGGGCTACCTCGGCCCCGGTTATGTCGTCGAGGCGAGCGTCGGGCACATCCGCGACCTGCCGAACGGCGCCGCCGAGGTGCCCGACAAGTACACCGGCGAGGTGCGCCGCCTCGGCGTGGACGTCGAACACGACTTCCAGCCCATCTATGTCGTCAACGCCGATAAGAAGGCCCAGGTCAGGAAGCTCAAGGAGCTTCTGGCCGAGTCCGACGAACTCTTCCTCGCCACCGATGAGGACCGCGAGGGCGAGGCCATCGCGTGGCACCTTCAGGAAGTCCTGAAGCCCAAGGTCCCCGTCCACCGGATGGTCTTCCACGAGATCACCAAGGACGCCATCCGGGACGCCGTCGCCAACCCGCGCGAGCTCAACCAGCGCATGGTCGACGCCCAGGAGACCCGCCGCATCCTCGACCGCCTCTACGGCTACGAGGTCTCGCCGGTCCTGTGGAAGAAGGTCATGCCGAGGCTCTCGGCGGGCCGCGTCCAGTCGGTGGCGACCCGGCTCGTGGTCGAGCGGGAACGCGAGCGCATCGCTTTTCGTTCTGCTGAGTACTGGGACCTGACCGGGACGTTCTCCACCGGCCGGGCGGGCGACGCCTCCGACCCGTCCTCGCTGGTGGCACGGCTCGCGGCGGTCGACGGCCGCCGGGTGGCACAGGGCCGCGACTTCGGTCCCGACGGAAAACTGAAGAGCGACGTCCTCCACCTCGACGAGGCGAACGCCCGAGCGCTGGCGGCCGCCCTCGCCGACTCGGCCTTCGCCGTCCGCTCGGTGGAGTCCAAGCCGTACCGCCGCTCGCCGTACGCCCCGTTCCGTACGACGACGCTCCAGCAGGAGGCCTCCCGCAAGCTCGGCTTCGGGGCCAAGGCCACCATGCAGGTCGCCCAGAAGCTGTACGAGAACGGCTTCATCACCTATATGCGTACGGACTCCACCACGCTGTCCGAGACGGCGATCTCGGCGGCCCGTGCGCAGGTCACGCAGTTGTACGGCGCCGACTACCTCCCGGAGAAGCCGCGTACGTACGCCGGGAAGGTCAAGAACGCGCAGGAGGCGCACGAGGCGATCCGCCCGTCGGGTGATCGTTTCCGCACTCCGGCGGAGACCGGTCTGACCGGCGACCAGTTCCGGCTCTACGAGCTGATCTGGAAGCGGACGGTCGCGTCCCAGATGAAGGACGCGGTCGGCAACTCCGTCACCGTGAAGATCGCGGGCCGGGCGAGCGACGGGCGGGACGCGGAGTTCACCGCGTCCGGCAAGACGATCACGTTCCACGGCTTCATGAAGGCCTACGTCGAGGGCGCGGACGACCCGAACGCGGAGCTGGACGACCGCGAGCGGCGGCTGCCCCAGGTCGCCGAGGGCGACGCGCTGTCGGCCGAGGAGATCACCGCGGACGGCCACGCGACCAAGCCGCCGGCCCGGTACACCGAGGCCTCGCTGGTCAAGGAGCTGGAAGAGCGCGAGATCGGCCGTCCGTCGACGTACGCGTCGATCATCGGCACGATCCTCGACCGCGGCTACGTCTTCAAGAAGGGCACGGCGCTGGTCCCGTCGTTCCTGAGCTTCGCCGTGGTCAACCTGCTGGAGAAGCACTTCGGCCGGCTCGTCGACTACGACTTCACCGCCCGCATGGAGGACGACCTCGACCGCATCGCGCGGGGCGAGGCCAAGTCCGTGCCGTGGCTGAAGCGCTTCTACTTCGGCGAGGGCGAGGCCGGTGCGGCCTCCGACGCCGGGAACGGCGACGGGGACCACCTCGGCGGTCTGAAGGAGCTGGTCACGGACCTCGGCGCGATCGACGCGCGCGAGATCTCCTCGTTCCCCGTGGGCAACGGGATCGTGCTCCGCGTCGGCCGCTACGGGCCGTACATCGAGCGCGGTGAGAAGGACTCCGAGGGTCACCAGCGCGCCGACGTGCAGGAGGAGCTGGCGCCCGACGAGCTGACGGTGGAGTACGCGGAGGAGCTGCTGGCCAAGCCGAGCGGCGACTTCGAGCTGGGCATGGACCCGGTGAGCGGCAACCAGATCGTGGCGAAGGACGGCCGGTACGGGCCGTATGTCACCGAGATCCTGCCGGAGGGCACGCCGAAGACGGGCAAGAACGCGGTGAAGCCGCGGACGGCCTCGCTCTTCAAGTCGATGGCCCTGGACACGGTGACGCTCGACGACGCGCTGAAGCTGATGTCGCTGCCGCGCGTGGTGGGCGCCGACGCCGAGGGTGTCGAGATCACCGCGCAGAACGGGCGCTACGGGCCGTACCTGAAGAAGGGCACGGACTCGCGTTCGCTGGAGTCGGAGGACCAGCTCTTCTCCATCACCCTGGAGGAGGCGCTGGCGATCTACGCGCAGCCCAAGGCGCGTGGCCGTGCGGCCGCCAAGCCGCCGCTCAAGGAGCTCGGCACCGACCCGGTCAGCGAGAAGCCGGTTGTCGTGAAGGACGGTCGCTTCGGCCCGTACGTCACGGACGGCGAGACCAACGCGACCCTGCGGACCGACGACAGCGTGGAGACGATCACGCCGGAGCGCGGCTACGAGCTGCTCGCCGAGAAGCGGGCCAAGGGCCCCGCCAAGAAGACGGCGAAGAAGGCTCCGGCCAAGAAGGCGCCCGCCAAGAAGACCGCGGCGAAGAAGACCGCCGCCAAGAAGACGGCGGCCACCGCGAAGAAGGCTCCGGCCAAGAAGACGGCCGCGAAGAAGACGGCCGCGGCTGAATAGACGCCGCATGGACGCCGCATGGGCCCGGTCGGGGCGATGACCCCGGCCGGGCCCTTGGCGCGTGGATCCCGCCCGTATGTATGTTCGGGCGGGCCCTCGGGGATCTGGGCGCTCCGGATAGGCTGGGCGGATGACGCGAGCCGAGCATCCCCAGAGCTCCGAAGGCGCAGGGGCGACCCCCACGGTCGTGAGCCCCGTCTCCGACGCCCTAGCCGCAGACTCACGCGAGCGTGCCGTACGGGCCCTGTTGCGCATCCCGCCGCTGAGGCGGCTGTGGAGCGCGCAGTTCGTCGGCGGGATCGGCGACGCCCTGGCCGTACTCGTCCTGCTGCTGCTCGCCCTGCAGGCGGCGGTCTCCGAGGACGCCCTCGGCGGGGGCTACCGGGGCGCGGCCTTCGCCGTGGCCGCTGTGCTCGGCGCCCGGGTCCTCGCGACGTTCCTGTTCGGGGCGGTGCTGCTCGGACCCGTGTCCGCGCTGACCGCGCCCAGCGGTCCGCTCGACCGGCGCTGGACCATGATCGGGGCGGACGGCGTACGCGCCGCGCTGCTGATCGTCGCGCCGCTGTGGATCGACTGGACCCCCGACAACGCGCTGGTCTTCCTGCTGGCCACCGCCTTCGCGGCCGGTGTCGCCGAGCGGTTCTGGACGGTGTGCAAGGAGAGCGCGGCGCCCGCACTGCTGCCCGCGCCCCCGCTGGAGGGCGCCGCCGTGCGCCCGCTGCCGGACCATCTGGACGCGCTGCGGCGCCTGTCGCTGCGTACGACGTTCGCGTCCGTGCCGACGGCCGCCGCCGCCCTGCTCGTGGCCGCGCTCGTCAGCAAGGGCCTCGGTAAGGGCATCGACTGGTTCTCGCTGCACCAGGCGGCGCTCGGCTCGTACGTGGCGGCGGGTCTGTTCGCCGCGTCCGTCTCCGTCCTGGCGATGCTCGAACTTCCGGACTCCCAGACTCCGCGTGCCCGCTCGCCGCTGGAGGGGCTGCGCAGGCCCTCGACCGGCGCCGGTCCCGACAAGGGGCGTACGGGCGCGATTCCGCTGCTCGTGCCGGCCTGCGGGGCGGTCGCGGGCGCCCTCGCGTCGGCGGTGGCCGTGGCCGTGCTGCACGCGGCGGACCTCGGAGGCGGGCCCGCCTCGTACGCGCTGCTGGTGCTCGCTCTGATCGGCGGCGCGGGCGTCGGTATCCGTACCGCGCCGAAGGTGCTCCCCGTCCTCTCGCGGCGGCGGCTGCTCTCGCTGGCCATCGCGGTCACCGGGGTCGCGCTGCTCGCGATGGGGCTGGTCTCGGACACGGCGACGGTCCTGTTCATCGCGCTGCTCGCGGGCGTCGCCGCAGGTGTGGCGGCCAACAGCGGGCACACGCTGATCGACCAGGAGACCGAGGAGTACCGCCGGGCCCGCACCACCGACCACCTCCAGGCGGTCGTACGGGTCGCGATCGGCCTCGGCGCGATCCTCGCCCCGCTGGTCGCCGCCGCCATCGGCCCGCACCGCCTGGCCGGCGACGGACTCGTCTTCGCGCACGGCGGCGCCGGCTTCACGCTGATGCTCGTCGGCGCGCTGCTGCTGCCGGTCGCCGCGGTCGTCCTGGCCAAGACCGACGACCGGCAGGGCGTGCCGCTGCGGCGCGATCTGCGGGACGCGGTGCGCGGCGCCGACCCGGTGCAGGCCCCGGCCCCGACCGGCTTCTTCATCGCCCTTGAGGGCGGCGACGGCGCGGGCAAGTCCACGCAGGCGCAGGCGCTGGCCGAGTGGATCAGGGCCAAGGGCCACGAGGTCGTGGTGACCCGTGAGCCGGGCGCCACCCCGATGGGCAAGCGGCTGCGCTCGATCCTGCTCGACGTCTCCAGCGCCGGGCTCTCCAACCGCGCGGAGGCCCTGCTGTACGCGGCGGACCGCGCCGAGCACATCGACTCGCTGGTGCGCCCCGCCCTGGAGCGCGGCGCGATCGTCATCTCGGACCGCTACATCGACTCGTCGGTCGCCTATCAGGGCGCCGGGCGCGATCTGTCGCCGACCGAGATCGCCAGGATCAACCGCTGGGCGACCGGTGGTCTCGTACCGCATCTGACCGTGCTGCTCGATGTGTCGCCCGAGACCGCTCGCGAGCGGTTCACGGAGGCGCCGGACCGGCTCGAATCGGAGCCGCCCGAGTTCCACGCGCGCGTGAGGGCCGGGTTCCTCACCCTGGCGGCCGCCGACCCGTCCCGCTACCTGGTGGTGGACGCGGGCCAGGAGCCCGAGGCGGTCACCACCGTCGTACGCCACCGGCTCGACCAGGTGCTGCCGCTCTCCGAGGCCGAGGTGAAGGCCCAGGAGGAGGCGCGCAGGGCGGCCGAGGAGGAGGCCCGGCGCAAGGCGGAGGAAGAGGCCGCGCGCAAGGCCGAGGAGGAGCGCCTGGAGCGCGAGCGCCAGGCGCAGCTCGCCAAGCTGCGTGTCGAGGAGGAGGAGCGCAAGCGGCGCGAGCTGGAGGAGGCGCGCCGCCGCGAGGAGGAGCGCCAGGCTGAGGAGGCCCGGCTGCGGGCCGAGGAGGCCAGGCGTCTCGCCGAGGAGGAGCGCGTCCGGCGCGAGGCGGAGGCCAAGGCCGCCGCGGCCGAGCAGGAACGGCTGCGCAAGCAGGCGGAGGAGCAGGCCCGGCTGCGCGCCGAGGCCGAGGAGCGCCGTCTGGAGAAGCAGCGCAAGGCCGAGGAGGCGCTGCGGCGGGCGGAGGAGGCCCGGCGTCTCGCCGAGGCGGCGAGCGCGGCTGCTTCGGCTGCGGCGACCGCGGCGGCCTCCGCTCCGACCGCCACGCCTTCTCCCTCGGTCCCCGCGACGGCTTCTCCCTCCGCTCCCGCCAAGAGCGCGGACGATGCTTCGGCCACGCGCGCGAGGCGGAAGCCCCAGGCGGAGTCGGCCTCCGAGGTGACGGTGCCCACGCCCGTCGTGAACCCGGACGCGCACCCCGAGGTGAGCCCCAACGAGATCACCCAGGAAGTCCCGGCGCCGGGCAAGGACGCCCCCGGCCGGGCCGGGTCGGGTCGGGCCGCTCGGGACGCCGCCGAGACCACGGTCCTGCCGCAGGTCCCGGCCGAGGCCGCCGAGACGACGGTGCTGCCGCCCGTAAGGGACGCGGACGAGACGACCGTGCTGCCTTCCGTACGGGAGGGGGCGCGGGACGCCGACGAGACGACGGTCCTGCCGCCCGTGCGCGACGGGGCCGGGGAGAGCGCGGCGCATCTGCCGGTGCGGGACGCGGAGCGGTTCCCGCCGGGGATCTTCCGGGACGAGCAGGAGCAGCCCGAGCGGGCGAACGAGCGGACGCGGGAGCTGCCGCAGGTCGACCCCGAACAGCTGGGCGCGGAGCCCGGGGCCGGAGCGGAGACGAAGCGGGGCCGTCGGCCCAGGCGGCGTTCCGACTGGGCCGAGGAGACCCCGCTGGACGATCTGCCCTCGCTCGCCGACGAGCTGCTCGGGCCGCACGCCGACGACGATGACGACCGCCGGGGCCGCCGCCGCTGACCTGCGGGAAAGCCGCGCCGGACGGGATTGTCCGACCCCTCCCTCACAATGGGGTCGTAGCGGGGACGTACGGGGCGGAACAGAGCGCGGAGGCGGTGACCCATGACGGTGTGGGACGACCTGGTCGGCCAGGACCGGGTGCAGGAGCAGTTGGCCGCTGCCGCGCGCGACGCCGACACGCAGGTGACCGCGGTATCGGCCGGTGAGCCCGTCCCGGACGCGTCGAAGATGACGCACGCGTGGCTGTTCACCGGGCCGCCCGGCTCGGGCCGGTCCACGGCCGCGCGCGCGTTCGCCGCCGCGCTCCAGTGCGTCAGCCCGGACCGGGCCCTGGGCGGTCAGCCCGGCTGCGGGTTCTGCGACGGCTGCCACACCGCGCTCGTCGGCACGCACGCGGACGTGCAGATCGTCCGCACCGACCTGCTCTCCATCGGCGTCAAGGAGACCCGCGACCTCGTCCGGCGCGCCCAGCTGTCGCCCGCCGTCGGCCGCTGGCAGGTGATCGTCCTGGAGGACGCCGACCGGCTCACCGAGGGCGCGGGCAATGTGCTCCTGAAGGCCGTGGAGGAGCCCGCCCCGCGCACGGTGTGGCTGCTGTGCGCGCCGTCGCTGGAGGACGTGCTGCCGACCATCCGTTCGCGCTGCCGCCATCTGACGCTGCGGACGCCGCCGGTCGAGGCCGTCGCCGATGTGCTGACCCGCCGTGACGGCATCCCGCCGGAGACCGCTCTCGCCGCCGCCCGCGCCACCCAGGGCCACATCGGCCGGGCCCGCCGCCTCGCCACCGACGACCGCGCGCGCGCCCGCCGCGCCGCCGTGCTGAAGGTGCCGCTTCGGGTCGAGGACGTGGGCGGCTGCCTCAAGGCCGCCCAGGAGCTGGTCGACACGGCCGCCGAGGACGCCAAGCAGCTCGCGGAAGAGGTCGACGTCAAGGAGACCGAGGACCTGAAGGCGGCTCTCGGCGGCCAGGCCGGCGGCCGTATGCCGCGCGGCACCGCCGGGGCGATGAAGGACCTGGAGGACCGCCAGAAGCGCCGCAAGACGCGTACGCAGCGGGACAGCCTGGACCTCGCCCTCACCGACCTCACCGGCTTCTACCGCGACGTCCTGGCGCTCCAGCTCGGCTCCCGCATCGCGCTGGCGAACGAGGAGGTACGGGACGCGGTGGACCGCATCGCGCGCGGCTCCGCGCCCGAGGGCACCCTGCGCCGCATAGAGGCGGTCCTTGCCTGCCGCGAGGCACTGGACCGCAATGTGGCGCCGCTGCTGGCGGTGGAGGCGATGACGCTGGCGCTGCGGGCGGGATAGCGGACAAGGCGCCCGGGACGATCTCGCACCCGCTCGTCCCCCGACCGTCCCCCCGCTCGTCCCCCCGACCGTCCCTCGATCCCCCGGTCGCCCGGTTGACCGGCTCACTCGTACGAGCCGTCGTCCGGCAACCAACAGGGCACATGCCGTCACTCCCCGGTTACGCTCCGGGGATGGACTCCAGGCGCCTGCTCCGTTCCTCCGCCCTCGCCGTCGCGACCGCCGGGCTGCTCGCCTCCGGATGCTCGTCGGGCAGCTCGTCCACCACCGCGACGGCGTCCACCACATCGGCGGCGGGCGCCCAGACGTCGGCCGCCCTGCGCACGTACTACCAGCAGAAGCTGACCTGGCGGGCGTGCGGCGTACCGGGCTTCGAGTGCTCCACCATGAAGGCGCCGCTGGACTACGCCGAGCCGGCCGGCACCTCCGTCAAGCTGGCGGTCGCCCGCAAGAAGGCCACCGGCCCGGGCAAGCGGATCGGGTCGCTCCTGGTCAACCCGGGCGGCCCGGGCGGCACGGCGGTCGGCTACCTCCAGCAGTACGCGGGCCTCGGCTACCCCGCCCCGGTCCGGGCGCGGTACGACATGGTGGCCGTCGACCCGCGCGGGGTGGCCCGCAGCGAGCCCGTCGAATGCCTGACGAGCCAGGAGATGGACGCGTACACCCAGGTCGACCAGACCCCCGACGACGACGCCGAGAAGGGGGCGCTCGCGACCTCGTTCAAGAACTTCGCGAAGGGCTGCGAGACGCGCTCCGGGAAGGTGCTGCCGCATGTCTCCACGGTCGAGGCGGCCCGTGACATGGACATCCTGCGGCAGCTGCTCGGCGACGAGAAGCTGCACTACGTGGGCGCCTCCTACGGCACGTTCCTGGGCGCGACCTACGCCGAGCTGTTCCCGGACCGCACCGGGCGCCTGGTCCTCGACGGCGCGCTGGACCCGTCCCTGCCGGCCCTGGAGATGAACCGCGACCAGACGGCGGGCTTCGAGACGGCGTTCCAGTCGTTCGCGGCGGACTGCGTACGGAACAAGGACTGCCCGCTGGGTACGACGTCGGTGGCGGACGCGTCGACGCGGCTCAAGAAGTTCTTCGCCGACCTCGACGCGAAGCCGGTCGAGACCGGCGAGTCCCGCAAGCTCGGCGAGGCGCTCGCCACGACGGGCGTGATCGCCGCGATGTACGACGAGACGACCTGGCCCGAGCTGCGCACCGGCCTCACGCGCGCGATGCACGGCGACGGCGCGGGCCTGCTGACCCTCGCCGACTCGTACTACGAGCGGGACTCGGAGGGGAAGTACGCCAACCTGATGTACGCGAACACGGCCGTGAACTGCCTCGACCTGCCCCCCTCCTTCTCCGGCCCCGACGCGGTCGACGCCGCGCTCCCCTCCTTCGAGAAGGCCTCCCCGGTCTTCGGCCAGGGCTTCGCCTGGGCGGCCCTGAACTGCGCGTACTGGCCGATCAGGGCCACCGGCACCCCGCACCGCATCGAGGCGAAGGGCGCGGCCCCGATCGTCGTGGTCGGCACCACCCGCGACCCGGCCACCCCCTACAAGTGGGCGAAGTCCCTGGCCTCCCAGCTGACCTCCGGCAGGCTCCTCACATACGAGGGCGACGGCCACACGGCGTACGGCCGGGGCAGCGACTGCATCGACACCGCGATCAACACGTACCTCCTGGAGGGCACGGCCCCGCCCGAGGACAAGAAGTGCACCTGAGCTGCGGAAGTCCCTCGAACAGGGGTGGTCGGGAGCACCCCTGGAAACTGTGTAGACTTGGCCGCGTTGCTGATCGCACCATGGTGCGGACGGCGTGCCGCCTTAGCTCAGTTGGCCAGAGCAACGCACTCGTAATGCGTAGGTCTCGGGTTCGAATCCCGAAGGCGGCTCTGTAGAAGCCCCAGGACTCACTCGCCGTGACCTGGGGCTTTTGCTTTTTCTGGTACCACCCGTCGACCACTGCCCCGGGCCAAGCTCAGGAGGCCTGTGCGTGGCGCCAGGCGAGGTACTCCTCGCGGACGTACGCGCGGAAGTCGTCGTCACCGGCCAGCTCCGCTCCCCTGAAGGTGAGCGAACCGTGCTCGGCGTCGTATGTGGCCAGGTTCTCGGCCGCCTGGACCGCCGTGGTGATGGCCTCGGTGGCGACTAAGGGCGTTGTGGTGGCGGTGTCGTGGAGCGCGATGCGGTCCAGGGCGGCGGCCTTGCGGAGCCGGAACTCGCGGTCCGCCTCCGGGCTGATCGGCCGGCTGGTGGCCCGCTGGGCGATCCACGCGACCTCGGCCCCCACTTCGGGAGCGTTCGCGTACGCGGTGTCGGGGCCGTTCGGGTCGTTGGTCATGGGGTGTCCTCCTCGGGGAAGTGGTTCGCTCGGGCGGCGAGGAGCAAGTAGTTGAGGGCGCTCTCCGCGACCTCGCCGTATGCGTACGCGCTGTCCGCCAGGCTGGCGGTGAACTCGGAGGCGGGGAACACCTCGGAGGCTTCGTGGTCCGTTGGATCGTCTGGATCGTCGTCCGACGGCTCCGCGGTGGCCATGGAAGCGGCGAACTCGTGCCTCATGACCTCTGCGCGGAGCTGGGACAGCCGCTTGCTGCCCGGCCACCCCGCCAGTGCTCGACCGAGGTCCGGCAGCAGGCTCGTGGGCGGCAGGACGTACAGGCCATCGTGGCGGCGGAGCTCGATGTGGCGGGGGCGTTCGCCCTGCGATACGAGACGTACGCTCTCGGCCGCGCCGTACGCGTAGGCGAGGCAGGTGTTCTCGTGCAGGTGGGCCCGATGTTGGCGGGCTGCGGCACCGAGGGCGAACACGCTGTCCGACAGGCTGTGGAACCACGCGTACGTGGTGTCGGGCATCGGGTGCCCTCCGTTCTCCATGGGGCTGGCCCGTGGGGCTCGCAGAGTCGGCGGAGCAGGGGCGCTAGCGGGTCGTCAGTAACGTGGCGTTCGCGCCGCCCGCCGCCACGAGCAGGCCCCGGAGGTCGCCGCCGACCGCGGCGACCCGGCGCTCCATCGCGTCCCAGGAGTCGCTGTCGATGGCCATCAGGGCGGCGACGGCGATCGACACCTCACCGCGCTCCAGCGCGGAGACGGCGTCGCGGAGGTCACCGACCGCCATCAGGGTGGGGCGCTCGGACTTGGCCGAATTCAGCTCGTACATGTGATGTCTCCCTCGTTCACGGTCAGTTGATGAAACCGGCTGCGCCCGTGCGGTCTCTCCTGCTTGCTGACTGGGATGGGAGAGCCGGATCGGTGGGCTTCCTTGCCCCGTCGACCACCGCCCTGGCCGAGGTGGCCGCTTCCTTTGGGCCCGTTTCACAGGGTCCTCCGGCGGTTACTCCTCAAGAGGTCTTGTCCTCAAGTCCTCTTTATGAGTTTCCAGGAGTGTGGCGGACGGCTCTCGACTCGTCAAGACCTCTTGATGACTCGTATGCTGATCGAGGTCGTACGACGGGAACGGTGAGCAAGGTGGCAAAGGTCTACGAGCGGATCGCGGATGAGCTCAGAGAGTCCATCCGGGCGGGTCGGCTGGCTCCGGGGGACCAACTGCCCACGGAGGCAAAGCTCGCCGAGCGATTCGGGAAGAGCGTGCCGACGATCCGGGAGGCGCTGCGTCTCCTGCGGGATGAAGGGCTGATCGAGAAGCAGCACGGCCGAGGCAACTTCGTACGTCGCCCGCGCACGACGGTGCTGCGCTCGAACGTCCGCCACCAGTGGGAGAAGGACCGGGCGCGCGAACCGGAGCCCAAGCGGTTGCAGACGGGCGCCACGGAACACGACACGGGTCTGACGGTCAACGACCTTGTCTTCTACGCGTCGTACCGCGAGGCGAAGGCGGACGGGGAGTTGGCGGAAGCCTTCGGAATCCCAGAGGGAACGCTTCTCCTCCAGCGCACCTACCGGACCCGGTACAGCGCCGAAACCGCTCCGTTCAACCTCGTGACGTCGTATCTCGTTCACGATCTCGTCGCGGGTAACCCGGCCTTGCTGGACGAGACCAAGGAGCCGTGGCCCGGCGGCACCATGAACCAGCTCTTCACCATCGGTATCGAGCTGGGACGCATAGAGGAGCGTGTCACCGCGCGCCCGCCGACGCCGGAAGAGGCGGAGGAGCTTGAGCTCCCGCCCGGGACGGCGGTCGTGCTGCTGCGGAAGACCTCGTACGACGTCAACGACCGGCCTGTGGAGATCTCGTACGTCACGGTGCCCGGCGATCGCACGGAAATGATCTTCAATACTCCACTGGAAAGGTGGTGACGCCGTGCCCCGGCGCATCATCGTCGTGACTGCTGTGCACCCGCCGTCCGCCAAGTTCCTGTCCGAGGCGTACAAGTCGCTGTGCGACCAGGAGCTTCCGGACGGCTGGGAGTGGCACTGGGTCATTCGCGAGGACGGGCGCAGCGAGGAAGTCGCTCCGCACGTCCCGGACGATCCGCGGGTGACCTTCCGGCAGGGACGCGCGGGCGGTCCCGGTGTGGCACGGACGATGGCGCTGTCGGACGCGGACGGCGACTACGTCAAGATCCTCGACGCCGACGACCAGCTCGCTCCTGGCGCGCTGGCCCGCGACTTGGCGGTTCTCGAATCCGACCGCAGTATCGGTTGGACGACGTCCCGGGTCCTCGATCTCCTGCCCGACGGTTCGACCCTCGGCTTCGACCAGGACCCTGAGGGCGGGCCGATCGAGCGCGGTGATGTGCTGCGCCACTGGCAGGAGCACAGCTACCGCGCGCAGGTGCACCCGGCGACCCTCTTCGTACGCCGCGATCTTCTCGTCGCGCTCGGCGGCTGGATGGCGCTTCCGGCCTCGGAGGACACGGGGTTGCTGCTGGCGCTGGACGCCGTGAGCCGCGGGTACTTCACGCGCGAGGTCGGCCTCATCTACCGCAAGTGGGAAGGGCAGTCGACCAGCCAGGCGGCCCACACGGACACCACCGAGCGCGATGCGCGCATGGCGGTGGTGGAGGCCAGGGCCACGGCCCTGTCGTACTTCCAGTGGCACTTCCCGGCGACGGACTGACCGGGGTACGGACTGATCCGCGTTACGGATTGACCGGCACTTCGTAAACGATCTCGCAGAGGGCGGCGGGCACGATGATGTCCGCCGTCTCTACGGGCCGGTTGTCATCGCTGTAGTACGTGCGCTGGATGTGCGTAACCAGCGCACCCTTCTGCACGCCCAGGAGCTGGGCCTCTTCGGCCGTCGCGAGCTGCGGCTCCGGCTGCTCCACTGAGTGGCTGACGGTGATGCCGATCTCCGCCATGCGGTCGACGACGCCTTTGCCCGCGTGCGGACCACCCTCGGGCAGCACCACCAACGTGCCGGCCGTCAGCTCGTACGGCTCCCAACTGGTCGACAGCTGTACGGGCTTGGCGTCGGCCAGGAACTCGTAGGTCGTCCGCACGCACAGCGCGCCTTCGGTGATACCGAGGCGTTCGGCGATCTCCGCCGGGGCTGGGACCTTCGCGTCGCTCCGGCTCTCCCAGGCGCCACGCTTGCCGAGTGCGGACATGTCCGCGTCGAAGGGTGAGCCGCCTCGCTGCTCGCGGTACTGGGAGCGAACCATGCGCACGCGCTGGCGCGGCTCAGCCACGTAAGTCCCTGACCCCGCGCGTCCTTCGAGTACTCCTTGGGAGATCAGAAGCTCCTGAGCACGCCGGATGACGTTCTCGCCCACGTGGCACTCCTCAGCGAGCTGGCCACGCGAAGGCAGCTTGTCTCCCGGGGTCCACTCCTGGTCCGCGATGCGCTGCCGGAGGATTTCGGCGACGCGGAGGTACGGCGGCTGCTCACGCATATGGAAAATCTAGTCCACTAGCTCTAAGCTAGTTAACTAGCTTCACTCACCGTCATTTCGTCGACGGAGGACGCCTTGTGCCCTCTTCGGAAGAACGTGCCGCCGAGACCGCCGCTCGTCTCTCCGCCGCTGGACTGACACCCCATGTGGAAGAGCTTGCCGACCACTTATCCATCGAAGCGGGGGTACCGGACTCGCTCCCCAAGGAGTCCTGGCGAGAGCTTTTGGCCGCACTGGAGGCGGGGGACTGGTTCGGGTTCGTCGACAGCAGCGAGAGGGGCCGCGCGGTATGGGCCTGCTTCCGCCGGGACGAGCCCGCGACGGTCGACGCCGTCCAGCGACAAGAACATCAGCCATAGGGAGCTGATCAACGTGTTCAACCGTATCCGCCGCGCCGCTGCACGGGTCGTTCCGGCCCTGGGACGCCGTCGACGACCGGAGCCGGCTCACTGCGCGGACGCCAACTCGTGGCGTCCGGACACGGGGACGTTGTCCCCGCTCAGCAGGCCCCTGGCGCGCGAAGGAGTGGTCTGGGTGGACGACGAGCCCATCCTGCGTCCGTACGTCCTCGCGTATGAGCCGTTCAGTGCAGCGGAGGGCGAGTGATGAGCGCAAAGCAGGTCGTTCCCTATCTCTCGGTGGCCTGCAGGATCGGCACCCACAACGAGTGCACCGAGGGGCACCGTGTGGCGTCGACACAGGGAGTTCCCGTCTTGTACGAGAGGTGCCGGTGCACCTGCCACAAGGCCTCGCCCGATGGGCAGCGCGGCGGGAGGGCGCTCCGATGATGCGGTCGCCGACGCCCGAGTCGCCCGTCGTGGTCACGTCCGCCACCGTCATGCGTGGCGATGTGATCCAGATCGGAGGCCAGTCCTTCGAGTTGATGGATCTGATCAACCTCTCCAGCAGGGCACGGCGGCTGCGCTTCCGTACGGGAGAGACGCTGACTATGAGCTCCGCTACCGGGCTGTCGGCTATGCGGCCAGCCCTGAGGAAGTGACGACGCTGATGGCTTTCCGGTACCAGCAGATCGTAATGACCTGCGGGGGCGCATTGAGCTTGGCAAGTTGACGGCGGGGGGAACGCCTGCCCTCGGAGGCTGAGCTGGCCGGGCAGTACAAGACGAGCATGCCCACAGTTCGCAACGCCCTGGAGGTGCTTCAGCTCGCTCCACCGCTAGGCGCCCCTGGGCGAGCCCCGAGGGCGCCTGGGGATGTCATGGGCTGCGGCTGGGTGATCGAAGTGCGCCAGCCAGAAGCTATGGATCGCACGAATGTTCACTTCTTATTGAGGCGTGGTAGGTGATTCCACATTTGGATCGCTCATCTGGCTGACGGTTCTTCGAAATCTTCATAGTTTTCTCCGAAACTGGAACCTATCTGATCGCATTTGCCAACCCAGGCGCCTTCGATGATTTTGTGCTGCAAGGAGAATGCAGAGAACAAGACAAGGGATTGTGATCCGTGTCACGATGAACCTGTCGCTGCGGGAGCGAGGGGGCGCCCATGTCTGAAACTGGAATGAGCGGCAAGGATCGCCGAAAGATCTGGATAAAGCTAATTGTCGTTGTCGGCGCTGTGGCGCTCGCCGTCATCGCCATCTTCAAGGTGACGCCCAATCATGTCGGGCGGGATAATAATAACTGCCACAGCTCGGTCTGTGGTGACCACAATAAAGATAATAAGATTCAGGGCCCGGAGACCGCGAAATGAGCGTGCCCAGTAGAGTTCGCTTTTTCGGCATAACGTGGCTCACCTGCTGCGTGGTCGCGCTATCCCTAGTTGGTGGCTGTACCAACAACTCGCATAACAAGAAATATGATTGCGTGGGGTCGGCGTGCGGTGACGGCAATATGGGCAATACGAGCGGGATGTCCGGTTCAATTGGTGGTGAATCGTCCAGCGGTGGGTCGGTAAAAGCCAGCCCTCGCGGCGTGCCGACTGGCGGTAGCGGCAGCGCTGGCGGGGCATCTGTGGGTGGCAGTGCTGGCGGGGTGTCCCACGGCGGCGGAGTTGGAGGAATGGGTGCTAAGGAAAACCCTGCCTACCAAATTAAGATTTCCCACAACCATTATGTGGACGTGGATGAGGGGGCGCAGGCTAGTGAAGTCGATCGCGATACCGACTTCTATTTCTTCTCTGGTATCTTTAGATTCTCGAAGCCGGTCGAAATGGGGGTTATTGATGGATCCGATGTTCCCAGGTGCTCAACTCGATCGGAACGCAAGGGCGAGACTCTCGATCTCCGGTACGTCGAAAAGAGTCAAAGCCTATGCATCCTGACCGGCGAAGGTAGATGGACACTGGCAACGATTAAAGCCGTCGAAGAGCCTCCCGTGGGGTTCGTTGATGGTGGTTCAGTTACGCTTCGCATCGACTTCCTGTAGAACTGCTTGAGATTGGGCTTTTGGGGTAATATGTCGAGGCCGCTGACCTCTGAGTGTCGTGTCTCTCATTTCACTCAACAGGCAGGACTCTCCGGACAAGTCATTCTCACCCCAGAGCGTAGTTGATTTGGGACCTGGCGTCTGATCAGGGAAGAGTCTCTGCGTCGACCCTGGAGAACACCAAGTCACTCTCCGAGGCGACTGCTTCGCGCCAGCGAATCGGCGCTAAGGCGGGACCACTGAGCGCGGCCGGGTAGGACTCCGGGGCGTAGTCATTGGCGAGACGGTATGTGTGAAACCCGTGCTCCTGCATGGTCGCAAGCAGCTCGGTGACGTCGTCGCCGAGCTGCTGCATGCGTTGGGGGGTCACCTCGACGGTGATCTCCGCATCCGGCCGCAGCTTGCCGAGCATGGGGGCCAGGCCCCGGACGACGGATCCCTCCGCACCCTCAACGTCGATCTTGATCACGCGAGCGTTGGCGATCTCCGTCGGGGCGAGGATCTCGGGCAGAGGATGCGCCTCGACCTCGAATGTGGACTCCGCCGGCCCCTCGTACGGGACGCTGCTCGTAGCGCCCATGTTCCGCGAGCTGGCCAGGATGAACTTCAGCATCTGGCTGCGGTCGGAGACCGCGGAGTTGACCGCACGGATGTTGCCGCAGCCGTTGAGCTTGGCATGTCGGAGCACTCGGCGGTGGAAGGTGGGCGATGCCTCTATGGCCACCACGCGACCCGTCTCACCGACAAGACGCGAGGCCAGCACGCCGTAGTAACCGATGTTGGAGCCGACGTCTATGAAGGTGTCCCCGGGGCGTAGCCGTCGCTGCAACCACCGCGTCATGTGCGGTTCCCAGATGCCGTACATGTACAAGTACCGCTGGATGAGGTCCGTCGTGTCGACGGCGAAACTCGCACCGAAGCGGGTGCGGACCACGCGCTGACGGGGGTGATCCCGTAGGCGTGGGTTCAGGTAGTGCGCAGAGAGCGGAGCCTTGCCGAGTGCCGTGGGGGCGTGGCGCACGTAGCCGCGCCCCATGGTGACCAAAGCCTCTGACACGGGATTGCTCATGCGTCCACCTCTCCGCAGGTCTCACCTGAACCGTAACGCTGGGAGCGTGCATGCCCCCAGCGTCCGACTGCGGCGATACCCGAGGCATCAGGCGGGCGACCCGACCCTCCGCTCCCGATCAAACGGAAGATCCAGCATGCGGATGGCGTTCCCGCGCAGGAGCTTGTACGCCACCTCCTCCGGGAGTCCTGCGACGTGGTCCTCTGCCACCAACTTCGTGTGCGGCCATGTCGAGTCGACGTGGGGGTAGTCGGTCTCGAAGGTGGCGTTGTCGACTCCGACTGTCTTGATCGAGGCGATGCCGTGTTTGTCGCGGAAGAAGCAGCAGAAGATCTGGCGGTAGTAGTACGTGGAGGGAGGTTCGGGGATGAGGTCGCGGACCCCGCCCCAGGCGCGGTGCTCCTCCCACACGTCGTCGGCGCGCTCCAGGGCGTACGGGATCCAGCCCATCTGGCCCTCGGAGTACGCGAGTTTCAGGCGCGGGAACTTCACGAGAACGCCGCTGAAGAGGAAGTCCATCATCGACGCCATGGCGTTGTTGAAGCTGAGCGAGGCCTGCACGGCGGGCGGGGCGTCGGGGGAGGCGGCGGGCATCTGGCTGCTGCTGCCGATGTGCATGTTGACGACTGTGCCCGTCTCTTCGCAGACCGCGAAGAACGGGTCCCAGTAGCCGGAGTGAATCGAGGGAAGCCCCAGATAGGTGGGGATCTCGGAGAATGTCACCGCCCGCACCCCGCGTGCCGCGTTACGCCGGATCTCCGCGACGGCGAGGTCGATGTCCCACAGCGGGATGAGACAGAGCGGGATCAGGCGCCCCCCACTGTCCCCGCACCACTCCTCGACCATCCAGTCGTTGTACGCCCGCACACAAGCCAGCGCGACCTCCTTGTCCTTGGCCTCAGCGAACGTCTGCCCACAGAACCGCGGGAAGGTCGGGAAGCAGAGGCTCGCCTCGACATGGTTCATGTCCATGTCGGCGAGCCGCGCCTTCGGATCCCAACATCCCCGCCGCATCTCCTCCCGCGTGATGCCGTCGAGCGTCATCTCGTCCCGGGAGAACCCGACGGCAGCGATGATCCGCTTGTACGGGAAGAGCAGCCCCTCGTACTCCCACCAGTCGGTGATCTGGCCCGCAGGGTCCGTGGTGAACCGGTACTTCCCGCCGACGTACGCCAGGTCCCCGATGCCGGCGGTGAAGGGCTTCGGGCCCTTGTCGCGGTACTTGCTGGGGAGCCAGGTCTCGAAGAGGTGGGCCGGTTCGATCACGTGATCGTCCACGCTGATGACCCTGGGGACGTCCCTGATGCCTTTGCCGCCGTTGACCACGTCGTTTACCCCCTGCTGCCTGCTGGTTCAACCGACTCGAATCTGACGATCCATCAGATTGAGGCTAGGGGGTCACTCGTGAGGCGGCAAGGAGCAGTGTGAGCCGGACCCTTGCGCGACCGACCGACTTCACGGTCAACTGACGATCCATCAGGTGGGCCCAAGGGAGGGAGATGCCGTGGAGACGATCTGGCTCAGCGGAGCGGAGTGGTTCGCGGTCCTGCGGATCGGTCTCGGCCTGTGGTGGCTGGAGAGCTGGCGTCACAAGGACAAGAAGACGTGGTTCGCCGGCGGGGGCATCACCTGGGCCGCGGGAATCGCGGAGGGGCACCGCTGGCCGTTCGTGCGGCACGGCTTCGACCTGGTGGTGAAGCCCCGCCCCAAACTGATGGCGTACGTCGTCGCCTACGCGGAACTGGCCCTCGGCCTCGGCTTGATCTTCGGCTTCCTGACGCCGATCGCGCTCGTGGGCGGGTTGCTGCTGAACCTCATCTACTTCGTGCTCATGATCCACGACTGGGCGGAGCAGGGTCAGAACCTGATGATGGCGCTCATATCGGTGGGCGCGCTGTTTGCCGTGTGCTGGCAGAGCTGGTCCGTCGACGACGCCCTGGGGCTGTTTTCGTAGCGCCGCGCCAGCTGACCGATCAGCGCAACACAGAAGCACCGATGGCGCGGGCTCCCGTGAGCCCGCGCCATCGACGTGCCGCAACGCCTCCTGTGGTGTGTTCCGTTGGACTGCGATGACCTCTCGGTGCCCCGGGGTTCGCTCAGATCCGCCAGTAGCCCGCGCGAACCGCAGATCCTGCGCCACGCTGGGCACTGCCTCGGCCAACGGCCGTAGCCCGCCGAGCCCTTCACTCGTGGGCCCTCCTAAGATCCCCTAGACATCTACATGTCTGCCGCGTCTGGGGGATGCAGTGGGGGCCGTCGAGCAGCTTGTCACCGTTGCTGCCGTGATGCTGGGCGCAGGGACCACGTACCTGACGAACCACGCGATGGAGCGGAGCCGCAACCGCTACCAGCTGCTGACCAGGTGGGACGACAAGAAGATCGACGCCTACGCCAACTACGTCGACGCGGTGAAGGCGAAGATCGCCATGGCCGTTCGGCTCTACGAGTTCAGGGAGGGCTTGCGCCAGGAGGAGAGGACGGAGCGCGAGCTCCGCGACGACCTGGCGGACGCCTCGCTCACTTGGGGGCGCAGTTTTGAGCGGGTCATGTTGCTCGGCGGGGACGATGCGATCGAGGCGGCGCACGAGCTGAACGTCGTACTTGCAGAGATCGATTGGCAGGCCACGGGGAAGGTAGCCGGCAGCCTGGACGAATGGCGCCAGCGGCACCGGGGTGCGTTCCGCGTCATCAATGCCTTCCACGAAGCGGCGCGGGAAGACCTCGGTATCCAGGGGAGGGTGACGGGCGCGAACCACCCCGAGCGCGATCTCCTGCTGCCGTCTGCCCGCCGTGAGGACGACACTTCCTGACCGGATTCAAGGCTGCACTGGTTTGTTGGCGCTGGACCTGTCACCCTGCCGCACAGCCGTTGCCTGGGGCGAACAACGGTGCTTGATCACCGTGGTCCGGGAAGACAGGGAGATGGCGATGAGCGAACCCACTGGCGCTGAGCAGCTGGCCACCTCGCAGGCCGAGATCGGCTCGGCCTCAGCAGCTGTACTCAGGGAGGTGCACGCTGCACGTGGCCGAAAGGCCTTGGCCCGTGCCGCGGCTGCGTGCCGCTACGCCGGCATCGAAGAGCATGACGCCCAAGCCGTGCCCAGAAATCCTGCCGCGAAGGCAGCGAATGCCCTCCGTCTGTCCGCTCAGGTGCTTGCGGAGCTGGACCACGCGCCTCTGGACCCGGCAGCGGACGCCCGCTGCGCGAGGAACGCTGCTGCCGCCGCTGCTATCGCTGCTCAGGTAGCTCGTGACCACGGTGGCGTGACTGAGCCCTCCGCCGCCGCGTACCGAGCGGCACTGAAGGCGTCTCAGGCTGCCATGCAGGCTGCGGGTAGCGAGGGTATGGGCAGGAATGAAGACTTGAATGCCGACGCGGACGCGGCCGAAATTGCTGCGTCACTTGCTGCTCAATCGGCAGGCTGGATCTAGAGGCGGAAGGCGAACGGCCTCGACCTGAGTGCAGCGGTTTCCATCCGAGCGCAACGCACCAAGGGTTTCGAGAGTGCGGGCGCAGCGCTTGGACGCCGATCTCAGGTTCATCTCATGTTCCACTCCCCGCCTACTCCCCAGGCGACTCGGAGAAGGAATCAGGCCGGGCTTCCTGAGAAGAAAACCGGGACTGATCTGGAAATCCCACCCCCCGGGGAGCGGCGCACCAGCGAGACCGTACGAGAGCCCGGTCCGAGGGTCGGAGCACCTCGGCGCGCCCGGCGAACGCCAAAGAGGCCGCTCCCTGAGAGAACGACCTCTTCCGCATCGGCTGCCGTCAGCCCCCCTGTAGCCGACCGAAGCATTCACGGCTGACCGCATGGGTCCGGCGCCAGTCCCTCCCCTGTTGGGACCGGTGCCGGACCACACGGTCGGCGTCGATCCGCGCCGGTGTGGCGCGGATCAAGGGATGCCGGACCCGTGGTTGACGCACCAGCCGTCCGCATACGGCTGGCTCCACGGATCCCTCAAGCTCACTCGGCGAGGCCGTCGCCGTCGTCTCGTGACTCCGAATCGAAGCTGACCGAGAACATGCGGCATCATGAGCTGTCTCTTCGCGCGCCGGGCTGGTGGCCTGTCTGGGCGTCGCCCGGCTGATGCGCTACTGCGTCGAGATCCTGCCAGCTGCGGCTCCCACCGAGGAGGCCCTGGCATCGAGTCCACGGCTTAACCGCAGGTCAGCCATATAGGGTCAGTTTTCCGGTCCGGATGTTCAGGCGCGGGGGAAGTAAGGAGTGGAGACCTTGAGTTCCGACTCAGGGGCACGCACAGCCTTCGCGGAACGTCTCGCGCTGCTGTACACGGAGGCCGGCAACCCTCCCCTCAAGCGCGTGGCCGAGGCCGTCGTCCGGCTTCAGCGTGTCGACGAGCGAGGGCGGCCCGTGCGGGTGTCCGCTCAGCGGATCAGCGACTGGCGACGGGCCCGGAATGTGCCTGCCCAGTTCGCCGCCCTCGCAGTGGTCCTGCACGTCCTGATTCCCGAAGCGCGGCGCTCGCGGCCCGCGCCCGTCTCCACGGGCCTGTACGACCTGGCGCAGTGGCAGCGGCTGTGGGAGCGCGCGGTTGCCGACCCGGTCGGCGATCGCCCCGCGTCGCCCGTGGACGAGGACGAACGATCCGCGGGCGAATCCGGGGCCGTGCCCGGTGGCGTCTGCCCCTACCGAGGCCTGGCTTCGTACCGTCAGCAAGACGCCCGGTGGTTCTTCGGCCGGGAGCGGAGCAGGGACGCCCTCGTCGCTCAGCTCCGCGCGGCGGAGAAGACGGGCGGCCTGGTCATGCTCGTGGGCGCCTCGGGAGCGGGAAAGTCCTCCCTGCTGAACGCCGGGCTGGTGCCCGCGTTGCAGAACGGTTTGCAGAACGGCTCACCGGGCGACGGCGACGAGAACAGTCCGGCGCGGGAGGTCCTTCAGCTCGTACCGGGCAGCGATCCTCTCGCAGAACTGACCCAGCGGATCCCCGAGCTCGCGGCCGTCATCTCTGCCACGGAGGAGCCAGCCGCAGCGGAGCCCGGCACTCCGCAGTTCACGCACGCGGTGAGGAACGCCGTCACCGCATGGGCCCAACGCGAGACCCCTTCCCCCGCCCCACCTGTCCTCATCGTGGACCAGTTCGAGGAGACCTTCACCCTCTGCTCCGACGAGGCGAACCGGCGTACGTTCATCCAGCTCCTCCACGCCGCCTCCACGCCTTCCCCCAAGCTCTCGACTCCGGTCGAGCAGGGGGGACCCCCATCCTCGGATGACCCGGCCCCCATGCTCGTCGTCCTCGGCATACGCGCCGACTTCTACGAGCGGTGCCTCGGGTATCCCGAGCTGGCCGACGCGCTGCAGCACCGGCACATGGTGCTCGGGCCGCTGACCACCGCTGAGCTGCGCGAAGCGGTGACCGGCCCGGCCAAGGCCGTGGGTATGGAACTCGAACCGGGACTGGCGGAGCTGATCGTCCGGGAAGTGAGCGCCGACGGCCCCGGCGGGGTGCACGACGCCGGGGCGCTGCCGCTCCTCTCCCACGCCCTCCTCGCCACCTGGCAGCGACGGAAGGCGGGCAGGCTGACGCTGGCCGGCTACCGCGCGGCGGGCGGAATCCAGGGAGCGGTGGCGGCGACCGCCGAGCGCGCCTGGTCGAGCCTCGACCCGGCGGCCCGTACGGCCGCGAGACTGCTCCTGCTCAGGCTGGTCAGACTGAGCGAGGACACCCAGGCCACCCGTAGGCGGGGGACGCGGCGCCAACTGGCGGAGGAGTCGACGGACCCCGGCAGGACGGAGGAATCGCTCGAAGCGCTCGTTCGCGCCCGATTGGTGACACTCGACGCGGAGACCGTGGAGATCACCCATGAAGCGCTGCTCCACGCCTGGCCACGCCTGCGCGACTGGATCGACGAGGACAGAAGCGACAATCTGTTGCGCCAGCGGCTGGAGGAGGATGGGCGGGCCTGGGAGGGCTCGAAGCGCGATGCCTCGCTGCTCTATCGGGGTTCTCGTCTGGAACAGGCCCACACCTGGGCAAAGTCTGCCGGCGACACCTTCCTGACCCGGAGCGCCGTGGAATTCCTGGCCGCTTCGGTCAGGCTGCGCAAGCGCACGGTCTGGATCAGCCGCAGTGCGATATCGGCTCTGGTCGTCCTGGCGATACTGGCTGTCTGTGCGGCGTGGGTCGCACGGGAGCAGCGGGACGACGCCGTGTTCGAGCAGGTGGTCGCCGAAGCCGATCGCGCCCAGCACACGGACCCGTCGCTGTCCGCTCAGCTCGCCTTGGTGGCACACAATCTGCGGCCTCACGACGAGGGTACGAAGAACCGGCTGATCTCGATCGTGAACGCTCCGCTGGCCACTCCGCTCCTCGGCCACACCGGAGCCGTCTACCTCACCTCGTTCAGCCCGAACGGTCGGATCCTGGCCACCGCCAGCTACGACCGGACCGTTCGGCTGTGGGACGTGGCGGATCCGGCTCAGCCCAAGCAGCTGGGCACACCCCTCACCGGCCACACGAGCTGGGTGAGCAGCGCGGTCTTCAGCCCGGACGGCAGCACCCTCGCCAGCGCTTCGGACGACGGCACGATCCGGCTGTGGGACGTACGGAATCCGAGCCGCCCGCAGCCGCTCGGTGCTCCCTTGACCGGGCATGACGGCACGATCTACCTCCTCGCCTTCAGGCCGGACGGACACACGCTGGCCTCCGCCGGTGAAGATCACACCGTGCGTCTGTGGGACGTGGCCGACCCGCGTCGGCCGAACGTCCTCGGCGTCCTGACCGGCCACACCGCCGCCGCACGCTGCGTGGCGTTCAGCCCTGACGGGCGGACGCTGGCAGCGGGTGGCGACGACGGCTCGATCAAGCTGTGGGACACAGCGGATCCGCTCAGGCCGGTGCCGATCGACACGAGGCTGACCGGCCACACGGGCACGGTGCACTCCGTGGCCTTCAGTCCCGACGGCCGCACCCTCGCCAGCGGCGGCGCGGACGACACCATCCGGCTCTGGAACGTGGCCGACCCACGTCGCGCGGCACCGCTCGGCACACCGCTCACCGGCCACACCGGTCCCATCTGGTCGGTGGCCTTCAGCCCCGATGGAGCCAAGCTCGGCGCCGCCAGCGCGGACAGCACGGCGAGCCTGTGGAACGTCAGCGATCCCGCGTACCCGTCACAGGTCGGCGAGCCTCTCGCGGGCAGCAGCGGCGAGATGTACGCCCTGGGCTTCAGCCCCGATGGCCGGATCCTTGCCACCGGGAGCGGCGACAGCAAGGTCCGCCTGTGGTCGATACCGACGTCGGACATGATCGGCCGTATCGGGGCGTTCCGCCCGGACGGGCGGGTGCTCGCCACGGCCGCGCGCGACCGCAGGGTTCGACTGTGGAACGTGGAGACTCCCAACCGGCCCGTATCGCTGAGCGAACCGTTCACGCCCGGGGACGGTGACGTGCGCTCGCTGGCGTTCTCTCCCGACGGCCGCACACTCGCGGTACTGATGAGAAACCGCGCCGTACAGCTGTGGAACGTCACCGACCCGACCCGCCCCAGCCCCTACGGGTCGCCCGTCGCGCTGCGCACACGGTTCTCGGGCCCCGACGCGCTGGCGTTCAGCCCGGACGGGCGCACCCTGGCGACCGCGTACGACGACCGCACGATCCAGCTGTGGAACGTCGGCAACCCGTCTCGGCCCCTCCCGCTCGGCGCGCCGCTCTCCGGCCACAAGGGCTACGTCAACTCCCTCGTCTTCAGCCCGGACGGCCGCACTCTCGCCAGCGGCAGCGCGGACGGCACCATCAGGCTGTGGAACGTGGCCGACCCGCGCCGCGTCCCCCCACTCGGCACGCCCCTGACCGGACACCTCGGTCCTGTCAACGCGCTCTCCTACAGCCCGGACGGTCTCACCCTGGCGAGCGGCAGCGACGACGACACGGTCCGCCTCTGGAACATCACCGACCCGCTCAAGGCAGCCCGGTTGGGCTCACCCCTCACCGGCCACACCGAAGCGGTCGTGTCACTGACGTTCAGCCAGGACGGCCGCACCCTGGCGAGCGGCGGCAACGACAACGCGGTCCGGCTCTGGAACGTCGCCCATCCGTCCGAGGCCGCTCGCATCGGTCAATCGATGAGCCCCAACGCCAAGACCGGAAATTTCCTGTCGTTCAGCCCCAACAGTCACATGCTCGGAGTGTCGAGCGGCAGCGATACGGTCCGGCTGTGGAACTTGGACGCCGATGAGGCCATCAGCCGTATTTGCTCGACCACTCGGGGTGTCCTGACACCGGATAAATGGCGTGAGAATCTACCTCGTCTCTCGTACTCGCCTCCTTGCGACCAGTAACCACATGATGTGATCCCGATCACAAGTCGCCATTGAGGCCGAGCAGGCCATTCCCGCAGCACAAGCAGCGTTGTTAGTGTTGCCCACAGCCCGATCGCTGGTGCATCCCCCGTCGCCAGCGGTCGGGCGCTTCCGTGTCCTGCGTGAATTGTGAAGCGCTTTTCTGGACGGCGGATAACTGGCCTACACCAAGGCAATAGCCAGCTGTAGTGGTCGGCCTCGGAGGCAAACGCCCGGGCGCCGGGCGGCAGCGCTCCTACGAGTTCTCTAGTAGTAGTCCTCGTGCTTGCGGTCCTGGCCCGTCGGGGTCAGTTCGTGGCGTTCGAACTGCACCGTGTAGTCGTAGTCGTCCACCATGACCGCGTAGGCGGGGGGAACCTCGGGGTCGCGGGGTTCGGTGATGCCGAGGATCGCGCCGAGGCGGCCCGCCAGTTCCGGGCGGCGCGGGGAGTGGGTGATGCGCACTTCGGCGTAGAAGTGGAACGCGTCTTCCGGGGTCTGTTCGGTCTGTTCCATGGCGGTCATTCCGTTTCCTGCTGTCTCTGTCTCTGTCTCGGCGCCTGCGTCGTCCACTGTCTCACCGGGCCCTGGACTCACTTGTGTGTGATCTCTCCGTCCAGGGAGACGTTCAGATGGCTGCCGTCACGGCTCAGCCAGCCGAGCTGGGCCTTGCCCTTCTTGCTCAGCTGTACGTCCCACTCGAACGGCTGGCCCGCGGTGCGCGACGGCCCCTTGATCCACTCGTTACCGAACCGGTCGATGTAGCCCTTCCGCGTTCCCCGGGGCAGGCCCGAGTTCACGTTGACGTCCTGCGACGGTACGAACCGGATGCGGCCGGAAGTCGGCAGCTGGGCCTCCTTGATGAGCCCCTTCACCCCGGTCCGGGGCTTCTGCGTCGGTACCGGCTCGTCGCACGTCTTCAGCCCCAGCGGGTCGATCATCGACAGCGGGGTGTCGACGTATCCGTGGTGGTTCGGCGCCGGATCGAGCCCGAGGGGGTCCGCCGACAGATAGCGCGCCGTTTCCGGGTCGTAGTAGCGGAAGTAGTTGTAGTGGAGGCCGGTTTCGGGGTCGGCGTACTGGCCGGGGAAGCGCAGGGGGCAGTCGGCCGTGCCTTCGTCCGGGGCCGTGGAGTGGCGGGCGCCCCACAGGACGTGGTGGTGCTGCCACGCCACCTCGCCGTCGGGCGAGACCAGTTCGGTGGGGGTGCCCGCGGTGTCGGTGATGACGGCGTGGAAGCGGACGGTGCGGTCGGCGGTGGTGTCCTCGGCCAGTGACGACAGGAGGGACGTTCCTCCGGTACGGACGAGAGGGCGGTGATCGGTCTGGGTGAGGGGACGGTGGGAGTCGGAGGCGTAGTCCCAGGTGGTGACCCGGCCGTTGGGGGCCGTCTGTTCGGCGAGGCGGGTGTCGTCCCAGGTGAAGTCGGTGCGGTCGGCCGTCGAGCCGTCGTCGAGCAGCCGGTACTTGGCGATGCGGCGGCCCATCGGGTCGTACGCGTACTGCCAGTGGTCCCCGTCGGGGGTCACCGCCCCGGTGAGTCGGTCCTCGGCGCTCCAGGCGTAGGTCCAGCTCCGGCGCTGCCCGTTGAGGAGCTTGCGGGTGCGGCGGACCATGCGGCCCTGGGCGTCGTGCTCGTACGTCGTGCTCCCGGACCGGCGGATCAGGGTGCCCTCGAACTCGCGCTCGCCGGTGTGCTCGCCGGTGGCTTTGCCGCCTGCCTCGCCCGTGGCCTCGACGGCTGGGGCGGCGGCACGGGTCAGGTTGCCCGCCGTGTCGTAGGCGTACGCCTCGGTCCAGCCGTGCGCCCGGACGCCGGTGACCCTGCCGGCCGGGCTGGTAGCGAACCTCCTCGTCCCCGAGGTCAGGTCGCGGATCTCGGTCAGGTGGCCGTCGGCGCGGTAGGCGTAGGTACGGTGCTGGAGGAGGCGGTCGGCCGGGTCCGAGCGGGCGGTGAGGGACTGGGCGGCGAGGCGGCCCGCAGCGTCCCAGTCCTGGTGCAGGGTGACTCCGTCGCCGATGCGGCGCGACGTCTCCCGGCCGGCCGCGTCGTACGAGAAGGTCAGCGTGCCCGCGTCCGAGGCCAGTTCGACCGCGTGACCGGTCGAGCTGTACGACCAGCGCGAGACCAGCCCCGACGGGGTGGTGCGGCCGACGAGCCGCTCGCCGGCGTCGTACTCGTACGTCGTGGTGCGGCCGTTCACCGTCTCGGCCGTCACCCGGCCGAGCGCGTCCCGGACGAGGGTGACCTCCGCGTCGGCGTTGACCGCGCGGATCAGATGGCCGGCCGGGTCGTAGGCGTAGGCCGTGGTCTCGTCCGCGGAGGAGCGCTGTTCGGTGATCCGGCCGAGCGGGTCCCGGGTGAAGTGGAGGGATTCACCTGCCCCGTTGGTGCGCGAGACCAGTTCGCCCGCCGCGTTGTAGGTATAGCTGAGGGTGCGGCCGTTGAAGTCGGTCTCCGCGGTCGGGCGGCCCGCTTCGTCGTAGGTGTAGGTCCAGGTCAGGCCCTGTGCGTTGGTGACGCCCGTGAGTCTGCGCTCGGTGTCGTGGGTGAAGGTGTAGGTGGCGCCCTCGGCGGTGGTGTGGGTGGCCGGGACGTCGAACGGGGCGGGGGTGTGCCGGGTGGTGTGGCCGGCCTGGTCGGTGTGGGTGAGCGGGTTCCCCTCGGCGTCCCAGGTCCACGACTCGGTGGTGCCGTCGGGGTGTTCGCGCCGGGCGGGTTTGCCTTCGGTGGTCCAGGTGGTGCGGGTGGTGTGGCCGAGGGGGTCGGTGACCTCGGTCGGGCGGCCGAAGGAGTCGCGGCGGACCGTCGTGGTGTGGCCGAGTTCATCGGTGATCGCGGCGGGGAGGCCGGCCGGGTCCGGGGTGATGCGCCGGGTGCCGCCGAGGGCGTCGGTGACGGCGGTCAGCCGGCCCGACCCGTCCCAGCTGTGGGTGGTCGAGGCGCCCAGCGGGTCGGTGGTGGTGAGGAGGTTGCCGAGTTCGTCGTAGGTGTGGCGCCAGGTGGCCCCGCCGGGTTCGACCACCTCGACGGCCTGGCCGAACCGGTTGTAGGCGGCGCGGGCCACCGAGCCGTCGGGCAGGGTGAGTTCGGTGAGGTTGCCGTGGTCGTCGTAGGCGTACCGGGTGGTGCGGCCGAGGGGGTCGGTGCTGGTGAGGGGATTGTCGCCGTACTCGTCCCACTGCGTGCGGGTGGTGTGGCCCAGCTGGTCGGTCTCCTCGACGACCAGGCCCTCACTGTTGTAGCGGTGGCTGGAGGAGTGCCCCAGCGAGTCCGTGTACGTGGTGGTGCGGGCCACCTCGTCGTAGGTGAGCGTGCCGGAGAGGATGCCGTCGACGCCGTCGGTGCGCACCACCCGGCCCTGGGCGTCGTACACGTAGGAGAACCAGGTGCCGTTGCGGTCCGTCCACCGGGTCATACGGCCCTGGTCGTCGTAGGCGAACGTCAGGGGCTCGCCGCTGGAGTTGACGACCTCGCTGAGGTTCCCGGCGTCGTCGTATCCGTACCGCATCACCACGGTGCCCGCGTCCGGGGGGAGTTGGCCGGTGTAGCGGTCGGGGGCCCGGTCCAGCAGGCGCAGGGCGGTGATGCGCGGGCCGTGGGAGTCGACGGCGAGGTAGTAGCCGCCGGAGTGGCGGATGCCCTCGGGGACGCCGCCCGCGTTGCGCTCGACGTCGACGCGGGCGCCGTTGCGGTCCTGCCAGGCGTCGATGGGCAGGTGGAAGACGCCGGGGGTGGCGGAGTTCAGCGGGGTGCTGAAGGAGCGGACCACGCCGGTGGCCGGGTCGGTGATCGTCATGACGCCGTCCGGCTTGCCGTCCCACTCCAGCGGCCAGCGGGCGCCCTTGACCGGCAGCACCGGCTCGCCGGGAGCCGGCACCGGGTAGACCAGGCGCATGCCGTCCGCGCCCGCGAAGACGACGCCCTCGCCGTCGATCTGGACGCATTCGTCCAGGGTGGAGATCCAGGTCGGGCCGAAGCACACCCCGCCCCGGTAGGAGGACAGATGGGTGCGCTCGAAGACGAACGGCAGCGAGGCGGGCAGCGACAGGTCGGTCTGCGACATCAGCATCGCCCCGGTCGCCACGTCGATGGGCTCGCCCACGCACCGGGTGCGCTCGCAGTTGCGGGCGGCGGGTCCGAGCTCGACCAGGTCGGGGCGGAGCGAGGGCGGGCGCAGCATGAACGGCGTCGGGTTGGTGAACGCGCCCTCGACTCCCGCCTTGATCACACCGCTTCCGGCGCCCAGCGCCCCGCCGTAGATCATGCCGTCCTTGGCGGCCTGGTTGATCTCGTCCAGGCTGAAGCCGTCCTGCAGACCGGTGGCGATCTTCAGCGGCTGGGCCACGGCCAGGTCGACGGTGACCGACTCGACGCCGCCGAACGCGGCCGCCACCAGCGTCCCCGCCGCGATCTCCGCCACCGTGGTGGAGACCGCGACTCCCAGGGTGGCACCCATCTCGATGATCACGTCGGCGGCCGCCACCGCGGCCCCCGAGGCCAGGCCCGCGGTGAAGAAGGCCAGGGCGATCCCGCCGGCGATGATCGCCGCGTCGATGCCGATCTGCGTCCACAGCTTGGTGATCGCGTCGTCCACCGCGTCCGCGAACTTCTCCAGCCCCTCCGCCATCTTCCGCGACGACTTGGCCAGATCGCTCAGCCAGCCCGCGTCCTTGTCCTTGGCGTACCGCTCCCAGAAGGTGGTGAAGGTCGCGATCGCCTCACCCTGGTTGTTGTGGATGAGCGAACTCGCCGTGTTGTTCACCGGGGTGCGTACGTCGTCGACCGCGTCCGCGAAGGTGCGCCAGGCCTGCGCCGCGTGCCGCAGGGTGCCCGAGTTCGCGTCCGGCCACCACATGCCCAGCTTGAGCAGGACCTTCTTGGCCTCGTCCTCGATGCTCACTCGCCACCGTCCTGCGGGCCGTCCTTGGGGCCGTCCTTCGGCTTGACCTTGGCGAACATCCCGGCGATCAACTCGTCGTTGTCCACATGCCCGTCCGACATGTCGATCATCGCCTCGTGAATGCTCGTCAGCCCGAGCACCAGGATCCCGGCGCCACGCTCGATCGCCGTCTGCTGCGGCTCGTACGCGTCCCCGAACGCCTTGCCCTGCTCGTCGTCGCCCCACGGCTTGCCGAAGCCGTCCAGCGCCTTCACCAGATTCGTCAGCGCGGTGCTCAGGTTCTTCGCCTGTTCGTGGAAGACCGGCGCCGACAGCTTCAGATCCGCCGTCTTGATGTCCAGAACCTTGCCGTCGTCGCCCACCGGCACCTTCCCCCGTCGATCCCGCACGCGCCCCTGCGATCCGCGCATGCCATCCCTCGACCGTAGGAGGCCAGGGTCATGAGATCGCAAAGCGGAGGTCGTGGGTACGTAACGAAAGGCCAGGTCGGATCCGCTCCGACCTGGCCTTTACGGGGTCAAATGACGTACGGGTGACGTCAGTCGACGCCCTGTGCGAACGAGAACACGCCGTACGGGTCGTACTTCGACTTGACGTAGGACAGGCGGTCGTAGTTCTCGCCGTAGTACGCCGTGCGCCAGTCGGTGAGGGCCGGGTCGATGAAGTTCTGGTAGGACTCGCCCTTCGAGATCGGGTTCACCGCGGTGAAGCCGTTGTCGACGAAGCGCTGGCCGGAGGCGAGCTGGTCGCCGGAGAGGATGCCGAAGGCGAACGTGTAGTACGACATCAGCAGGGTGCTGTCGCGGTGGACGTACGCCGTCGAGGTGCGCGGGACCTTGTTCGCGGCGCCGCCGAGCGCCATGATCTCGAACTTGTGGAAGTGGCCGGCCGTGCGCTCGGTGTCGAAGACGCCGACCAGACGGGCCCACTCGGTCTCCGAGGGCGACCGGCTCAGCAGCCGGCCGCGGCCCAGGACGTGGCCGAACGGGGCGAGCTTGCCGTTCGCCGGGTCCCAGGTGTTGTTGTGGCACTGCTGCTGCGAGTAGGTGCCGCAGCCGAAGATCTTCATCATCGCGGACTTGTAGGTGTCCGTGTAGACGTTCTGCTGGATCGGGGCCGCGCCCGTCAGGGCGATCAGCCGGGCGATCTCGGTGTCGAACTCCGCGCGCGTGCCGATCGAGGTGACGAGCAGCGTCACCAGCGGGGCGTTGCCCGCCGCCGAGTCGAACAGGTCGATGTTGGAGCGGCTGCCGAAGGTGGTCGGCGCGTTCTCCAGCCACTGGGTGAGGCCGTGCATCGCGCCGACCGCGTGGTCGTAGGTGAACAGCAGCTCGGCCACGTTCAGGTTCGGGACGGCGGTCGGGGTGACCGTGTACTGGGTCACGATGCCGAAGTTGCCGCCGCCGCCACCGCGGATCGCCCAGTACAGGTCCGGGTTGGAGGTCGGGGACGCGGTGACCTGGCGGCCGTTGGCGAGGACGACCTTCGCGGAGGTCACCTTGTCCTGGCCGAGCCCGTGCTGGCGGGTGAGCAGGCCGACGCCGCCGCCCTGGAGGAAGCCGCCGAGCGCGACGGTCGGGAACATGCCGCCCGGGATGGCCAGCCCGCTCGCGCCGAGGCCGTTGACGACGTCGACCAGCTGCGTACCGCCGCCGACGGTCGCCGTGCCGGAGCCCGCCGTCACCGCGTTCAGCTTCGAGACGTCGATGACCAGGCCGTCGGTGGTGGAGTAGCCGCCGCCGCTGTGGCCGCCGCTGCGGGCCGTCACCGGGATGTCGTGGTACTCGGCGAAGATCAGGCTGGTCGTCACGTCGTTGGCGTTCGCCGCGTACACGACGGCCTGCGGATTGGTGAGGCTGTACTGGCCGTACTCGACGGTCTTGGCCGCCGCGTACGAGGAGTCGGACGGCAGCACCAGCGTGCCCGTCAGATTCGCGCGCAGCCGGTCCCATTGGCTCGTCGTCGTGGCGGTGGCGGTGGTGAACCCCGACAGGGACAGGGCCGCGGCTCCGGCGCCCGCCATCCCGATGAACGACCTGCGATTGATCATGCCTTGCTCTCCCCTGTAGGCCTCGTTGAGCGCCGAGCGGTCGGAATCCTGCCACGGATTCCGGCCGGCGGGTGGGGCAGTTGGCCAGTACGGCGTGACCTCGACTGTCACTCAAGTACCGCTGGAGCTGGGGTTGTTCGTGATGCGGAGGGTTCGCCGCCGCGTTCAAGTGTGGAGCTTGACGTGGCCCGCGGCCTTGTCCGCGCCCCCTAGGCTGAACGCGTAGCGACCACGTACAAGGCGGGTGTTCATGGCGGACTCATGGGTCAATTCCGCGGAGCGGATCGGTGCCGACCTCCATGTGGAACTGGCCGGATCCGGCAGTCGGCGGGCCGCGCTCATCCGCGCGCTGCGGTCCGCCGTCCAGGACGGGCGGCTCGCACCCGGGACCCGGCTGCCCCCGTACCGCTCGCTCGCCGCCGACCTCGGCCTCGCCCGCAACACCGTCGCCGACGCGTACGCCGAGCTCGTCGCCGAGGGATGGCTGACCGCGCGCCAGGGCTCGGGCACCCGGGTCGCCCCGCGCGCCGAGCCCGTACGGGCCGCCCGGGTGCCCAAGAAGGTGCCGCGCCGGACCGCCGTCCCGGCGCACAACCTGATGCAGGGCCAGCCGGACGCCGGATCGTTCCCGCGCGGCGCCTGGCTGACGGCCGCCCGCCGCGCGCTCAACGCGGCCCCCAACGAGGCGTTCGGGCCGGGAGATCCACAGGGCCGCATCGAGCTGCGCCGGGCCCTCGCCGGGTATCTGGCGCGGGTGCGGGGCGTACGGACCACGCCCGACCGCATCGTGATCTGCTCCGGCTTCGCCCACGCCCTGCGGCTGCTCTTCGACGGCGAGGTGCTGCGCGGCCCGCTCGCCGTGGAGTCGTACGGACTCGCCTTCCACCGCTCCCTGCTCGCGGCGGCGGGTGTACGGACCGTGCCGGTCGGGCTCGACGAGCAGGGTGCGACGGTGGCGGAGCTGGCGCAGCGGCCGGCGCTCAAGGGCGTACGGGCCGCGCTGCTCACCCCCGCCCACCAGTTCCCGACCGGCGGACCGCTGCACCCCGAGCGCCGCGCGGCCGTCGTCGACTGGGCGCGCGCCCGGGGCCGGGTGATCCTGGAGGACGACTACGACGGCGAGTTCCGCTACGACCGCGAGCCGGTCGGCGCGCTGCAGGGGCTCGATCCCGAGCGGGTCCTCTACATCGGCTCGGTCAGCAAGAGCCTGTCCCCGGCGGTGCGGCTCGGCTGGATGGTGCTGCCCGAGCAGCTCGTCGACCCGGTGCTCGCGGCCAAGGGCCAGCGCGAGGCGTGGGCGAGCGTCCTGGACCAGCTGACCCTCGCGGACCTGATCGAGAGCGGCGGCTACGACCGGCACGTGCGGCGGATGCGGCAGCGCTACCGGGGCCGCCGCGACCAGCTCGTCGCCGCCCTCGACGAACACGCCCCGCACATCACGGCGGCCGGGATCGCGGCCGGGCTGCACGCCGTGCTGAGGCTGCCGCCGGGGACCGAGCGAGCGGTCCTGAAGGCCGCGGCCTGGCAGGGGATCGCGCTCGACGGGCTCGCCGGCTACCGCCACCCGGACGCGACGATGCCGGGTGAGGACGGTCTGGTCGTCGGCTATGCGACCCCGCCCGACCATGCCTACCAGGCCGCCCTCGACGCCCTGTGCCGCGCGCTGCCTCCGGCGCCGTGACTTCGGGGACCTCAGGGACTTCGGGGACTTGAGGGACTTTAGGGTGGACGGTACGGCGATCACGAGGGGGAGTGGCTGAAGTGGCCGAAGTGACGGAACTGGTCGGGGAGTTCGACGGGGAGCGGATCAGCTGCGCGGTGGCGGAGCCCGACGGGGTCCCCTCCGTCACGGTCGTCCTCCTGCACGGCGCCGGAATCGGCGACAAGGCGCGGCTGGCGGAGCTGGCGGAGGACTTCCGCTCCCGTGGCCACCGCGTCCTCGCCCTCGACTTCTCCGGGCACGGCGCCTCCAGCGGTGACCTCGCGGAGCTGAGCCTGGAGCGCCGGTTCCGGCAGGCGCGAGAGGCGATCGACGCGTACGTTCCGCCCGGCCAGAGCCTGGTCCTGACCGGCTTCAGCATGAGCGGCCAGACCGTCGCCGATCTGGCCGCGCACTACGGTTCCCGGGTCGCGGGCATCGGGCTGTGCGCGCCCGCCGTGTACGCGGACGCGGCCTGGTCCGAGCCGTTCGGGGCCGAGCCGGGAGCGCCGGGGACACCGCCGGGGGCGCCCGTCTCGCGCTTCACCGAGATCCTCCGTACGCCCGACAGCTGGCGCGGCTCGCGCGCCCTGGACGTCTTCCGGGCGCTGCGCACCCGGGTGGTCCTGGCCGTACCAGAAGTGGACGAGATCATTCCGTACGCCGTCACGGAAGCTGTGGCGCAGGCGCTGGCCGCCGGGAACGAGCCCCGCTTCACCCGCCTCGCCTTCAAGGGCGCGCACCACCGGCTCGGGGTGTGGTTCAGGGAGCACCCGGTCGAGCGCGGCCGGTTCGTGGACGCGGTCCTGGACGATCTCGGCGCGGACGGCTGGGAGCTGACCCGCCGCTGGGCCGACAAGTCACTGCCGGAGGGCGAGCGGGTACGGGACGCGGTGGCGCTGCGGGGCGGGTGGACGTCGCAGATGCGGCTCGTCCGTACGGAAGACGCCGACGATGTAGGTACAAAACAAGCCACTCCCGTACGCGAGTTGGTGCTGCGCTCCTTCGCCAAGCCCTTCTACCGGCGGCACGCGGGCGGTCTCCTCGCGCGCGAGGCCGCAGTGCTCGGGCTGCTGGCGGGGACGGACGTGCCCGCGCCCGTACTCGTGGCGGCCGACCCGCAGGGCGAGCACTGCGACCATCCCTCGCTGCTGATGACCCGCCTGGACGGCGCGGTCCGGCTCGACGAGGACGGTCTGGAGCGGCGGATCGGGCTCCTCGCACGGCAGTTGCTGGACATCCACGGCGTCCGGGTGGCGGAGGCCGACCGGCCCCGGGAGTACGAGCCGTGGACCTCCGCCGACCGGGTGCGCGTCCCGGCGGACACCCGGCGGCCCGACCTCTGGCGCCGGGCGGTCGACGTCATCCGGCAGCCGCCGCCCCCGTACGAGGGGTGCTTCCTGCACCGGGACTTCCACCCGGGGAACGTGCTGTTCAGCGGCGCGGGCGACGGGCTGCGGATCAGCGGGGTCGTCGACTGGGTGGAGACGTCGTGGGGTCCGGCCGCGCTCGACGTGGCGCACTGCTCGACGGCGCTCGCGCTGCTGCACGGGGCCGGGGCCGCACGGGAGTTCGTGGCGCGGTACACCGCCGGGGGCGGACGGCTCGGCGGCGGGCTGCTCCACTGGCAGCTCCTGGACGCGCTGGCGTACGCGCCGGACGCCGAGAAGGTCGCGGGCCCGTGGCGGGAGCTCGGGCGCACGGACCTGACGCCCGAGCTGCTGACCGGGCGGCTGGAGGAGTACATCGCGTCGCTGCTCGACGGAGAGGCCGACTAGGACGCTCGGGCGGCCCAAAGGTAGTACGCGCTCGTAAAATTGGCGCAAAATCGCTGGCGCCGGTCAGTGGTCGTCCGACGTCGCGGAGCAGGCGCGGACCGAGCGGTGAAGAGGCGTCCGGGGACGCGGACAGGACGAGGTCCCCGGGCACTCACCTGGGATGCCCGAGGACCTCTCTGTCCTTCAGATCCGTTCCGACGGCGACACTCCCCCGAGTGTGGTTGTCCACCGAGCGCCGGCGGACCGGATCCGATGGAAAGATCTAATCAGCGCCCACCAACAGATCGCTAACATGTGGCCAACGGTCAACGGGGCAGCCGGTGGACGGGCATGGGGGAAACCGGTGGAGGTCGGGGTGTGTGTGCGATTCGGCCTGCTCGGCCCGCTGACCGTGGAGGGCGAGCCCGTCGGCAGCGGCAAGGTCCGGTCACTGCTCGCCGCTCTTCTGATGCGGCCCGGCCGGGTCGTCCCCAGTGACGATCTGAAGCTGGCCCTGTGGGGCGGCGAGCCGCCCGCCTCCGCCACCGCGTCGCTGCACAACCACGTCGCCCGGCTGCGGCGGCTGCTCGACTCCGAGGACCGGGTACGCGCCGTGCCGCCGGGATACGTGCTGCGGGTCGATCCGGGCGAGCTCGACACCCAGGTCTTCGAGGCCCACGCGCGCGTGGCGCTCGCCGCGCACAACCGGGGCGACTGGCCGGCGGTGGCCGAGGAGACCGCCGCCGCCCTCGCGCTGTGGCGCGGCGCGCCGCTCGGCGGGCTCTACGACCCGGCCGACGGCGAGCCCGCCCTCGTCCAGCGGCTCGGCGCGACCCGGCTGCTCGTCCTGGAGTGGAAGTACGAGGCGGAGCTGCGCCTCGGCCGCCATGAGGGGATCGGGCCGGAACTGGCGGCGCTGACCGTCGCGTTCCCGCTGCGCGAGGCCTTCCACCGGCAGCTGATGCTGGTGCTGCACCGCTCCGGGCGGCAGGCGGAGGCGCTCGCCGTGCACCAGCGGCTGCGCCGCACCCTGGTCGAGGAGCTGGGCGTCGACCCGGGGCCCGCCGTCCAGGAGGCACACCGGGAGATCCTGCGGGAGCCCACCCCGCGCGCGGAGCTGCCCGCCCCGGCCCAACTGCCGCCCCGGCCGGCCCATTTCACCGGCCGCGACGACCTGGTGGCGCAGCTCTGGACCGCCCTGACCCAGCGGCGGCGGCAGCCGGAGGCGCCCGCCGGGGCAACCGCGCCCCCGAGCACTCCCGTAGGCACCCCATACGCCGTGGCCCCCGCCTACCCGGCCGCCCTCGCAGCCCTCACCGCGCTCGCCGGCCCGGTCGCCCCGGCGCGGCCGGGCCGCGTCCCCGCGCCGCCCGAATCCGCCGCCCGGCACGAGAGCGCGCCCGCCGCCCCCCTCGCCGTGATCACCGGCATGGCCGGGGTCGGCAAGAGCGCGCTCGCCGTCCATGTGGCGCACGCCCTGCGCGAGGAGTTCCCCGACGGACAGCTGTATCTGAACCTGCGCGGCGCGACCCCCGGGCTCCCCCCGCTCCCGCCGATCCAGGCGCTCGCCGCGCTGCTCAACGCGCTGGGCGTCGACTCCCGCAACGTTCCCGACACCCCCGACGCGGCCGCCGCGCTGCTGCGGTCCCGGCTCGCCCCGACCCGTACGCTCCTCGTCCTCGACGACGCGGCCTCCGCCGCCCAGGTGCGGCCGCTGCTGCCCGCCGGGGACGGCTGTGCGGTGGTCGTGACCAGCCGGTCGCCGCTGGCCGCGCTCGACGGCGCGACGCGCTTCCCGCTCGCCCCGATGACGGCCGCCGAGAGCCTCGGCCTGCTCCGGGCGATCTCCGGGCGCCAACTGGCCGACGGCGCCGCCAGGCTGGTCGAGCTCTGCGGACGGCTGCCGCTGGCGCTGCGGGTCGCGGCCGCCCGGCTCGCCGCCCGCCGCGCGCTCAGCCCCGACGCGCTCGCCGGACTCCTCGACGCCGAGGACGGGCGCCTCGACCACCTGGAGTACGACGACCTGAGCGTGCGCCGCTCGCTCGCCGTCGCGCTCGGCGCACTCGACCCGGACGCGGCGCTCGCGCTGCGCCGCCTGGGAGCGCTGGACCTGCCCGCGTACGAAGTACCCGTCGTCGCCCGGCTGATGGGCCTGCCCGAGCAGCGGGCGGGCGCTGCCCTCGACCGCCTCGTCGAGGTGGCGCTCCTGGAGGAGATCTCGTACGGGCGGTACGCGCCGCACGACCTGGTCCGCGACTTCGCCCGTGAGCTGGCCGCCCGGGACGACGGCCGGGAGGCGGCCGTCGAGCGCGGGCTGCGCTGGTACGCCGAGGCCGCCCGGCAGAGCAGCCTGACCCTGGCCCCGCCCGAACGCGAGGGCCCCGCGCGCGTACCCGAGCCCATCGGGGACGCCGCCCCCTTCCCGGACACCGCCGCCGCGCTGGCCTGGGGGGACCGCGAACTGCCCGCCGTAGTGACGCTCACCGAGCGGTACGCGCGCTGCTCACCGACCGTGTTCCTGCTGGTCCGGGCCTACTTCAGCCATCTCCAGTACCGGGGCAAATACGCCGCGCTGCGCCACCTCAACCGGTTCGTCCTGAGCGCCGCCCGGACGAGCGGCGACCGGATCGCGCAGGCGCACGCACTCGGGGACCTGGCCGGGGCGCACTTCCTGGCCAGCCGCATCGAGGAGGCGCTGGCCCTCAACGACGAGGCGATCGCGCTCTGGCAGGAGCTCGGGGAGCGGGGCCGCACCCAGCGCACCCTCGCCAACCGCGGCATGCTCCTGGAGCGGCTCGGCCGGCACGCCGAGGCGGCCGAGCCGCTGGAGCGGAGCCTGGCCCTGACCCGCGAGCTCGACGACGCCTACGGCGAGGCCATCATCCTCAGCCACCTCGGCAACCTGCACGAGCACACCGACGCGCGCGTGGCCATCGCCTACCACGAGCGCAGCCTCGCGGCAGGCTGCCGCATCGGCAGCGAGCTCCTGGTGCACACCGCGCACTGCAACATCGGGTACGCCCACCTCACCCTGGGCGAATGGGCCGCCGCCGTCGGCCACTTCGAGCGGGCGCTGCGGATCCTCGGCGAGCAAGGCGACTGGCACGGGCGCTCCCAGTCCGGGGTCGGCCTGGTCCGGGTCCTGGGCGAACTGGGCCGTACCGACGAGGCGTACGCCGCCTGCGCGGACCTGCTGGACCAGGCCGTCGAGCGGTGCGACGCGTACACCGAGGGGCTGGGCAGGCGTGAATACGGCCGCCTGGAGCGGTCGCGCGGCCGTCTCGCGCAGGCGCGGGTCCAGTGGGAGCTGGCCCTGACGGCCCTGGAGGGCGGCGACCCGAAGGCGTACGCGGAGGTGGCGGAGCTGCTGGCGGAGCTGGACGCGGGGCCGGACGCGGGTCAGGGCGCCGGGGTGGGCGCGCGGGAGGACGGGGAGGGGCGGGTCGCGGCGGAAGCCGGGTGAAACATTCCCGGGCCCCCGTCGCGTCAATGAGGTGTAGGGGAGGTCAACGGGTCGGGGGAGAGCATGAGAAAGCTGGGGCAGCCGAGGCAGCCGAAACAAGCGCGTACGGATGAGTTCCTGGAGTTCGCGTCAGGCAGAGCGAACCACCTCTTCCGCGCCGCGTGCCTGCTGACCAGCGGAGACACTCATCTCGCCGAGGACCTGGTGCAGGAGACGCTGGGCCGGATGTATGCGCTGTGGGGCCGGATCTCCCGGATCGACAACCCCGCGGGATACGCGCAGACGATCCTCGTGCGCACGTTTCTCACCCACCGTCGACGGCGCTCGGCCGACGAACGGCCCATAGGGGAACTGCCGGACCGGCCCGCGACCACGGACGGGGACCCGGCACTGCGGCTCGCGTTGCTTGACGCGCTCGCCCGGCTCGCACCCAAGGACCGCGCGGTGGTGGTCCTGCGGTACTGGGAGGACCGCAGCGTCGAGGAGACGGCCGAGGCGATGCGGGTCAGCTCGGCCGCGGTCCGCACCCGCTCGGTGCGCGCGCTGGCGAAGCTGCGCGAACACCTGGGCGGCAGCCTGGCGGAGCTCGCGGCGCTCTGACGACCACGCACCACGCACCACGCACGACTGACCACCGACCACTGACCACGAAGCGAGGAGTGGGGTTCCACCATGCCTTTTGAAGACCAGCTCGGTGACGCGATGCGCAGCACCGGCGACGGCTTCGTCCCGCAGGACAGCCACGCGCTGCTCGACGGCGCCCTGATCAGGGGCCGCCGCCGGTTGGCCCGGCGCCGGGCCGCCACGGTGACCGGCAGTGTGGTGGCGCTGGCCGCGGTGGGCCTCGGCGGCGCCTGGGCGGTCGGGCTGGTCGGCGGCTCGTCCGGCGGCTCGAACGGCTCCGGCGGTGCGGCCGCGTCCGTGGCGGCGCCGCCCAAGTCGACCCTCCCGCAAGGGGTGTCGGTCGGCGCCGAACAGATGATCAAGAATCTCATCGCGCTCCTCCCGCACGGGAAGACCAGTGCCGAGCAGGGCAGTGGCACGGGTGGCCCGGATGACAAGCCCAAGATGCCGACCGCTTCGGTCGTCTTCGACGACGGCAAGGGCAAGGGGTCGATCGGGATCTCGCTCAGCACGATCGATCCGGCGGGCCAGGGTGCCACCGGGTATGTGACCTGCCCGTCGAAGGCGATCACGGACTACGACCACTGCACGGCCGAAGTGCTGCCCGACGGCTCGCGGTTCATGTTCTTCCAGGGGTACGAGTACCCGGACCGCCGTGAGGAGACGAAGAGCTGGCGGGCCACGCTGATCACCCCGAAGGGCGTACTGGTCGACGCGAGCGAGTACAACGCCGCCGCCGAGAAGGGCGCGAAGACAAGCCGCGTCGACCCGCCGCTGACCGGCGCGCAGATGAAGGCGCTGGTCACGGCCGAGGTGTGGAAGACGACCATGGCGGGTGCGAAGGTGCCGCGCCCGGAGGCGGTGCACCCGGCCGAGCCGAGCGGGGCCTCGATGCAGCGCGAGCTGGTCGCCTCCCTGCCGAAGGGACTCAAGGTCGTCGATCAGGGCAACCAGGGCGGCTATGCGTTCGCGGTCGTGGACGACGGCAAGGGCAAGAGCCTGGTCGGCATCAACGTCCAGCCCGGGATGGGAGACGTGCCGCTGCAGGGCGAGGTGTCGACGCTCCCCGACGGCACCCGGGTCGGCGAGGAGCAGCGCCCGGGTGAGAAGGGCGGCGCGGGCGTGGTGTGGTGGACGGTCGACACGATCCGCAAGAACGATCTCCGCGTGGTCATCAGCGCGTTCAACACGGGCAACCAGCACGCCCCGGCGACCCGCGCCACTCCCGCACTGACGATGTCCCAGCTGAAGGCGATAGCGCTGGATCCGAAGTGGGAGAAGCTGACCTAGGCGGGGGCGTGATGCCTGGGCCGGGCCGGGCCCGGGCGGGGCGCCTCACTTCGCCTCCGAATACCGCTCCACCACCGCCGTCGTGAACGGGAACCTCACCGGGGTCTCGCCGAAGGCGATCCGGCCGGCCAGCTCGCCCGCCGCGCGGATCGCCTTCACCACCTGGGGAGCCTCGGCCTCGGGGCAGTGCACGATGACCTCGTCGTGCTGGAAGAAGACCAGCTCGGCCCGCATCCCGGCGGCGGCGAGCTCCTGGCGCAGCGCGGCGAGCAGCAGCAGTGCCCAGTCGGCGGCGCTGCCCTGGACGACGAAGTTGCGGGTGAAGCGGCCCCGGGCGCGGGCGTTGGTGGACGCGTATCCGGGGGTGAACTCGCCGTCCGGGGAGGGAAGTTCGCCGCCGCCCTCCTGGGGGAGGCCCGCCTCGCCGTCGTCGCCCGCTCCGGCCGCCGGCGGGCTGGTCCGGCCGAGCCAGGTCCGTACGAGACGGCCCTCCTCGCCCGCCTTCGCGGCGTCGTCCACATACGCCACGGCCCGGGGGAAGCGGCGGCGCAGGGCGGCGAGGTTCTTGAGGCCGTCGCCGGACGTCTGCCCGTAGATCGCGCCAAGGAGGGCGATCTTCGCGTGGTCGCGGTCGCCGGAGAAGGCGCGGTCGGACAGGGAGGTGTAGAGGTCGCCGTCGTGCCCGGCCACCTCCATCAGCCCCGGGTCGCGGGAGATCGCGGCGAGCACGCGCGGCTCCATCTGGTCGGCGTCGGCCACCACCAGGCGCCAGCCCTCGTCGGCCACGACCGCCTGTCGGATGACCTTGGGGATCTGGAGCGCACCCCCGCCGTTGGTCGTCCAGCGGCCGCTGACCGTGCCTCCCGGGGTGTACTCGGGGCGGAAGCGGCCGTCGCGCACCCAGTCGTGCAGCCAGCTCCAGCCGTGCGCGGTCCAGATCCGGTACAGCTTCTTGTACTCGACCAGCGGCGCCACGGCCGGATGGTCGATCTCCTCCAGGGCCCAGCGGCGCGTGGAGGTGATCCGGAAGCCCGCCTCGGCGAACGCCTTGATGACGTCCGCGGGCAGATCGGGCCGGACCCGGCGGCCGAACGCGGTCGACACCTCGTCCGCGAGCTCGGCCAGTCGGCGGGGCTCACCGCCGCCCGCGTACCGCTCACCGAGCAGTTCGTGCAGCAGCGCGCGGTGGACGTCCGCGCGCCAGGGCAGGCCCGCCAGGTTCATCTCGGCGGCCACCAGCATCCCGGCGGACTCGGAGGCGGTGAGCAGCCGCATCCGGCCGGGGTGCTCGGCCTTCTCGTGCCGCCGCTGCTGCTCCGCGTACACCTCGACCAGGGCTTCGAGGGGCAGGGTGGTGCTGCTCGGCGGCTCGAAGAGGGGGGACTGGCGGCCGGGCTCGGCGGCGCGGGCGGGCGGGTCCGCCGGTACGGGCAGGTGGTGCAGCCGGGCCCAGGCGGCCGCGGCCGAGCGGGGCTCCCCGAGGCGGCCCTCGTGGCCGAGGAGAAGCAGTTCGGCGGCCTCGATGTCGTAGCACCGCTCGACGCGGACGCCTGCGGCGAGCAGGCGCGGGTGGAGGTCAGCGGTGGAGCGCCATACCCAGCGCCCCACGTCAGGCCGAGACCGGACCGCCCCGGCCAGATCGGGCTCGTGGACCACGGGCCCCTCGGGCAGCCCGTCCCGCCCGAGGGCGACGAGCCGCGCGCCGCCGTCCTCGGTGGGGTCCAGTGCCCATTTCTCGTCCACGAGTGCGAGTGTGGCACCGGCCACTGACAACGGCGTTCCGCGGCGCGGCGCCGGGCGGGGCTACCGGTCGGCTGCGGCCCCCACCACGGCGTTCACGGCCTCCGCGTACACGTCCAGCGGGTCGAGCGGCGCACGGCCCAGGAGGTCGTGCAGCTCGCCCGTGTCCGTGGTGGCGAGGAAGCCGCCGGCGATCGCCGAGTACGTGCCGACCAGCATCGGCACCTGGAAGTCCAGCGCCCCGGACGCGGAGATCCGCTCGCGTGCCGCGGCCAGGGTCTCGGGCTCGTACGCCGTCCCGGTCGCGGCGGCCAGCTCGGCGCCGCCGATGGCGCGGGGGCCGACCAGTTCGTAGACCCGGCCCGCGTGCGGGGCGGGGTCGAGGGCGACGCGGGCCGCGATCTCGGCCAGGTCGGCCCGGGCCACCGCCGCGAGGCGGCCGTCGGCCAGGGGTGCGGTGAGGCGGCCGTCGGCGCCGGGGGCGGCGAGGAAGGCGAGGAGCTCGGAGTAGAGCCCGTTGCGCAGGACCGTCCACTTCAAAGAAGTGGACGCGCTCAGCCGGCGCTCGGTCCAGCGGTGGGCGAGGGCGTACGGCAGGTGGTCGCCCGCGCCGGTGAGGCTGGTGTAGACGACGTGGCGCACCCCCGCCCGTTCGGCCGCCGAGATCGCGCCGTCGTGGCGGGCGATCACGTCGTCGTCCTCTCCGTAACCGGCGGAGATCAGCAGCAGGGTGTCGACCCCGGCGAACGCCCGGGGCAGGGACTCGGGGTCGTCGAAGTCGACGCGCCGGGCGCCGGGCAGCGGTGCGCGCGTGCCGAGTACGACGTCGTCGCGGTCCGCGAGGCGCTCGGCGACGAGTTGGCCGAGTCCGCCGGATACACCGGTGACGAGCAGCATGGAGGACCCCCAAGGGATGAACGCGCACAGGGTTCTGTTCGCGGTGGTGTTCGACAACTGCGACCATCGTGTCCGGTCCGGCACGCGCGCGTAAGGAGGCACTTCGATGTCAGTGGGGCACACGGAGGTAACCACCCCCGAGAGCCGACGGGTGATCACCGACCCCGTGATCAGCTGCGAGACCCCGCAGGACGAGTGCGGGGTGCGCGATGTGCTCGACCGGCTCGGGGACAAGTGGTCGGTGTACGTCGTGGTCGAACTCGCCGCGGGCGTCAAGCGGTTCCGCCAGCTCCAGCGCGCCGTGCCCGGCATCTCGCAGCGGATGCTGACGCTGACCCTGCGACGCCTTGAGCGCGACGGTCTGGTGGACCGGACGGTGTACCCGACCGTCCCGGCGCAGGTCGAGTACGAGCTGACCGAGATGGGCCACAGCCTCACCCACCTGGTCAAGGCGCTCGCGGACTGGTCGATCGGCCACCGGGACGCGATCACCCGGGCCCGGCAGGACTGGGACGCGGCGCAGTGACGACAGTGGAGCGAGCGCTGGCCGCCGCGCTGTACGCCGAGTCCGACGCGGACCTGGACACGGGCGCTTCGCTGCTCGCCGCCGATCCGTCCGCCGACGCCGAGCTCGCCCTGCGCGGGCAGGAGCTGATCGGGCGGACGTGGGAGCGGGGATGGCAGCCGGCCGATGTCGTACGGATGGTCCGGCGCGAGCTGGCGGAGCCGCACGTACGGCTGGCCGTGGAACTCGTCCTCGTACAGCTGAAGCGGTACGAGCGGCTGCCGGCGCGGTGGGCGGAGCAGGCCGGGGCTCTCGCGGACGCCGACCGGGGTGCGGGCGACCGGGCCGAGGACCGCTTCACGCGCGCGACGGCGGTGCTTGAGCTGTACCAACTGCTGCTGCGGCTGCCCGCGATCGAGCCGGTGGGGCCGGTGCCGGGGACGCCCGTGCACCTGCCGCCGGCGCACGGCGAGCCGAAGGCACTGACGCGGATCCGGGCTCTGCTCGCCAAGGCGGAGGCGACGGAGTTCCCGGAGGAGGCGGAGGCGCTGAGCGCCAAGGCGCAGGAGCTGATGGCGCTGCACAGCATCGACGAGGCGGTGCTGGCGGCGGGCGGCCACCGGGGCGACGCGCCGGGGGCGTGCCGGATCGGGGTGGACGCGCCGTACGAGACGTCCAAGGCGATCCTGCTCGACGCGGTCGCCTCGGCCAACCACTGCCGGGCGGTGTGGAACGGGGAGTTCGGCTTCTCCACGGTCGTGGGCTTCGAGGCCGACCTGGAGGCGGTCGAACTGCTCTACACGTCGCTGCTGGTGCAGGGGACCGCGGCGATGACGCGGGCGGAGGCGGCGCAGCGGGCGGGCGGGCGGCGGCGGACGAAGACGTTCCGTCAGTCGTTCCTGCTGGCGTACGCCAACCGCCTGGGCGACCTCCTGTCGGCGACGGCCCGCCAGGTGGAGTCGACGGCGTCCGCCACGCTGCTGCCGGTGCTCGCCACGCGCGCGGTGGCGGTCGCGGGGCGGGCGGAGGAGATGTTCCCGCGGACGGTACGGACGCGGGTGCGGGGGGCGACGGACGAGGCGGGCTGGCAGGACGGCACGACGGCGGCGAACCGTGCCCACCACGCACCGGCCCGCCGGGGCTTGCCCCCGGGCTGACCCCATTCGCCGGGGGCTTCGCCCCGGACCCCCCGTGTTTGTCTGCGGGTCCGGTGGGGGCTGGTCGCGCAGTTCCCCGCGCCCCTTTTTGGCCCGGTGTTTGTCTGCGGGTCGGTTGTGGTTGCTCGCGCAGTTCCCCGCGCCCCTAAAGGCAGAACGGGGTCCGGGCAAAATCAGCCCCTCCGGCGTTTGAGGAGCGGGGTCCGGGGCGGAGCCCCGAAAGCGGGGTGCAGGGGCCGCAGGCCCCGCAAGCGGGTGCAGGGGCGCAGCCCCGCCCGGGGGTCCGGGGGCGAAGCCCCCGGGAAACCACCCTCACCCCCACCCACCCCCGGAGGGTTAAGGGAACGGGCGGGGTGGGGGAGTTACCCTCGGCCCCATGAGCTGGCTCCGCGCGCTGAAGGAGACCGCGCGTTCGGGGCTGAGCGTCGAGCGGCGACGGCTGGAGCCCGCCGTCGCGCTGCGCGGCGCCGCCGGACTCGCCCTCGTCGTCGGCGTCAGCCTCGTCGCCCTCGGCCCCACCGCCGCCGTGAGCTCCGCGTTCGGCGCGTTCCAGGCCGCCATCGCCACCTTCCAGCGCAGCTGGCGCCCGCGCCCGGTGCTCGCGCTCGCCTCCGGCGCCAGCCTCGCCCTCTCCACCTTCCTCGGCTACCTCGTCGGCGCCCACTCCCCGTTCTTCCTGCTGCTGCTCGCCGCCTGGACGTTCGCCTCCGGTCTCGCCTGGGCCGTGGGCCCCACCGCCGGGATCATCGCCTCCTCCAACGTGGCGATCATGCTGGTCACCGTCACCCTGCCCACCTCGATCGCGGCCGCAGCCGGGCACGCCGCGATGATCGCCGTGGGCGGCGTCGTCCAGGCGGCCCTCGTCGTGCTCGTCCCGATCCGCCGCTGGGGCGCCCAGCGCGACGCGCTCGCCGACGCCCTCGCCGCCGTGGCCGACTACGCCCGACGGCTCCGGCACGACCCGCGCGCCCCGTTCGACCCGCAGCCCCTGATGACCGCGCGGCTCGCCGCCGCCGTCACCCCCCGCGAGGCCCGTCGCCGCCCGGCGGAGCTGCACGGATCCCGGGGCGTGGCCGAGCGCATCCGGCCGGTTCTCGCCTCGCTCGCGGACCCCGCGCTCGGCGTGCCGGAGGAGGGTCCCGAGCGCGACCGGGTGCGCGAACTGCTCGGCGCCGCCGCCTCCGTGCTCGACGCGGCCGCCCGCGCGATCCGGCACGGCGAGGCCGTCCGCATCCCCCCGCCCGCCGAGGCCGCCCTCAGGACGCCCGACACCGGCGCGATCCTCAACGGCCCCGCCTTCCGCGCCGCCACCCGGCTGACCGCGCTCCTCGGCGATGTCGTGGAGACGGCCGAGGGCACCGGCGGCGACGGGTCCGAGCCGCTGCTGCGGCCCACCCTGCCCCGGCTCGTCCCGCTCGCCCTGCGGACCATGCGCGCCGAGCTGGGCCGCCGCGACTCCCCGGTCTTCCGGCACGCCACCCGGGTCTGCGCGGTCGCCGCCGCCGGGTACCTCCTCGGCAAGGCCCTGCCGCTCGGCCACGGCTACTGGGCGCCGATGGCCTCCGTCATGGTGATGCGCCCGGACTTCTCCCAGACGTACTCCCGGGCGGTCGCCCGCTTCGGCGGCACCCTCGTCGGCGTCGCCCTCGCCACCGGCCTCGTCCAGTTGACCCATCCCGGCCCCGGCCTGTCGGCCACGCTGGCGGTGCTCTGCGCGTTCCTGATGTACCTGCTGATGCGTACGGGATACGCGGCGGCCAGCGCGTGCACCTCCGCGTACGTGGTCTTCCTGCTCGGCACCGGCGGCCTCCAGTGGACCCAGACCGTCCCCGACCGGGTGCTGCTCACCCTGCTCGGCGGGGTGCTGGCGATGGCCGCGTACGCCCTCTACCCGGCCTGGGAGACGCCCCGGCTGCGGACCCGGCTGGCGGACTGGCTGGCCGCCTGCGGGCGGTACGCGGCGGCCGTCGCCGACAGATACGCCGACCCCGCCGCGCCCGCCGACGAGGTGCGCCGCGCGCTGCTCGACACCCGCGCGGCCCGGGTCGCCTGGCAGGAGGCGCTGGAGCGGGCCACCCATGAACCGGTGCGCCACCGGGGGCTGTCCAGGGCCGCCGCCGAGGGGGCCGGGCACGCGGTGGGGCAGCTCGGCCGGATCGCGATGCTGATGGAGGCGCACGTCCCCGAGCGCGGCGCGGCCCCGGTCCCGGCCGCCGCCGCGTTCGCCGGGGCGCTGCGCGGGGACACCGAGCGGGGTGCGAAGGCGGTGCGGGAGCGGCGGGTGCCGCGGTGGGGCGAGGCGGAGAAGGCGCTGGCCGCGTGGGACGGCGAGGGTCCGCCCGCCGGGTCCGCCCGTGTCGTACGCAAGGGCGCGGGGCTGCTCCTCCACTGTCTGGAGGAGCTTTCGGACGCGCTCGCCCCGCCCGCCCCGCCGATGGCCCTCAAGGACGCCGGGCCGCCGCCGCCCTCACGGCAGGCAAAGTCCTGACGGCAAGGTCCTGACAGCAACGTCCTGGCGGCAACGTCCTGACCGTCGGGTCAGGGGGTCGGCAGTCCCGCCGTCGGGATGCCCGTCGGCAGCTTCCCGTCCAGCTCCGACTTGGTGAAGGTGTCGGTCTTGCCGCCCTCCCACTTCACCGTGAGGGTCTTGCCGTCCGCGCTCAACGAGGGCATGCCCGCCGCGCGGTCGGTGTTGCCGTCGGCGCACTTCAGCTCGATCATCGCCATGCCGTTGTCGCTGACCGTGCCGCTGCACGTGTGTTCGCCGCCGAGCGCCACGGTCGTCCCGCTGATCACCAGGGCGGTGGGCTTGCCCTGGAGGACGGCCGCCCAGGCTCCGGCGATGTCCTTGGCGGCCACCTTGCCGCCATTGCCACTGCCGTTGCCGCTGCCGCCGCTCGTGCTCGGGCTGGCGCTCTGCCCGGTGCCGCCGGTGCTCTTGTCCTTCGGCTTGTCGCCGCCGTCCGAGCTGGAGCACCCGGCCAGGGCGAGACAGGCGGCGAGAGCCACGGCGCCCGCCCCGGTACGTACATGCCTGTGCACTGCGAAATCCCCTTGCCTCAACGGTTCCCGGACGCGACAAGCTACCAGCGCGTGAACCAGGTGGGCGCGGGACGCGTCTATACCCAGTGGACGAGGAGTCCAACCCGGTGGAATGCCTGTAACGGCCCGAGTACCGCGCGTGCACGTGCATATGCTCATGCAGGCGCACATGAACACGGCTATGATCCGGGGCAGTTGACCTTTCACAGATGCACGCCTGCACATCCCCCCGGGAGCGACCTTGCACCACGCGTACAACGGCATGGCGGCAACGGAGCTTCAGGGTGTCGTCTGGCAGAAGAGTCGGCACAGCAACTCCCAGGGGACCTGCGTGGAGTTCGCCAGGCTGGCGGGCGGGAGGGTCGCCGTCCGCAACTCGACGTTCCCGGACGGGCCCGCGCTGGTCTACACGCGCGCGGAGATCGAGGCGATGCTGCTCGGCGTCAAGGACGGCGAGTTCGACCACCTGATCACCGACTGAGCCCACTGGCCCAATGGCCCACTGAGCCCACTGGCGCACTGAACTCCGAAACGCGAATGGGCCCCCGTCCGGGGGCCCTCATGTCGTACGGGTGAGAAGTGCCGGGTCAGTCGGCCGGCTGGAGGCGGAACAAGGCCCAGACCACCTTGCCGCTCAGCGTGCCCGTGAGCGGGTGCCAGCCCCAGGAGTCGCTGAACGAGTCCACCAGGAACAGGCCGCGCCCCGACTCCGCGTCGCAGTCGTCAGATCCGGGCGAGGACGGGCTGTCCATGCTGGGGTCGCGTACCGCGCACACCAACCGGCTGGTCCAGCGCATCAGATGCAGCCGCACGGGCGGCGCGTCGGACTCGCGGGCGGTGTCGGCGGGCAGCGCGTGGCGCAGGGCGTTGGTGACGAGCTCCGAGACGACCAGGGCCACCTCGTCGAAGCGCTCCGACAACTCCCACTGGCCGAGGGTCTTCTTGGTGAACTGCCTGGCACCGCCGACGGCTTCATAGCGGGCGGGCAGCGCACAGGAGGCGGAACTGGCCACGGCGGATGGGTCGATGGGCGGGAGGGCCTGCCTTAAAGGCTCCAACGGCTCCAGCATGGTCGATCCATTCGTCCCCATGCGAGGCACTCCCGGGATTCGCGGCCGTGGCGGTACAGGCGAACGTGGCGTACAGCAGAACAGAACGCAGGACACAGCAGGACACAAGACGAGCACGCAGGTGCGCGGGGACCATGGTTCCGAATGCCCGCTCCTGATGCAAGGGCAGATGCACGTGCACGTGCCAGACCTGTCCAACCCCGTGGTGATTGTTGCTCATTTCTTCCCAAGGCCGATTTCGGAGCTTGACCATTTCCGTAATCGATTGAGTACGGGGTGAAGCGTTTTGGTGGCAGACTGCCGTGCACCGTCGGTTGGGGAGGGACAGCGAAGTGACCGCAGGAGAGTCGAGCGGGTCGGTGGTCCGGCGCATTCTGCTGGGCTCACAGCTCAGGCGCCTGCGCGAGTCCCGGGGCATCACCCGTGAGGCCGCCGGGTATTCGATCAGGGCGTCCGAGTCGAAGATCAGTCGTATGGAGTTGGGGCGGGTGAGCTTCAAGGCAAGGGATGTCGAAGACCTGCTGACGCTCTACGGGGTCACCGACGACGCCGAGCGCGCGTCGCTCCTGGGGCTGGCGAAAGAGGCCAACATCGCGGGCTGGTGGCACAGTTACGGCGATGTGCTGCCCGGCTGGTTCCAGACGTACATCGGCCTGGAGGGCGCGGCCTCGCTCATCCGGATCTATGAAGTGCAGTTCGTCCACGGCCTGTTGCAGACCGAGGCGTACGCCCACGCCGTCGTCAGGCGCGGCATGCCCAACGGCTCCAACGCGGAGGTCGACCGCCGCGTGGCGCTGCGCCTGGAGCGCCAGAAGGCCCTCGTCTCCGAGCGCGCGCCGAGGTTCCACGCCGTCCTGGACGAGGCGGCGCTGCGCCGCCCGTACGGCGAACGGGACGTGATGCGCGGCCAGTTGAAGCACCTCATCGAGGTGTCCGAGCAGCCGAACGTGACCCTCCAGGTGATGCCGTTCAGCTTCGGCGGGCACGCGGGCGAGAGCGGGGCCTTCACCCTGCTGCGCTTCCCGGAGTCCGACCTCTCCGACATCGTCTATCTGGAGCAGCTCACCAGCTCCCTCTATCTGGACAAGCCGGAGGAGGTCGCCCAGTACGAAAGGGCGATGGAACGGCTCCAGAAGGACAGCCCGGGGCCGGAGGAGAGCTGCGATCTTCTCCGCGGACTACTCCAACTCATCTGATACGTCAGTACGATGACGTCACATCAGGGTTGTGTACCAGAAGCGGGGGACACAGTGGACGCGACGACGAACACGTTCGCGACGGACACGGTGGCGGCGCAGTGGCAGCAGTAAGGGATGGCATGTCCTTCTTCACCGACCTGGCCCACCAGTACATCGACGGCGAGTGGCGCACCGGCAGTGGGTCGTGGGACATCATCGACTTCGATCCGTACAACGGGGAGAAGCTCGCCGCCATCACGGTCGCCACGGTGGACGAGGTCGACGAGGCCTATCGCGCGGCCGAGCGCGCCCAGATCGGCTGGGGTGAGACCAACCCGTACAGCCGAAGACTGGTTTTCGAGCGCGCGCTGCGGATCACCGAGGAGCGCGAGCCGGAGATCATCGAGGCGATCGTCACCGAGCTGGGTGGCACCCGCCTCAAGGCCGGGTACGAGGTGCACCTCGCCAAGGAGTTCCTGCGCGAGGCGATACAGCTGGCGATACGGCCGGAGGGCCGGATCCTGCCCTCGCCCGTCGACGGCAAGGAGAACCGCGTCTACCGGCTGCCGGTCGGCGTGGTCGGGGTGATCAGCCCCTTCAACTTCCCCTTCCTGGTGACGCTGAAGTCGGTCGCACCGGCCCTGGCGCTCGGCAACGCCGTCGTCATCAAGCCGAACCAGAACGCGCCGGTGGTCGGCGGCGGCCTCATCGCCAAGATCTTCGAGGACGCGGGCCTGCCGGCCGGGCTGCTGAACGTGCTGGTCACGGACATCGCCGAGATAGGCGACGCGCTGATAGAGCACCCGGTGCCCAAGGTGATCTCGTTCGCCGGCTCCGACCGCACCGGCCGCCATGTGGCCGCCGTCGCGGGCAGCCACTTCAAGCGGGCCATCCTGGAGCTGAGCGGCAACAGCGCGCTGGTGGTCCTGGACGACGCGGACATCGACTACGCGGTCGAGGCGGCGGTTTTCAGCCGATTCGTCTACCAGGGCCAGGTCTGTATGGCCGCCAACCGCGTCCTGGTGGACCGGAGCATCGAGCAGAAGTTCACCGAGAAGTTCTGCGCGCGCGTCGCGGCCCTCAAGACCGGCGACCCGGCCGACCCGGCCACCGACATCGGCCCGGTCATCAACAACTTCCAGGCGGACGCGCTCACTTCGCTGGTCGACCAGGCCCTGGCCGAGGGCGCCACCGCGCTCGTACGGGGCCGCACGCGCGGCAGCCTCGTCGAGCCGACCGTCCTGACCGGACTGCCCGAGGACTCCCCGCTGCTGCGGCAGGAGATCTTCGGCCCGGTGGTGCTGCTGCTCTCCTTCGACGGCGAGGAGGAGGCGGTACGGATGGCCAACGACAGCCCGTACGGACTGAGTGGCGCCGTGCACACCGCCAACGTGGAGCGGGGCGTGCGGTTCGCCAAGCGGATCGTCACCGGGATGATCCACGTCAACGACTCGACCATCCAGGACGAGCCGCTGGTGTCGTTCGGCGGCGAGAAGTACTCCGGGCTCGGGCGGCTGAACGGCGACTCCACGATCGAGGCGTTCACCACCCAGAAGTGGATCTCCGTGCAGCACGGGAGGAGCCAGTTCCCGTTCTGAGCGACGAGCTGGTTGCTCTCGCGAACGGCCGAGGTCATAGGCTGACGCGCATGTCAGCGATCCGACTCCTCGTCCTCGGCGCGATCCGCCAGCACGGCCGGGCGCACGGCTACCAGGTCCGCAACGACCTGGAGTACTGGGGCGCCCACGAGTGGTCCAACGCCAAGCCCGGCTCGATCTACCACGCCCTCAAACAGATGGCGAAGGAGGGCGTGCTGCACGCCCACGAGATCGCGCCGAGCACGGCGGGCGGTCCGCCGCGCACCGAGTACGAGCTGACGGACGCGGGCCGCGAGGAGTACCTGAAGCTGTTGCGCGCGGCGCTGACCTCGTACGACCAGAAGATGGACATGCTCTCGGCGGCGATCGGCTTCATGGTCGACCTGCCGCGCACGGAGGTGGTGGCGCTGCTGCGCGACCGCCTGGAGCGGCTGGCGGCGTGGCGCACCAGGGTGACGGAGCACTACACCCCCGAGGAAGGCCCCGAGTCCCTCGGCCACATCGGCGAGATCATGAACATGTGGGTCCACTCGGCGGACGGGGAAGCGGAGTGGACGGGGGGCCTGATCGGCCGGATCGAGGGGGGCGCGTACACGTTCGCGGGCGAGGGCGACCCGTTCGTGGCGGTCCTGGCGGACGGGGGCGCCCCATAGGGGGCGGGGAACGGCGCGAGCAACCACGCACGATCCGCAGTCGACCAGGGGTTTTAAGGGGCGCGGGGAACTGCGCGACCAGCCCCCACCGGCCCGCAGCCGAACACGCACCCCGCGACAGCGGCACCGCACCCCGCGACAGCGGCACCGCACCCCGCGACAGCGCCCCGCACCCCGCGAGGGTCAGTGGTGGAAGGCCGTGGCCACCGACGAATCACGGCCCAAGGGGGCCGGCTGCCGACGCAGCTCGGGAAGAAGCCGCCCCAGATCCTCCACCAGCATCGCCGCCAGGTCCGACGAGAACCCGTTGCGGCACACCACCCGCAGCACGGACAGATCCTCCCGGTGCGGCGGGAACGTATAGGCGGGCACCAGCCACCCCCGCTCCCGCAGCCGCCGCGACACATCGAACACGTCGTACCGCTTCACCTCCGGCGTCGTGGTGAACGCGAACACCGGCAACTCGTTCCCGCGCGTGAGCAGCCGGAAGTCGCCGAACGCCTCGACGTGCTCGGCGAGAGTCCGCGCCACGTCCCGGGTGGTCTGCTGCACCGCCCGGAAACCCTCCCGCCCCAGCCGCAGGAACGTGTAGTACTGGGCGACCACCTGCGCCCCCGGCCGGGAGAAGTTCAGCGCGAACGTGGGCATGTCGCCGCCCAGGTAGTTCACCCGGAAGACCAGCTCCTCCGGGAGCTCCTGCGCCGAGCGCCACAGCGCCCACCCCACGCCCGGGTACACCAGGCCGTACTTGTGCCCGGACGTGTTGATCGACGAGACCCTGGGCAGCCGGAAGTCCCACACCAGGTCCTCGTCCAGGAAGGGCGCCACCATCGCCCCCGACGCGCCGTCCACATGGACCGGCACGTCAAGACCCGTACGCTCCTGCAACGCGTCGAGGGCCGCGCAGAGTTCCGCGATCGGCTCGTACGATCCGTCGAAGGTCGAGCCGAGGATCCCGACCACGCCGATCGTGTTCTCGTCGCACAGCTCGGCCGCCGCCCGCGGGTCGAGGTGGAAGCGGTCGCCCTCCATCGGGACCTGGCGCGCCTCGACCTCCCAGAAGGCGCAGAACTTCTCCCAGCAGACCTGGACGTTCACGCCCATCACCAGGTTCGGCACCGCGTCCCGCCCCGGATAGCGGTCCGCGTTCCGCTTCGCCCAGCGCCGCTTGAGCGCCATCCCGGCGAGCATGCACGCCTCGCTCGACCCCGTCGTGGAGCAGCCCACCGCCCCGGCCGGGTCGGGCGCGTGCCACAGGTCCGCGAGCATCGCCACACAGCGCCGCTCCAGCTCGGCGGTGCGCGGGTACTCGTCCTTGTCGATCATGTTCTTGTCCCGGCACTCCGCCATCAGCACCCCGGCCTGCGGCTCCATCCAGGTGGTGACGAAGGTGGCCAGGTTGAGCCGGGAGTTGCCGTCCAGCATCAGTTCGTCGTGGACGAGCTGGTACGCCGTGGAGGGGGCCAGCGGCCGGTCCGGCAGCCGGTGCCGGGGCGGCGCCGACGTCATGGAGCCGACCGGGTCGGCCTCCCCGAAGAACGGGTTGAGGGCGAGCCGCCCGTACTCCTTCTCGTGCTCCTGCGCCTTCTTGTGGCCGCCCGGGTGCAGTGCCATGGCTGTTCCCCCGCCTCAGAGCTTCGTGATCACAACCGCCGTTCCGTACGCGCAGACCTCCGTCCCGACGTCGGCCGCCTCGGTGACGTCGAAGCGCATCATGAGGACGGCGTTCGCCCCACGCGCGCGTGCCTGCTCGACCAGCCGCTCCATCGCCTGGTTCCGGGTCTGCACGAGCGTCTTGGTCAGCCCCTTCAGCTCGCCGCCGATCATGGACTTCAGTCCGGCGCCGATCTGGCTGCCGAGGTGGCGGGAGCGGACGGTCAGGCCGAAGACCTCTCCGATGACCTGCTGGACCTGATAGCCGGGTACGTCGTTCGTCGTCACGACCAGTACGTCGGACTGCGCGCCCTGCCCGCCGCCGTATTCCTCGATGCCCATCGCGCCCGCCTTCCGGAGATCCTGGGACTCAGCTTTGTACCCGCCCGGGCACAGCGCATCCCCAGGAACCCGGTGGAACCTGGATTGGGCCGAACGCGTTGATAGTTTTGGCCCCGTCAACGCGCGCTTACGCGCGTCCCCTCGCCCAGACCCCTGACCCAGGAGCCCGGAACCCGTGACCAACCTCGCACTCGGTCCGAGCTGGCTGGACCCCGACCAGCTGCTGTCGTCCTTCGGCCTGGCCGGTCTGCTGGTGATCGTCTTCGCCGAGTCCGGCCTGCTCATCGGCTTCTTCCTGCCGGGCGACTCGCTCCTGTTCACCACCGGTCTGCTGGTCACCAGCGGCAAGATCGACACCCCGCTGTGGCTGGTCTGCCTGGCGGTCGTGGCCGCCGCCGTCCTCGGCGACCAGGTGGGCTACCTCTTCGGCCGCAAGGTCGGACCGTCGCTCTTCAACCGGCCGGACTCCAAGCTCTTCAAGCAGGAGAACGTGGAGAAGGCCCACGAGTTCTTCGAGAAGTACGGTCCGAAGTCGCTGGTCCTTGCCCGCTTCGTGCCGATCGTGCGGACGTTCACGCCGATCATCGCGGGCGTGAGCCGGATGAACTACCGCTCGTTCATCACGTACAACGTGATCGGCGGCGCGCTGTGGGGCGCGGGCGTGACGCTGCTCGGCGCGGCGCTCGGCAACGTCGAGTTCGTGCACAAGCACATCGAGCTGATGCTGGTCGCGATCGTGCTCGTCTCGGTGGTCCCGATCGCGATCGAGTTCCTGCGGGCCCGCTCCAAGGCGAAGAAGGCGGGCCCGGGCGGCCCCGGTGCGGCAGGCCCGTCCGGCCCGCCCGCACCCCAGCGCCGACGCCACGCCAAGCGGTAACGCTTCGCTGGAGGCGTTGTCGGTCGGCTGCGGGCCGGTGGGGGCTGGTCGCGCAGTTCCCCGCGCCCCTGAGGTGGACCCCCGCAGCCGGGAAGGCTAGAACCCCCGCGTCCGCTTCGCGGCCTTGCGCGCCTCCGCGCCCGGCGCCTTGAGGAACATCCGGGACATCTCGCTTCCGAGGTTCACCCCGATCGCGATGGCCATCGCCAGCGCCGCCGCCTTGGCGATGTTGGCGAGGCCCTGGTCCCGGTGGTTCTGGGCGATCGCGAGCACACCGAAGTAGGTGGCGCTGCCGGGCAGCAGCGGGCCGATCGCGGCCGTCACGTACGGCAGCGCGGAGGTGTTGCGGTAGCGCGCGAGCAGCTGGCCGAAGAGGCCGACCAGGCCGGCGGCCACCGCCGTCGCCATGATCGGTGAGCCCTTCGCGGTGACCGCGATCGACGCGTAGATCACCCAGGCGATCCCGCCGTTGACCGTCGCGATCCACACGGTGGACCGTTCCTGCTGGAGCAGGACGGCGAAGGTCAGGCACAGCGCCATCGACGCGAGCGTCTGCACGACGGGCCGCTCGATGGGGCTCAGCGCCCCCTCCGGGTTCAGCTTGGCGTCGACCTGGAGCCCCCCGTACAGCACGGTGAGCACGCCGATCACGATCGCCACGAAGAAGTAGGTGACCTCAAGGAGGCGGGCCGAGGCGGTGATGTAGAAGCCGGTCAGACCGTCCTGCACGGCGGCCACCAGCGCCCGCCCCGGGATCAGGGCGAAGAGCCCACCGGTGATCACCGCCGAGGGCCGCAGGTCCCAGCCGAGGAGGCTGAGCGCCACCCCCATCGCCGCGGGAGGCATCGCCGCCACCACGAACTGGTAGAACTCGGGCAGTCCGCGCGCCGCGCAGAGCCAGGCGAGCCGGTCGCCGAGGATCGCACCGGCCGCGGCCAGCAGGAACACCGTGACACCGCCGCCCACCAGCACGGAGGCCGCCCCGGCGAGCCCGCCCGCGGCCATGGTGAGGACCCAGCCGGGGTACGGGTGCCGGTTGCGGCGGATCTCCGCCAGCCGGCGGTAGGCCTCTTCGAGGGTGACGTCGTGGTCGGGGCTGGTCATGTCGGTGACGAGCCGGTGCACGGCCGCCAGGCGCGTGTAGTCGGTGCCCCGGCGGCGTACCGTCCGGTTCGCCGTGACCGGGTCGTCCACCAGGGACGGCTGGTGGGTGATGGACAGCAGGGTGAAGGTCACCGTCGGCTCGCAGCGGTCCAGGCCGTACGAGCGGCAGATCGCGAACATCGCCGCCTCGACGTCCTCCGCGCCCTCGCCGCCCGCGAGCAGCAGCTCGCCGATACGCATCGTCAGGTCGAGCACGCGCGGCACGGCGGGCCCGGACTCGTCGGTCTTCAGGGCCGTCTCCGGCACCGGCCGATCGCCCACCGGCATCCGCAGCATGGTGCGCATCCGGTCCTGCCAGGGCGCGTCCTTGGAGAGCCGCACCAGCGGCAGCCCGGCGGTGGTGACCATCGGGGACGGGGCCTCGCGGGCCGAGTAGGTGCTGGGCAGCGCGAAGGCGGAGGCGGGCTGTTCGACGGCGGGCTCGGGCTCCGGCACCCCGGCCGGCAGGGCGAACTCGGAGGTCGGTGAGTCCTCCTCGGGGGGGCCGGGCTGATCCACCCCGTCGGGAGCCGCGAAGGCGCTGCGCGCCTCGTCCGAGGGCGGCTTGCGCTCCTCGGACTCCTGCTGCTCAGCCACCCCTTACCTCCCTCCGGGCCCTTCCGTACGCATGCGTGTGCCCAGTATGTGGGCGATCATCAAGTCGTACGACAACGGGCGGCGCACCCCGGAAGGTGCACCGCCCGTCGTCGTACAGGTGAGAACGCGTCAGTGCGCGCCGCCCTGCGCCTCCAGGCGCTTGTAGGAGGCCTTGATCTCTTCCTCGGCCTCGGCGCGGCCGACCCAGTCGGCGCCCTCGACGGACTTGCCGGGCTCCAGGTCCTTGTAGACCTCGAAGAAGTGCTGGATCTCCAGGCGGTCGAACTCCGACACGTGGTGGATGTCGCGCAGGTGCTCGACGCGCGGGTCGGACGCCGGCACGCAGAGCAGCTTGTCGTCGCCGCCCGCCTCGTCGGTCATACGGAACATGCCGATGGCGCGGCAGCGGATCAGGCAGCCCGGGAAGGTCGGCTCGTCCAGGATGACCAGCGCGTCCAGCGGGTCGCCGTCCTCGCCGAGGGTGTTCTCGACGAAGCCGTAGTCGGCCGGGTAGCTGGTCGAGGTGAAGAGCCGACGGTCCAGGCGGATCCGGCCGGTCTCGTGGTCCACCTCGTACTTGTTCCGCGAACCCTTCGGGATCTCGATGGTGACGTCGAACTCCACGGGTGGCTCTCCTCAGTGATCAGCACATGCATGGGACGGTTCTGCGCCCCCGGGTCGGGCCCGGGGCATTCAGCCGGATGGGCCGCCGGTGCTGACCCGGAGTGCCATGTTCGCGGCAAGACGCAGTTCTGGTGATTAAGTGTCCCTCACGCAGGTGTGTGATCGCGAAAGGGGCTGGTCCTCGGTGCCGGGACCCAAGACATGGCAGCTCATGGCGGGTGCGGCTGCGGTAGGCATGGCGGTGGCGGCCGGAGCGGTGGCCACGGCCGGTCCCTGGGACTCCGGTCAGCGTACGGCCGAGCGCGACCGTGCGGCGGCCCGGCAGCGGACAGGTGGCGCACATCACCTGGGCGCGCCCCCCGCACCGGCGCCCGCGCCCAGCGCGAGGGGCGTGCTCACCGCGCTGAGCGCCCCCGCGGACGCTCCGGCGGACACCGCGCTCGACCAGGTCCTCGGCCCCCTGCTCGCCTCGCCCGGCCTCGGCCCGCGGCCCGCCGCCGCCGTGTACGACACGGCCACCGGAAAACAGCTCTACGGGCAGCGCGCGGACACCGCCATGACACCCGCCTCCACCGTCAAGATCGCCACCGCTGTCGCCGCCCTGTCGGCGCTCGGCCCCGACCACCGCATCCCCACCACCGTCGTCGCCCCCGCCACGGGAGGCGCGCTCACCCTCGTCGGCGGCGGCGACCCCACCCTCGGCAGGGACGGCCTGCGCGCCCTCGCCGACGCCACCGCCCGCGCCCTGCGCACCCGGGGCGTCACCGACGCGGCCCTCACCTACGACCTCTCCCGCTACAGCGGCCCCGAGCTGCACCCCATCGGCCCGAACGAGAACATCGCGCCCGTCGTCGCCCTGATGACCGACGAAGGCCGCACTGGGGGCACCTCCCAGGCTTTCGGCTCTGGGGGAGGCAGCGACAGCGGGCCCGCCCCGCGCACCGGGGACCCGGCGGGCGACACTGCCCGTACGTTCGCCTCGCTGCTGCGCGAGCGCGGCGTCACCGCCGCCGCGCCCCGGCCCGGAAAGGCCCCGCAGGGCGCCACCGAGCTCGCCCGCACCCTCTCCGCGCCGCTCTCGGACCTGGTCGAGCGGATGCTGACCAACAGCGACAACGACCTCGCCGAGGCGCTCGCCCGCCAGACCGCCATCGCCACCGGGCGGCCCGCCGACTTCGACGGGGCCGCCAAGGCCGTCGCCGACCGGCTCGCCGCACTCGACCTGCCGCAGGCCGCCGCCGCCCGGTTCGCCGACGGCAGCGGCCTCAACCGCGACGACCGGGTCAGCGCCCAGCTCCTGACCCTGCTGCTCGCCCGCGCCGCCGACCCCGCCCACCCGGAGCTGCGCCCGGTCCTCACCGGCCTGCCCGTCGCCGGATTCACCGGCACCCTGCGCGGCCGCTACGGCGCCGCCTCCTCGGGCACCGGCCTCGTCCGCGCCAAGACCGGCACCCTCTCCGGCGTCAACGCGCTCGCGGGCACGGTCGTGGACGCCGACGGCCATCTGCTCACCTTCGCCTTCCTCGCCGCGGACACCCCCGGCCCCGACCCGGCCCAACGCGCCCTCGACCGGCTCGCCGAGCGACTGGCCGACTGCGGCTGCCGGGCCGGCGCCGCGCAACCCGCCCCGTAAGCGCCCGGCTTCAACCCTCCTCCCCTGGAGGAGGGGACAACGTACGGTTGACGCATGACGCGCATCGGTGGTGCCGAGATGGTCGACTGGAACCTCGCGGTGGCGACCGCGACCCGACTGGTGAGGCCGGGCCCCGACGTGAGCCGGGACGAGGCGCGAGCCATCGTCGCCGAGCTGCGCCGGCACGCCAAGGCCTCGGAAGAACACGTACGGGCGTTCACCCGGATGATCCCGGAGAGCGTGCGGCCCGCCGACACCCCCGTCCTCGTGGTCGACCGCGGGGGCTGGGTCAAGGCCAACGTGGCCGGATTCCGGGAACTCCTGAAGCCGCTGCTCGACAAGATGCAGGACCGCCGGGGCGGCAGCCCGGGCGGCGCCGTGCTCGGCGCGGTCGGCGGCAAGGTCACCGGCGTGGAGCTGGGGATGCTGCTCAGCTTCCTGTCCTCGCGGGTCCTCGGCCAGTACGAGACGTTCGCGCCCCCCACCCGCGAGCTCCCGGCCGGGGAGAACGGCGGCGGCCGCCTCCTCCTGGTCGCCCCCAACATCGTCCACGTGGAGCGCGAGCTCGACGTCGACCCGCACGACTTCCGGCTCTGGGTGTGCCTGCACGAGGAGACCCACCGCACCCAGTTCACCGGCGTGCCCTGGCTGCGCGACCACCTTGAGGGCGAAATCCAGTCATTCCTCGGCGAGACCGACGTCGACCCGATGACCGTCCTGGAGCGGCTGCGCGAGGCCGCCCAGTCGCTCACCGGAAGCCGCCCCGAGGGCGAGGAGGGCGACAGCGGCCGTTCCCTGGTCGAGCTGGTGCAGACCCCCGCCCAGCGCGAGATCCTCAGCCGGCTCACCGCCGTGATGTCGCTCCTGGAGGGCCACGCGGACTTCGTGATGGACGGCGTCGGACCGCAGGTCGTGCCCTCGGTGGCCGAGATCCGCGAGAAGTTCCAGCAGCGCCGCGCCAAGGGCGCCTCCCGCCTCGACCAGGCCCTGCGCAAGCTGCTCGGCCTGGACGCGAAGCTGCGCCAGTACCGCGACGGCGAGCGGTTCGTCCGGGCGGTCGTCGACCAGGTCGGCATGGACGGCTTCAACCGGGTCTGGACCTCGCCCAACACGCTCCCCACCAAGGCGGAGATCGCCAAACCGGCGGACTGGGTCGCGCGGGTGCACAGCAGGACAGAGGGCTGACCGGGCGAGCGCCGACCGCACCCACGTACCCGGGGCCCACAGGTGTCCCCCGGAAATGCGCAGGATCACCCATCCGAGGGACCGTAGGGCATGGGTAGGCGTGCAATGCTCGGGTATCGGCTCGGTTCTGTCACCATCTACGCACTCTGTGTGACCGATCTTTCCCCTCGTCCCGAGGCACCCCCCCCAACTTCACCGAAGGGCACCGGACATGGGTCCCCATCCTGCGGTCGCGGCGATACGCCTGGCGGTCCGCCGCGTACTCCACGACGTACTGCACGACGCGCTCGTCCTCCCCGACGGCCGCACCCCGCCCCCCGACCTCACCCCCCGTGACATCGCGCGCGAGGGCGACGCCAGCGGCCCCCTGGTCCTCGTCGCCTGCTCGGGCGGCGCCGACTCCATGGCGCTCGCCTCCGCCCTCGTCTTCGAATCCCGCAAACTCTCCGTCCGCGCCGGCGCGGTCACCGTCGACCACGGCCTCCAGCCCGGCTCCGACCAGCGCGCCGCCGAGGTCGTCGCCCGGCTCACCGCGATGGGGCTCGACCCGGTCGAGGCCGTCGCCGTGAAGGTGGGCCGCGAAGGCGGCCCCGAAGCCGCCGCCCGGGACGCCCGCTACGCCGCCCTGGACGCCGCCGCCGAGCGCCACGGAGCCGCCGCGATCCTGCTCGGCCACACCCGCGACGACCAGGCCGAGACGGTGCTGCTCGGCCTCGCCCGCGGCTCCGGCACCCGCTCGCTGTCCGGCATGGCCGCCATCTCCGGCGCCCACGGCCGCTACCGCCGCCCCTTCCTCCAGATCGACCGGCACACCGCCCGCAAGGCCTGTCTGGTCCAGTCGCTGCCCGTCTGGGACGACCCGCACAACGCCGACCCCGCCTACACCCGCTCCCGGCTGCGCCACGAAGGCCTGCCCGCCCTGGAGAAGGCGCTCGGCAAGGGCGTCGTGGAGGCCCTGGCGCGCACCGCCGAGCTCTCCCGCGACGACGCCGACGCCCTGGACGCCTGGGCCGCCGAGGCCGACCCCGTCGTACGGGACGAGGCGGGCGAGCTGCTGTGCGGAAAGCTCTACGGGCTGCCCGCCGCGGTCCGCCGCCGGGTGCTGCGCAAGGCCCTCATCCACGCCGGTTCCCCCGCCGGCTCGCTCTTCGCCCGCCACGTCGAGGAGGTCGACCGCCTGATCACGGGCTGGCGCGGCCAGCGGGCCATCAACCTCCCCGGGCGCGTCGAGGCACGGCGGCAGGGTGGCAGACTGGTCATCCGGCAGAGCTGAGCTCACGTACGTACAACGAAAGTGGCCCGGGTGAACGAGAAGGACATGGGCACCGACCTCCAGTCGGTGCTCATCACCAAGGAAGAGATCGACGCCAAGCTGGCCGACCTGGCCGCGAAGATCGACGCGGAGTACGCGGGCAAGGACCTCCTGATCGTCGGCGTCCTCAAGGGTGCCGTGATGGTCATGGCGGACCTGGCACGCGCGCTGTCCACCCCGGTCACCATGGACTGGATGGCCGTCTCCTCCTACGGCGCGGGCACTCAGTCCTCCGGCGTCGTCCGCATCCTCAAGGACCTCGACACCGACATCAAGGGCAAGCACGTCCTGATCGTCGAGGACATCATCGACTCGGGCCTCACGCTGTCCTGGCTGCTCTCCAACCTCGGATCCCGCGAGCCCGCCTCTCTTGAGGTCTGCACGCTGCTCCGTAAGCCGGATGCCGCAAAGGTCGCGATCGACGTGAAGTGGATCGGATTCGACATTCCGAATGAATTCGTCGTCGGATACGGCCTCGACTACGCCGAGAAGTACCGCAATCTCCCCTTTGTCGGGACGCTCGCGCCGCACGTCTACGGCGGCTGAGCCGGGAACCCGGACGGGAACCCTGAGCCCCCTTCCCGCGTTGGAGCTTGGGAAGGCGGGTTTGCCAGCCGTCCCTTGCGGCCGCGGGTGACAATGCTGGGGTACCGTCCGAAGAACAGTCTTTTCTCACAGCAGCATTTACCTACGGGCAGGAGGGACGGGGCGTTCTCGCTCCGTATGGATGGACGTGAAGCGATACTTCCGTGGGCCGGTCATGTGGATCGTGCTGGCCGTCCTCGCCGTGGTCGTGTTGATGCAGGTCGTCGGCTCGTCGGGCGGCTACAAGACGGTGGACACCTCTGAGGTCGTCCAGGCGATCGACAAGAACCAGGTAGAGCAAGCCAAGATCACCACCGGCGACGAGTCGGTCATCAAGGTCGAACTCAAGGACGGCCAGAAGGTCAAGGGCGCCGGCAAGATCCAGGCGAGCTACATCGGCGACGCCCAGGGCACCAGCCTGGCCAACAAGCTGCAGGGCAAGTTCGACAGCGGAGACCTGACCAAGGGCTACACGGTCTCCCCCTCGAAGCAGAACCCGATCGTGGGGATCCTGCTCTCGCTGCTCCCCTTCGTCCTCATCGTCGTCGTCTTCCTGTTCCTGATGAACCAGATGCAGGGCGGCGGCTCCCGGGTCATGAACTTCGGGAAGTCCAAGGCCAAGCTCATCACCAAGGACACCCCGAAGACGACGTTCTCCGACGTGGCCGGGGCCGACGAGGCCGTCGAGGAGCTCCACGAGATCAAGGAGTTCCTCCAGGAGCCGGCGAAGTTCCAGGCCGTCGGCGCCAAGATCCCCAAGGGCGTGCTCCTCTACGGCCCGCCCGGCACCGGCAAGACCCTCCTCGCGCGCGCCGTCGCGGGCGAGGCCGGCGTCCCCTTCTACTCGATCTCCGGCTCCGACTTCGTCGAGATGTTCGTCGGCGTCGGCGCCTCGCGTGTCCGCGACCTCTTCGAGCAGGCCAAGGCGAACGCCCCGGCGATCGTCTTCGTCGACGAGATCGACGCCGTCGGCCGGCACCGCGGCGCGGGCCTCGGCGGCGGCCACGACGAGCGCGAGCAGACGCTCAACCAGCTGCTCGTCGAGATGGACGGCTTCGACGTGAAGGGTGGCGTCATCCTGATCGCCGCCACCAACCGGCCCGACATCCTCGACCCGGCCCTCCTGCGCCCCGGCCGCTTCGACCGCCAGATCGCGGTCGACCGCCCGGACATGCAGGGCCGTCTGGAGATCCTCAAGGTCCACCAGAAGGGCAAGCCGGTCGCCCCGGACGTCGACCTCGCGGCTGTCGCCCGGCGCACCCCCGGCTTCACCGGCGCCGACCTGTCGAACGTGCTGAACGAAGCGGCGCTCCTCACGGCGCGCAGCAACCAGAAGCTGATCGACAACAACATGCTGGACGAGGCGATCGACCGCGTCGTGGCGGGCCCGCAGAAGCGGACCCGGATCATGTCCGACAAGGAGAAGAAGATCACCGCGTACCACGAGGGCGGACACGCCCTGGTCGCGGCGGCTTCCCCGAACGCGGACCCGGTCCACAAGATCACGATCCTGTCGCGCGGCCGGGCCCTCGGCTACACGATGGTCCTGCCGGACGAGGACAAGTACTCGACCACGCGCAACGAGATGCTCGACCAGCTCGCCTACATGCTGGGCGGGCGCGCGGCCGAGGAGCTCGTCTTCCACGACCCGACCACGGGCGCGGCGAACGACATCGAGAAGGCCACGACCACCGCCCGCGCGATGGTCACGCAGTACGGCATGACCGAGCGGCTCGGCGCGATCAAGTTCGGTGGCGACAACACGGAGCCGTTCCTGGGCCGTGAGATGGCGCACCAGCGCGACTACTCGGAAGAGGTCGCGGCGCTCGTCGACGAAGAGGTCAAGAAGCTCATCGAGACGGCGCACAACGAGGCGTGGGAGATCCTCGTCGAGAACCGAGACGTCCTCGACAACCTCGTCCTGGAGCTGCTGGAGAAGGAGACGCTCGGCAAGGAGCAACTCGCCGAGATCTTCGCCCCCATCGTCCGGCGCCCCGCGCGCCCGGCCTGGACGGGCTCGTCGCGGCGCACGCCGTCGACCCGCCCCCCGGTCCTGTCGCCCAGGGAGCTGGCCCTGACCAACGGCGCGTCCACCGCCAATGGCACGGCCCCGACCGACTCGGTCCCGACCGAGCAGGTCCCGGCCGCGGACGACCGCCCCGAGAGCTGACACCCGGCTCCTCGGACCCGGAATGCACGCCGCGCCCCCCAGGTTTTAGCCTGTGGGGGCGCGGCGCTTTCGTACGCCCGTGCACACGAACCAGGAACGAGGCACAGATGACCGACCCGGTGACGCTGGACGGCGAGGGCCCCATCGGCGAATTCGACGAGAAGCGCGCCGAGAACGCCGTGCGCGAACTCCTCATCGCGGTCGGCGAGGACCCGGACCGGGAAGGGCTGCGGGACACGCCGGGGCGGGTTGCGAGGGCCTATCGGGAGATATTCGCGGGCCTGTGGCAGAAGCCCGAGGACGTGCTCACCACGACGTTCGACCTCGGCCACGACGAGATGGTCCTCGTGAAGGACATCGAGGTCATGAGCAGCTGTGAACATCACCTGGTCCCCTTCGTGGGCGTGGCCCACGTCGGGTACATCCCGTCGGGGGACGGGAAGATCACCGGCCTGTCGAAGCTGGCCCGGCTGGTCGATGTGTACGCACGCCGCCCCCAGGTACAGGAGCGCCTGACCACGCAGATCGCGGACTCCCTGATGGAGATCCTGGAGCCGCGTGGTGTCATCGTCGTCGTGGAGTGCGAGCACATGTGCATGACCATGCGCGGGGTGCGCAAGCCCGGGGCCAAGACGATCACCTCGGCGGTCCGGGGCCAGCTGCGCGACCCCGCGACGCGCGCGGAGGCGATGAGCCTCATCATGGCGCGCTAGGACCTGTCGCCGGATTCCCGCCCGCCCCGCCCGCTCCGATGGAAGTGTCACGGCCCAGCGCGCCCCCTACGGGGCGCGGCCGGGCGGTGACGCCCTCACACCGCCGGAGCCTTGCCCTCGTCCTCGTCGTCGGGGAGTTTGCAGACGCGTTCCAGGAAGAACGCCGCCGCTACCACCGCGATGCCGGCCGCCACCGAGAAGGCCGCGTAGATCGCCTGGTCGCGGCGGGCCGGGATGTCCAGGGAGCCGAGGAGGAAGACGCCCGTCCCTCCGTACATCCCCGAGACCAGGGCGGCCACCAGGGCGCTGGACTGGCCGAAGACCACGGCGCGGGCGGCCATCAGGGGCTCGACGCCCTTGGCGCCGGGGCGGCGCTCGCGCTGGGCGCGCAGGCGGGAGCGGATGGACAGGGCCGTGGCGAAGAGGGTGACCGCGATCACGGCCAGCACGATCGGCGCGGCCAGCGGGACGCTCGGCAGGGTGCCCAGGGAGTCCCACAGCCGGGCGCCTGCCCAGGAGAGCACTCCGGCGACGGCGAAGAGTCCCGCCAGTACGCCCAGCCTCAGTTGTTTCACCGAAGAGTGCCCTTCGTGTCGGAACCTACTCGCCGTCAGCAGCCTAACGACTACTCGGGCAGGCGGAGTTCCAGGTCGGCGCGCGGCAGCACGCCTTCGCGGCCGATCGCGGCGAGCAGGGCGGCGACCGGGCCGCGGCCGGGCAGCTGGGCCTCCGGGTCCACGTCGTGCCAGGGGGCGAGGACGAACGCCCGCTCGTGGGCGCGCGGGTGGGGCAGGGTCAGCACCGGGTCGTCCACGATGAGATCGGCGTAGGAAACGATGTCCACGTCGATCGTGCGCGGGCCCCAGCGCTCCTCGCGGACCCGGTCGAAGGCCTCTTCGATGGCCTGGCCGCGTTCGAGGAGGGAGGTCGGGGGGAGGGTCGTCTTCACCACGACCACCGCGTTGAAGTACGACGGCTGGGAGCCGGGGGCGACTCCCCACGGCTCCGTCTCGTACACCGGGGAGACCGCCTTGACCCGCAGGCCCGGCGTGTCCTCCAGCGCGTCGATCGCGCCCTGGAGCGTCTCCAGGCGGTTGCCGAGGTTGGAGCCGAGGGAGATCACGGCGCGTTTCGGGTTGGACAGGGTGACGTCGGCCGCGTCCACCTGCTCGACCACGGAGGCGGGCACCGGCTGCACGGTCGGGTCGCTCTGCGGGCTCTCGTGGGAGAACACAGTCATACTCGGCTCCGGGTGATGGTGATGGTCACGTCGTCGAAGGGGACGGTGATCGGCGCGTCCGGCTTGTGGACGCACACCTCCACCTGCTGGACCCCCGCGTGCTTGAGGCACTGCTGGGCGATGCGCTCGGCCAGCGTCTCGATCAGGTCGACCGGCTCGCCCTGGACGACGTCCACGACTTCCTCGGCCACCACTCCGTAGTGCACGGTCTTCGCCAGGTCGTCGTCCTCCGCCGCGGGGCGGGTGTCGAGGCCGAGCACCAGGTCCACGATGAAGGTCTGGCCCTCTTCGCGCTCCCGGGGGAAGACGCCATGGTGCCCACGGGCCTTGAGGCCGCGCAGCGCGACACGATCCACGCGAATCACTCCTGCTGTCGTTGGTCGGTCGGGCACCGGCCGCGTGCGGGCGGCTCCGTACCCACCATCGAATCTACCTGCGGGCACTGACAACGCTCGCCCACGGGGGCTATGGACAGACGGCGTCGGGACTGGTACCCGCCCCTACCCCGACCTCCCTGTTTCAATCCTCGGAAGCCCCGTCTTCAACCACTCGAAGCCCCGGCTTCAGCCCTCGGAACCCTCGTCGTCGCCGGTTTCCGCCAGGACGGGTGAACCATGGTGGGACCAGAGCTTCCAGCCCTCGGATGTGCGGCGGAACACATTGGTGGCGACCACGAGCTGTCCCACCAGCGGCCCGAGCTCGCCGCTCTCCTGGGCGGGGCCGCCGCTGAGGATGTTCTCGGTGCAGGTGACCAGGGCGGTGTCGGTGAGGACGACGACCTTCACATCGGTGAGGAAGAACTGGATGTACTCCGTGTTCGCCATGATCAGCGCGTACGAGCGGAGCACCTCGCCGCGGCCGGAGAGGACCGGCCAGCCGGGGTGGACGCAGGAGATCGAGGTGTCCCCGGCGTCGGTGGCGCTCAGCCAGAGCTCGGAGAGCTCGTCGAAGTCGCCGCGCTCCAGCGTCTCGTAGAACGCGGTGTTGGCCAGCTCGACGGCCTCCACGTCGGTGCGGGCCGTCACGCGGTTCCCTCGGTGGGCCCGGCCGGGCGGCCGGCCGCTCCTTCGACCGCGCGCGCGACGCGTACGGCGTCGGCCGTGGCGCGGACCTCGTGGACCCGGACCGCCCAGGCGCCCTCGTGGGCGGCGATGGCGGAGACGGCGGCCGTGGCGGCGTCCCGTTCGCGGGCGGGGGGCGGGCCGGAGCCGTCCCCGGCGAGCACACGGCCGAGGAACCGCTTGCGGGAGGCGGCGACGAGCAGGGGGCGGCCCAGGGCGCGCAGCTCGGCCAGGTGGGCGACGAGCGCCAGGTCGTGTTCGGCCTGCTTGGCGAAGCCGAGGCCGGGGTCGAGGACGATCCGCTCGGGGGCGATGCCGCCGGCGACGACGGCCTCCACGCGCGCGTGGAGCTCGGCGACGACTTCGGCGACCACGTCCGCGTACACCGCGCGGCTGTTCATGTCCTGGCTGAAGCCGCGCCAGTGCATGACGACGAAGGGGGCCTCGGTGGCGGCCACCACGGGGATCATGTTCGGGTCGGCGAGGCCGCCGCTGACGTCGTTGACCAGCAACGCGCCTGCGGCGACGGCCTGTTCGGCGACGCGGGCGCGCATGGTGTCGACGGAGACGGTGACGCCCTCGGAGGCGAGGCCGCGCACCACGGGGACGACCCGGCGCAGCTCCTCGTCCTCGTCGACGCGGGAGGCGCCGGGGCGGGTCGACTCGCCGCCGACGTCCACCAGGTCGGCGCCCTCGGTGACGAGGTCGAGGCCGCGCTTGACGGCGGCGGCGGTGTCGAACCAGCGGCCGCCGTCGGAGAAGGAGTCGGGCGTGACGTTGACCACGCCCATGACCGCACAGCGGTCCCACTCGGGCAGCCCGGTCACCGTGCCCCGTCGGCGCAACGTACTCATACGTCCAGCGTAGGCGTCAGCCGGTGGTCCTCGGACCAGACGCCGACCAGACGCCGGCCGGACCTCAGCCGACGGTGCGCGGGCCGGTGCCGGGGCGGCCGGCGGGGCCGGTGAACAGGCGCCGCAGCAGTTCGTGGAGAGCATCGCGGTCGGCGCCCTCCAGTGCGTCCAGGGCGCTGTGGGTGCCGTGCATGCCCGCCCGGATCGACTCGACGGTGCGGAGGCCGTCGTCGGTGAGGAGGACGTTCTTGACGCGGCGGTCGGTGGGGCTGGGCTCGCGGCGGACCAGGCCCCTGGTTTCGAGGCGGTCCACGATGCCCGTGATGTTGGAGGCGTCGCAGTGCAGCGTGGTGGCGAGCGAGCGCATGGCGGCGGGGCCGCGGCGCAGGACGGTGAGGGCCTTGGCCTGGCTGGCGGTGAGGCCGGCCTCGGAGGCGGCCGCGGTGAAGTCGCCGTAGTAGTCCGCCAGGGAGTCCCAGAGGGCGTCCATGAGCGCGTCGTTCGTGACGGCGTCGGTCACGGCGGCCGGGCGGCTGGTTCCAGACATGACGCCACCTTACCGCGAGAAACTTGACGATCTCAACCTTTGAGGTTTACCGTCACTCTAGTTGCTTGGGGTAATCAAGCACTTGAGGTAGTCAAGCATTTGAAGGGCTCTGAAGAGTTCTGAAGGGCATCGACGACCTCAGGCGACCCCCTCCCTACGTACTCCTACGGAAGAAACCGTGACTCCCACACATCACGTGGCGCCCACGCGCCCCACCGGCGGCCCCGCACTCGTCCTGGTCCTCGGGCTGGCCGCCATGGTCGTCTCGATGATGCAGACCCTGGTCGTGCCGATCCTCGGCATCATCCAGAACGACCTCGGCACCTCCACCGCCAACGTCAGCTGGGTCACCACCGCGACCCTCCTCTCCGCCGCCGTCTTCACCCCGCTGCTCGGCCGCTTCGGCGACATGCACGGCAAGAAGCCCACGCTCATAGGCGTCCTGGTGCTGATGGTCGCGGGCTCGGTCCTCGCCGCCACCACCAGCTCGCTGCTCTGGCTGATCATCGGCCGGGTCATGCAGGGCGCCGCCACCGCGATCTTCCCGCTGGCCCTCTCGGTGCTGCGCGAGGAGATCCGCCCGGAGAAGCTGCACGGCGCGATGGCGCTGGTCAGCGGCACCCTGGCGTTCGGCAGCGGTCTCGCCCTGGTGGGCGCGGGCCTGCTGACCCAGGGCGACAACCCCGACTACCACCGCGTCTTCTGGCTGGCCGCCGTGCTGGCCGTCGTCGCCCTGGTCGCCGTCGTCGCGGGCGTCCCGGCCTCGCGCCACAAGCCCGGCGGGCGCACCGACTGGCTCGGCGCGGGCACGCTGGCCGCCCTCCTGGTCCTCCTGCTGCTGCCGATCTCGCAGGGCCACGAGTGGGGCTGGACCTCGGTCCGCACCCTCGGCCTGTTCGTCGCCGCCGTCGTCATGGCCGCGGTCTGGGTCCTGGTCGAGCGCAAGGTCAAGTCGCCCATGGTGGACATGAAGATGTTCGCCCACCGCCCGGTGCTCTTCACCAACCTGGCCGGTCTGCTGCTCGGCTTCGCGATGTTCTCGCAGTTCATCGGCGTCTCGTACCTGGTGCAGATGCCGGAGAAGGTCACCGGCTACGGCTTCACGGCGTCGGTGCTGCGCGCCTCCGTCGAGTACCTGCTGCCCACCACGATCATGTCGCTGCTCGCGGCCCAGATCGGCGGCATGCTGGTCCGCCGCATCGGCGCCCGCTTCACGCTGACGGCCGGTGCCGCGTTCGGTGTCATCGGCTTCGCCTGGCTGACCGGCGCGCACGACTCCGGTGCCTCGGTGATCATGGCCGGCATGGTGATCGGTGTCGCCATCAGCTTCGGTTACGCGGCGATGCCCGCCCTGATCGTGGCGAGCGTCCCGCACCACCAGACCGGTATCGCCAACGGCATCAACTCGATCTCCCGGTCGGTCGGCAGCGCCATCGCCAGTGCGGTGATCACCTCGCTGCTCGCGTCCAAGACGATCGAGCACCTGCCGGCCGGGGTGCCGCCGCTGCCGCAGGAGAGCCAGTTCACGCTGAGCTTCGCGCTTGCGGGGGCCGCGTTCCTGCTGGTCGTGGTGGTGGCTCTGGTCGGGCTGCACGCCGACCGGTCGCCGAAGGCGGCGGAGCAGCCGGAGGCTGCTGTGACCGAGAAGGCCGCGGAGACCGCCTCCGCGTAACGCGAAAGGGGCCCGGGGATTTTCCCCGGGCCCCTTTTTTTGGGCCTGACGTCGGCTGCGGACCGTGCGTGGCTGGTCGCGCAGTTCCCCGCGCCCCTTAAGGGGCGCTACGCCGCTCGTACCGCTCTCTCGCCCTCCGTCGCCGTCAGGTGTGCGCACGGGCGCTTGCGGTGGGCGCGGCTGAAGCGGGTGAACGGGCGCGGCAGGGCGAAGTTCACGAAGCCCTCGGCCTGCATCACCGCGAAGCCGATGCGCGGCAGGTCGCCGTGGGCCCGGTAGACCATGAAGCGCGGCTCCCAGCGTGGCTGGAACTTCGCGTTGAACTTGTACAGCGACTCAATCTGGAACCAGCGGGACAGGAAGACCAGCAGTCCGCGCCAGAGCCGCAGCACCGGGCCGGCGCCGATCTTCTCGCCCCGCGCCAGCGCGGAACGGAACATCGCGAAGTTCAGGGAGACGTGTTCGATGCCGATCTTGGGCGCCGCCTGCAGCGCGGCGACGATCAGCAGCTCGTTCATACCCGGGTCGGCGGAGCGGTCGCGGCGCATCAGCTCCAGCGACATTCCGTCGGCGCCCCAGGGGACGAAGTGAATCATTGCCTTGAGGTCGCCGTACGGGCCCGGCTCGCCCGAGCCGTCGTCGTCGGCCTTGTGGGCGGTGGCGATCACGCAGTCGCCGTCGCCCGGGTCGCCGATCCGCCCCAGCGCCATGGAGAAGCCGCGCTCGGTGTCGGTGCCGCGCCAGTCCTCGGCGGCCCGCCGGATCCGTTCCAGCTCACCTACGGAGAGATCACGGACGCGCCGTACGCGGGTTTCGTAGCCATTGCGCTCGATGCGCTTGACCATCTGGCGTACGTTCCGCATGGCGCGCCCGGAGAGGGAGAAATCCGCGGCGTCCACCACCGCCTCGTCGCCCAGTTCCAGGGCGTCGAGCCCGGTCTCGCGGGTCCACACCTCGCCGCCCGTCTCCGAGCAGCCGACCACGGCCGGGGTCCAGGAGTGGGCCTTGGCCTCGTCCATGAACCGCTCGATGGCGCCGGGCCAGGCCTCGACGTCGCCGATGGGGTCGCCCGAGGCGAGCATCACACCGGAGACCACGCGGTAGGTGACGGCCGCCTTGCCGCTGGGGGAGAAGACGACCGCCTTGTCGCGGCGCAGCGCGAAGTGGCCGAGCGAGTCGCGGGCGCCGTGCTTGGCGAGCAGGTCGCGCAGCTGGCGCTCGTCGTCCTCGGTGAGCCGGGCGGCCGGGTGCTCGGGGCGGAAGGCCAGGTAGATGGTGGTGATCGCGGTCAGCAGGCCGAGTGCGCCCAGCGAATAGGCGACGGTCCAGCTGGTGTCGCCCGCATACTCGACGGGGCCCTCGAAGCCGAACAGGCCGTACATCACGTGCTGGATCCGGTCGGCGATCGACGGGTTGCCGACGACCCGGCCGGGGTGGACCGAGACGATCACCAGGCCCAGCCCCAGCGAACCGGAGCCGAGCAGGATGAAGTTGGCCAGCGCCTTCCAGCGGCTGCGCGGGTCGGGCAGCGCGGTGAACTCGCTGCGGTGCCTGACCAGCAGCACCAGCAGGGCGATCGAGATCAGTACGCCGACGATCGAGTGGCGGTAGAGGAATTGGGCCACCGCGCCGATCGGCAGCAGGGCGACCGCGGCCCGCCAGGCCCGCCGCTTGCGCCGCTTCAGGCCGTGCGCCAGGAGCAGCAGCAGGACGCCGGTGCTCAGCGCCAGGGCCGCCGCGAAGGGGCCCGTCGTGCCGGGCAGGACCTCGCTGACGGCGTGCATCCGGCTGGCGCGGAAGCGCGGGAAGATGCCGGCGGCGATGTTGAGCAGGCCGACGAACGTCGCGGCCGTGCCGACCAGTGATGGCACCGTCTCGGGGCGCGGTCCGCGGAGGACTTTGCGCGCGCCGGCCGGAACCGAACCCTTTTTGTCCCCATCTATCCTGACAGACATCGCTTCCCGTGACTCCGCAAGAGATTCTGTTGTCCGCCACAGTGACAAGGTCGCCGCTGTGTTCCGGACAATTTGCGACCTCTAGGACGGCACTTCCCGGGGGCGGGTTCCCTTGGTCTCAGGAAAATCTCAGTCAGAAAGTTTCGACGACTCATGGGTCTCACGAGCAACAAGGTTCTGGCGCTCGCCGTCGTACTGGCGGTGGTGCTGTTCGCGCTCACCATCTGGCTCTGGCCGAAGCTGGCCAACCGCAGCTGGCGAGCCGTCCTGGGCCGGGTCGGCCTGCTCCTCGGCACACAGCTGATGCTCTTCGCCTCGGTGGGCCTCGCGGCCAACAACTCCTTCCTCTTCTACGGCTCGTGGGCGGACCTCTTCGGCCAGGAGAACGGCATGGGCGTGGTGGTCGACCACTCCGCCGGAAGCAAGGACATCAAGGTCACGGGGAAGCAGAAGCCCGACACCCCCGGTGCCGGCAGCCCCGCGGTGGGGGGTGAGATCCAGAAGGTGGTCGTCCAGGGCCGGCGTTCCAAAATAGCCAGCCCCGCCTACGTCTATCTGCCCCCCGAGTACTTCCAGAAGAAGTACGAGAACCAGAAGTTCCCGGCCGCCGTGGTGCTGACCGGCTATCCGGGCACCGCGGAGAACCTGATCAAAGGGCTGAAGTACCCGAAGACGGCATGGGCGCAGGTCAAGCAGAAGAAGGCGCAGCCGATGATCCTCGTGATGATGCGCCCGACGGTGGCGCCGCCGAGGGACACCGAGTGCGTGGACGTCCCGGGCGGTCCGCAGACCGAGACCTTCTTCGCCAAGGACCTTCCCAAGGCCGTCTCCCAGACCTACCGGGTCGGCACCAAGCCGCAGAACTGGGGCTTCATCGGGAACTCGACCGGCGGCTACTGCGCGCTGAAGATCGGTATCCACCACCCGGAGACCTTCGGCGCCAGCGCCGGCCTCTCGGCGTACTACAAGGCCGCCAGCGACCCGACCACCGGTGATCTCTTCCACGGCGACAAGGCCGCGAAGAATCGTTCCAACCTGCTGTGGGCGCTCGACCACGTGGCGCCGGCCAAGTCGTCGTACCTGGTCACCAGCTCCAAGTCGGGCGAGGACAACCTCAAGCCGACGCTGAGGTTCATCGAGAAGGTGAAGTCGCCCGCGCGCGTCTCGTCGATCACGCTCGACAGCGGCGGGCACAACTTCAACACCTGGCGGCGGGAGATCCCGCCGGTCCTGGAGTGGATCAGCGGCCGGCTCAGCGCGAACTGATCGACTCCACTTCCACTTCCGTACGGGGGACGGCCTGGGCGTCCGCGTCGATCGAGCGGCGCAGCGCCTCGTGCAGCCGGGCCGGGGTGAGCACGCCGAGGAAGCGGCCCGTCCCCTCGTGGTCGATGACCGCGATCCACCCCGCGTCGTGCTGGAGCATCGTCGCGAACGCCTGCTTGAGGGAGGCGCCGAGCGGCAGCCAGGCCTCCATCCGGCGGGCGTGCTCGCGCACGGTCGCCTTGCGGGTCCCTCCGCCGGCCAGTGCGGCCTTCTCGGCGGAGATCCAGCCGTGCAGGTCCCCGGAGGCGTCCAGGACCACCGCCCAGGGGGCGCCGAGGTCGCGGGGGAGCGGGTCGTCGAGCCGCACCACCGGCGGCTGCTCCAGGTCGCTCTCCTCGATGGGCGTCACCGAGAGCCGCTTCAGGCCCCGGTCGGCGCCGACGAAGTCCGCGACATACGGGGTCGCGGGCGTGCCGAGGACGGTCGCCGGGGCGTCCAGCTGCTCGATGCGCCCCTGCCCGTACACCGCGATGCGGTCGCCGAGGCGGACCGCCTCCTCGATGTCGTGGGTGACGAACAGGACGGTCTTGCGGACCTGCGACTGGAGCCTGAGGAACTCGTTCTGGAGCCGTTCGCGCACCACCGGGTCGACCGCGCCGAACGGCTCGTCCATCAGGAGCACGGGCGGGTCGGCCGCCAACGCCCGGGCCACGCCCACTCGTTGGCGCTGGCCGCCGGAGAGCTGCTCGGGGTAGCGCGCCCCGTGGACCTTGGGGTCGAGGCCGACCAGGTCGAGCAGTTCGGCCGCGCGCTCACGGGCCTTGGCGCGCTTGACGCCGAGCAGGTGCGGGACGGTCGCGGTGTTCTCCAGGACCGTCTTGTGCGGGAAGAGCCCGACCTGCTGGATGACATAGCCGATACGACGCCGAAGTTGGACCGGATCGACGGTGGATATGTCCTCCCCGTCCAGGAATATCCGGCCCTCGGTGGGCTCGATCAGCCGGTTCACCATCTTCATCGTGGTGGTCTTGCCGCAGCCGGACGGCCCGACGAGCGTGACCAGTTCCCCCTCGGCGACTTCGAAGGAGAGGTCGTCGACGGCGGTGGTGCCGTCGGCGTACCGCTTGGTGACGTGCTCGAATCGGATCATGGTTCCCCATTGTCGCCGGTGGTGACCGTGGCTGTGTGAACCCCATGTTGCCGCTCTGTGTTCGATGCGGGGATCCCCCCACCGGCCCTCGGTGATTGTCAGTGGCGGGGGTTAGGGTCGCCAGACAGACGTTCGGTCGGGGGATTCACGGGATTCACGGGATCCGGCGGGGGAGGTGGGGGACGGGTGGCTGCGCAGAACTGCCTGGTGCGCAACGACTGGATCTGCTGGGAGTACGTGCGCTCCCGCAGCCAGGAGCTGACCGACGCCACGGTCCAGCACGTCTGGATCACGGTGGCCTCGGTGCTGATCGGGCTGCTGATCGCCTTTCCGCTGGCGCTGCTCGCGCGCGGCCGCCGATCGGTCGCGGGCGCGGTCCTGACCCTGACGACCGTGCTCTACACGGTGCCGTCGCTGGCGATGTTCTCGCTGCTGCTGCCGGTGTTCGGGCTCTCCGCGTCGCTGGTGGTCACCGGCCTGGTGCTCTACTCGCTGACGATCCTCGTACGGAACATCCTGGCCGGCCTCGAAGCCGTCCCGTCCGAAGTCCGCGAGGCGGCCCGGGGGATGGGGTACGGACGGATACGGCTGCTGTTCGAGGTCGAGCTGCCGCTCGCGCTGCCCGCGCTGCTGGCCGGTGTGCGCATCGCGACGGTGTCGACGGTGGCGCTGACCACGGTCGGCTCGGTGGTCGGCAAGGGCGGTCTGGGCAACCTCATAGGCGACGGCGTGCAGTCCACGTTCAAGGCGCAGGTGCTCACCGCGTCGGTGCTGTGCGTGCTGCTCGCCCTCGTGGCGGACCTGCTGCTGCTCGGCCTCCAGCGCCTGCTCACCCCGTGGACACGGATACGGACGACGGCGGGGGCGCGCTGATGGGGGTCATGGCCGACGCCTGGACCTGGCTGACGACGGGGTCCAACTGGTCGGGCGACGACGGCGCCTGGCACCGCCTGGCCGAGCACGCGTATGTGAGCGGGGTCTCGCTCCTGGTGGCGTGCGCCATCGCGCTGCCGCTCGCGCTGTGGCTCGGGCACATAGGGCGGGGCGGGGCGCTCGCGGTCAACATCTCCAACGTGGGACGGGCGGTGCCCGTCTTCGCGGTGCTCGCCCTGCTGATGCTCACCCCGCTGCGCAAGGCCGGGTACGCGCCGACGATCATCGCCCTTGTGCTCTTCGCGGTGCCGCCGCTGCTGACCAACGCGTACGTGGGAATGCGCGAGGTGGACCGGTCGGTGGTGGAGGCCGCGCGCGGGATGGGGATGTCGGGCGGGCAGCTGTTCGCCCGGGTGGAGCTGCCGCTCGCCTACCCGCTGATCATGATCGGGGTGCGGTCGGCCGCGGTGCAGGTGGTGGCGACGGCGACGATCGCCTCCATGGTGGGGCTCGGCGGCCTCGGCCGGATCATCACGGCCGGGTTCGCCACGTACAACACACCGCAGGTGGTCGCGGGGGCGATCCTCGCCGCGCTGCTCGCGTTGCTGGTCGAGGGCGTGCTGGTGCTGGCCGACCGGCTGTTCAGCCCGCTGCGCGCGGCGCGCGGGCGGAGCACGGCCCCGTAACACCCCGGACCCCGAACACCCCGGACCCCGAACACGTCGGACTTACGAACTCTCGGATGGTGAACGTTCATGAGCAAGATCCTGCGCACGGCCGGTGCGGTGCTGGGCACGCTGGCGCTGGCCGGGTCGCTGGCCGCGTGCGGCGGCGACAGCCTGGAGAAGGACAAGGGCGGTAGTGGCGGCGGGGGCGGCAAGAAGGGCTCGCTCACCGTCGGCGCCGCCGGCTTCACCGAGTCCGCCGTCCTCGCCGAGCTCTACGCCCAGATCCTGCACGACGCCGGATACAGCACCTCGGTCACCACGGTGAAGAACCGCGAGCTGTATGAACCCGCCCTGGAGAAGGGCGAGATCGACGTCGTTCCGGAATACGCGGCTACGCTTACCGAATTCCTCAACGCCAAGGTCAACGGCGACAAGGCGAAGGACAAGCCGCTCGCTTCCAGCGACGCCGCCGCGACCGTCGCCGAGCTCACCAAGCTCGCCGCCCCGCGCGGTCTCAAGGTGCTCCCGTCGGGCGCCGCGGTCGACCAGAACGCGTTCGCGGTGACCAAGGAATTCGCCACCAAGAACAACCTCAAGACCCTTTCGGATCTGGGGAAGTCGAAGCTCAAGGTCAAGGTCGCGGCGGGCGACGAGTGCACCGTCCGCCCCTTCTGCGCCCCCGGCCTGAAGTCCAAGTACGGCATCGACGTCGGCGGGATCGACCCCAAGGGCGTCGGCACCCCGCAGGCCAAGCAGGCGGTCAAGGACGGCGTCGACCAGCTGGTGCTGACCACCACGACCGACGCCACCCTGGACCAGTACGGCCTGGTGCTCCTCGACGACGACAAGAAGCTCCAGAACGCGGACAACGTCCTTCCCGTGGTCAATGCGAAGGAAGCGGGCGCCCAGGAGATAGCCGACGCGCTCGCGAAGCTCACCAAGGCGCTGACGACCGGTGATCTCGTCGAGCTGAACCGCAAGGTGGACGCTGAGCGGGCGAAGGCGGCCGACGTCGCGAAGGACTATCTCCAGTCGAAGGGACTGATCAAGAAGTAGCGAAAGCCGGGCCCGGAGAAGAGGGCCGGAGAAGACGGTTGGGAGAAGATTCGGAAGATTGACGGGCGGGGGCTCCATTGGGCGTCTACGCACGGTAAATTTCAGGCCATGCCACGTGGACGCCACCGCCATTCCCCTCCTCTGCACAGGCTCCTCTCACCGTCGGCCGTCGCCGGCGCCGCTGTCTTCTGCGCCGGTGGCGCCTGGCTGTTCGATCAGCCCATGGCACTGCGGGGCCTGGCCGCGGCCGCCGCGGTGGCCGCCGTCACCGGCTCGGTGCTGATGCGCGGCTGGGACCGGGCGGCCGGTCGCCGGGTCGCCGAGCTGACCCGCTCGCGCGCCGCCGACCAGTGGCGCACCGAGGAGCGGATCGCCGAACTGGAGGCGGACCTGGAGGAGTCGCGCGAGCTGCGCGGCCGCCTGGACGCCAAGCTCCGTGCCAAGCGCATGGAGCTGGCCGGGCTGCGCGGCGAACACGCGGCCCTGCTGCGGCGGTACGCGACTGCGGAGACCGAGCGGGCCAGCGCCCTGGAGGGCCGCCGCAGGCTCGCCCTGGAGGCCGCCGCCCCCAAGGCGCTGCCCGCCGCGGCCAGTACGCCGACGCCCGCCGCGTACGCGTCGGCCTCCAGGGCACTGGAGAACCTGCCGTACGCGCGCCGCGCGCAGGAGGCGCGCAGCGCGGCCGCGGCGGTGGAGGAGGCCCGGGCGGCGGCGCGTAAGGCCCCGCAGTCCCCGCAGGCCGTGCGGCCGTCGGCCGTTCCGCCCGCCCTGCCCTCACCGGCGGACCGGAAGGCGGACGAGCCGCAGGGGAAGCACTCGGCGGCCGCCGGGAACGGGGAGCACGTCCGCCCGTCGTCCGCCGCCCTGCCCGCGCTGCCCGCGGCCCCGAAGCCGGTCGCGGCGGCGGTGGTTCCCTACGTCGCCCGTCCCGCCGTACGGCCCGAGGGCAGCTTCGACTTCTTCGGCACCGCGGCCGAGAAGGAGGCCGCCGAGAGGGAGGCGGTTGAGGCCGCGATAGAGGCGGCCGCGGCGGAGGACCTGGCCGACGTGGTCGGCGAGGAGGTCCTGGCCGAGCGGCCGCACACCGGCCCCGAGCGGGTCGTCGGCAAGGTCATCGACCTGACCGCGCACGACGAGACGGAGCAGCTGGACGTGGCGGTGCTGCGGACGGCGATCTCCTAGACGGTACGGAACGGGGCCCCGGCGCTTGACGCGCCGGGGCCCCGTCGTATGCCTGGGGGCGGCTACTTGTCGATGTCGCCGACGACGAAGAAGAGCGAGCCCAGGATGGCGACCATGTCGGCGACCAGCGTGCCCGGGAGGAGCTCGGTGAGGGCCTGGATGTTGTTGTACGAGGCCGAGCGGAGCTTGAGCCGGTACGGGGTCTTCTCGCCCTTGCTGACGAGGTAGTACCCGTTGATGCCCAGCGGGTTCTCGGTCCACGCGTAGGTGTGGCCCTCGGGGGCCTTCAGGACCTTCGGGAGGCGCTGGTTGATCGGGCCGGGCGGCAGCTCGGCGAGCCGGTCGAGGCAGGCGTCGGCCAGTTCCAGCGCGTTGTGGGTCTGTTCGAGCAGCACCTCGAAGCGGGCCAGGCAGTCGCCCTCGGTGCGGGTGACGACCCGCAGGGTGTCCTGGAGTTCGCCGTACGCGAGGTACGGCTCGTCGCGGCGCAGGTCGAAGTCGACGCCCGAGCCGCGCGCGATGGGCCCGCTGACGCCGTACGCGTGCACGGCCTTCTGGGACAGGACGCCGACGCCGCGGGTGCGGCCCCGGAAGATCTCGTTGCCGAGTACGAGCCGGTCGTACACGTCCATCCGCGAGTTGGCGGCGGCGACGGCCTCCCGGGCGCGGCCCAGCCAGCCCAGCGGGAGGTCCTCCTTGAGGCCGCCGACGCGGTTGAACATGTAGTGCATACGCCCGCCGGAGACCTCCTCCATCACGTGCTGGAGCTCCTCGCGCTCACGGAAGGCGTGGAAGATCGGGGTGATTCCGCCCAGTTCGAGGGGGTACGAGCCGAGGAACATCAGGTGGTTGAGCACGCGGTTCAGCTCGGCGAGGAGCGTGCGGGTCCAGACGGCGCGCTCCGGGACCTCCATGCCGAGCATGCGCTCGACGGCCATGACGACGCCGAGCTCGTTGGAGAAGGCGGAGAGCCAGTCGTGGCGGTTGGCGAGCATGACGATCTGGCGGTAGTCGCGAGCCTCGAAGAGCTTCTCGGCGCCGCGGTGCATATAGCCGATGACCGGCTCGGCGTGCTGGATGCGCTCGCCGTCGAGGACGAGGCGGAGGCGGAGCACGCCGTGGGTGGAGGGGTGCTGGGGGCCGATGTTGAGCACCATGTCGGTGCTCTCCGCCGCCCCGCCGATGCCGACCGTGGTCTCCGTCATGGGCGACAGTATCCCCCCTCCGGGGGGTGGGGTGGGGGCTGAGGTGGTCCCCGGGGGCTCCGCCCCCGGCCCCCGTCGCGGGGCCTGCGGCCCCTGCACCCCGCTCCCTGTTCATCTGCGGACCGTCTGTGGCTGGTCGCGCAGTTCCCCGCGCCCCTAAACGCACCCCTTCGGGGCGCCCCTGTAGGGGCGCGGGGAACTGCGCGACCAGCCCCCACCGAACCCGCAGACGAATCCCCTCACACCCGCTCCCGCAACCACAAAAAATCCCCCAGCCCGCCCCGGGCCGTCAGTTCCGCCGCCTCCCCCGCCCGCGCCAGCGCCCGTACGTACGCCGCCGGGTCCGTCGAGGCCAGGGACAGCGGCGGGCGGGTGCCCGTTACGCCGAGGGCGGCCAGGGCCTCGCGCTGAGGCACCAGCTCGCCGGACGGCCCCGCGCACGCGTCCAAGGCCACATGGGACGTGATGTCGCACGTGCCGTCCGGGACGGGGGCCACCTCGCGGCCGCCCCGGAAGCCCGTGAGCGTGCCGTACCGCGGGCGTGCGGACGCCACGTGGGCGTAGTCCACCGCCACGGCCAGGCCCGCCTCCAGCGACGACACCGCCCCCGCCCACGCCTCGTCCCGCGTGCGGCCGATCTCCGCCCGTTCCCCGGGCTCCCGCAGCGGCCACCACCGCTCCAGCCAGCGTGCGTCCTCGCCGGACACGGGTGCGCCGAGTTGTTCGGTGCCGTCGGGGCGGACCAGGACCTCGCGCGGGACGCCGTCCGCGTCGGCCTCGGCCACGTCCGCCGGGACGTTGTCCAGCCACTCGTTGGCGAACAGGAGGCCCCGGACGCCAGTAGGAGGCCGAGCGAGCCACGTCACCCGCTCGTCGAGCCCCGGTGGACGCGCCGCGCGCTCCACGGCGTACGCCCGTACGGGGAATCCGGCGGGCAGCGCGGCCAGTACGCCCGTAACGAGCTCCCCGCGCCCCGCGCCCATGTCGACGAACGCGACCTCGCCGCCCCCGAGCTCCTCCGCGACCTCCTCCGCGACCTCCTCCAGGAGCCGCGCCACGGCCCGGGCGAAGAGCGGCGAGGCGTGGACGGAGGTACGGAAGTGGCCTGCGGGGCCCTCGGGGCGGAGGTAGAAGCCGCCGGGGCCGTACAGGGCCCGTTCGGTCGCCGCCCGCCAGCCGGACCAGGCCCGCGAACCCCTCGCTGTGTCGTCCCTCACCTCGTGATTCACAGCAGAAGGCTAGGCTCCCTCCACCTTGGGGAGTACGCCCCGGCGGCCCGGATCGACCCTCCGGTTGACCCTTGCACCGATCCGGCTTCCCTACGCTGGGTTACGTGCAGCTCCTCTACGACTTCATCCGCAGACACCCGACCGCGGTCGACACCCTCTGGGCCGTCTTCCTCTTCGGGATCTCCGGCATGTCGCTCGTCTCCGGTGGCACCGGCCACGGCTCGACGCCGGCGGCTCTGCTGATCGCCGTCGGGCTGAGCGTCGTCGTGGCGCTGCGCCGCCGCGCACCCGAGAAGATGGTGGTGCTCGCGGCCGGGATGGGGCTGGTCCAGCTGGCCCTGAACGTCAGTCCGAACGTGTCGGACTTCGCCATGCTGGTCGCGATCTACACCGCGGCCGCCGTCGGGGAGCGCTGGGCCTCGCGGTTCGCCCTGGCGGGCTCGCTGCTCGCGGCCGTGATCGCGATGGTGCGCTGGCCCGACTACAGCGGCAGCGACAGCGGTATGAGCCCGGGCCAGATCGTCTTCTTCGTCATCGTGATGACGGTCCCGTTCATCCTCGCCTGGGTCCTCGGCGACTCGATGCGCACCCGCCGGGCGTACTTCGCCCAGCTGGAGGAGCGCGCCGCCCGTCTGGAGAAGGAGCGCGAGGCGCAGGCGAAGGTCGCCGTCGCCGCCGAGCGCGCCCGGATCGCCCGCGAGCTGCACGATGTCGTCGCCCACAACGTCTCGGTGATGGTGGTCCAGGCGGACGGCGCCGCGTATGTGATGGACAGCGCGCCCGACCAGGCGAAGATCGCCCTGGAGACCATCTCGATGACCGGGCGCCAGGCGCTCGCCGAGATGCGCCGCCTGCTCGGCGTGCTGCGCACGGGCGAGCACCGGGAGGCGGGGGAGTACGTGCCGCAGCCGGACGTCGAGCAGATCGAGGAGCTGGTCGAGCAGGTGCGCACGGCCGGGCTCACCGTGGACTTCAAGATCGAGGGCACCCCGCGCCCGCTGCCCAGCGGCGTCGAGCTCACGGCGTACCGGATCGTGCAGGAGGCGCTCACCAACACGCGCAAGCACGGCGGCCCGGAGGCGGGCGCCAGCGTCCGCCTGGTCTACTTCGACGACGGGCTCGGCCTGCTGGTCGAGGACGACGGGCGCGGGGCGGCGCACGAGATGTACGAGGACGGCGGCGCCGACGGCCGGGGCCACGGTCTGATCGGCATGCGCGAGCGCGTCGGCATGGTGGGCGGCACCCTGGACGCGGGGCCGCGGCCGGGCGGCGGCTTCCGCATCAGCGCCCTGCTGCCGCTGAAGCCCGCCCACTAGTTTCCCGGACGCGCACTAGTTTTTCCCGTACGCCCGAATTTCTCGTACGTCGTGATGGAGAGGGACCCGATGACGATCCGCGTGATGCTCGTCGACGACCAGGTGCTGCTGCGCACCGGCTTCCGGATGGTGCTCGCCGCCCAGCCGGACATGGAGGTCGTCGCGGAGGCGGGCGACGGCGCGGAGGCGATCGAGATCCTCCGCGCGACCGCCGTGGACGTGGTGCTGATGGATGTGCGTATGCCGCGGCTCGACGGGGTGGAGGCGACGCGCCGGATCTGCTCGGCCGAGACGCACCCCAAGGTGCTGATCCTGACCACCTTCGACCTGGACGAGTACGCGTTCTCCGGTCTGAAGGCGGGCGCCAGCGGCTTCATGCTGAAGGATGTGCCGCCGGGCGAACTGCTGGGCGCCATCCGTTCGGTGCACAGCGGTGACGCGGTCGTCGCGCCGTCCACCACCCGGCGCCTGCTCGACCGGTTCGCCCCGATGCTGCCGACGACCGGCAAGGAGCGGGGCCCCGGCGGCGCCATGGACAAGCTGACCGAGCGCGAGCGCGAGGTCATGCTGCTGGTCGCGCAGGGCCTCTCGAATGGCGAGATCGCGGCGCGTCTGGTCCTCTCGGAGGCCACCGTGAAGACCCATGTCGGCCGGATCCTGACGAAGCTGGGGCTGCGGGACCGCGTGCAGGTGGTCGTCCTCGCGTACGAGTCGGGGCTGGTGCGGGCCGGAGGGCTCTAGCCCGGTGGGGTGCGCGGTCCTCAGTCGCCGCGCAGGACCAGTGCGAGCAGCCCCGGGAAGCGCTCGTCGAACTCCTCGCGGCGCAGGCGGTTGACCCGCTTGGACCCGTCGTCGCGCTGCTCGACCAGCCCGGCCGCGCGCAGCACCGAGAAGTGGTGGCTCAGCGCCGCCTTGCGTACGGGCACGTCGAACGAGCCGCAGCTGCGGGTCCACTCCTGCGACTCGGCCAGCTCGCGCACGAGCTGGAGGCGGACCGGGTCGCCGAGCGCGTCCAGGGCCGTGATCAGGGGGACCTTGTCGGGGTGGGTGTGTTCGGGTGCCGCGCGATGGGTCATCGGTGTCCTTCCTCCTGGCCGGGCCCGGCGGTGCGCCCTTGCCGAGTGTTCGATACGGGTCGTACACTCTTGAGTGTTCGACATTCATTGAACACTTTACGTGTCGAGGGGGACCCACGTCATGCGTGCGATTCAGGTCAGCGAGCTGGGCGGTCCGGAAGTACTGCGGCTGGTGGAGGCGGAGGTGCCTCGGCCCGGTCCCGGTGAGGTCGCCGTCGACGTCGCCTACGCCGGGGTCAACTTCGCCGAGGTGAAGGCCCGTTCGGAGGGCTACCGGGTGCGGTCCCTGCCGTTCGTGCCGGGCCTTGAGGTCTCCGGGCGCGTACGGGAGCTCGGCGCGGGCGTCGAAGGGCTCGCGGTCGGGCAGGAGGTCGCGGCGATGGCCGAGGGCGGCGGCTACGCGGACGTCGCCGTCGTCGCGGCCGCCGCCGTCCTCCCGGTGCCACGGGGCGTCGACCTGCGCACCGCCGCCACGCTCCCCACGGTCCTGCCCACCGCGCACGCCCTCGTCCACGAGGTGGGGCGGCTGCAGCCCGGCGAGAGCGTCCTGGTCCAGGGCGCGGCGGGCGGCGTCGGCACGGTCGTGGGGCAGATCGCCCGGCTCGCGGGCGCGGGCGCCGTCTACGGCGTGGTGTCCAGCGAGGCCAAGGCCGCCTACGCACGCGAGCACGGGTACGACGACGCGTTCCTCACCGGCACCTTCGCCCAGGACGTGCGCCGGGCGACCGGCGGCCGGGGCGTGGACCTCGTCCTGGACCCGGTCGGCGGCGAGACGCTGCGTCAGGGGCTGGACGCGCTGGCCCTGTTCGGGCGGCTCGTCTCGTACGGGAACGCGGGCGGCGAGGAGCCGTGGCGCGTCGGGCAGCCCGAGCTCTACCCGGGCGCCCGCTCGGTCGCGGGCTTCTCGATCCTGGGCCTGGCGGCGACCGCGCCGGAGGCGCTGCGGGACCTGGCGGGCCGGGCGTTCGCCCTCGCGGCGGACGGCCGGGTCGAGCTGCCGGTCACCGCCGAGTTCCCCCTGGAGCAGGCGCCGGAGGCCCACCGTCTGATGGAGGGCCGCACGTCGACGGGGAAGTTGTTGTTGAGGGTGAGCGGCTGAGGGGCGGGCGGCTGTTTGGCCGGGTGCGGGTTGTCTGTGGCTGGTCGCGCCCACGCGGCGGAGCCGCAAATGTCACAGCCCCGCGCCCCTAAAAATGCCGCTGCGCGGCAATCCCCTGGGCGCCCCGCAGGGGCGCATCTTAGGGGCGCGGGGAACTGCGCGACCAGCCCACCACCGGCCCGCAGACAAACACGGCGCCGCTACCGCAGCACCCCCTCCAAGAAGTCGCTGCCCAGCCGGGCGACCACCGCCACATCCAGCTGATGCAGCACATACCGCCCACGCCGCTGCGTAGTAAGCAGACCCGCCTTCTTCAGCACAGAAAGATGGCGAGACACCTCCGGCGCGGAAATCCCGTACGCGTCGGCCAGCTCGCTCGTCGTGTACGCGCCCCGCGCGAGGCTGCGGCACAGCCGCATCCGCATCGGGTGCGCGACCGCCTCAAGGCGTGCCTTCACCACGTCGACGGGCGCGGCGCCGCCCAACTCGCCCGTCGGGACCGGGTACTGGATGACCGGCTGCCAGCCCGGCGCGTGCAGCGCGAACAGGTGCGGCCAGCCGAACGCGGTGGGGATGAACGTCAGGCCGCTGCCCGCCGCGCTCGTACGCCCGTGGGTCAGCTTGTCCACGACGATGCGGCTGCCCCGCTCGTCCTGTTCGAGGGCGACGGCGGGGGAGACCGCCGCGACCGCCTCCGCCAGGCCCTTGTGCTTCAGGAGCTCCGTCTTGTGCCGGGCGTCGGCGGCCAGTTGGACCCGGACGCGCTGCCAGGTCTCCCCGAAGAACGCGGCGTCGCAGTCCTCGAACAGCCTGCGTATCCACGCGCGCGCCCCCGGCGGGTCCAGCAGCATCCGCTTCACGAAGGCGGCCTGGCGCGGGCCGCGCGCGGCGGCGAGGTCCAGGGCGCGGTCCCGCATCCGCGCGTCGACCAGCGGGGACGGCGCCCCCGCGTTGTAGAGGCTCGCGCAGGAGATCTCCAGCGCCGCCGCCACGTACTTCTCGTCGTCCATGCGGTCGAGGTCGTCCAGCTCCTCGGCCAGCGTCGCGCGGGGCCGCGGCGGCAGCAGGATGTCCGAGCGGGTGGACCGCCACAGGAAGTCCGCCTCGTGCAGCCGGTCGGCCAGCTCCGGCTTGAGCCCGGCCGCCGTGGTGGTGGTCCAGCCGTGCAGCCGGGCGTGGTGCGCGGGCTCGGAGAGCGCGTGCAGGGCGGCGCCCAGCTCGGCCAGCGGAGAGGGTCCGAAGACGATCCGCTCCTGCGGCAAACCCGTGATGTCGACGCACACGCTCATGCGCCCATGGTGCACCGCCCCACTGACAGCGGCCCCGTCGTTTGACGTCCCTGGTCAATCGGCGCGACGGACGGCCGGGACCGGCGCAGCCTGGATGCATGGACGCCATCCAGCAGCACATGCTCGACACCTATCGCACGGCCCGGCTCCAGGAGCCGCCGCCCCCGCTGCCGGGCACGCACGACGTGCGCACCCTGCGCGAAATACGTGACTACCGGCGCTTCGAAGCGGTCCTCTCCGGCCGCCTCGCCCACGGCCGGCTGCGCGCGGCCCTGGCCCGCCTCCTGCCCTCACCCCGCCACCACCGCACTCCGGCCTGCCGCTGAGCGACCTCTCGCGGCCCTACCCCAGCCTCCGTACGAACTCCGCCACCGCCTCCCGTACGTCCCGCGCCGACCATTCGAGGCCCGGCTCCGTCACCGTCAGTTCGGTGCACGAGACCCCGGGCGGGCCCGCGGACGCGGGGAACCAGCGGCGGAAGAGCGTCACGCCCGTCTCCTCGGACTGGCCGAGCCCGGCGTCGTCCAGGGCATCCGCCCCGTACGGCAGCCACACATGGAACTGGTGGGTGTGCGGCACCTCCGGGTTGATCCGGAACCACGGCACGCCCGCCTCGGTGAAGCCGTCCGCCAGCCCCTCGGCCACCACGCGCGCGTGGGTGACGTACGAGGAGAGCTTCGGCAGCACCCGGTCGAGGCCGACCAGCGCCGAAAGGGCCGCCGGATACTGCTGGAAGAGCTGGCCCCCGTACCGGTGGCGCCAGGTGCGGGTCTCGTCGACCAGCGACTCGGGCCCCACAAGGGCGGCGCCGGACAGGCCCTCCAGGGTCTTGTAGTACGACACGTAGACGCTGTCCGCGAGCTGCGCGATCTCCTCCAGCGGGCGGTCGAAGTGCACGGCGCACTCCCACAGGCGTGCGCCGTCGAAGTGCACCACCGCGTCCCGCTCCCGGGCCGCCTCCACGACGTCGGTCAGCTCCTGCCAGGTGGGCAGGACGAACCCGGCGTCGCGCAGCGGCAGCTCCAGCATCAGCGTGCCGAACGGCTCCTCGAAGTCCCGTACCTCCTGGGCCGTGGGCAGCCGGGGCGCGGTCGTCGGGTGGACCGTGCGCAGCCCGCTCACCGCACCGAAGGCGCGCCGCTCGTGCACCTCGGGGTGGGCGAGCGGGTGCAGCGCCACCGTCGCGTTCCCGGTGCGCCCGGCCCAGGCGCGCAGCGCCGCTTGCTGTGCCATGGTGCCGGTGGGGAAGAAGGCGGCCGCCGGGAAGCCGAGCACGTCGGCGGTGCGCCGCTCCAGCTCGGCGACCGGGCCGTCGCCGTAGAAGTCCGGCATCTCGGTGGTGTCGTACACCGCGTGCGCGTCGGTGGCCAGCGCGGTCAGCCGCTCGCCCATGCTGAACTCGCCGGGCATCCGGCACAGGGTGCGCTCCGAGGCGCGCCAGGCCGCGATCCGGCGCAGACGCGCGTCCTGCCCGCCGCCGTCGCCGCCGGGGGCGGTCCCGTCCGCGTCGTCCTCGATCCGGCCGTGCCGGTCGTCCCAACCTTGCTGATCTTCCATGTGCCGATCATCGCCCACAGCCTGTGGACAACCACAGGGGTTATGGGGGCTGGGCGTAGCATGACGGGGAAATCGTCCGGTACCCCTCGCGGACTGGAACGGAAGGCCCCCGCCGCGTGAACGCACAACCAGAAACCCGCCCAGCCCGCCTCACCGTCGGCGTCGTCGGTGCCGGCCGGGTCGGCCCCGCCCTCGCCGCCGCGCTGAAGCTCGCCGGGCACCGCCCGGTGGCGGTCTCCGGCGTGTCGGACGCCTCCGTGCGCCGGGCCGCCGCCCTGCTGCCGGACGTGCCCCTGGTGCCGCCCGCCGAGGTGCTGGCCGCCGCCGACCTGGTGCTGCTGACCGTCCCCGACGACGCCCTGCCGGGCCTGGTGGAGGGCCTCGCCGAGACCGGCGCGATCCGCCCCGGCCAACTGCTCGTGCACACCTCCGGGCGGTACGGGACGGACGTGCTCGCGCCCGCCACGCGCGCGGGGGCGCTGCCGCTGGCCCTGCATCCCGCGATGACGTTCACCGGGACCGGCGTCGACGTCCAGCGCCTGGCCGGGTGCTCGTTCGGCGTCACCGCGCCCGAGGAGCTGCGGCTCGCCGCGGAGGCGCTGGTCATCGAGATGGGCGGCGAGCCCGAGTGGATCGAGGAGCAGAACCGGCCGCTCTACCACGCGGCCCTCGCCCTCGGCGCCAACCACCTCGTCACCCTGGTGGCCCAGTCCATGGAGCTGCTGCGGCTGGCCGGGGTCGCCGCCCCCGACCGGATGCTCGGCCCGCTCCTGGGAGCGGCGCTCGACAACGCGCTGCGCTCCGGCGACGCGGCCCTGACCGGCCCCGTCGCGCGCGGGGACGCGGGCACGGTCGCGGCGCACGTCGCCGAGCTGCGCAAGCACGCCCCCGGCACGGTCGCCGGATACCTCGCCATGGCCCGTACGACCGCCGACCGGGCGCTCGCCCACGGCCTGCTGAAGCCCGAGCTCGCCGAGGACCTGCTGGGCGTGCTCGGGGACGGAGAGAACCGATGACCCTTCTGGTCCGCACCGCCGCCGAGCTGGCCGCCCTGGAGCGCACCGGCCGCCGCGCCGTCGTCATGACCATGGGCGCGCTGCACGAAGGGCACGCCACCCTGGTGCGCACCGCGCGCGAGAGCGTCGGCCCCGAGGGCCAGGTCGTCGTCACGGTCTTCGTGAACCCGCTGCAGTTCGGCGCGGGCGAGGACCTCGACCGCTATCCGCGCACCCTGGACGCCGACATCGAGCTGGCCGGGCACGCGGGCGCCGACGCCGTGTTCGCGCCCTCCGTGGACGAGGTCTACCCCGGCGGAGAGCCGCAGGTCCGCATCACCGCGGGCCCGATGGGCGAGCGGCTCGAAGGCGCCTCCCGCCCCGGCCACTTCGACGGCATGCTCACCGTCGTCGCCAAGCTGCTCCACCTCACCGCCCCCGACCTCGCCCTGTTCGGACAGAAGGACGCCCAGCAGCTGGCGCTGATCCGGCGCATGGCGCGCGACCTCAACTTCCCCGTGGAGATCGTCGGCGTACCCACGGTCCGCGAGGCCGACGGGCTCGCCCTCTCCAGCCGCAACCGCTACCTCTCGCCGGCCGACCGCACCACCGCGCTTGCGCTGTCGCGCGCGCTGTTCGCGGCCCGCGACCGGCTGACGGCCGAGCACGCGCTCCACGCGCGCGCCGCGGCCACCCACGCCTCCTCCGGGCGCGCCCTGGCGCTCTCCCGGATCGGCGAGGCCCGCGCGGCCGCCGACGCGTACGCGGTGGAGGCGGCGGGCCCGTCCCCCGCGGTCGTGCGCGCCGCCGCCCAGAGCGTCCTGGACGAGGCCGTCAAGGCGGAGCCGCCGCTGGCCCTGGACTATCTGGCACTGGTCGACCCGGCGACGTTCGGCGAGGCCGGGGACGGCTTCGCCGGTGAGGCGGTCCTGGCGATCGCCGCGCGCGTCGGCACCACCCGCCTGATCGACAACATCCCGCTGAACTTCGGAGCCCCCGCATGACCAGGACGAACGACGGTCCGGCCCGGACCGGCATACGGCTGGACGCGCCCGCCCCCGGCTGGTCCATCGACGCGGACGTCGTGGTCGTCGGCTCGGGCGTGGCGGGCCTGACCGCGGCGCTGCGCTGCACCGCCGCCGGGCTCACCACCGTGGTGGTGACCAAGGCGCGGCTCGACGACGGCTCGACGCGCTGGGCGCAGGGCGGCATCGCGGCGGCCCTCGGCGAGGGCGACACCCCCGAACAGCACCTGGACGACACGCTGGTGGCGGGCGCGGGCCTGTGCGACGAGACCGCGGTGCGCACCCTGGTCACCGAGGGCCCGGACGCGGTGCGGCGGCTGATCGCCACCGGCGCCGCCTTCGACACCGACGACTCCGGCGCCATCTCGCTGACCCGCGAGGGCGGCCACCACCGCCGCCGCATCGCCCACGCGGGCGGCGACGCCACGGGCGCCGAGATCTCGCGCGCGCTGGTCGAGGCCGTCCGAGAGCAGGCCGTACGGACCATCGAGAACGCGCTCGTACTCGACCTGCTGAGGGACGACGACGGGCGCACCGCGGGCATCACCCTGCACGTCATGGGCGAGGGCCAGCACGACGGCGTGGGGGCCGTCCACGCCCCCGCCGTGGTGCTCGCCACCGGTGGCATGGGCCAGGTCTTCTCGGCCACCACCAACCCGCCGGTCTCCACCGGCGACGGCGTCGCCCTGGCGCTGCGGGCCGGCGCCGAGATCTCCGACCTGGAGTTCGTCCAGTTCCACCCGACCGTGCTCTTCCTCGGCGCCGACTCCGAGGGCCAGCAGCCGCTGGTCTCCGAGGCGGTACGGGGAGAGGGCGCCCACCTCGTCGACGCCTCCGGAACCCGGTTCATGCTCGGGCAGCACGAGCTGGCCGAGCTGGCGCCCCGCGACATCGTGGCCAAGGCGATCACCCGCCAGATGCAGGTGCGGGGCACCGAGCACATGTACCTGGACGCACGGCACTTCGGCGCCGAGATGTGGGAGCAGCGCTTCCCCACCATCCTCGCCGCCTGCCGCTCCCACGGCATCGACCCGGTCACCGAGCCCATCCCGGTCGCCCCGGCCGCCCACTACGCCTCCGGGGGCGTCCGCACCGACCTGCACGGCCGCACCACGGTCCCGGGGCTCTACGCGTGCGGCGAGGTCGCCTGCACCGGCGTGCACGGCGCCAACCGGCTCGCCTCCAACTCCCTGCTTGAGGGCCTGGTCTTCGCCGAGCGCATCGCGGCCGACATCGCGGCGGGCGGCCACGCGCGCGTGGCGGCTCCCCAGGACGCCGCCCACCGCGTCCCCGAGTCCGCGCCCACCTGCCCGCTGCTGGTCCCCGAGGCCCGTATCCAGATCCAGCGGATCATGACCAACGGCGCGGGCGTGCTCCGCTCCGCCGACAGCCTCGCCGGGGCCGCCGTCCGCCTGGAGGAGATCCGGGCCGATGCCGACGGCGCCGACGAACGCAAGGCCGCCGAGCCCGGCGTGGACGCGTGGGAGACCACCAACCTGCTGCTCGTCGCGCGCGTGCTGGTCGCCGCCGCCGCCGCCCGCGAGGAGACCCGCGGCTGCCACTGGCGCGAGGACCGGCCCGACCGGGACGACGCGGACTGGCACCGCCACCTCGTCGTACGAGTGACGCCGGACCGTACGCTCGACGTCCGCCGTACCGATTCCGCAGACTTCCCCCCGACAGTCGCCGACGCCCCCAGGGAGCCGTAACCGTGAGCACCCCCGACGAACACCGTCCCGAGCCGGTGGACGTACCGCTGATCCAGATCGGCGTCCCCGCGAGCGGAGGCGGCTGCGGCGACGACTGCGGCTGCGGCGACGAGGACGTGTACGAGTGCGGCCTCGACCCCACGCTGGCCGCGCTGCTGGCCGAGGCGGGCCTGGACCCCGTACAGGTCGAGGACATCGCGCACCTCGCCATCGAGGAGGACCTCGACGGCGGCGTGGACGTGACGACCGCGGCGACCGTCCCCGAAGACGCCGTCGCCACCGGCGACTTCACCGCCCGCGAGGCCGGTACGGTCGCGGGCCTGCGGGTCGCCGAGGCGATCCTGTCGATCGTGTGCACCGAGGAGTTCGAGGTCGAGCGGCACGTCGCGGACGGCGACCGCGTCGAGGCGGGCCAGAAGCTGCTGAGCGTCACCACGCGCACCCGCGACCTGCTCACCGCCGAGCGCAGCGCGCTCAACCTGCTGTGCCGCATGTCCGGCATCGCGACCGCCACGCGCGCGTGGGCGGACGCCCTGGAGGGCACGCGCGCGAAGGTGCGCGACACCCGCAAGACGACGCCGGGGCTGCGCGCCCTGGAGAAGTACGCGGTGCGCTGCGGCGGCGGCGTCAACCACCGCATGTCGCTCTCCGACGCGGCGCTGGTCAAGGACAACCACGTGGTGGCCGCGGGCGGCGTCGCCGAGGCCTTCAAGGCCGTACGGGAGATGTTCCCGGAGGTGGCGATCGAGGTCGAGGTCGACACGCTCGACCAGGTCGGAGAGGTCCTGGAGGCGGGCGCGGACCTGATCCTGCTGGACAACTTCACGCCGGAGCAGACCGCGAAGGCCGTCGAACTCGTCGCCGGGCGCGCCTTCCTGGAGTCCTCGGGCCGCCTCACCCTGGAGACCGCGGCGGAGTACGCGGCGACGGGCGTCGACTACCTGGCGGTCGGCGCGCTCACCCACTCCTCACCGATCCTCGACATCGGACTCGATCTGCGCGAGGCGGCGTAACCGATGCTGCTGACGATCGACGTAGGCAACACGCACACGGTCCTCGGCCTGTTCGACGGCGAGGAGGTCGTCGAGCACTGGCGCATCTCCACCGACTCGCGCCGCACCGCCGACGAGATGGCGGTCCTGCTCAACGGCCTGATGGGCATGCACCCGCTGCTCGGGGCGGAGCTGGGCGACAACATCGAGGGCATCGCGATCTGCTCGACGGTGCCGTCGGTCCTGCACGAGCTGCGCGAGGTGACCCGCCGCTACTACGGCGACGTCCCGGCGGTCCTCGTCGAGCCCGGCATCAAGACCGGCGTCCCGATCCTCATGGACAACCCCAAGGAGGTCGGCGCGGACCGCATCATCAACGCGGTCGCGGCGGTCGAGCTGTACGGGGGCCCGGCGATCGTCGTCGACTTCGGCACGGCCACGACGTTCGACGCGGTGAGCGCGCGCGGCGAGTACGCGGGCGGGGTGATCGCCCCCGGCATCGAGATCTCGGTCGAGGCCCTCGGGGTCAAGGGCGCCCAGCTCCGCAAGATCGAACTGGCCCGGCCGCGGGCGGTGATCGGCAAGAACACGGTCGAGGCGATGCAGGCGGGGATCGTGTACGGGTTCGCCGGGCAGGTCGACGGGGTCGTGACCCGCATGGCCCGCGAACTGGTGGGCCCGGGCGGGGACCCGTCCGACGTCACGGTGATCGCCACGGGCGGCCTGGCCCCCATCATCCTGGGCGAGGCCAACGTGATCGACGAACACGAGCCGTGGCTGACGCTGATCGGCTTGCGCCTGGTGTACGAACGCAACATCTCCCGCATGTAGCCCCCGGGCCCGGTGGGGGCTGGTCGCGCAGTTCCCCGCGCCCCTAAAAATTCAGCCCCTCCGGCGTTTGAGGAGCGGGGTCCGGGGCGGAGCCCCGAAGCGGGGTGCAGGGGCCGCAGGCCCCGCGAAAGGGGTCCGGGGGCCCCGCCCCCGGGAAACGAGCCTCCGCCCCCACCCACCCCCGGAGGGTTAAGGGAACGGGCGGGGTGGGGAATTCGACCCCCGCCGCAGACACAACGCGCCCACCAACCCCCATTAAACGGATTTTGTCCATTTAGGACGTATTGTCGGGTCATGCCCACGCCTTACGGATCCCGCGGCGGAATGGCCTTCAGCGCAGACGAGCTGCGTGTGCTCCGACGTGCCCTCGCCGTCGCCCTCCACCCTGCCCCCCTCGCGGACACGGACGTCCAGGACTGCCTGCGGCTCGCCGGCTCCGTGGACGAGGCCGTGCGCGAGGCGAACCGGCTGCACGCCTTTCTGCTGGCCGATCTCGCCCGCTACCGCACTGCCCTGCCCGGCTCCGCCCCGGGCTTCCTGGAGCTGCTCCAGGACGCTCTGGCGGCCGGTTACGACCCGACCCCGGACGACCTGGCGGCACTGCGCGGGCTGCGCGCGCTGCCCGTGGCCGCCGCCCTGCTCGAACGGTGCCGGCGGCTGGCCGAGCACTCCGTACGGGCGCGGCTCGCCGCCGTGACCCCGGGACCGCGCACCCGGCTCCTCGCCCTGCCCGGCGGGCGCGCCGCCGCGCAGGACCCGAAGCAGCCCAGACCCCAGCCCAAGTCCGAGCCCGCCCGGCCGCAGCCCAAGGCGCCCCGCCCGGACCGGCCCATCCCCACCCCCGGCGAGGTGTTCCCGCCGCGCCGCAAGCCCCTGCCCCCGCCCGCCGCCCGCGCCGCCGGGTAGCTACTCTGGTCGGCATGGACTACGTTTCCGCGCTCCTTCCCCCCGTGGTGATGGCCGTCTTCTTCATCGGGCTCATCGTGACGATCGTCAAGAGCCAGGGCGGCCCCAACAAGGGCAAGGAGGACGCGGCCGTGGACGCCGCGCTCGCCCGAGCCGAGGCCGCCCAGCAGCGGCCGACCACCGGCCAGGCCTGACCGCGACAGAGCCTGCGGCCTCTCCCGGCCGCACGGCGCGTTTCACGCGTCAAGGGCGCGCGACCCATATCAAGGGCGCGCGCCCTTTTTGCTGTTCACCACCGTAAATAACCAGCCATTCACGACATCTCCCACTATGGTGCAGATGTGCCTCGCCAATTGGGAGAGCTGGAAGACGCCGTCATGACGCGCGTCTGGCAGTGGAACCGTCCGGTCACCGTCAGGGAAGTACTGGAAGACCTTCAGCAGGAACGGTCCATCGCGTACACGACCGTGATGACCGTAATGGACAATCTCCATCAGAAGGGCTGGGTGCGCCGGGAAGTCGACGGACGTGCCTATCGATATACCGCGGTCTCCACCCGGGCCGCCTACGCGGCCGCACTGATGAACGAAGCGTGGTCGCAGAGCGACAACCCGGCCGCCGCACTGGTCGCCTTCTTCGGCATGATGTCGCCCGAGCAGCGCGAGTCCCTGCGCGATGCCGTACGGATGGTGGGACCGCCCGAGGACTCCCCGGATCCGGCCGATCCGCCACCGTCCCCGGAAGCCGAGTCCCCGCAAGAGAGCGCACAACCCGCACAACCCGCAGAACCCGATGGGACCGGAGACGGGACGGGGCGATAGCGTCCGGTCATGTCTTATGCCCCCGCAAATGCCGTCAGCGTCCGCCGGGCCAGGACCAGCGATGTCCCGGCGGTCCGCCGCCTTCTCGACGCGTACGTCGGCGCGGGGATCCTGCTCGACAAAGCGACCGTGACGCTTTACGAGGACATCCAGGAGTTCTGGGTCGCGGAACGCGACTCCGATGCCCGGGTGGTCGGCTGCGGCGCGCTCCACGTGATGTGGGAAGACCTCGCCGAAGTGCGCACTCTCGCGGTGGACCGCGAGTTCAAGGGCGCCGGAGTGGGGCATCTGGTGCTCGACAAGCTGCTGCAGACCGCCCGCTGGCTCGGGATCCGCAGGGTTTTCTGTCTCACCTTCGAAGTGGACTTCTTCGCGAAGCACGGCTTCACCGAGATCGGGGAGACTCCGGTCGACACAGATGTCTACAGCGAGCTGCTGCGCTCGTATGACGAGGGTGTCGCCGAGTTCCTGGGTCTCGAACGAGTGAAGCCGAACACCTTGGGTAACAGCCGGATGCTTCTGCACCTGTGATCGCGGGAACCCGGTGGAACCCGGCAGAGCCCTATGTCCGAATCGCGCACGTTTCCCGCTGTGCAAGGTCCCTGAACCTCTGCCGGGGGTTTGTGTTTTCCAGGGAAAAGCGGTTTCCTTTCCGCGTACTGCATTTTCGATGAAAGGAAATCCGGTGGCACAGAAGGTTCAGGTCCTTCTTGTCGATGACCTCGACGGCGGCGAGGCGGACGAGACCGTGACGTTCGCTCTCGACGGCAAGACCTACGAGATCGACCTCACCACCGCCAACGCGGACAAGCTGCGGGGTCTGCTCGACCCGTACACCAAGAGCGGGCGGCGCACCGGTGGCCGTGCCGCCGGCGGCCGGGGCAAGAGCCGCGCTGTCGCGACGGGCGGCCAGGACACCGCCCAGATCCGCAAGTGGGCCAAGGAGCAGGGCTACAGCGTGAACGACCGCGGACGCGTCCCGGCCGATATCCGCGAGGCCTACGAGAAGGCCAACGGCTGAGTTCCCGCGTTACCCGACCTCTTCGCGCCGGCCCTCTCCCGGGCATGCGCGGAGCCGGTTACCGATTTCGTGGGGAACAAGCGGGCCCGGTGGCATTCCGTCGCCGCCGCGTCCACCAGCCGGACGAGGTCGGGGGTGCCCCCACCGCCCCCGTCGCCCTTCGGTCCGGCGAATCCGGTGAAAGCCGGAAGGGTTGCTTCTACCTCGCACCCCGGCTCGGGAGGCCGCAGCCACACGGCGGTCTCCCGCGAGCCGTCCCGATCGGGCGGCACACTCCAGCCGGTCGGTACGGGAGCGGTGATCCGGCCGCCGGCGCCGATGGCCGACAGGTCCAGGGCGACCCCGCCCCACTCCAGCCAGTCGAGCAGCCCCGGCAGCTCCTCCGCGCTGCCCGCGGCGACCAGGAACCGCATCCGGCGCCCCACGAGGGCGACGGGGCCCGTGCGTCCGTACCGTCCCAGCAGGGCGGCACCGGCCGGCGCCGGGAGGTCGAGCACGTCGAAGCGCAGCCCCGTCAGGAGCCGCACCGGCGGTCCAGGCACCACGGCCCAGCCGAGCTCCCGCTCGTACCACTGGACGAGCGGACGGCCGAGCGGGGCTCGGGGGCAGGGCACGGTGAGGGCCATGTCCGGAGCAACTCCTGAAACGCCCCAGGGTTACGCAGGGTTTCCGGACGGGTGCGTTCCGTAGGCACATCGGGGGCGCGCGGGAGCATTCGGCGGCGCAAGTGTGTTCGCCCGTAGCTGAGGGAACCGGGGCGCGCCGCATGGACTGTCAGTGCTTACGGGTAAGACATTCCTAGTGGGGAGGGGCGAGAAGCTCGCCGGGCCGTCTCGCGTTCGCCATCGGCGTACTGGAGACAGGGGTATCTGCTTGGCCTGCGGGAACATCGTCTCGCACCATCGAGTTGGAGCAGTTGTCGACTGTTCGGCAGCAAGTTTCCCCGCCTGGGCGGGGGTGATCGGGTCGGATGTCGGCAGTTGGAATGAGCTGTCCCGTCCCACGGGACTAGCATGCGGAAGGACAGGGAGGGGACCGACCCCTTACTGCCCGACCGCTCTGAGGAGCGATTAACGATGTTCGAGAGGTTCACCGACCGCGCGCGGCGGGTTGTCGTCCTGGCTCAGGAAGAAGCCCGGATGCTCAACCACAACTACATCGGCACCGAGCACATTCTCCTGGGCCTGATCCATGAGGGTGAGGGTGTCGCCGCTAAGGCCCTGGAGAGCCTCGGGATTTCTCTTGAGGCGGTCCGCCAGCAGGTGGAGGAGATCATCGGCCAGGGCCAGCAGGCCCCGTCCGGTCACATCCCCTTCACTCCGCGTGCCAAGAAGGTCCTGGAGCTGTCGCTCCGCGAGGCCCTCCAGCTCGGCCACAACTACATCGGCACCGAGCACATCCTGCTCGGCCTGATCCGCGAGGGCGAGGGCGTCGCCGCCCAGGTCCTCGTGAAGCTGGGCGCCGATCTCAACCGGGTCCGGCAGCAGGTCATCCAGCTGCTCTCCGGCTACCAGGGCAAGGAAGCCGCCACCGCGGGCGGCCCGGCCGAGGGCACGCCTTCGACCTCCCTCGTCCTCGACCAGTTCGGCCGGAACCTCACCCAGGCCGCTCGTGAGTCCAAGCTCGACCCGGTCATCGGGCGCGAGAAGGAGATCGAGCGGGTCATGCAGGTGCTGTCCCGCCGTACCAAGAACAACCCGGTGCTCATCGGCGAGCCCGGCGTCGGCAAGACGGCGGTCGTCGAGGGCCTGGCGCAGGCCATCGTCAAGGGCGAGGTGCCCGAGACCCTCAAGGACAAGCACCTCTACACCCTGGACCTGGGCGCGCTGGTCGCCGGCTCCCGCTACCGCGGTGACTTCGAGGAGCGCCTGAAGAAGGTCCTCAAGGAGATCCGCACCCGCGGCGACATCATCCTGTTCATCGACGAGCTCCACACCCTGGTGGGTGCGGGCGCCGCCGAGGGCGCGATCGACGCCGCCAGCATCCTGAAGCCGATGCTCGCCCGCGGTGAACTCCAGACCATCGGCGCCACCACGCTGGACGAGTACCGCAAGCACCTGGAGAAGGACGCGGCCCTTGAGCGCCGCTTCCAGCCCATCCAGGTCGCCGAGCCGTCGCTGCCGCACACCATCGAGATCCTCAAGGGTCTGCGCGACCGGTACGAGGCCCACCACCGCGTGTCCATCACGGACGAGGCGCTGGTCCAGGCCGCGACGCTGGCCGACCGGTACATCTCGGACCGCTTCCTGCCGGACAAGGCGATCGACCTGATCGACGAGGCCGGCTCCCGGATGCGCATCCGCCGGATGACCGCGCCGCCGGACCTCCGCGAGTTCGACGAGAAGATCGCGGGCGTGCGCCGCGACAAGGAGTCGGCCATCGACTCCCAGGACTTCGAGAAGGCGGCCTCTCTCCGCGACAAGGAGAAGCAGCTGCTCGCCGCGAAGGCCAAGCGCGAGAAGGAGTGGAAGGCCGGCGACATGGACGTCGTCGCCGAGGTCGACGGCGAGCTCATCGCCGAGGTCCTCGCGACCGCGACCGGCATTCCCGTCTTCAAGCTGACGGAGGAGGAGTCCTCCCGTCTGCTGCGCATGGAGGACGAGCTCCACAAGCGCGTCATCGGCCAGAAGGACGCCATCAAGGCGCTCTCCCAGGCGATCCGGCGCACCCGTGCGGGTCTGAAGGACCCGAAGCGCCCCGGTGGCTCGTTCATCTTCGCCGGCCCGTCCGGCGTCGGTAAGACCGAGCTCTCCAAGACGCTCGCCGAATTCCTCTTCGGCGACGAGGACGCGCTGATCTCCCTCGACATGTCGGAGTTCAGCGAGAAGCACACGGTCTCGCGCCTCTTCGGTTCCCCGCCCGGATACGTGGGTTACGAAGAGGGCGGCCAGCTGACCGAGAAGGTCCGCCGGAAGCCGTTCTCCGTCGTCCTCTTCGACGAGGTCGAAAAGGCCCACCCGGACATCTTCAATTCCCTGCTCCAGATCCTGGAGGACGGTCGCCTGACCGACTCCCAGGGCCGGGTCGTCGACTTCAAGAACACGGTCATCATCATGACCACGAACCTCGGCACCCGGGACATCTCCAAGGGCTTCAACCTGGGCTTCGCCGCCCAGGGCGACGTCAAGTCGAACTACGACCGGATGAAGGTCAAGGTCAACGAGGAGCTGAAGCAGCACTTCCGCCCCGAGTTCCTGAACCGTGTCGACGACACGGTGGTCTTCCACCAGCTCACCGAGGAAGACATCATCCAGATCGTCGACCTCATGGTCGCCAAGGTGGACGAGCGTCTGAAGGACCGCGACATGGGCATCGAGCTCAGCGCGGAAGCGAAGTCGCTCCTGGCGAAGAAGGGCTACGACCCGATCATGGGTGCGCGCCCGCTGCGCCGGACGATCCAGCGCGAGATCGAGGACATCCTCTCGGAGAAGATCCTCTTCGGCGAGCTGCGCCCGGGCCACATCGTGGTTGTCGACACGGAGGGCGAGGGCGAGGCGAAGAAGTTCACCTTCCGCGGCGAGGAGAAGTCCGCGCTGCCGGACGTCCCGCCGATCGAGCAGGCGGCAGGCGGCGCCGGCCCGAACCTGAGCAAGGAGGCGTAGCCTCCGCAGGCTCGCCTTGAGGGGCTGCCCTGGTCCGTACGGGACCGGGGCAGCCCCTTTTTCGTGCGTACGGTCAGAGGGGGCGGCCGTTCACGGTGACGGTCACTCCGGTCAGCGTGCGGAGGGCTTTGCGCTCTTCACGGCTCAGCTCCGGTCTGGTGAGATCCGTGAGATTCAGCGTTTCCAGCGAGGGGAACGGCCGGGGCAGGTGCCGGTAATCGACGACGGTGTTCGACACGTTCAGATGGACTGTGCGGATCTGCGGGCAAGGTGGGCCACTGAGGAGCTCCGACGGAATGCCCACCTTGAGGTCCAAAGACGTGAGCCTCGGCATTCTCGCCACCTGAGCGAGGAGACCGGCCGGGTCCGATGCCCCCTGCGCCGACAAGCGCGACAGCCCCTGCCATGCATCCAGCCCGCTCGGATCTCCCAGCACGCCCACGTACAGGTCCGTGACTCCGATGTGCACTGGTATCGCTGCCAAGCCGATGGCTCCCATTCCGATGAGGTGGAGGGATTCGAGGGCTGTGAGCTCTGTAAGAGCGGAGAAGTCTTCGAGGATGGAGCAGTGGGCAACGGTCAGCCGACGAAGTCCATGGACACCACGGAGGAAGGAAAGGCTGGACACGGCACCGTTGGACCTCATGCCTACGGAGCGCAGAGTCAGGTTGCTCAGGGGACCGGTCAGTTCCTCGGTGGTGAAGTCCCCCGTGATGGACACATCTTGGACGGCCGGGAGACGGCGAAGCTCTTCCAGCTGGTCTTTCGATGTGATGCGCAACGGGATGCCTGCCCATGAGATCTGCGAGAGCACCTCGCGCGCGTATGCGGCGGTGGGGTAGCGATCCCATGCGCTCGCGAACTCATGCGCCGCCACATGACCGTGAGAGGCCCAGGCGCGCGCGTAGGGGATGGCTTCGCCCCCGCCGATCCTGTTGATGAGCGCGGCAATACCGCCCGACCCGGATGAATAGGCCTCGATGGCATCCGGCATGGGCAACTGCGGGAGCAGAGCAGGGCCGAGTCGAGCCAGTAAAGAGATCATGGATGAACGCGTCGGTGGCAACAGGGCCGCGATGCTCCGTTTCACCCGTTCGCTGGTCTGCTCGTCGAGCCACGCCGCGTGCTGGGCGCAGAGTGCGGCGAGTACATGGGCGTCGGAGGCCCGTTTCCCCCCTGCTTTCAGCAACCCATTGACCAGAACCGGCAGTTGACTGCGCCCGCAATGCCCCGCCGCCAGCAGAATGACGTCCTGCCACTGTTCCTCCGTGGCGTGCTGGACCAACTCCTTGATGTGGTCGTCCTCCACCAGCTCCTTCGCCGCCAGGAAGTCCTGGAACGTGCGGTGCGTGAACTGGTAGACGTCGAGGCCGCGTTCCTGGAGCAGGCCGCTGCGGTTGAGGAGGTGGCGCAGGACCGCCTCCGGGGTGCCCTGGTCCCGTACGCGCTGCATCCCCGGCAGGGCCCGCAGGATCTGAAGGCCGGCCTGTTCCGCCGTGAACTCCGTCTGCCCCTCCCGCACCAGCCACACCGCGATCCGCTGGAGCAGCTGCGTGGACTCCTCCACCGTGAGGGTGATCCGCTCCGGCGCGCCGACCTTGCGGCGCTCGTCGCGGTTGCCGAGGAGCATGCGCAGGGCCGACTGGTACAGGTCCCAGCGGGTCTTCGGCAGGAAGCCCTGGCGCAGGCGGTGCAGGGCGCAGATGACCGCGCAGAGCAGGGGCGTACGGGCGAGGGCGGCCAGTGCCGCGTTGGTGCGGAACTGGTGGGCGAGGTCCCGCTCCAGCTCGTCCAGCGGCTCGTGCGGGTCGCTGTCAAGCCGGGCCGCCCGGTGCCAGGCGGTCACGAACGCCTGGATGTCCTCGTCCCGCATCGGCAGCAGCCGCAGCTCCTCGAACTCGGCGCGCCGCAGCCACCCCGGTTCCACCGCGAGGGGGCGCACGGTCGCCACGCACCGCACCCGTGGGTAGCGCTCCAGGAGGAGCGAGAGCCAGCGGTGGGCCTCCTCGCGGTCGTCCTGGGGGACCTCGTCGAGCCCGTCCACGAGCAGCATCGCCCGCCCGGTCTTCAGGACCCGCGCCGCCCAGCCCTCCGGCGCCGCGTCGATCGCCAGGCGTGCGGCGTCCGGGAGTTGCCCGGGCAGCGGATACGCGCCGCCCTGGGCGCGCAGGGTCCGCAGGGGGACGACGAACGGCACCAGGCCGTTCAGATCGGCCAGTTGGGGTCCAAGGGTGCCCGCCGCCGCGTGTGCGGCCAGCCACCACACCAGGGTCGTCTTGCCCGCGCCCGCCTCGCCCCGCAGCAGGACGCGCGGGCGGGAGGCGAGCAGCGCGTCGATGCGCTGGGGTGCCCCGGCGTCGGGAAGGCCGGGCGCGCCGGGCCCCTTCGGCTGTGCCTCCAGGCTCAGATACGCGGTGTCCAGGTCCCACTCGGCGTCGTGCCGGTTCAGCTCGTCGAGCCCGAAGATCCGGGTGCGGCGGTACTGGGCGCGCAGGGCCTTGGCGTACTCCTCCTCGTACGCCATGTCCTCCGCGTACTCGCCGGTGACCTCGGGAAGCGGCGTCACGGGCGCGCCGTAATCGGCGCACCCGTTGGTGAAGTCCTCGTGTGTGACGAGGGCCGCCATCGGTACGCACTCCAGGCGCCGGTGGCCGCGCCCCTCGGGCACCTTCCTGACCAGGCCGATCACGGTGTCGCCGCCCGTGAACACGGGCGCGCCGGACAGCCCGGCGAGCGGGGAGCCGCCGTCGCGTCGCTCGGTCGCGGGCGGGCGGTCGAACTCGAAGGTCATCGTCTGGCGCATGCGGCCCGCGACGGGCAGGACGGTCCCGGTGAACTGGTCGAGGTCCAGCCGGTTGCCGTCGTACCGCTGGATGTCCGGGAACCCGATGATCTCGCAGTAGGGGAGCGGCCGTTCGGAGGCGACCCTGCCGAGGCGGGCGCCGGTGGGCCGCGAGAGCCGCCCCCAATCCGGTTGGCACCACAGCAGCGCGGCGTCGAGGACCCTGTTCTGCCAGACCAGATGGCACATGGTCTCCCCGGCCAGCCCGGGGACCGCGACCGTCGCCCTGCTGTCCAGCCCGAGGTGCGCGCAGGTCAGCACCAGCTCGGGGCCGATCAGTACGCCCGTGCCCTGCATGGCGCCGAACACGGCCACGACATGGCGGGAGCCCTGGAAGCCACTCACGACACCTCCACCCCACCGTCCAACACCTCGACCCCCTCCGGAAGCCGGTCCATTCCGGTCACCGTGTGGCTGGACTGGACGTTGATCTGGAGCAGCGTCGGCGGGGCCGCGAGCTGACTGATGTCGTACTCCCGCTGGTACGCCCAGAGGTTCAGGACGTGCAGGCGCGGGAAGAGGTCCGCGAGCCGGGCGAGGGCGGCCGGTGGCACGTGGTCGATCAGGTAGACCTGGAACACGGACGGAAGGGCGAGCCCGGCGGGTGCGGCGGACAGTGACGTGCCCGTCACCTGCAAGGTGCGCAGCCGGGGGATACGGGCCACCTCCTCCCACTCCTCGGTGCTCTCGGGGCTGCTCCACGGCCCGAGGTAGAGGCCGGTCAGGGCCGTGGTGGACCGGGCCAGGCCACGTAGGTCGCCCGCCGCCGACCCGCTGATGTCGAGGGACTCCAGCGGGGCCGCCGCCGGGAGCGCGGCCGGCGACCAGCTCAGCCGGTCGCCGGTCAGGCCGAGTGCGCGCAGCCGGCGCAACGTCGTGAGCGGGCTCAGGTCCGCGTTGCCGATCCTGTCCAGCGAGAGCTCTGTCAGCGGCATGTCGCGCAGGGCCGACAGGTCCGTCAACCGGGGGCAGTCGTGCACGCTCAGGTCCGTGAGCGGGTGCGGGCCCGCCAGGAACGACAGGTCCTCCAGGGTCGGGTTCTCGCGCACCCGCACCCGGGTGAGCGAGGCCTCGGCCGCGTACGCGCGCAGTGCCTGGGCCGAGACGTCGCCGCGCGCCTCCAGTTGCGGCCGGGTGCCGAGTGCCCGCAGGGCGCGCAGCTGCTCGTCGGAGGTGACGGTGAAGAAGATGTCCTCGGGGTCGAGCCCGGCGATGACCTCGTCCGCGTACTGCTGGGTGTCGAACCGGCCCCAGGACCAGACGAGCTGGGCCCTCACCCGCCGTGCCGGGTGGCGGCCGAAGCGGGCCAGGAAGGCGATCGCGCGCTCCGACTCCACGTGCGAGGCGGCGGTGACGACCAGGTCGGCCGTGTACTTGTCCAGCCCGTCGGGGCCCGGCAGCAGGTCGAGGATCATCGGGCCCGCCGCCGCGAGCGCCCGCGCGGCCACCAGGTCGCGCGGCGGGATCAGCGCGGCCGTGCGCCGCTCCACCTCGGCCCGTACCTCGGCGGCGAGTTCGGGCGCGTGCTCCAGGCAGGTGGCCGCGAGCAGGTGGACGCGGGTGCGCGCGAGCGTGCCGGAGTGCGCGTCGCCGTACTTCAGCAGTTCCCCGAACAGCTCCACGCGCTCGCGCGGGCGCGCGTGGGCGACGGCCATCCGGATGACGTCCTCCCACTGGTCGTCGCCGGAGTGGGCGACGAGCAGCCCGAGGTCGCCGGCCTCCACGGCGGCCCGCGCGCCCAGGTAGTCCTGGAAGGTGCGGTGGATGAAGTCGACGGTGCCGGGGGCCGGTTCGCGCAGCAGGCCGCTGCGGTGCAGGAAGTGCTCGAAGACGGCCCGCGCGTCGCCGAGCTCGGCCAGCTCCGGTACGGAGGGGAGCAGCTCCGCGATGACCGTCTCGGCGCGGGTGCGGTCCATCTCGGTGCGGCCGTTGCGGATCAGCCAGTACGCGAGCTGCTGGAGCAGCTGGATCTGCGGCTCCTGGCGGCGCTCGGGCACCCGCATGTCGCGCTCGCGGTCGCGGCGGATCAGCAGCATGGAGAGCGCCGCGTCGTACAGGTCCTTGCGGCCGTACGGCAGGAAGCCGCGCCGGTCGCGGTGGAGGGCGCAGATCAGGCCGCACATCAGCGGGTTGGTGGCCAGGCGCCCGAGGTCCGGCTTGGCGCGCACGGCTTCGAGGAGCTGGCTCTCGTACGCGGTTAGCTCGCCGTCGTCGTCCGCCCCCGCCCGCGCCGCCGTGTGCCAGCGCCGGACGAACGCGGCCACGTCCGCCGGGCCCATCGGGCAGAGCGTGAGCTCGGTGAAGTCTTCCTCGCCGAGCCAGTCCTCGCCCACCGCCGAGGGGCGCGAGGTGACCAGCCAGCGGTTGCCGGGGTAGGCCTCGATCAGATCGCTCAGCCACGCCCGGGTGTGGGCGCGTTCGGCGTCCGGGATCTCGTCGATGCCGTCGACCAGGAGCAGACCGCGCCCGTCCTCCAGGACCCTGGACTCCCAGCCGGGCGGCTGCTCGCCCGCCAGCGGGGAGCCGACGGCGGCCAGGAAGTCCTTGGGCGCGGGCAGCCGTGCGCCGTGGCGGGTGAGGGTGCGCAGCGGCAGGACGTAGGGGATGCGGTCGTAGAGGTACGCGGTCCCGTGGTCGAGGTCGTCGCGCGCGGCGGACAGGGCGAGCCACTGGACGAGCGTGGTCTTGCCGGAACCGGCCTCGCCGCGCAGCAGTACGCGCTCGTGGTCGGCGAGTACGCGGTCGGCGGGGCGGGGAGCGAAGTCCTCCTCGGTGCTCACGGCGCCCGGCACCGGCGCGCGCTCATCGCGCGTGCGCCACGGCCTGGCGGCGCGCCCCACCACCTCCAGCCTCAGATACGCGGTGTCCAGGGGCCACTTGCGCGGCGAGTTGGCGAGATCGATCCCGTAGATCGTCAACTTGCCGTGCTTCTTCGCCAGATGCGCCAGATAGCGCGCCTCGAACTTCCCGTCCTCCGCGCCGGGTCGCGGTGTCCGCGCGATCAACTCGTCCATACGGGCGATGAGTTCGCCCTGTCGACGGCTCTGCTCGACGAGGGTGGCGGGCACGAAGGTGGAGCGCTGGGTGAAGAAGTTCAGGATGTGCAGACAGGCGGTGTCGAGCAGGCGTACGTAGAAGTGGGTGGCGTCGGCGGAGAGGTGGCGCTCGGGGTGGTCGCCCGCGCGGCGCAGCTCGCGGGCGAGTTCCCGGTGGCCCAGGGCGACCGCCTCGGCGTCGCTGAGGGTGAGCTCGCCCAGTGCGTGGAGCGTCCGGGCGAGCGCGTCGGCCACGGCCCGCTCCTCGTCCGCCGGGACCGGCCGTTCGCCGGACCGCAGGGCGGCTCTGACGAGCTTGGCGGCGAGGGCGCGCAGATCCGCCTGGCCGAGCGTGCGCTGCTCGCCCCGGAAGGAGACGTACGACGAGATCCGGACCGGTCGGTCGACCAGGCCGGCGCCGGCCGGTTCGGCGGTGAACAGCTTGCGGATCAGCGGGGTGACGGCGGCGGACGCGATTTTGGCGGTGAGGAGTCCGGGTTCCACGACGCGCCAGCGTAGCCGTGGTCGCGGGACCTTGGTCCCGAAATGGAAGGACTTAGGTCCCGCCGAACGGGCGCGCCCGGTGACAAGGCGCACAGGCCACCGACGGTCTACTACGGCCGATAGCAGCCCATGACCGGTGCCCGGGCCGAATTCCACCGGTGATCGTTACGGCTTTCGTTAGTAGATGGGTGTTTTGGGGCGGGATGGGGGTGTGGGTTACCAAGGGGTGCAGCCCGGCGCGCCACTCGTGTGCCGGGCCTGTTCACGCCCCGTCCCTGTCGTCCACCCGGAGGATGTCCCCGCATGTCCCAGCGCTCCGCTTCCCGCACCCCCCGCCCGACCGTCCTCCGTCTCTGCGCCGCCGCCGTGGGCGCGGGCCTGGGAGCGACGGCCCTGCTGGGTGCCGGGACGGCCGCCGCCGCCGACAAGGCGGGGGCCCCGGGGCTGGCCGGTGCGGCCGCTTCCGTCGCCGCGCAGGCCGACGCGCAGGCCAAGGCGGCGACGCAGGCCGAGAAGGCGGCGGCCAAGAAGGCCGTGGCGTGGGTGGACCCGGTGGACACGTACAAGCTCAGCGCCACCTTCGGCACCGGCGGCTCGATGTGGGCGCACAAGCACTCCGGCCAGGACTTCGCGGTGCCGATCGGCACCGCGGTCAAGGCCGTGCACGCGGGCACCGTCGTCAAGGCGGGCCCGGGCGGCGGCGGCGACGGCCCGGCGTACGGCAACGCCATCGTGATCCGGCACGCCGACAACACGTACTCGCAGTACGCGCACCTGTCGCGGATCGACGTCCGCATCGGTCAGACGATCTCGACCGACCAGCGGATCGCGCTCTCCGGCAACACCGGCAACTCCAGCGGCCCGCACCTGCACTTCGAGATCCGTACGACGGCGAACTACGGCTCGGCCGTGAACCCGGTCGCGTTCCTCCGTACGGCGGGCGTCACGGTCTGACGGCCGCGCGACGGAGGGACTAACTCGCGCCGCTGTGCGCCTGCGTAACAAGATCGATGGCGACTTCGAGGATGGCCTTGCGCCTCTCCTCGGGGTCGCCTTCTAGGTCCTTGAGGGCGTGCATGCCGACGTGCATGGAGAAGAGCGCGGTGAAACAGCGGATCTGGTCGGTCAGGGGCGCGCCCGGGTCCTTGATCAGCTCGACCATCGCGAGGACGCGGTCCTTGAAGTTCTCCCCGATGGACAGCTCGCGGACGGTGGCCTGGTTCTCCTGCATGAAGCGGAAGAGCGGGGCGGCGTCGGTCAGGGCCTCGCTGTAACGTCGCAGAACCTCGATCTTGGATTCCAAGGTCTGGGGCTGCGTCTTGCCCCATTCGAGAAGTTCATCCATCGGCCGGGTGAGGTCCTCGAAGAGGCTCACCAGGATGTCTTCCTTCGTTTTGAAGTGGTAGTAGAGCGCCGCCTTGGTGACGTCGAGCCGCTCCGCGATCTCGCGCAGCGAGGTCTTCTCGTACCCCTGCTCACCGAAGAGCTCCAGGGCCACGTCCTGGATGCGCTGGCGGGTGTTGCCTCTGGCCATCGAGCTCTCCTGAAAACTTACTTGACGCCCGGCTAGTAGGGGGTCTACTTTCCCCAGTGTAGTAGTAACTAGCCGGGCGGCAAGTAAGTGTGGGGCAGGGAGTGGGAGAGATGGCACAACAAACCCAGCCGGAGGCAGGTTCAGCCGCGGCTCCAGAGGGCGGGCCCAAGCAGCGCAGCGTCCGAGTGGTCCTGCTGGCCCTGATGATCGCGATGCTCCTCGCGATGCTCGACAACATGATCGTCGGCACCGCGATGCCCACCATCGTCGGTGACCTGGGCGGCATGGCCCATCTGTCCTGGGTGGTCACCGCGTACACCCTGGCCACCGCGGCCTCCACGCCCATCTGGGGCAAGCTCGGCGACATGTACGGCCGCAAGGGCGCCTTCCTCAGCTCCATAGTCGTCTTCCTGGTGGGCTCCGCTCTCAGCGGCATGGCCCAGGACATGGGCCAGCTGATCGGCTTCCGGGCGATCCAGGGCCTGGGCGCCGGCGGTCTGATCGTCGGCGTCATGGCGATCATCGGTGAGCTGATTCCGCCCCGGGAGCGGGGCAAGTACCAGGGCATGATGGCCGGTGTCATGGGCATCGCCATGATCGGCGGCCCGCTGGTCGGCGGCTCCATCACCGACCACCTCGGCTGGCGCTGGTCCTTCTACATCAACCTGCCCCTCGGCGCGGTCGCGCTCGCGATGGTCACGGCCGTCCTGCACCTCCCGAAGAAGAAGTCCAAGCCGAAGATCGACTACCTCGGTACGGTGCTGCTGACCATCGGCATCACGTCGATCGTGCTGGTCACCACTTGGGGCGGGACGGAGTACGCCTGGGGCTCGGCCCGGATCATGGAGCTGATCGCGCTGGGCGTCGCGTCCCTGGTCGGCTTCCTCTTCGTCGAGACGAAGGCGGCCGAGCCGATCGTGCCGCTGCACATCTTCCGCAGCCGCAACTTCTCGCTGATGGCGGGGATCGCGTTCATCACGGGCTTCGTGATGTTCGGTGCGGTCCTCTTCCTCCCCCTCTACCAGCAGTCGGTACAGGGAGCCTCGGCCACCAACTCGGGTCTGCTCCTGCTCCCGATGCTGCTGTCGATGACGGTCGTCTCCCTCTTCGCGGGCCGGGTCACGACCTCCACGGGCCGCTACAAGGCGTTCCCGATAGTCGGCAGCGTCCTCATGGTCACAGGCCTCTACCTCCTCTCCACGATGGACACGGGCACCACGCGGCTGACCTCCGGCCTGTACATGGCGGTCCTCGGCGCGGGCATGGGCTGCCTGCTCCAGATCACGATGCTGGTGGCGCAGAACAGCGTCGAGATGAAGGACATCGGCGTCGGCTCCTCCACGAGCACGCTGGCCCGTACGCTCGGCTCCTCCTTCGGCGTGGCCATCATGGGCGCGCTCTTCAACAGCCGGGTCCAGGACGGGATGGCCGCGAAGGGCGGGGCCGGGGTCACCCAGCAGTCCGCCCAGCTCGACGCGGCGAGCCTGGCGAAGCTGCCGGTGCAGCTGCGGGAGGCGTACCAGCACGCGGTGTCGTCCGGTACGCACGGGGCGTTCGTCCTGGGCGCGGCGGTCGCGCTCGGCGCGGTGGTGGCTTCGCTGTTCGTGAAGGAGGTGCCGCTGCGGGGGGCGGGCCCGAAGCCGGACGCGGCCCCGGCCGACGCCTCGGCTCCCGCTCCGGCGGAGGTGGCTGACGGCTCGACTCCGGCCGACACGGAGACGGCTGCGCCGCCGGCGGTACGCGAACGAGTCTGACCCGCTTCTCTCCACCACGAAGGCCCCCCGGACACTGTCCCCCGGGGGCCTTCGTGGTGCCCGGGGGGTAGGTCCCCCACCCCGCCCCTTCCCGAAAGCCCTGGGCGGGCGGCCGGGTGGTGGGCTGAGGCAGGGGGGGAGGGGATCTCCTGGGGGCTACGCCCCCAGACCCCCAAGCGGGGGCTCCGCCCCCTGCACCCCTGGCGGGGCTGCGCCCCTGCACCCCTGGCGGGGCTGCGCCCCTGCACCCACCCGGGGCTGAGCCTCTGGCGGGGGCGGGGTCTACCGGGGTGGGGGCAGTACAGGGGGCTTCGCCCCCTAACCCCCGAGCGGGGGCTGCACCCCTGCACCCACCCGGGGCTGCACCTCTGGACCCCCGCGGGGCTGCACCGCGCCATGGACCTCGGCCCAGGCAGACCTGGGCCGTGCGGGGCTTTACGAGACGCTGCGCGGCCGCCCCGAGTACCTGCGGGCCATGGGGAAGTCTCGACGGCGGAGGGTCGCTGGCACGGTCGTGGGTGGGGGCATGGAGGGGTGTCCCCGCAAGGAGGAGCGCACGAGTGGCCGAGGGTGTGTGGAGGCAGAGAGCGCGACGAGAGAGGAGATACCCCTCCATGACCCCACCCACCCCACCACCGGGCGTGCGCCACCCCCACCGAACCCCAGCACTGCGCCGCAGGCACCGCGCTAAGCCACGCGCCACCGGCACCAAGCCATCCGCCTCAATCCACCGGCACTGCAACCGCCCCCAACCCAACCCAACCCCTACCCCTGCGTCGGCAGAACCGGAAAGCTCCCCGTCGCCGTAGGGGCGTGCTCCGGGAGCCAGAGGACCGCGATCGCGCCCCCCGCCGTGGACGGGGAACCCGCCGCGTTACGGAACGTCAGGCGCGCCCCCAGCACCCGCGCCTGGCCCGACGCGATCGTCAGGCCCAGGCCGTGGCCGTGGCCCGCCCGGTCGCTGCTGCCGGTGCGGAACCGGCTCGGCCCCTCGCGCAGCAGCGCCTCCGGGAACCCGGGACCGTGGTCGCGGATGCGCACCACACGGCCCTCCACAGTGACCTCCACCGGCCCCGCCCCGTGCTTCGCCGCGTTCCCCAGCAGATTCCCCAGGATCCGCTCAAGACGACGGGGATCCGTGTTCACCCAGGACTCGTGCACGACCCGCACCACGACCTCCGGGTCCAGCACCGCCACCCGCCGGCTCACGAACTCGCCGAGCGCGATCTCCTGGAGCTCCGCCCGCTCGGACGCGCTGTCCAGCCGGGCGACCTCCAGTACGTCCTCCACCAGCGTCCGCATCGCCTGCGCCCGGTTGCGTACGAGCTCCGTCGGCCGCCCCGGCGGCAGCAGCTCGGCCGCCGTCAGCAGCCCCGTCACCGGCGTACGCAACTCGTGCGCGATGTCCGCCGTGACCCGGCGCTCCGCTTCCAGCCGCTCCTGCAACGCGTCTGTCAGCGCGTCAACGGCCCGAGCCAGCTCATCCGTCTCATCACGGACGACCCCCCCGATCGCGTCCCGCACCCGCACGTCCGTATGCCCCTCGGCCACCTTCGTCGCCGCCGCCGCGGCCTTCCGCAGCCGCCGCGAGATCTGCCCGCCGATGAGGATGCCGAGCGCGCACCCGCCGAACACGACTGCGACGGACCCGATGACCAGCGCCCGGTCCAGGTCCGAGATGACATTGGAGCTGCGGTCGGTGAACGTGCTGTGCAGGGACAGGATGTTGCCGTTGCCCACCGGTACGGCCGCCCAGATGTCCGGCACACCGTTCTTCGGCTCCTGGACGGACGTGGCCTTGCGGCCCCGGTCCGTCTTGGCCTTCAGATCGGCCGGCAGCGCCGGGTCGTTGAGCTTCGCGCCGAACCGCGTCTGCTTGCTCGTCTCGTAGATGCGCTGCGCGAACAGCACACGGTCGAGCTGGAGGTCGCGCGCGTTGTCGAGCATCGAGACCCGCGCCGCGTTGTGCACGACGAGGCTGAGCGCCATCACGGTCAGCGCACCGACGGCGGTGATGGCGATACTGATCTTCCAGCGGACACCGGTCCGCAGGGTGGGCCGCCTCACGAGCCTCTCACCCACACCGCACCCAGACCCGAACCCAAAGCCAAACCCGCGCCCACGCCCAAACCCGTGCCCACGCCCGCGCTCACGCCTTCAGTTTGTAGCCGAAGCCACGCACGGTCTCGATCCGGTCCTGCCCGATCTTCGTACGCAGCCGCTGCACATGGACGTCCACCACGCGCGTGTCACCGCCCCACCCGTAGTCCCACACCCGCTCAAGGAGCTTGTCGCGGGAGAGCACGGTACCGGGCGCCGAGGAGAACTCCAGGAGCAGCCGCATCTCGGTCGGGGTGAGGGCGACCGTCTCGCCGCCCTTGCGGACCTCCATGCCCTCGGTGTCGACCTCAAGGTCGCCGAAGGCGAGCATCCCGCGCTCGTGGTCCCCGTCCGTCTCGCCCGCGCCCGCGCCGGGCCCGCCCGCGTGCCCGAAGCGCCGCAGCACGGCACGGATCCGGGCGACGAGCACGGCCCCGTCGAACGGCTTGGTCACATAGTCGTCCGCGCCCGCTTCCAGGCCGAGCACCACGTCGATCGAGTCCGCGCGCGCGGACAGCATGATCACGGGGACGGTCGACTCGTCGCGGATACGGCGGCACAGGCTGACCCCGTCGAGGCCCGGCAGCATCACGTCGAGCAGCGCGATGTCCGGCTGGTCGGCGCGGAACGCCTCCAGGCCGGAGAGCCCGTCGGGCATGGCGGTCACGGTGAAGCCGTCGCGCTCCAGCGCGAGCTGGGTGGCTTCACGGATGACGTCGTCGTCCTCGACGAACAGGACATGGGTCTCGGCCATCGTGCTGCTCTCAGTTCCTCGGCGTGCGCTTGCGCTTCTTACGTACGTACAAGTGCGGCTCAAAAACGGTCGGGGCCGGTCACGGCGAGGCCGGTACCGGCGCCTCGGTGCCCTCGTCGTTGCCGACCGCCTTGCTGAAGTCGTTCTCCACTTGGTCGTGCTTGGCGAACTTCGTGCCCGACCAGCGGTAGGTCGTCACAATCTCACTGGAGGCGAACGCCGGCTTGTCGCCCTTGGCGTACATCTGCCGGGTCACCACCAGGTCTCCCCGGTCGATCTCCGCGTAGACCGGCGCTTCCTCGGAGGTGAAGACATTGTCGTACGAGGAGCCGTCCTCGCGGTACACATAGGAGCCGAGTCCCACGGCATCTCCGCAGGTCATCACGTTCACCACGACGTCCTGGCCGGTGGCGCCGGTGATGTGGCCGTAGGAGACGTCGATCGGGTACTCGTCCTTCACACAGGGCTTCAGATCCGCCTTCACGCGCTCGCTGACCTTGGGGTCCGCCTTGAGCAGCCGTACGGCGTTGACCTTCTTGAAGGGCGCAGCGGTCGTCGCGGTCGGCGTCGGCGAGGCGTGGCCGGCGACCTTGTCGGTGTGCGCCTCGCCCTCGTCGCGCGTCCCCGTGCCGCCCGTCGAGCATCCCGCCGCGAGCAGGCCGAAGGCGGCGAGCCCGGCCATCGCCGTGGTTCCCGCCGCCAGTACGCCCCCTCTGCCCCTGCCTAGGCCGCGCACCGCTCCCGCCCCTTTTCGTCGCGCTCGTTGCGGCCGACCCGGCGGTCGGCCTGACGGCCCACCCGGCCGTCACGTCCCTCGGCGTGGCCGAGGGCGTGGAAGTCCAGCTCGCGGCTCTCCAGCTCCTGCCGGAGCCGGGCCAGTGCCCGGTGCAGCGTGCTCTTGACGGTACCCGCCGACATCCCGAGGGCCGCGGCGGTCTCTTCCGTGCTCATCTGCTCCCAGTGTCGCAGCACCACGACGCTGCGCTGCTTGGGCGCCAGGACTTTCAGTACGTCCATCAGGAGGGCGCGGTCGGCGCGCTGCTCGGAGCCGTCCTCGATGCGCGCGTCCGGCAGCTGCTCGGTGGGTACCTCTTCGAGCTTGCGTGCGCGCCACCACTCGGTCCGCGTGTTGATCATCACGCGGCGCAGATACGCGTCGGCGAGCGCCTTGTCGGCGATGCCGTCCCAGCGGCCGTACGTACGGGCCAGGGCGGTCTGCAGCAGGTCCTGCGCGTCCACCGGGTCCGGAACCAGTCGCCGGGCGCTGCGCAGCAGGGCCTCCTGCCGGGTGCGTACGTACTCTTCGAACTCAAGCACCTCGCCGTGCGCCATACCCAACCGCCTCCGTCCCCGTGACTTCCCTGCCTGTCCCACTTACCTGACTGAAGCTACGGAGCCGTTGTCACGGGCCTGTGCGGAGCAGCCGTCGGGGGGCGCACGGTGAGCCATCGGTTGTGTAACAGCAGAGGTTTGACCCGCGTTTTCAAGGGGTAAAGGTGTGTCCCCGCGGTGACGGAGAGCTATCCGAAAGAGCTGCGGCCCTGGTCAACTGGGGTCGCTGGACCGGGTGTTCCCGCACCGTGACGGTCGGTCATGACGGTCGCCGTAACTGTCGGCCGTAACAGTCCGCCGTAACAGTCCGCCGTGACACTCGGCCGGGGCGGGAGTCCGGTCAGGTCAGCGGCAGCCGGTACACCCCGTCCGCGAGCGGCTCCACCAGCCCGTCCGCGACCAGCCCGTCCAGTGCGCGGGCCCGCTGCACAGGCTCGTGCCACACCGCGTCCAGCGCCGCCCGCGGTACGGGATCCACCGCCTCCCGCAACACCGCGAGCAGCTTGCCGCGCACCTGGCGGTCGGTCCCGGCGTACGTCTGGCCGCGGCGCGGCGGTCCGTCGTGCGCGGGCTTCCCGGCCAGGTGCCAGGCACAGCGCGCGGCGATCGGGCACCGCCCGCAGTCCTCGTTCCTGGCCGTGCACACCAGCGCGCCCAGCTCCATCGAGGCGGCCGCCCAGCGGGCCGCGCGGGCCTCGTCGTCGGGCAGCAGCGCGCGGGCGAGGCGCCGTTCGGCGGCGGTGGTGGCGTTCGGCGGGTACTGGACGCCGGTGACGGCCCGCGCGAAGACCCGGCGGACGTTGGTGTCCAGGACCGCGTGGCGCTGCCCGTACGCGAAGGAGGCGACGGCCGCCGCCGTGTACTCGCCGATGCCGGGCAGCGCGAGCAGCCGGGCGTGGTCGCTGGGGACGTCACCGCCGTGCCGTTCCGTTATCGCCACGGCGGCCCCGTGCAGCCGCAGCGCGCGGCGCGGGTAGCCGAGCCGCCCCCAGGCGCGCACGGCCTCGCCCGGCGCGTCGGCGGCCAGGTCGGCCGGGCGCGGCCAGCGGGCCAGCCACTGCTCGTACACCGGGAGCACCCGGCTCACGGGCGTCTGCTGGAGCATGAACTCGCTCACCATCACCCCCCAGGCACCGGCCTCGGGGCGGCGCCAGGGCAGGTCGCGCGCGTGCTGGTCGAACCACCCGAGGACGGGGGTGTGGAGGGCGTCGGGGGAGACCGTGTCGGGGTCGGTCGTCGGCATCGTCGTCATCGCACCCCCGATCCTGGCACGGAACGGGGGTGCGGCGGGCACGGCGGGCCGCTCAGCGGCGGGCGTGCAGGGGCGCGCCCGGCCCGGCCAGCCAGACCGCGGCGCCGTTGCCGCTCGCCCGCATCGACTCGACCAGCGAGCGCACCGGGCGCGTACCGGCCTTGGCCATGAAGAACGCGGTGGCCGTGCCGAGCAGCAGGCCCACCGCCACGTCGTGCGGGTAGTGCACGCCCACGTACACCCGTGAGAACGCCATGAGCAGCGCCATCGGCACGGTCAGCGCCCAGATGCGCGGCCAGGCCAGCGCGAGCGCGACGGCCGCGCCGCCCGCGATGGTGGCGTGGTTGGACGGGAACGACCAGTCGCCGTGGGCCGGGCAGGTGATCAGGGAGGTGGCGGCGCCCTTGACCGCGCGGCACGGGCGCTCCTCGTCCACCAGCGACTTGACCGCCTCGCTGGCGATGTACGCGGCGGCGGTCGCCAGCGGGGCGAGCAGGGCCAGCGCCATCGCCGTCGAACCGGCCCGGCGCGCCCGCCACCAGCAGACGACGAACAGCACGCCGAACAGGATCAGCCCCACCTCCGTCCAGAGCTCGACGAGGTGCTGCAGCCACGAGGGGTTGTCGTGGGCGAAGTCGGTGATGTCGCGGTAGAGATCGCTATCCATGGTGACGGACAGTATGGAACATCGCCTTCCGGAATGATGATCCGGAAAAGTTGCGGAAGGCGAGCGGCGGGTGGGGCGGGAGTTGGTGCGGAACTCTCGTAGAGTTTCGCCCGTGGGATCTCTGCGCAATCCGGTCGGGCCGCTTCCCTCCTCCATCTACTGGCGACGGAGGGCAGTCGCGCTGTCCCTGCTCGCGCTGCTGGCGGTGGTGATCCTATGGTCCGTCAGTTCCGGTGGCGGCGGCGGCAGTAAGGGCAGTGGCAACGACAAGGGCGCCCACCCGGCCCCCTCGATCACGCCGGGACCAGGGAGCTCGGGGCCGGCGATCAGTACGGCGCCGGGCGGCCGTGACGAGTCCCCCGGCAGCTCCGCCTCGTCCTCCTCCGGCTCGACCGCCGGTTCGTCGTCCGGCGGCGGTGCGGGCGGTTCGTCCGACGGCGCCGGCAACGGGGGCGCGGACGGCGGAGGTTCGGCATCCGGAGGCGGCGCGGGCGCCGTCGGCGGCGGCTCCTCCGACGGCGGTACGGCGCGGCAGGTGCCCGCGGGGTCCTCGCTGCCGGTCTGCGCGCCGGGTCAGCTGAAGCTGACGGCCCGGAGCATGAAGAACGAGTACGCGCCCGGGGAGAAGCCGCGGGTCGAGATTTCCGTCCAGAACACGACGGCCTCCACCTGCAAGGCGGACCTCGGGCCCAAGGGCGCGGTGCTCGTGGTGACGGACTCCGGCGACAGCAGGGTGTGGGCGTCGGACGACTGCCCGAGCGGGTCGGGGAGCGCGCTGTACCAGGTGCCGGGCAATGCGACGATCACGCACATCGTGGCGTGGGACCGGACGCGGAGTGCGGCCCGTTGTGCGACGCCGGCGCCGGGTGGGCCGGGTCCCGGCACGTATCTCTTCGAGGTCCAGGCGACGGGGCTGCCGGTGGCGCGAGCGCCGTTCTCCCTGAAGAAGGACTAGCCCCACCCCGCGTAAACCCTCCGGGGGTGGGTGGGGGTGGAGGTGGCTCTCCCGGGGGCTGCGCCCCCGGACCCCGGGCTCCGTTCGTCTGCGGGCCGGCTGTGGCTGGTCGCGCAGTTCCCCGCGCCCCTAAAGGCGCGCGCCGGAGGAGCTGGAGTTGCCTAAGGGGCGCGGGGAACTGCGCGCTCAGCCCCCACCGAACCCGCAGACGAAGCGCCCCACGTCCTGGCTAGACGTATCGCTCCAGGATCGACGACTCCGCCAACCGCGACAGCCCCTCGCGGACGCTCCGTGCGCGGGCCTCGCCGACGCCGTCCACCGTCTGGAGGTCGTCCACCGACGCGGCCAGCAGCTTCTGGAGGCCGCCGAAGTGCTCCACCAGGCGTTCGATGATCGCGCCGGGGAGGCGGGGGACCTTTGCCAGGAGGCGGTAGCCGCGGGGGGAGACCGCGGAGTCCAGCGTCTCGGGGGAGCCGCTGTAGCCCAACGCCCGCGCCACTATGGGGAGTTCCAGGAGCTCCGCGTGGGTGAGTTCGTTCAGCTCCGTCAGCGCTTCCGGCACCGTGCGCGAGCGCTTCGCCGTGGGCTCGGGCACGTAGTCCCGGACCACCAGCTCGCGCTCGGGCTCGACGCCCGCGATCAGCTCGTCCAGCTGGAGCGAGAGCAGCCGGCCGTCCGTGCCCAACTCCACCACGTACTCGGCGATTTCCGTGGCGATACGTCTCACCATCTCCAGGCGCTGGGCCACCGCCGTCACGTCCCGGACCGTCACCAGGTCCTCGATTTCGAGGGCGGAGAGCGTGCCTGCCACCTCGTCCAGGCGGAGCTTGTAGCGCTCCAGCGTCGCCAGCGCCTGGTTCGCGCGCGAGAGGATCGCCGCCGACTCCTCCAGGACCCGGCGCTCCCCGTTCACGTACAGCGCGATCAGGCGCATGGACTGGGAGACCGAGACGACCGGGTAGTTGCACTGCTTGGAGACCCGGTCCGCCGTGCGGTGGCGGGTGCCGGTCTCCTCCGTGGGGATGCCCGCGTCGGGGACCAGCTGCACCCCGGCCCGGTGGATCTTGGTGATGTCCTTGTCCAGGACCAGCGCGCCGTCCAGCTTGCACAGCTCGCGCAGCCGCGTCGCGGCGAACTCGACGTCCAGGACGAAGCCGCCCGTACACATCGAGTCGACCGTCTTGTCGAGGCCGAGGACGATCAGGCCGCCCGTGTTGCCCCGGAGGATGCGCTCCAGGCCGTCGCGGAGTGCGGTTCCGGGCGCGACGGCGCTCAGCGCGGCACGCATCAGTACTTCGTTGCCGGAGCCTGTGCCGGACTTGCCGGATCCCGCTGCCCGGTCGTTGGCTGCCACTGCACTCCTCCGGTCGCAGACGTTCGACGGCAAAGTCTACCGGCGCTCCTCCTCCCCCCGTGGGGCGTCCGCGCGACGCCCGCGCGGCAGCACCCGAAGCGCGTCCCCCATGTCGGCGACTTCCGTGACCTTCATACCGGCCGGGACCTTCCCCGGGTCGGACGGCACCAGCGCGTGTGTGAAGCCCAGACGGTGGGCCTCGGCGAGCCGGCGCTGGACGCCCGTCACCCGTCTGACCTCGCCCGCGAGCCCCACCTCACCGATCGCCACCAGGTTCTTCGGCAGCGGGGTGTCGCTCGCCGCCGACGCCAGCGCGAGGGCGATGGCCAGGTCCGCCGCGGGCTCGGAGAGCTTCACGCCGCCGACCGTGGCGCTGTAGATGTCGCGCTTGCCCAGCGCGCTGATCCGCCCGCGCTGCTCCAGGACCGCCAGCATCATCGAGACCCGGGAGGTCTCCAGGCCGGACGTGGTGCGGCGGGGGGAGGGGATCTGGGAGTCGACGGTGAGCGCCTGGACCTCGGCCACCAGGGGCCTGCGGCCCTCCAGGGTCACCGTCAGACACGTGCCCGGCACCGGTTCGTCCCGCCGGGTGAGGAACAGGCCCGACGGGTCGGCCAGGCCCGTGATGCCCTCGTCGTGCAGCTCGAAGCAGCCGACCTCGTCCGTCGCCCCGTACCGGTTCTTCACGCCGCGCACCAGCCGCAGGCGCGCGTGGCGGTCGCCCTCGAAGGACAGGACCACGTCCACGAGGTGTTCGAGGAGACGGGGGCCCGCGATCGCGCCGTCCTTCGTCACGTGGCCGACCAGGAGCGTCGCCATCCCGCGCTCCTTCGAGGCGCGGATCAGCGCGCCGGCGACCTCGCGCACCTGGGCCATGCCGCCGGGCGCGCCGTCGATCTCCGGGGAGGCCACGGTCTGGACGGAGTCGAGGACGAGCAGGGACGGCTTGACCGCGTCCAGATGGCCGAGCACCGCGGAGAGGTCCGTCTCGGCCGCCAGATACAGATGGTCGTTGAGCGCGTTGATCCGGTCGGCGCGCAGCCGGACCTGGCTCGCGGACTCCTCGCCCGTCACATACAGCGTGCGGTGCTCCTCGCCGGCCGCCTTGGAGGCGACGTCGAGCAGCAGCGTGGACTTGCCGACGCCCGGCTCGCCCGCGAGCAGCACCACCGCGCCCGGGACGAGCCCGCCGCCCAGGACGCGGTCCAGCTCGTCGACGCCGGTCGAGCGCGCGGTGGCCTGGCGGGCGTCCACCTGGCCGATCGGCACCGCGGCGGCGGAGACCCGGCCCGCCGACGTGGTGCGCACAGCGGGCGCGCCGTACTCCTCGACCGTTCCCCACGCCTGGCACTCGGGGCAGCGGCCGAGCCACTTGGCGGTCGTCCAGCCGCATTCGGTGCAGCGGTAGGACGGCCGGTCCTTCGCGGATTTCGTACGGGTAGCCATGGCGTCACCGTAGCGGCGACCACTGACAGTGCCTCCGGGCGGCGGGCCCTCGGGGGCTGGGCGGCGGCGCCTGCACGGCCGAAAGTCGTTCCCCCACAAGGAGGAAGGCAACGTTCCGCGCCGGGGAAGGCAAGCTTCCGCGACGGAAGGCCGGGTTCCTGTCCCCTTTTGAGGGATACCTTCACCCGTAAGGAGTAAATGTGCTCAAGGGGCGCTAAGGACCCGGGATCCTGCGCCTACCTTCGCCGGGTGAAGAGCAGCGGTCTGGATCACTCCACGCACACCACCGGCGCACACCGGGCGCAGCGCCGTGCGCCCGGGACGTTGACCCAGCGCCCGCCGGCGCGTTACGAGGCGTATCTCGACGGCCTGTTCACATACTGCCTGTCCGTGCTCTGCGACCACGAGGAGGCCGTCCACGTCCTCGGTGACGTCCTCGCGGTCTCCGAGCGGCAGCACGCGCGCTGCCCCGACACCGAGGCCGAGCGCAAGGCGTGGCTGTACGCGCTCGCGCGCTGGTCCTGTCTGCGCAAGCTCGCCGAGCGCAAACGCGACCGCAAGGGCGCCCACACCGGCCGCCCGCAGGCGTGCGAGCAGAGCACCTCGGCCCCCGTCGCGGCCGAGGAGGCCGAGCGGCGGCGCCGCGAGCTGGCCCTGCTCGCCTGGCCCGAGGCCGCCGGCACCACCCCCGAGCAGCGCGAGGCCCTGGAGCTCGCCGTCCGCCACCGGCTGGGCCCCCGCGAGGTCGCCTCCGTCCTCGGCATGAGCTACCCGGCCGCCCGCGAACTGCTCGCCGCCGGTGCCTGCGAGGTCGAGCGGACCCGGGCCGCGCTCGCCGTCGTGGAGACCGGCGGCTGCCCGTCGGTCGCCCGGCTCACCGGTGACCACCAGGTGCTGCTCTCGGCGGCCCTGCGCCGCGAGCTGGTCCGGCACGTCGACGACTGCCCGCGCTGCCGCCGGGCCGCCGAGCGCGCCGGGGCCGCCGGGCCCTGGCCGGGCTCCTCGGTCACCCCGGCCGCGCTGCCGCTGGCCGAGGCGCCGCGCGCGGCCGCGTACGCGGCGATGCTCCACGTGCCCAGGACCCGCGGCGGCGTCCCCCGCTTCGACCGGTCCGGCTTCCCGATGGACCCCAAGGACCGCGCCGCCCGCCGGGACCGGCTGCGCGCGCGTGCCGTGACGACCACGGTGGTGGCCACGGTCGTCGCCGCGCCCGCCTTCGCGCTCTGGGCCGCGTACCGGGGCGCCCCCGCGACCGGCGAGTCCCACGACGGCACCAAGATCACCGCCAGCGAGGCGGACAGCGCGGGCGGCCTTGAGGGGCTCCCGTACGAGCGCTACGAGAACGCGGGCAACGCCCGCACCGACCCCGACCCCCGCTCCACCACCGGCAGCCGCGCCCCCGCCGACGTCTCCGTGGAGGTCGTCAGCCCCGGCTCGGCCAGCCCGACCAGCCCCGGCGACCTCACCGTCTCGGCCCGCTCGCAGGGCGGCGTCACGGTCCTCACGCTCACCGCGACGGGCGACGCCCCGGTGCGCTGGTCGCTGTGGACGAACGCGCCCTGGCTCGTCTTCAGCAGTACGGGCGGGACGCTGGAGGCGGGCGGAAACGTATCCGTGTACGTCTCCGTCAACCACGCGCGCGAGCCGCGCGGCCCGTGGTCGGCCCAGGTCGGCCTGCGGCCCTCGGGCGCGGTCGTACGGATCACCGGGACCGGGCAGGGGACGCGGGCCATCCCGCCCGCCTCGCCCGACCCCGGCACGCCGTCCTCGCCGGAGCCGACCCCGCCCACGACAGCAACGCCGCCGCCCGCCTCCCCGACGCCGACCAGCCCGTCGCCCACCCCGACCTCCCAGTCACCGACCCCGACGGCCCCGTCCTCGCCGCCGGACACCCCGAGCGACCCGGCGTCGCCGCCGCAGCCGTCATGAGGGCGCCGCCGGTACGGCCGTCAGCGTGCCGGGTCCGCCGGGTGCGGTGCCACCAGCGGCAGCGAGGACGCGAGCCGCGCCTCGCACAGGCCCACGAGCACGGCGTACGCCTTCTTGCCCATCAGCTCGGTCAGCTCCGGCCGGTAGGTCACATAGACCGGCTCGCCCGCGCCGTGCGCCGAGGTCGCCGAGGTGCACCACCAGTGCAGGTCGTGGCCGCCCGGACCCCAGCCGCGCCGGTCGTACTCACCGATCGAGATCTGCAGCACGCGCGTCTCGTCCGGCCGGTCGATCCAGTCGTACGTACGCCGCACCGGCAGCTGCCAGCAGACGTCCGGCTTGGTCTCCAGCGGCTCCTTGCCCTCCTTGAGCGCCAGGATGTGCAGCGAGCAGCCCGCGCCGCCCGCGAACCCGGGCCGGTTCTGGAAGATGCAGGAACCTTCCCACCTGCGGGTCTGCCGCTCGCCGTCCTCGTCGAGCTGGACCCAGCCGCTCTGCGTGCCCTCGTCGTGGAACTGCCACAGGTCCGGGGTGAGCCGCGCCACGTGCCCCGCCACACGCTTCTCGTCGTCCTCGTCCGAGAAGTGCGCGCCGAGCGTGCAGCACCCGTCGTCGGCGCGGCCCGCCTGGATGCCCTGGCAGCCGCTGCCGAAGACGCAGGTCCACCGCGAGGTCAGCCAGGTCAGGTCGCAGCGGAAGATCTGTTCGTCGTCGGTGGGGTCCGGGAACTCGACCCACGCGCGCGGGAAGTCGACCCCCTGCTCGTCGGCCCGCTGCTTGGGAGTCTTGGGGGCCTTGGCTTTGCCCGGCTTCGCCTTTTTCGTCTTTGGCACGGGACAAGCGTATGTCCGCAACGGCAGTAGCGTTCAGCCCATGAGACTCGGAGTCCTCGATGTGGGGTCGAATACGGTTCACCTGCTGGTGGTGGACGCGCACGCCGGTGCCGCGCCGCTGCCCGCGTACTCGCACAAGGCCGAGCTGAGGCTCGCCGAACTCCTCGACGGGGACGGTGCGATCGGACCGGAAGGCGTCGACCGGCTGGTGGCCACGGTCAGCGGCGCGCTGATCGCGGCCGAGGACAAGGGCGTCGAGGAAATGCTCCCGTTCGCCACCTCCGCGGTGCGCGAGGCGAGCAACGCGGACCTGGTGATCGGCCGGGTCAAGGAGGAGACCGGCGTCGACCTCGGTGTCCTCTCCGGCGAGGAGGAGGCCCGCCTCACCTTCCTCGCGGCCCGCCGCTGGTACGGCTGGTCCGCCGGAAAACTGCTGCTCCTGGACATCGGTGGCGGCTCCCTGGAGATCGCGTACGGGATCGACGAGGAGCCCGACGCGGCCGTGTCGCTGCCGCTGGGCGCCGGCCGGCTCACCGCGGCCTGGCTGCCGGGCGACCCGCCGGACCCCTCCGACGTACGGGCGCTGCGCCGCCACGTACGCGCGCAGATCGCCCGTACGGTCGGCGAGTTCATCCGCTCCGGCTCGCCGGACCACGTCGTCGCCACCTCCAAGACCTTCAAGCAGCTCGCCAGGATCGCGGGCGCCGCCCGCTCCACCGAGGGCGTGTACGTCCAGCGCACCCTGAGCCGCAAGTCGCTGGAGGAGTGGGTGCCCAAGCTCGCCGCGATGACCACCGAGCAGCGCGGCACGCTGCCCGGCGTCTCCGAGGGCCGCGCGCGCCAGCTGCTCGCGGGGGCGCTGGTGGCCGAGGGGGCGATGGACCTGTTCGGGGTGGAGGAGCTGGAGATCTGCCCGTGGGCGCTGCGCGAGGGCGTGATCCTGCGCCACCTGGACCAGCTGCCGGTGGGATGACGAGGGTCGCCGCAGGCCCTGCCCCGGTGCGGGCGAAGGGGTCCGGCCAGGTGGACGGTCCCCTCGCGGCCCCTCTTGTGGGTGCCCGTACGCTGTCTCCGTGGCAGAACCAGTAGTGCGCATCCCGGATGCGAAGGTCGCCCTGTCGACGGCTTCGGTCTATCCGGAGTCGACGGCGACGGCCTTCGAGATCGCCGCGCGCCTGGGGTACGACGGCGTCGAGGTCATGGTCTGGACCGACCCGGTCAGCCAGGACATCGACGCCCTGCGCCGCCTCTCCGACTACCACCAGGTGCCGATCCTGGCCGTTCACGCCCCCTGTCTGCTGATCACCCAGCGGGTCTGGTCGACCGACCCCTGGGTGAAGCTGCAACGGGCGAGAGCCGCTGCCGAGAAGCTGGGCGCCTCCACCGTGGTGGTGCACCCGCCGTTCCGCTGGCAGCGCCAGTACGCCCGCGACTTCGTCACCGGCATCTGGCGGATGGCGGACGAGACGGACGTACGGTTCGCCGTCGAGAACATGTACCCCTGGCGCTACCGCGACCGGGAGATGCTCGCGTACGCACCCGACTGGGACGTCACCAAGGACGACTACCGGCACTTCACGGTCGACCTCTCGCACGCCGCGACCGCCCGCACCGACGCGATGGCACTCGTCGACCGCATGGGCGACCGGCTCGCCCACGTCCACCTCGCCGACGGCAAGGGCTCCGCCAAGGACGAGCACCTGGTGCCCGGCCGGGGCAACCAGCCGTGCGCCGAGCTCCTGGAGGGCCTGGCCCGCACCGGCTTCGACGGGCACGTCGTCATCGAGGTCAACACCCGCCGGGCCATGTCCGCGGCCGAACGCGAGGCCGACCTCGCGGAGGCCCTTGCCTTCACCCGGCTGCACCTCGCCTCGAAGGTGCGCCGGTGACCGGCACGGCTTCCGCGTCCGCCCCGCGCCGCCGGGGCCGGGGCCGTCCGTCGCGCGCCGAGGCCGACAGCGGCCCCGGGGCGCGCGAGCGGATCCTGGAGGCGGCCCGGGCGGAGTTCGCCCAGCGCGGCTACGACAAGACGTCCGTACGCGGCATCGCCAAGGCGGCCGACGTGGACGCGGCGCTCGTCCACCACTACTTCGGCACCAAGGACGAGGTGTTCGAGGCGGCGGTGGAGATGACCCTGGAGCCGGTCCAGCCGGCCCCGGCGGTGGTCGGTGCCGGCGCCTCCCTCGACGGCGTCGGCGAACGCATGGCCCGCTACTTCATCGAGGTCTGGGAGAACCCCGCCACGCGCGCGCAGCTCCTCGCGCTCTTCCGCTCGGCCCTGACCCACGAGGCGGCGGCGAAGGTCCTGCGCACCTTCGTCCTGCGCCGCGTCCTGGAACGGGTGGCGGCGGACCTGGACGTCCCCGACCCCCGCTTCCGCGCGGAACTGGCGGCGTCGCACATGGTGGGCATCGCGGTCCTGCGCTACGTCATCAAGGTCGAACCACTGGCGTCCACGGACCCGGAGGAGATCATCAGGATGGTGGCACCGACCCTGCAGAGATATCTGACGGACCCGGGCTGATCCGTCGACCGGTCCTCTCCGGCCTCCCCGCCCGCCGGTCCCTGGCCCCCTGCCCCGGCCGCCCGGATGCCGAGCCACCCGTCCCGCCATCCGGACACCCCGTCCAGATCTTGGAGCCGGAGCGTACGCTCGAAGCAGCCCGATCTGGCTATTCAGGATGCTGAGGAGCAAGCGCAATGCCCGAGCTGAGGTCCCGCACCGTCACCCACGGCCGCAACATGGCCGGCGCCCGCGCCCTGATGCGCGCCTCGGGCGTAGCCGGCGCGGACATCGGCAAGCCGATCATCGCGGTGGCGAACAGCTTCACCGAGTTCGTGCCCGGGCACACCCACCTCGCCCCCGTCGGCCGCATCGTCTCCGACGCGATCCTGGCCGCCGGCGCCGTCCCCCGCGAGTTCAACACCATCGCGGTCGACGACGGCATCGCGATGGGCCACGGCGGCATGCTCTACAGCCTGCCTTCCCGCGACCTGATCGCGGACAGCGTGGAGTACATGGTCGAGGCCCACTGCGCCGACGCCCTGATCTGCATCTCCAACTGCGACAAGATCACCCCGGGCATGCTGATGGCCGCGATGCGCCTCAACATCCCCGCCGTCTTCGTCTCCGGCGGCCCGATGGAGGCCGGCCAGGCCACCCTCGTCGACGGCACCGTCCGCAAGCTCGACCTGATCAACGCGATCAGCGACGCGGTCAACGAGAACGTCTCCGACGAGGACATCCTCCGTATCGAGGAGAACGCCTGCCCCACCTGCGGCAGCTGTTCCGGCATGTTCACCGCCAACTCGATGAACTGCCTGACCGAGGCCATCGGCCTGAGCCTGCCCGGCAACGGCTCGGTCCTCGCCACCCACACGGCCCGCCGCGCCCTGTACGAGAACGCGGCCCGCACGGTCGTCGACATCACCAAGCGGTACTACGAGGACGACGACGCCTCCGTCCTCCCGCGCAGCATCGCCACGCGCGCGGCGTTCGAGAACGCCATGGCCCTCGACATCGCCATGGGCGGCTCCACCAACACGATCCTGCACCTGCTCGCCGCCGCCCAGGAGGCCGAGCTCGACTACGGCCTCCCGGACATGGACGCGATCTCGCGCCGCGTCCCCTGCCTGGCCAAGGTCGCGCCCAACGTCGCGCCCTCGACCACGTACTACATGGAGGACGTGCACCGCGCGGGCGGCATCCCCGCCATCCTCGGCGAGCTCTACCGCGCGGGCCTGCTCAACGAGGACGTCCACGCCGTCCACTCCCGCTCCATCAAGGAGTGGCTGGACGCATGGGACGTGCGCGGCGGCTCGGCGACGCCCGAGTCCGTCGAGCTGTGGCACGCGGCCCCCGGCTGCGAGCGCTCGGCGACCGCGTTCTCCCAGTCCAAGCGCTGGGAGACGCTGGACACGGACGCGGCGAACGGCTGCATCCGCGACGCCGCCCACGCGTACTCGCAGGACGGCGGCCTGGCCGTCCTCAAGGGCAACCTCGCCGAGGACGGCTGCGTCGTGAAGACGGCCGGCGTCGACGAGTCCATCTGGACGTTCGAGGGCCCGGCGGTCGTCTGCGAGTCGCAGGACGAGGCCGTCGACAAGATCCTCCGCAAGGAGATCAAGGAGGGCGACGTCGTCGTCATCCGCTACGAGGGCCCCAAGGGCGGCCCCGGTATGCAGGAGATGCTCTACCCGACGTCGTTCCTCAAGGGCCGCGGCCTCGGCAAGTCCTGCGCGCTGATCACGGACGGCCGCTTCTCCGGCGGCACTTCGGGCCTCTCCATCGGCCACGCCTCGCCCGAGGCGGCGTCCGGCGGCACGATCGCCCTGGTCGAGGACGGCGACCGCATCCGCATCGACATCCCCAACCGTACGATCGAACTCCTCGTCCCCGAGCCCGAACTGACGACTCGTCGTGAGGCGCTGGGCGGCGTCTACGCCCCGAAGTCCCGCGAACGCAAGGTCTCGGCAGCCCTGCGGGCATACGCGGCGATGGCCACGAGCGCGGACAAGGGCGCGGTCAGGGACGTGTCGAAGCTGGGCTGACGCCAATGGAGGGTGAAGGGGTGCGCGGCACCCCTTCACCCTCCGGCTAGCGTCCCCGCGTCCACCCCGAACACCGCCCCGTCCGGCGCACTCCCGAACACTCGCCCCCCACTCAGCACCGGCGCCCCCAGACTCGCCGCAAACGTGTCGCGGCCCGACGCCATCCGCGGACCGGTCTGCCCGACCAGCACACCCCGCCCCGCGTCCACGGCCAGCAGCCGCCCGTCCGAAGCCGTCACGTACACCCGCCCGCCGCCCGCGACCGGCCGCGAGGCACGGGCCGCGCCCGTCTCCAGCCGCCATAGCTGCGCGCCGCGCCCCGCGTCCACCGCGAGCAGCGACCCGCCCGCCCCGAACACGTACACCGTGTCGCCGTCGACCGTCGCCTGAGCCTGGTCGACGGGGGCGGGCAGCGGCGTACGGCGTACGGCCCGGGTCGCGGTGTCCAGGCGTACGACCGCCGTCGTGAAGCTGTCGGTGTCCGCCGCGAGCAGGGCGAGCGCCCCGCCCGCCACCCCGACGGGCCCCAGCGAACCCGGCAGCCGCTTGGTCCAGAGCACCTTGCCGGTGTCCGGCGCGACGGCGGTGACCAGCGAGGTCGCCGCGTTCTCGGCCACCGACACGGCGTACAGCGCGGTACCGCCGGGCGCCGCCACCCACTGCGCCGTCGCGGCGGCGGGCCGCCCGTGCCAGCGCTCCTTGCCGGTCGCGCTGTCGAGGCAGCGCACCTCGCCGCTGTCGGCGGTGAACACGACGGACGTGTCGCTGAAGGCGAGTGCCGCGTGCGCCGGGACCGGGCGGGTCCAGCGCGTGGCGCCGGTCGCCGGGTCGAGCGCGGCCAGGTGGCCCGAGCCCGCCGGCGCCACGAGGACGAGCCCGCCGGAGACCCGGGGCTGCCCGTCGTCGGCCACCCGCCCGGTCGCGCCCTTGGCCTTCACCGACCACAGGACGCGGCCGTTCGCCGGATCGAGCCGGGCCGCGGTGACGCCGGGTGCGGCGCAGTACAGGGCCCCGCCCGCCCCGGCGAGGGAGCAGGCGGGCATACGGTTCCCGCCCCCGCCGCCCGCGAGCGGCACGGCCCAGGGCGTGAACGCGGCGGCGCGGCGGGCCTCTTGACCGGTCGGCCCGGTCTGCCGGGCGCCGCCGTCGTCCTCACCCGCTCCCATCCGTACACCCAGCACCCCACCCGCGACCACAGCCGCCAGGGCGGCACCGGCGGCGGCCCACCGCAGCGGCCGGCGCGCGCGCCGGGGAGCCGCGGACGGCTCGGCGGCCGCCCGCTTGTGCGTGGGCACATCGGAGGAACCGTCCTCCTCCCCGCCCGGCCAGGGCCGCCCCGGCACCTTCTCGACCGGGTTGCGGAACCGCTGGGTCGGGATGAAGGCCTCGGTCCCGTACGCCGCCGAGCGCAGCTCCGCCATCAGCTCGTCCGGCGTGGGCCGGTCCTCGGGCTTCTTGGCGAGACAGCTCCGCAGCAGCGGTACGAGATCGTCCGGCACCCCGGTCAGATCGGGCTCGTTGTGCACCACCTGGTACGCCACGATGTAGTGGCTCTCGGAGTCGAACGGCCCGTTCCCGGTCGCCGCGTGCACCAGGACCGCGCCCATCGCGAAGACGTCGGCGGCGGGCCCGACCTCGCGCGGCGACTGGAACTGCTCCGGCGCCATGAACGGCGGGGTGCCGATGAGCTTCCCGGTCTCGGTGCGCAGATCGCTGTCGTACGGGCGTGAGATGCCGAAGTCGATGACCTTGGGCCCGTCGGCGGCGAGCAGGACGTTGCTCGGCTTGAGGTCGCGGTGCACGACCCCGGCGCGATGGATGTCGCGCAGGGCCTCGGCGAGCCCGGCGCCGAGCCGCCGTATCTGAGAGGGGGCGAGGGGGCCGTTCCGCTTCACTTCCTCGGCGAGGGTGGGCCCGGGGATGTAGAGGGTGGCCATCCAGGGCCGCTCGGCCGTCGGGTCGGCATCGACGACGGACGCGGTGAAAGCCCCGCTCACCCGCCGCGCGGCCGACACCTCCTGCCGGAACCGCGCCCTGAACTCGGGGTCCTTGGCGTGCTGGGCGTGGACGACCTTGACGGCCAGGCGCAGGCCGGAGGCGGACGCGGCCAGATGGACCACGCCCATGCCGCCGGTGCCGAGCGTCGACTCCAGCAGGTACTGCCCGGCGTACTCCGGATGCTCTGCTTCCGGGCCCGGCCCCGTGCTGCGCAGCGGCGGCATCGCCCACCCCCGTGTGTTCGTCCCCGAGCGCGACGCTCGGAGCCTAGTCGATGATGCGTGCGAGACCCGAGGGGCTTGCTAGCCTGCGGGTCGCGTACGCGGCGTACGCACAGTGACGGGTGATGGGGGAGGTCCGAGATGACTGCGGAAGAGCTCGCGGGCGTGGAGGCCGAGGCGACGACGAGGCGGTACGCGGTGGCACCGGGCGTCCGGGTGAACGTCCGCAGCGGCCCCGGCACGGGATACCCGGTGGTCAAGGTGCTGCCCGCCGGGGTGAGCGTCCCGATCAACTGCCAGTGCCCCGGAACGACGGTCTCCGGCCCGTACGGGACGACGAACATCTGGGACAACATCGCCAACGGGCAGTACGTGTCGGACGCGTACGTGAAGACGGGCAGCGACGGTTACGTGGCGGTCCGCTGCGGCTGAGGCCGCTTCTCGCGGCCCTTCTCGCGGCCGGGGGATAATCAAGCCCATGAGCGACCAGAACGGCAATGGCGGGGGCGGCCCCGAGCCCGAGCCCATCCGTTTCTTCGGCACGACGTGGGTCGGCCACGACAACGGCTACGGCCTGCGCCGCGCCGGGGTGGCGATCGGCGCCCTGGCCGCGGCGGTGGCGGCGTGCTTCGTGCTGCGCTTCGCGTACGAAGGCCTCCAGATCGCGGACACCGGCAGCTTCGTGACCGTCCTGGTCGTGGTGATGTTCGCGGTGTGCAGCGCGATGGCGTTCCGCAAGACCTGGGAGGGCTTCGGCGCGCGCCCCACGGACCCGGAGAGAGAACGCTCCCTCCAGGGCCTGAAGGCGATCGGCTTCGTGGGCTCCCTCCTGGCCTACGCCTTCCGGGCCTTCCGGGAAGCCCCCGGCGAATCCCTCCACCGCAAGGAGTACGAGGAAGCGCTGAAGCGCTACGAACGCCGCAAGGGAAACCCAGCAACCCGAAAGCGCCCGAAGCGCAAGTAGTACTCGGGCCTGCGGGTTCGGTGGGGGCTGGGACGCCGCAGCCGGAGAACATAGCTCAGCCACAGGCTTTTAGGGGCGCGGGGAACTGCGCGACCAGCCACAGACGACCCGCAGACAAACGGGGCCCGGGGCGCAGCCCCGCTGGGGTCGTGGGGCACAGCCCCAGCAGCCCGCCCCACCCCACACCCCCACCACCCACCCGGCCGCCCGCCCAGGGCTTTCGGGAAGGGGCGGGGTGGGGAACAAAAAGACAGCACCACCCCACGGCCGCCACGCCGAGCCCCCCCCACGCCCCCCCCCGGGATCCTTGACGCCCAACCCCTCCGCGAGCATTATTCAACACATGATGAATTACGAGCCCAGGACCCCGGACCCCCCGGACCCCCCGGAAAACAAGGGCACCCCAAACAACCCCACCCCCGCCATCACCGCCCAAGCCCTAACGGTCACCCGAGGCCCCCACCCCGTACTCCGCGACCTCAACTTCACCACCCCCCAGGCCCGCATCACCGGCCTCCTAGGCCCCTCCGGCTGCGGCAAATCCACCCTGATGCGGTCCATCGTCGGCACCCAGGCCAAGGTCTCCGGCACCCTCACCGTCCTCGGCCACCCGGCCGGCACCCCGGCCCTGCGGCCCCTGGTCGGGTACGTCACGCAATCACCGTCCGTGTACGACGACTTGACGGTGCGTCAGAACCTGGACTACTTCGCCGCCGTGCTCCAGCCGGGCCGCGCCCACCGAGCCGTCCGCGCGACCGCGGTGGAACGGGCCATCACGGACGTCGCCCTCACCACCCACGCCGACGCCCTCGCGGGCCGCCTCTCCGGCGGCCAGCGCAGCCGCGTCTCGCTCGCGGTCGCCCTGCTCGGCACCCCCGAACTGCTCGTCCTCGACGAGCCGACCGTCGGCCTCGACCCCGTCCTGCGCCGCGACCTGTGGAACCTCTTCCACACCATCGCCGCCGAACGCGGCACCACGATCCTGGTCTCCTCGCACGTCATGGACGAGGCCGAGCGCTGCCACAGCCTGCTCCTGATGCGGGACGGCCGGATCCTGGCCGAGGACACCCCGGCCGCCCTCCGCACCCGTACCGGCGCGGCCACGGTCGAGGAAGCCTTCCTCACCCTCGTGGACGAGGCCGACCTCGAAGACCTCGAAGACCTCGACGGCCGCACCCCGCTCCCCGAGAGGGAGGCTGCGCGATGACCACCCCCGCGAGCACGCCACCCACAGCCACCGGCCGAACCCCCGCCCTGAGCCCCGGCCGCACCCTCGCCACCGCCGCCCGCGTCCTGCGTCAGCTCCGCCACGACCCCCGCACCATCGCGCTGATGCTCCTCGTACCGGTCGTGATGATCACCCTGCTGCGGTACGTGTTCGACGCCTCGCCCCGCACCTTCGACAGCATCGGCGCGTCCCTGCTCGGCATCTTCCCGCTGATCACGATGTTCCTGGTGACGTCGATCGCCACCCTGCGCGAACGCACCTCGGGCACCCTCGAACGGCTCCTCGCCATGCCACTCGGCAAGGGCGACCTCATCGCGGGCTACGCCCTCGCCTTCGGCCTGCTCGCCATCGTCCAGTCCGCCCTGGCCACCGGCCTCTCCGTCTGGCTCCTGGGCCTGGACGTCCTGGGCTCCCCGTGGCTGCTCCTCCTGGTGGCCCTGCTCGACGCGCTCCTGGGCACGGCCCTCGGCCTGTTCGTCTCGGCCTTCGCGGCCTCCGAGTACCAGGCGGTCCAGTTCATGCCGGCCGTGATCTTCCCCCAGCTGCTGCTCTGCGGCCTGTTCACCCCGCGCGAGTCCATGCAGCCCGCCCTGCGTGCCGTCTCGAACGTGCTGCCCATGTCGTACGCGGTCGACGCGATGACGCAGATCCTCCACCACCCCGACCCGACCACCGCGTTCGTACGCGACACCCTGATCGTCGCCGCCTGCGCACTCCTGGTCCTGGCCCTGGGCGCGGCAACGCTCCGCCGCCGCACCGCGTGAAGCACGTACGGAACACGGCCCGGCACCCCGTACCGCTCCTCGGACACCCCACCCCCCACACCCCGCACGGTGCGAGGATGACGACGTCAGACCCCGCACCACCCGGAGGGTGACCGCATGACCCACACCGTCGCAGTCCTCGGCACCGGCAAGATCGGCGAAGCCCTCCTGAGCGGGATGATCCGCGCCGGCTGGAACCCCGCGAACCTCCTGGTCACCACCCGTCGCCCGGAACGCGCGGAGGAACTCCGTACTCGTTACGGCGTCGAGTCCGTCACCAACGCCGAAGCCGCCAAGCGCGCCGACACCCTGATCCTCGCCGTGAAGCCCCAGGACATGGGTCGCCTGCTCGACGAGCTCGCCCCCCACGTCACCCCCGACCGCCTGGTCATCAGCGCCGCCGCCGGCATCCCCACCGCGTTCATCGAGGAACGGCTCGCGGCGAACACCCCGGTCGTCCGCGTCATGCCGAACACCCCCGTGCTCGTCGACGAGGGCATGTCCGTCATCAGCGCCGGCAGCCACGCGACCCCGACCCACCTCGCCCACACCGAGGAGATCTTCGGCGGCGTCGGCAAGACCCTGCGCGTCCCCGAGTCCCAGCAGGACGCGGCCACCGCACTCTCCGGCTCGGGCCCGGCGTACTTCTACTACCTGGTCGAGGCGATGACCGACGCCGGCATCCTGCTCGGCCTGCCGCGCGCCCAGGCCCACGACCTGATCGTGCAGGCAGCCATCGGCGCCGCCGTGATGCTCCGCGACAGCGGTGAACACCCGGTCAAGCTCCGCGAGGCGGTCACCTCCCCGGCGGGCACCACGATCAGCGCGATCCGCGAGCTGGAGAACCACGGCGTACGAGCCGCCCTGATCGCGGCCCTGGAAGCCGCCCGCGACCGCAGCCGAGAGCTGGCCTCGGGCAACGGCTGAGCCACTCCCTCTATTGGTCCCGCCGTCGCCACCGCACGGAGGCGACGGCGGCGCCCCCACCCACCAGCAGGACGGACGCCCCCGCCACCAGCGCGGCGGCCCCGACGGGCGCCCCTTCGGCCACCTCACGGGCGGCCCGCAGGGGATCACCGGAGGATGCGACAGCATCCGCGCCCACCACTCGATACGTGCTCTCCACTCCGTACGAACCCGTCTCACCCCGCGCCGCCGCGTTCCGGGCGAGCGGCGCCCGTACGGAGTGGAGCTGCTCCGCATATAGACACGAGTCGCGGAGCAGCCGTTCCAGCCGATCAGCCTCGGCCCGCGACACCTCGTCCCCGCACTGCCGCAGCCGGTCGATCTCGCCGCGCGTCTCACGGTTGACGGCATCGACCATGCGCGCGCGGACGCGCGCGACCCGCTCGTCGCCATCGGCGGCGTACGCGGTCACGGCCCCGACCACGCTCGCGGCGCTCACGACGGCGGTGACCCCGACAACTCCGGCGACCCGGACAAGACTCCTCATGCAGCCCAAACTAGGCGCGCACCCACCCGCCCCAGATCGGCCGTCCTGCCACCCCTTCCTCGGCCGAAAGAACCAGCCAGACGGCCTCCGGGCCGGGGTTGACACGCACTTGGCCCGTACGTAGTGTTCTCCGAGTTGTCCGACGTGAGCGCCGACTCCGGTCGGTCCCCGGACAGCCATTCCGCACCAACCACTTGATCCGAACGGCGATCACCGCTGTTTCGTTTTTCGTGCGCTTTTGCGAAATGAGGAATCCGCGTTCGATAAGGACGCGGCCCCCGATTGGATCGGGGGCGAGGATTCCGCTAAAGTCTCACTCGTCGGAACGGCCGAACAGCCGGGAAGACAAACCGACTTGACCCGGGAGACCGGAAAGCAGGCCCGAAAGGATCTGATAGAGTCGGACTCGCCGGAAAGGGAAACGCGAAAGCGGAAACCTGGAAAGCGAATCCCGCTGACTGGGAATCGGACACGAAAGAGTCTGATAGAGTCGGAAACGAAGGAAGCGCCCGGAGGGCCCGGAAACGGGAACAAAGGAAGCGTCCGTACCTTGAGAACTCAACAGCGTGCCAAAAGTCAACGCCAGATTGACAACCCCGGCCCATCCACTGTGGTGGGTTGGAGGTTCCTTTGAAAAGTCCTGTGCGCCCTTGTGGCGGGCAGGCAATTACACAGCGAGGACGCTGAGGACGGTCGGTCTTATTCCGACATGACTGTCCCGCTCTTTCGTGTGTGTGGACCGGATTACCGGTAAACATTCATGGAGAGTTTGATCCTGGCTCAGGACGAACGCTGGCGGCGTGCTTAACACATGCAAGTCGAACGATGAAGCCTTTCGGGGTGGATTAGTGGCGAAC